>JACQYB010000032.1 GCA_016208415.1 Betaproteobacteria bacterium | reverse complement strand
CCGCTCCCACACAACGTGACTCCGCAACCCCTGCGACCGTCGTGTTCGCAGGGGTTGAAAAGCGGTCCCCCGACCCCATATCGCCCGCATTCCTTCGGAGCACGAAAATATGACCAATACCACCACTCCCGAGCGCCTGGGTTTCCAGACCGAGGTGAAGCAACTGCTTCACCTGATGATCCACTCCCTCTACAGCAACCGCGAGATCTTCCTGCGGGAGCTGGTTTCCAACGCCTCCGACGCCTGCGACAAGCTGCGCTTCGAGGCGCTGAACAACGCCGCGCTGTTCGAGAACGACGCCGACCTGAAGATCCGCATCAGCTTCGACGAGAAGGCGCGCACGCTCACGGTGTCGGACAACGGCATCGGCATGTCCCGCGACGAGGTAATTACCAACTTGGGCACCATCGCCAAGTCGGGCACCCAGGAGTTCTTCCAGTCGCTCACCGGCGACCAGCGCAAGGACGCCAACCTCATCGGCCAGTTTGGCGTCGGCTTCTACTCGTCGTTCATCGTTGCCGACAAGGTGACGGTCGTCACCCGCCGCGCCGGCCTCGGCACCGATCAGGCGGTGCGCTGGGAATCCGAGGGCGGTGGCGACTACACGGTAGAGATGACGGAAAAGGCCGGCCGCGGCACCGACATTACCCTGCACCTGCGCGCGGTGGAAGACGCCAAGGACGAACTGGCCTCGGGCTGGAAGCTGCGCCAGATCATCCGCAAGTACTCCGACCACATCGTCCAGCCCATCCTCATGAAGAAGGAGGAGTGGAAGGACGAAAAGCAGTTGCCCAGCGACGAAGACGAGACGGTCAACCGCGCCAGCGCACTGTGGGCCCGCCCCAAGTCCGAGGTGACGGAGGAGCAGTACCAGGAGTTCTACAAGCACGTCGGCCACGATTTCGAACCGCCCCTGGCCTGGGTGCACTCCAGGGTGGAAGGCCGGCAGGAATACACCCAGCTCCTCTACATCCCCGCCCACGCGCCCTTCGACCTGTGGGACCGCCACCAGCGCCACGGCATCAAGCTCTATGTGCGCCGCGTGTTCATCATGGACGACGCCGAGCAGCTCATGCCGGTGTACCTACGCTTCGTGCGCGGCGTGGTGGATTCGGCCGACCTGCCGCTCAACATCTCGCGCGAGATCCTGCAGGAAAGCCGCGACATCGAGGCCATCCGCGCCGGCTGCACCAAGAAGGTGCTGGGCCTGCTGGAAGACCTGGCCGAGAACCAGAAGGACAAGTACGCCGGCTTCTGGAAGGAATTCGGCCGCGTGCTCAAGGAAGGCGTGGGCGAGGACCACGCCAACAAGGAGCGCCTGGCGAAACTGCTGCGCTTCGCCTCCACCCACGGCGAGGGCCAGGAAGAGAGCGTGTCCCTGGCCGACTACGTGGGGCGCATGAAGGAAGGCCAGGACAAGATCTACTACATCACCGCCGACACCCACCTGGCGGCGCGCAACAGCCCGCACCTGGAGATCTTCCGCAAGAAGGGCGTGGAAGTGCTGCTGCTGTCAGACCGGGTGGACGAGTGGGTGGTGGGCCACCTCACCGAGTTCGACGGCAAGTCACTGGCCTCCGTGGCCAAGGGTGGCCTGGATCTGGGCAGCCTGGAAGACGCGGCGGAAAAGCAGGAGCAGGAGAAGCAGGCCGGCGCGCTGAAGGACGTGGTGGAGCGCATCCGCACCAGCCTGGGCGCCCGCGTCAAGGACGTGCGCATCACCCACCGGCTGACCGACTCCCCCGCCTGCCTGGTGGCCGACGAGCACGACATCGGCGGCAACCTGGCGCGCATCCTCAAGTCCGTGGGCCAGGACGCCCCTGGCACCGCTCCCATCCTGGAGATCAACCCCACCCACCCGGTGGTGGAACGCCTGCGCGGCGAGGAAAAGCACTTCGACGACTGGGCCGCGGTGCTGTTCGACCAGGCCCTGCTGGCGGAGGGCGGGCAACTCGAAGATCCGGCGGGGTTCGTGAAGCGCATCAACCAGCTCATGCTGGAGATGGGCGGGGGTGGGTCGAGGATCGTCCTGCCGGGGTGAGGCGCGTGCCCCGTCGATACGCCGGGGCATGGCGCTGAGTGCCGTGCAGCGGCTTGTAATCGTTGCATATCGCCAATATGATCGGCGATATGCAACAACAAATTCCCAGGACCGGCTTATTGAGCGACATCCGCCTGCGCCTGACGGAATCGCCGGTCGTCGCCTTGCTGGGAGCACGGCAGACAGGCAAGACGACCCTGGCGCTTCAGGTCGCGACATCCTGACGGGCACCTACATGCTGAGGATCCTCCAGCCCTGGCATGAGAACCTGGCGAAGCGGCAGGTCAAGGCGCCGAAGGTCTACCTGCGCGACAGCGGCCTGCTGCACCACTTCCTCGGCATTGCCGACATGCCGGCCCTGCGTGCCCACCCACGCTACGGGGCGAGTTGGGAGGGCTTCGCCCTGGAGCAGACGCTGATCGCCCATGGCGACCAGGGAGCCTATTTCTGGGCCACCCAGCGCGGGGCCGAACTGGACCTGTTGCTGATGCGCCGGGGAAGGCGTCTCGGCTTTGAGTTCAAGTGCGCCGATGCCCCTGCCACCACCCGCTCCATGCATGTCGCCATCGACGACCTGGGGCTGGAACACCTCTGGGTGGTCTATCCGGGCCGCGAGCGATTCCCGCTGGCGGAACGCATCACGGCGCTGCCCCTGGGCCACGTGGCGGAAATCGACACCGGGTTGCGGCGGTAACCCGCAACTTGTCACGGCGCACGGCAGGTCAGGCGGACCAAGGCTGATCCGGACCACGTTGAGCGAATTGTCCGCCCCTGGTCGTGGGGCGCCGTTGCGCAAATCCCGACACCTTGCCTCCACCGGCGTCACCACATATCGTGTCGTCAATCACGCGACAGGAAGGGGAACATCTTGAAACGCCTGCCCAAGCTCAAGATCTGGCACTGGATCGTCCTGGCCGTGCTGGTGGCGTTTGCGCTGGACTGGTTCGTCCAGCGTCCGGACGAACGCTCCCGGGACCTGAACCGGGCCATCGAGAGCGAGGCCAGCGAACAGCTCCGGGCCTATCCCTACCAGTTCCGGGTGATCCGCACGGAGGGCGATGCGGCGGTGATGACCACGCCCCGTGACAGGAACGTGCCCGCCCTGAACTTCCTGCGGGCGGTCCAGCCGGATCTGGACGTGATGAACGCCAACGATCCGGCCTTCGTCGCCGCGCAGACGCGCCTCGGGCAGATGCAGGACGAAGCCCGCGCCATCGTGCTGGAGCAGCCGGGCGTCAAGTCGGTACGCTGGGAACTGGACAAACGCTGGTTGCGCTCCCACGGGATCGAAGTGCCGGACAAGTGAAGGCGTTGGAAGGCGTTGGCGCCGGGCCCCTGAGTGCGGGCCGGGTGAGTCGCCGACCCCCACCGCCGCGTCGTGCGAACCGGACTTGCACCCTCGCCCGCCATCACCTACCTTGAAATCACCCCATCCGGGATGACAAGAGGAGACGACACCATGATGATTCTTACCCATGACGACCCTGGCCGGCCGATCATCCATGCGCCGATAGATCCGGATTTCCCCCATGCTCCCTTCGATTGGACCTGCGAAGAGGCAGAGCGCGTCGCCTTCGAGGAGGGGATCGTCCTCACCGAGGAGCACTGGGAGGCGATAAACGGTCTGCAGAACTACTACGCCCGCCACGAAGACCAGCCGAGCATCAACGTGCATGACCTGCACGATGCGCTGGACGAGCACTTCCACAGCCGCGGCGGCATCAAGCAGCTGTATTTGCTTTTCCCGGGCGGGCCCATCTGCCAGGGCTGCCGCATCGCCGGGTTGAAGGCACCCTTCCTCGCCTGCGACCCCAACTACGGCAGCGTGTCCTGATCCCGGCCTGATCGTGACGCGGGCGGCCGCCGCGCCGCCCGCTCCGCGACAACGGCGCCTCTTGCCTTGCACCCTCGCCCGCCGTCGCCTACCTTGAAATCAGCCCATCAGCAATGACAAGAGGAGGCGAGACCATGATGAATCTGTCCTGCGACGATTCCGACCTGCCGATCAACGAAGCTCCGATGGACCCGGACTTCCCCCATGCACCCCCCGGCTGGCGCCGCGAAGAGGCGGAGCACGTCGCCGCGGCGGAAGGGATCGTTCTCGGCGAGGAGCACTGGGAGGCGATCAAGGGCCTGCAAAACTACTTCGCGCGCCACGAGGACGAGCCGAGCATCAGCTTGCGGGATCTCCACGACGCCTTGGAGGAGCATTTCCATAGCCGGGGCGGCATCAAGCACCTTTACGCGCTGTTTCCCGGCGGGCCCATCGCCCAGGGCTGCCGCATGGCCGGGCTGAAGGCGCCGTTCCTCGCGCAGGACACCAGCTTCGGCAGCGTGTCCTGATCCCCGCCTGATCGCGGGCGGCACTGCGGCCGCCCGCGCGCGTAGCCTGCTGCGCGGTCAGCCGGTGGGTTCGGCTATCATGGGTTTCGTCCCGGCTGAATCCGAATCCGCCATGGCCGCACGCTTCTCCAAACCCCGACTCGCCCGACTCATCGAACACCTCGGCCGCGGCCTGCTGGAGCGCGACACCCCCGTGCGCCTGGCGTTGCTGGCGGCGCTGGCGGGCGAGCACCTGCTGCTCATCGGCCCGCCCGGCAGCGCCAAGAGCGAGCTGGCGCGGCGCCTGCACCATCGCCTTCATCGACGAGGTGTTCAAGGCCAACAGCGCCATCCTCAACGCCCTGCTGACGCTGCTCAACGAGCGCGAGTTCGACAACGGCGCGCGGCGCCTGCCCACGCCGCTCATCTGCGTCGTGGGCGCCGCCAACGAGGTGCCCGAGGAGGACCTGCTGGCCGCCTTCTACGACCGTTTCCTGCTGCGCTGCGCGGTGGACCACGTCAGCGACGATGCCTTCGGCGCGCTGCTGGCCCTGCCCGAGGAAGCCCTGCCGGAAGTGGCGCCGGAACTGCGCATCGCCCCAGCGGAACTGGCGGCCCTGGCGGCGGCGCGGGAGGAGGTGGCGCTGCCCGCGGAGGTGGTGGATCTGCTCACCGACCTGCGCGGCTTCCTGGCCGAGAAGGGCATGGCGGTGTCCGACCGGCGCTGGCGCAAGATCGTGGCCCTGCTCAAGACTGCGGCGCTCACCGACGGACGCGACGCTGTATCCCTTTGGGATCTGTGGCTCACCCAGTTCTGCGCCTGCCACCACCCACAGCAGGCAGGACTGGTGGCGGAGTGGTTCGGCCGCCGCCTCGGCACCCACGGCCGGCTCGACCCGGTGCGCCTGACGCAGGTGGTGGAAGCCTTCGAGGCGACCCTGGAGCAGGAAGCCAGTGCCCAGGACCTGGCCTTCGACGACAGCGGCAAGCTCACCCTGGCGCGGGAACTGGGTGGAGCAGGGGCGGGGGACGTGGCGCCGCGCCTGTCGAGCATGATGAACCGCCGCCGCTGGGGGGCGCACCACATCGCCGCGCGCACGGCGCAGACGGACGAACTGCTCGCCCGCATCGACGACTACCTGCGGACGCTGGAGGCGCAGATGGCGGATTTCGCCCGCACCGTGTCCGAACACCTCTGGATCGCGCCGGCCTACGCGGCCAGTGGCCGCACGGCGCTGAGCGCCACGCGCGATGCCGTCCAGGTGCTGCGAACAAGGGTCGAGCGCGTGAAGGAAGGCTTCGGCCGCCTGCCGCGGCGCGACGACGCCGCCGGCCGGGCTCCCGATCCCATCCCCATGGACTTCGCCGCCCAGCCGTGACCGGGCGCGGCGCGCCATGAATCGCGACAGCTTTCGTCCCGACGCCCTGGAGACGCTGCTGGCGCCGCTGGAGGAACTCGCCCGCAGCCTGTGGCTGCCCGCCATCATCACCGCCGCCGGGTCGTTGCCGGCGCGGCTGGCGGGCGTGGCGGCGCTGCGCGAGGCGCTGTTCGAGGGGCAACTGCCGCAGGACGGCCTGGCCGCCTGGCTGGCATCCCACGTGGCCGACCCCATGGCCACCCGCCTGCGCGAACTGGATCTGCCACTCTACTGCCGCCAGCAGGATGACGTCGCGGATCAGGTGACGCGCAGCCTGCTGTGGCACCTCAACCGCATTCCCGACCACCGCGACCGCCATGGCGACACCGAAGCCGGGGCCGCACGGCGTGCCGCCGCGGAATTCGCCGCCGACTGGGACGCCACCACCGGCGAATTCGACGAGGTGCTGCGCGTCTTCGAGGAACTGGGGGATCTGGCGCAGTTCGCCCGCTGGCAGGCGGTGCAGGGCCTGCTGCGCAGCGGCCCGTGGCAGGAGCTGCTGCGCATCCGCGATCTGCTGGACGGGCTGGAGGAGCTGCGCCGGCTCATCCGCGCCCTGGGCCGCTCGCGCGCGGTGGAAGAGTGGGGCGCCTCGGTGGTGGAGGTGCAGGAGCGGCGCGAACGGGTGCGGGAACGGGTATCGCGCCAGCAATGGCTGCGCCTGCCCCACATTCCCTGCGAGACCCACGGGCTCAAGCGTTCGGCCGACATCGCGCGCATGCTGCCGGCGGAGTCGGCGCTGCTGGGCCATCGGCGGCTGCGGTTGCTGTGGCACGCGAGGCGCGCGGAGCGCAACCTGCTCTGTTACGACGACGAGGATTCCAGCGTCGTGACGGTGCTGACCGAGGCCGACACCTGGCGTCCGCGGCTGGTGCCGGCGCCGGGCCACCGGCTGGAGGCCGGGCCGATCATCGTCTGCGTGGACACCTCCGGTTCCATGCAGGGGGCGCCGGAGAACGTGGCCAAGGCGGTGGTGCTGGAGGCCATGCGCGCCGCCCGGCGCCAGGGGCGGGCCTGCCATGTGGTGGCCTTCGGCGGGCCTGGGGAACTGCTGGAGCACGCCCTGGAACTCGATGCCGACGGCCTGGAACGGCTGCTGGGCTTCATCGGCCAGAGCTTCGGCGGTGGCACGGACATCGCCGAGGCCATCGAACTGGCGGTGAGGCGCCTGGCCGAGCACGGCTGGTGCCGCGCCGACCTGGTGATCGCCAGCGACGGCGAATTCGGCGTTACCCGGGAGGTGGCCGAACTGCTGCGCCGGGTCCGGGCGGAGCAGGGCCTGCGTGTGCAGGGCATCCTCATCGGCGACCGCGAGACCATCGGCCTGCTGGAACTGTGCGACGACATCTTCTGGCTGCGCGACTGGCGCCGCTACGGCAGCCAGGCCGAGGTGCCGGCCTCGCCGGTGCATTCGCGCAGCCTCACGGCGATGTACTTTCCCGGTGCCTTGAGGGGCTGAAAGGCGGGATCCGCCTTTCAGCCCCGTCACATCCTTCGGCGTTTCCACCTCGGCACGGCGCCGGCACGCACCGCATTTCGACGAAGGCGCCACTAAAGGTGGGCGCAATCGGGGCGTTGACCCAACTCAAATGCCGACCGGCCCGCGTGGGCGGTCGCGGACGAGGACAACGCACCCCATGCTTACCGCCCAGGCCCGGCCCGTCAGCCGGGAGCACCGGCTCACGCTGGATGAGATCGTCGACGCCATCGAGGCGGATGGTCTCGCCGTAGCCGAGGACATCGCCGCGCTGCGCCGCGAGCGCCGCTTCTGGAAGGGCGATGTCCACCCGCTGACGTTGCTGGCGGAACACCGCCTGCGCGCCACGCTGCCGCCCCACCGGGCGTTGACGCTGGAAGCCCTTACCGAATGGCTGGCCGGCTGGAGCGGGCTGGACTACCTGCACATCGACCCGCTGCGCATCGATTTCTCCACCGTCACCGAGGTGATGTCCAACGCCTACGCGGCGCGCTTCGGCATCCTGCCGGTGGACGTTTCGGCGCGAGAGGTGAGCATCGCCACCGCCGAGCCCTTCGTGCGGGAGTGGGAAACCGAGCTGCAGCCGGTGCTGGGCAAGCGCATCCGGCGCGTCATCGCCAATCCGGTCGACATCGCCCGCTACCGGGTGGAGTTCTTCAACCTTGCCCGCTCGGTGCGCGGCGCCAGCCAGAGCGGCGCGAGCAGCGGGCTTTCCAACTTCGAGCAACTGGTGGAACTGGGCAAGTCCAAGGCCAGCATCGACGCCAACGACCAGCACATCGTCCACATCGTGGACTGGCTGTGGCAGTACGCCTTCGACAGCCGCGCCAGCGACATCCACCTGGAGCCGCGACGCGACCTGGGTTACGTGCGCTTCCGCATCGACGGCGTGCTGCATCAGGTCTACCAGATCCCCATGCCGGTGATGCACGCCATGGTGAGCCGCATCAAGATCCTCGGCCGCATGGACGTGGTGGAGAAGCGCCGCCCCCAGGATGGGCGTATCAAGACGCGCACCCCCGCAGGCCAGGAGGTGGAACTGCGTCTTTCCACCCTGCCTACCGCCTTCGGCGAGAAGCTGGTGATGCGCATCTTCGACCCCGAGGTGCTGGTGCGCGACTTCGGCGAACTGGGCTTCTCCGAGGACGACCTGGTGCGCTGGAACGCCATGACCGCCCAGCCCAACGGCATCATCCTCGTCACCGGCCCCACCGGCTCGGGCAAGACCACCACCCTGTACTCCACGCTCAGGCAACTGGCGACGCCGGAGGTGAACGTGTGCACGGTGGAGGACCCGATCGAGATGATCGAGCCCGCCTTCAACCAGATGCAGGTGCAGGCGGCGCTGGACACCGGCTTCGCCCAGGGCCTGCGGGCGCTCATGCGCCAGGACCCGGACATCATCATGGTTGGCGAGATCCGCGACCTGGAAACCGCCGAAATGGCGATCCAGTCGGCCCTCACCGGCCATCTCGTGCTGTCCACCCTGCACACCAACGATGCCCCCAGCGCCGTCACCCGGCTGCTGGACCTGGGTGTGCCGGCCTACCTGCTCAATTCCACGCTGCTGGGTGTGATGGCGCAGCGCCTGGTGCGCACGCTCTGTCCCCACTGCAAGCAGCCGGTGGATGTGGCGGAGGAGGATCTGGCCGGCTGGCGGGAACTGGTGTCGCCGTGGAAGGCCGCCACGCCGCGCACGCTGCACCACGCGCCGGGCTGCCTGGATTGCCGCATGACGGGTTTCCAGGGACGGGTCGGCCTCTACGAGGTGCTCGTCATGAGCCCCGCGCTGCGCAAGCTGGTGACCGCCGAGACCGAAGTGGCGCGGCTGCGCGAGGCGGCCTACCGGGAAGGCATGAAGCCGCTGCGCATCAGCGGTGCCATGAAAGTCGCAGCGGGCATGACCAGCATCGCCGAAGTGATGAAGGTGGCGCCACCGCAGCAGGGGTGATGGGCGGGGCGCCCTGGGCCCGTTGCCTTCAGGGTTTGCGAGTGTCCTCAAGTTCGAAGGCGCAGGCGACGTAAAGGTCTCTATAAGCAATGCTCATGTGAAACAAGACTTCGGCGGGCGGGAATCGCTTGCCGGGCAGGAACCGCGGGTGCAGGGAAGGCCGCCGGCATGCATCCGCAAAAGCGCCAGCAGCGGCGTGGGAATCGGCGGCACGTCGCCTTCGGGCGGCGAACAAGAAGCGCGGGGAACCGGCGTCCGGGGGAGCATTCCCGGGCGCCGGCAAGCCGCAAACCGGAGGGGCGGCAAGCCGATGGCTGTGGAACTCTACAACGATGGCCGGCACGTGTGCCTGGCCTTCTACGACCTGGTGGATGACAAGCACGACAACACCGTGCAGTCCAACCAGTTCCTGATCGTCGACGGTGGCACCGGCGCCCTGATCGATCCCGGTGGCAACATGACCTACAACGCGCTGCTCATGGCCATGCAGCGCTACTTCCCGTCGCGGGGACTGCACTACATCCTGGCCTCCCACCCCGACCCGGACATCATCGCCTCCCTCAACAAGTGGGTGGTGGTGACCAGTTGCAAGATCATGATCTCGTCGCTGTGGACGCGCTTCGTGCCGCATTTCACCACCGGCCGCGACCTGGGCGAGCGCATCTTCGGCATTCCCGACTGCGGCATGAACATTCCGCTGGGACAGTCCTTCGTGCAGGCGGTGCCGGCGCACTTCCTGCATTCCGAAGGCAACTTCCAGTTCTACGATCCGGTGTCGAAGAGCCTCTTCAGCGGCGATCTGGGCGCTTCCCTCATGCCCCACGACCTGGCCTGCGAGGTGGTTCCCGATTTCAACATTCACCTGCCCTTGATGGCCCCCTTCCACCGCCGCTACATGATCTCCAACAAGGTGTGCCGGCTGTGGGCCAGGATGGTGCGCGGCCTGGACATCGAGATGATCGTTCCCCAGCACGGCGCGCGCTTCGTCGGCAAGGATATGGTGAATCGTTTCATCGACTGGGTGGAGCAACTACAGTGCGGCGTGGATCTGATGACCGAAAACCACTACCGCCTCCCCCCTGCCGTGGGCGCCTTGCCGGAGAAGTCCGTGTCCTGCGCCGAAGCGTTGGCCGGCTGACCGGGCGGGCCGCGCCGGCCTGGCGCTTCGGCGCGCCACCACGGCGATCCCCGTCCAGGGGTGCGCAGCGGTCTGCTGCCCATTCTGACCATCACTTGCCTCGTTCTCCCATGGTGTTCGCGCGGGCCTTATGATTGCCCCGCGGGATGCGCCGCCGTTGCACCCCGACGGCGGGGCGGCATCCGCAACATCCAGAGGAGCCAGACATGTTCAGAGCCATCCTGCTCAGCAAGGCCGACGGTGCCACTCGCGCCGACGTCACCGAACTCGACGACTCCGCGCTGCCCGACGGCGACGTGACGGTGCGCATCGACTACTCGACGGTCAATTACAAGGACGCCCTGGCCATTACCGGCAAGGCGCCCGTGGTGCGCAAGTGGCCCATGGTGCCCGGCATCGATTTCGCCGGCGTCGTGGAAGCCGGCAGCCATGCCGACTGGCATCCCGGCGACAGGGTGGTGCTCAACGGCTGGGGCGTGGGCGAGTCCCACTGGGGCGGACTGGCCCAGCGGGCGCGGGTGAGTGGCGACTGGCTGGTCCCGCTGCCGGCGCCCTTCTCTACCCGCCAGGCCATGGCCATCGGCACCGCCGGCTACACTGCGTCCCTGTGTGTGACGGCGCTGGAGCGGCATGGCATCCGCCCCGGCGACGGCGAGGTGCTGGTCACCGGTGCCGGCGGCGGGGTGGGGGGTGTGGCCATCGCGCTGCTGGCGCGGCGCGGCTACCGGGTGGTGGCTTCCACGGGACGACCGGCGGAAGCGGACTACCTCAAGTCCCTGGGCGCGGCGGAGGTGATGGACCGGGCGGAACTCTCAGCGCCGGGGAAACCCCTCGGCAAGGAGCGCTGGGCCGGCGTCGTGGATGCGGTGGGCAGCCATACCCTGGCCAACGCCTGCGCCACCACCCGCTACCGCGGCGCCGTGGCGGCCTGCGGGTTGGCGCAGGGCATGGATTTTCCCGCCACCGTGGCGCCGTTCATCCTGCGCGGCGTGACGCTCTATGGCATCGACAGCGTCATGGCGCCGAAGGCCGTGCGCCTTCAGGCGTGGGCGCGACTCGCCGCCGATCTCGATGCGCCGACGCTGGACGCCCTGACGCGGGAAATCGCCCTCGCCGAGGCCGTGTCCGCGGCGAGCGAGTTGCTCGCCGGCACGATCCGCGGCCGCGTGGTGGTGGATGTGAATCGCTGACCGGGGGGCTGTCTTGCCGGCGCGCTGAGCGGCTGGCAGGCGGGCGGCCTGAAGCCCGGGCCCGGGTCCGGAGCAGGTTGCGGCCAGGTCAGCCTTTGTCGCTCCCGCGGCGCACACATTCGAGGTAGGCCAGGCCGTCCGGCGCCTTGTGGTCGCGCTCCGCGCGCCAGACGGTTTCCGCCAGACAGTCCAGCAACACGTGCAGCGCCCGGTGGTTGTCGCCGAGTCGGGCGCGGGCGACATCGAAAGCCTTGCGGATGCCCGGGGGCTGGTCGATGGACATCTGCTCCTCGATGGCGAGATGCAGCGACAGGTGCAGGAAGGGGTTGGTCTCGCCCTGCTCCGGCGGGTAGTCGCGCGCCAGCGCGGCTTCGCCGCCTTCCAGCGCGCCGAGGTACTCGGGGTGGAGCTGCACCACCCCCACCGCCAGATCCTCCAGGGGCGAGAGGGGCTGGCGTTCGCGCTCCTTGCGCCAGGCATCGATGAAGAACTGCCGCACCTGGTCGCGGGTGGGATTAAACATGGGCGTGGTAGAGGGCGAGGACGACGCTGTTCTGGACGAGGTGGTTCACCCCGTTTGCGGCGGCGATCTGCCCGGCGCCGTAGGCGCCGATCAGCGGCATGCCGCGGTGGCGTTCGCGGATGATCTCCAGGTCGCGGTCCACTCCATCGTAGTAGTACGGGCCGCGTCCCAGGCAGGAGAACAGGATGCCGAAATCGGGCCGCGCCCCCAGGCGCAGGTCCAGTTCGTCGAGGGTGCGCCGCATGTCCCGTTGCGCGGCCAGCGGCGAGCGCATGCACCAGAACAGCGGTGTTCCGGCGGCCACGGGCTGCGCGAGCACCACCGAGCCTTCGTCGGGATTGATCCCGGCCAGCGGGATGAGGCGGTGGTTGGCGCGGGCAAAGTCCGGCGGGAGGCCGGATTCGGCGACCGCGGCGTAGAGCAGGTGGAGCGGCACGCCGTCATGCTCGCGCAGTTCCGTGGGCAGGCGACGCTCCAGCACCTCCAGCGCCGGGTGGGCGCCCAGGCGCAGCAGATCGTGGTGATCGATGGCGGTCACGGGCAACGGCTCCGACAGGATCTCCAGCCCGCGGGACACGCCGGCGCAACCCAGGGCGCCCGACACCGCGGTCTCGTGACGGCCCGAGTCCACCAGCTTGTCGTGGGCCCACACGCGCCCGCCCTGCTGTCCCCGGGCGTCGGAGGACAGCACCCCCCAGCGCTGGGGCGCCGCGGCCAGCCAGTGGGGGGTGGCGCCCTGAGGGGTGGCGAAGCTGAGCAGCGGCTGGGCCTGGTCCCCGGCCGGACCGAGGCTCGCCCCGCCCGCCAGGACCAGCGCGGCGGCGCCGGGGCGGTCCAGGATCCAGTCACTCTCCGTGCACAGGCCGGGAACGCAGCAACCCACGACCTGCAGGCAATGGCCGGCGTGGGCGGCGGCGCTCACCGCCGCATGGGCGTTGCGCGCGAAATCGCTGGTCAGCAACAGCAGGATGCTGGTGGCGACTTCCGTGTCGGCGCGTTGCAGTGCCTGCCTCACCACCTCCGCCACGATGGCCGGGTCGGGGCGGGTCATGTCGGCGAGGGCCGTGGCAGCGCGCAGTTTCATCGGGTTGAAGAAGGAATGTCTTGGGGCGGCAGTGTCTTGGGGCTCGTCGGATCGGTCAGCTCGCGGTCTTGTGCGGATACTCGCACAGATCGCGGATCAGGCATCGGGCACACGCCGGATTTCGCGCCCTGCAGACGTAGCGGCCATGGAGGATCAGCCAGTGATGGGCGTGCAGCCGGTACGGTTCGGGGACGTTGCGCAGCAGCGCCTCTTCCACGGCGCGCACGTCCTTTCCCGGCGCCAGCCCGGTGCGGTTGGCAACGCGGAAGATGTGGGTGTCCACTGCGATGGTGGGTTCGCCGAAGGCCACGTTCAGCACCACGTTGGCGGTCTTGCGGCCCACGCCGGGCAGCGCCTCCAGCGCCTCCCTGTCCCGGGGCACTTCGCCGCCGTGGCGCTCCAGCAGCCGTTGCGCCGTGGCCACGACGTTGCGCGCCTTGCTGCGAAAAAGGCCGATGGTGCGGATGTACGGCTCCAGTCCTTCCACGCCGAGCGCGGCCGTGGCCTGCGGTGTCCCGGCGTCATGGAACAGGCGCCGCGTGGCGGCGTTGACGCCCTTGTCCGTCGCCTGGGCCGAGAGGATGACCGCGACCAGAAGCTGGAACGGCGTGGCGTATTCCAGTTCGCTGGCCGGCGCGGGGTTCGCGTGGGCAAGGCGTTCGAATACGGAGTGGATGTTCTCGGGTGACAAGGCGACGGTCGGATCGGTAGTGAGCAAAGTGAGCAACGGGACATGCACCCGCGCATGCGCAATCCAGGCGCACCCGTCGGCGCGCAACGCGAATTCTAGCCTGACGGTGTGCACGCCGCAGGGGCCGTGGCCGCGACATGGGACGGGGATCTGGAAAGAGCCTGTTCGGGTTTTCCGCCGCGCCGATGCGCTACCATGATTGCGATTGCGACGTGCCCCACATGCACCGGGGAGTGACCACGCACGCCGGGCCCTGGAGCACGCAGGAGGCCGGGCGCGCGACAGTTGAAGCCAACCCATGATCTTTGAAACCATCATCACCACCCAGGCTCCCGGGGGACGCATCCAGATCACCCCCATGGGTGCGCATCATCACCACGAGGAGGATGAGGACCTGCTGGTGCTGCTACCGTTCAAGCCGTCCACCACGCTCAACAACATCCTGTACTCGCGCTGCGCCGTGCTCAACTACACGGACGATGTGCGCGTCTTTGCCGGTGCCCTCACCGGACGCAACGACTGGGCCACCGTCCCCGCCGAGCGGGTGTTCTGCGCGCGACTGCGCGACAGCCTGGCGCACGCCGAGCTGGCCCTGGAGCGGGTGGAGGACGACGAACTGCGCCCGCGCCTGGTGATGCGCCGCGTGTTCGAGGCCACCCACGCGCCCTTCCGCGGCTTCAACCGCGCCCAGGCGGCCGTCATCGAGGCCGCCATCCTGGTCAGCCGCCTGCGCATGTTGCCGGCGGAGAAGATCGCGCGCGAGATGGCCTATCTCGCCTCGGCGGTGGAGAAGACCGGCGGCCCCGCCGAACGCGAGGCGTGGCAGTGGCTGGAGGAGCGGATTCGTCAGCATCGGACGCACACCACGGCACCCCCGCCCCGGCACCCCTGACGGCGTTCCCCGCCGGCGGCGCCGGGCATCACGCGCTTGCCCGGGAGACCGCAGCCGCTGCTTTCGGGGTCTGGCGAATGCGGTGGAAGAAGCCCCCGGCGGCCCGCTGACGGCAGTGGGCTGACGCGCCCACGCCGCTTCAGTGCACCCCCGGAGGTGGCGGGAGGTCGGCGCCGAGCAGCGCCGCAATGGCGTCGGCGTCGAAGCGGTATTCGCGGTTGCAGATATCGTCGCGCACCACGACCGCGCCGTGTTCTGCGACGATGGCCTGCACTTCGTCACGGCCGAGGGCACGCAGCATGTTGCGCACCTTGTCCCAGTCCTCGGGGCAGTCGTAGCGGACCGGCCGCGGTTTGAACAACCGCAGGGTCTCCCCCGGGAACAGGCGCCCGAGCAGGTCCTCGGCCGCAAGTGACGCGAGTTCGCCTGCGGCCACGGTGTCCGCCAGGGTCACGATGCGGTTCCAGCCGTCGGGATCGCGGTCGTCGGCATCGGGCAGCTTCTGGAGGAACAGTCCGCAGGCGGCTTCGGCGGTGGCGCACAGGAACAGCCAAGCGGGCTGCTGTTCCGACTGCTCCAGGTAGTGTCCGAGCACCTCGGCCAGCGTGTCGCCATGGAGTGGCACCACGCTCTGCCAGACCCGCGGCAGGGCTTCGGGCTGCAAGGTGAGGGTGATCCGTCCACTGCCCAACAGGGCGGAGAGGGACCGAACCGTGCCGCGAACCTCGCCCCGCGCCATGCCGCGGATGCCCAGCGGCACGCGCTTGCCTCTTGCGCCGCCGTCATGGTTTTCCGCCGCGGTGCAGTCCAGCACCAGGATGCGCACGGGTCCCTCTCCCTGGATCTGGAAACTGAGCCTGCCGGGCTGCTTGAGATTGCCGGCGATGAGCGTGGCCACCGCGGCCAGTTCCCCCAGCAGCGCCAGGACTGGGGGTGGGTAGCCGCGCTGCGCGTGCATGCGTTGCCACGCTCCGTGCAGTTGCACCACGGCGCCGCGGATGTTCAGTTCCTCGAACAGGAAGCGGTGCAGCAGCCCTTCCTCGGGGGCGTCGGCGTTTTCGGAGGACTCAGCCACGCAGAACGCTCGCGAAGATGGCCGGTTCGAAGCCCACCGCCAGGCGCCCATCGGCCTCCAGGACCGGACGGCGGATGAGGGAGGGATGCTCCTCCATGAGCTGGAGAGCCTTGCCGGCCGTCATGTCGGCCTGCTGCTCGGGGGTGAGGCTGCGCCAGGTGGTGCCGCGGGTGTTCAGCAGCGTGCGCCAGCCCAGCGCCGCAGCCCACTGGTGCAACCGCTTGGGGTCTACACCCTGCTTCCTGAAGTCATGAAGCTGCCATTCGATGCCCTGCTCATCGAGCCAGGCGAAGGCCTTCTTCATGGTGCTGCAGTTGCGGATGCCGTAGAGGGTGATCATGGATGAGACAGTACGGGGGGCGGGAATTGTTGCGGGATTGTAACGCCAGCGGCAGCGCCCCCGGGTCGGGTTGACCGCCGCAGTGTTGCCGGTGCCTGTCCGCTCAGCCGCGCTTGAGCGCCCGGGCCAGGGCCTCGGCCAGGGCACCCTGGGGTGCGGGGCTGCGGGGGCGTTCGCCGGCGCCGCCGACGGGACGCGGCCGCTTCGCCGGCGCGGTGCGGCCTTGACCGGCGTCCGGCCGCCGTGCCTCGGGCTCACGCTGCACCGGCTCGTCGTCCAGGCGCATGGTCAAGGCGATGCGTTTGCGGGCCAGGTCCACCTCCAGCACCTTCACCTTGACCACGTCGCCCGCCTTGACGACCTCCCGCGGGTCGCGCACGAAGCGGTTGGACAAGGCCGAGACATGCACCAGGCCGTCCTGATGGACGCCGATGTCCACGAAGGCGCCGAAGTTGGTGACGTTGCTGATCACCCCTTCCAGCAGCATGCCGGGCTCCAGGTCCTTCAGGTCTTCCACGCCCTCGCGGAAGCTGGCGTTGCGGAATTCCGGGCGCGGGTCGCGCCCCGGCTTTTCCAGTTCCCGCAGGATGTCCTGCACGGTGGGCAGGCCGAAACGCTCGTCGGTGAAGCGCTGGGGGTCCATGGCGCGCAGGGTGCGGCCGTCACCCAGCAGCTTGTGGATCGGCCGGCCGAGCTCCTGCAGGATGCGATTGACCACCGGATAGGATTCGGGATGCACGCCGGAGGCATCCAGCGGGTCGTCGCCGTCGCGGATGCGCAGGAAGCCTGCGGCCTGCTCGAAGGTCTTTTCGCCCAGGCGCGATACCGCACGCAACTGGCCGCGGTTGCGGAACGGGCCGTTGGCGTCGCGGTGCGCCACGATGCCCGCGGCAAGGCCGGCACTGAGCCCCGACACCCGGGCCAGCAGGGGGGCGGAGGCGGTATTCACATCCACGCCCACGGCATTGACGCAGTCTTCCACCACGGCGTCCAGGCTGCGGGCCATCCGCGTCTGATTGACGTCGTGCTGGTACTGTCCGACGCCGATGGATTTGGGGTCGATCTTCACCAGTTCCGCCAGCGGATCCTGCAGGCGTCGGGCGATGGACACGGCGCCGCGCAGACTCACGTCCAGTTGGGGGAATTCCCGCGCCGCCAGTTCGGAGGCGGAATAGACCGAGGCGCCGGCTTCCGACACCATCACCTTCTGCAGCTTCAGCTCCGGATGGCGGCGCATCAGCTCGGCGGCGAGCCGGTCGGTCTCCCGCGAGGCGGTGCCGTTGCCGATGGCCACGAGTTGCGCCCCGTGGCGCGCTGCCAGGGCGGCCAGGGTGGCGATGGAACGGTCCCAGTCGCGGCGGGGCTCGTGGGGGTAGATGGTGGTCGCGTCGGTCAGCTTGCCGGTGGCGTCCGCCACGGCGACCTTGACGCCGGTCCGCAGGCCCGGGTCCAGGCCGATGGTGATCCGCGGCCCGGCGGGCGCGGCGAGCAGCAGGTCGTGGAGGTTGCGGGCGAAGACGCGGATGGCTTCCGCCTCGGCGCGTTCGCGCAACTCCGACACCAGTTCCAGCTCCAGGGAGAGGGAGAGCTTCACCACCCAGGCCCAGCGGGCGGTGTCCAGCAGCCAGCGGTCGGCGGGGCGGCCGCCGTCGCGCAGGCCGAAGCGCGCCGCCACCATGCGTTCGCAGGCGTTGGGGCCCGGGGCGGGGCTCTCGGCCAGTTCCTCGGGGAGCTTCAGGGCCAGGCGCAGCACACCCTCGTTACGGCCGCGCAGCAGGGCGAGCGCCCGGTGGGAGGGAATCTGGCGGATGGGTTCGGCAAAGTCGAACCAGTCGCGAAACTTGGCGCCTTCCTGTTCCTTGCCCGACACCACCCGCGAGGTGAGCACGCCGTGGTCCACGAGATGGGTGCGCAAGCGGCCGAGCAGTTCGGCGTCTTCGGCAAAGCGCTCGACCAGGATATGGCGGGCGCCTTCCAGGGCCGCGGCAACGTCGGCGATTCCTTTTTCCGCAACCACGTACTTCATGGCCTCGGCTTCGGGGAGGAGGGTGGGGTCGGCCAGCAAGGCATCGGCCAGCGGCTGCAGCCCGGCCTCGCGGGCGATCTGGGCCTTGGTGCGGCGCTTGGGCTTGTAGGGCAGGTAGAGGTCTTCCAGGCGCTGCTTGGTGCCGGCACCCTCGAGGGCGTCGCGAAGCTCGGGGGTGAGTTTTTGCTGTTCCTCGTTCCTCCAGGGTGCGCAACTGGGTGTCGTCCAGCCCCTCGGTGGCTTCCTTGCGGTAGCGGGCAATGAACGGCACCGTGGCACCGTCGTCGAGCAGCGCGACGGCGGCGCGCACCTGCCCCGGTCGGACGCCCAGTTCCTCGGCGATGCGTTGTTCGATGGTCGGCAGCATGGCGGGCGGGACGAAAAAAGGGCGCACTATGCCCCAAGGGCCGGTCGCGCGCAAGGCGACCGGGAGTTCGTGGAGGGGAACACAAGCTGCAAGGCGGCGACGGTGCCGCACGGCGCGCGGGCGTGGTGCCGCGTGCTCCGCGGCAGCGCAATTGCGCTAGAGTCGGGCGGCTGGCTGCGGCTTCTCCGCGGCAGCGGTCAAGGAGAAGACATGTGACCGACACCGCGTCCACGACCACGTTCGATTGGGCCGATCCGTTGTTGCTGGAGCAGCAACTGACGTCCGAGGAGCGCCTGATCCGTGACAGCACGGCCCGGTTTTGCCGCGAGCGGCTGCAGCCGCGGGTGCTCAAGGCGTTTCGGGACGAGCACGGCGACCCCTCGATCTTCCGCGAGATGGGCGCGCTCGGCCTGCTGGGGCCGACGATTCCCGAGGAGTACGGGGGCGCGGGGCTGAACCACGTCAGCTACGGCCTGATCGCGCGCGAGATCGAGCGCGTGGATTCCGGCTTCCGCTCCATGATGAGCGTGCAGTCGTCCCTGGTGATGCTGCCTATCTTCCGCTTCGGCACCGAGGCGCAGCGGCGTCGCTACCTGCCGCGCCTGGCCAGCGGGGAATGGATCGGCTGCTTCGGCCTGACCGAGCCCAACCACGGCTCCGACCCGGGCGGGATGGTCACCCGTGCCCGGGCCGTGGAGGGGGGCTACCGGCTCAACGGTACCAAGATGTGGATTTCCAACGCCCCCATCGCCGACGTGTTCATCGTCTGGGCGAAGACCGAAGACCGGAAGATACGCGGCTTCGTTCTGGAGAAGGGTTGGGCGGGGATGAGCGCGCCGGTGATCCACGGCAAGGTGGGACTGCGCACCTCGGTCACCGGAGAGATCCTTCTGGACGAGGTGTTCGTGCCGCAGGAAAACCTGCTGGCCGGGGCGAGCGGCCTGAAAGGGCCCTTTGCCTGTCTCGATTCGGCGCGCTACGGCATCGCCTGGGGCGCGCTGGGCGCCGCCGAAGACTGCTGGCATCGGGCGCGGCGATACGTGCTGGACCGCAAGCAATTCGGCCGTCCGCTGGCCGCCAACCAGCTCATCCAGAAGAAGCTCGCCGACATGCAGACGGAGATCACCCTGGGGCTGCAGGGTTGCCTGCGCCTGGGCCGCATGAAGGACGAGGGCACGGCGGCGGTGGAAATCACCTCCATCATGAAACGCAATTCCTGTGGCAAGGCGCTGGAGATCGCCCGCGTGGCGCGGGACATGCTGGGCGGCAACGGGATTTCCGACGAGTTCGGGGTGATCCGCCACCTGGTGAATCTTGAAGTGGTGAATACCTACGAGGGCACCCACGACATCCACGCCCTCATCCTGGGCCGGGCGCAGACGGGGATTCAGGCGTTCACGGGCTGAGGACCGGGTGCGATCCGGCAGGGACGGCGCCGCACCGCGCGCCTGGAACCGGCAACTATGTCGCGCTGGATATGCGGCGGTGCACGCTGAAGGCGAACAGCGCCGCGCCGCCCATGAGCATGCCCCATGGGTCCCGGTGGGCGGGTGCCGTGTCGGAGGTGTGGTCGATGTTCAGGGACGAGCCAGCGCTGGCGAACCTGATCGGCTGCGGACCGACGCTGGTGCCCAGCAGCGGTTCGATCAGGCGTGTCGCGCCCAGGACGCGCTCGGAGGGGGTCGAGCCGAACACCGCGTCAACAAGGGCGAGCACGAGGCTGTCGGCCGATCCGGTGGGACGTACCGCCTGGAGCGGCTCGGAGGATGCCGGTAGCGCGAGGCGCGAGGGCCGTTCGAACACGGCGGCATGCACCGCGCGACCCGGGTCCGTGGCGGAGAACCAGGGCGTCGTGACCCCTTCCATCCGCGGGAGGAACAGGGCGGAAGCGTCGCGCAATTCCGGCAGGTAGGGCCTGAGCCGTGGCGCCACGGGTTGGGCATGGCCGCCGATGGGCAGCCGTGGCATCGCGACCTGCCAACTTCCCACGGCATGCGACGGTGCCGCCGGCAAGGACCATGTGGCGACAGACGACATGGCGCACGCAGGCGGCGCGAAGGCCAACCCGGCGGCCAGGGCGACGGCGGCAACCGATGTGCGGGTGGCGGCCACCCGGGCGCCGATATGCCGAGGGGAGTGTGTGTTGCTGAAGACTTGCATATTTGTTCTCTGCACCGCGGGTGCCGGTCTGCGCCGGGACCCGCATCCGTCCCTAGAATGGCGCGTATTTCATGCCAATCGTCATGGCAGCGCAATTGGCTTGGTGGGCTAATCCGTTTGGTGCAGCGCGAAGGTCGGACGGGGGGGAGAGGGGAAGTGCAGAGGGAAGCGCGAGAAACGGGAGCGGGTGCGGCCGCTCCCGCGGATACGGGACCGGAGTGATGGGCCGCTCAGCGATTCAGCGCCGCAGCGAGTTCGCGGCGGTATTCGCGCACCAGGTCGCTGTCGGAGCCGAGCAGGTTGAACAGCGCCACCAGGGTGGTGCGAGCGGCGTCGTCGCGGAAGCCGCGGTCGCGACGGACCACCTCCAGAAGCTGGTCCATGGCCGGGCGGTATTCCTGGGAGAGGGCGAGGAGATTGGCCCACTCCAGGCGTGCCTCCAGATCGCCGGGATCGGCGGCGATGCGTGCCTGCAGGGCTGCCGGATCGGCATCCCCGGAGCTTGCCCGCGCAAGGGTGAGCCGTGCCTGCAAGGCTTCCAGCCTGGCGCCGTCGCGGGCCCCGGGGGCGATCTCGTCCAGGATGGACCGGGCGTCGTCGAAATCCCGGGTGGTGACGAGCAGTTCGGCAAGGTCGAGGCGGGCGGCTTCGTTGCGGGGGTCGAGTTGAACCGCCTCGCCGAGCAGTCTGCGGGCGGCGGGCGCATCGCCCCGGGCCAGGGCTTGCCGGGCCTGCTGGCGCAGCGGTTCCGCAGGGGAGGGCATCAGGCTCTGCAGGAACTCCCGTACCGCCGATTCGGGTAGCGCGCCGGTGAATTCGTCGGCCAGCCTTCCATCCACGAAGGCCTTGACGGCGGGGATGCCGCGCACGCCGTATTGCATCGAGAGTTCCGGATCCTGATCGGAATTGACCTTGGCGAGGATGAAGCGGCCCTGGAATTCGCCCGCGAGCTTCTCCAGGATGGGTCCCAGCGTGCGGCACGGCCCGCACCAGGGTGCCCAGAAGTCCACCACCACGGGTACGCGCCGGGAAGCTTCGATCACCTTCTGCTGGAAGTCCTGGCTGCCGACGTCGACGGAAAATTCGGACATGTCTCGTTTCCCTGTTCTGGATGGTTCCAGTATTCATGGGGGCGGAAGGCGCAGGAACAAGGCCCCGCGGGCGGGATGACCCGCTCCGCTATAATTCGCCCTTTCCAGCCCGTCCCGCCGCTACGCCCTTGCCATGCCAGAAATCCTCAAGCTTCGCGGCCGCGCCGCCCTGTCGGAAGGGCGCCTCGCGCGCCTGCGCCAGTCCCTGAATCGTGTCCTGCCGTGGCTGCGGGGGGTGAGCGCGGAGCACCAGTATTTTATCGAGCTGTCTGCGCCGCTGACGACGGGGGTCCAGGGCCGGCTGGGGGATCTGCTGGGCGGCATCAGCCCGGCGCCGCTGCCGACCGGCGAGCTGTGGCTGGTGACACCGCGCCTGGGCACCATCTCGCCCTGGTCCTCCAAGGCCACGGAGATCGCGCGCCAGTGCGGCTTTGCGGAAGTGGTACGGATCGAGCGCGGCACCGCCTTCCGGCTCGACTGCCCGGGCGGGATCGATGCCGGGCATCACGCGGCGTTGCTGCCGCTGCTCCACGATCGCATGACGGAATCGGTCCTGCACGATCCGGGCGACGCCGATGCGTTGTTCCACCACTACCCGCCGCGACCCCTGGCCACGGTGGATGTGATGGACGGCGGGCGTGCTGCGCTGGAGGCCGCCAACGGCGAACTGGGCCTGGCCCTGTCCGGGGACGAGATCGACTACCTGGTGGCGAATTTCACCCGTATCGGCCGCAATCCCACCGACGTGGAATTGATGATGTTCGCCCAGGCCAATTCGGAGCACTGCCGCCACAAGATCTTCAACGCCTCGTGGGAGATCGACGGCGTGGCGCGCGAACAGACGCTGTTCGGCATGGTCCGCGAGACCCACCGCGCCCACCCCGAGGGCACGGTGGTGGCCTATTCGGACAACGCCGCGGTGATCGAGGGGGCCGTGGTTCGCCGCCTGATGCCCGGTCCCGACGGTGCCTGGACGTGGCGCGAGGAACTTGCCCACATCCTGGCCAAGGTGGAGACCCACAACCATCCCACTGCCATTTCGCCCTTTCCGGGCGCGGCCACGGGCTCCGGCGGCGAGATCCGCGACGAGGGCGCCACCGGCCGCGGCGCCAAGCCCAAGGCCGGATTGGCGGGGTTTTCGGTGTCCAACCTGCGCATCCCGGGCTTCGAACAACCCTGGGAACGGGACTATGGGCGCCCGGAGCGCATCGCCTCGGCACTATCCATCATGATCGAGGGGCCCATCGGCGCGGCGGCGTTCAACAACGAGTTCGGCCGTCCCAACCTGGCGGGCTACTTCCGCACCTATGAGCAGGAGGTCCAGGGGTGCGTGCGGGGCTACCACAAGCCCATCATGATCGCCGGCGGCGTGGGCAACATCGCCGCCCGCGATTCCCACAAGGTGGAATTTCCCGCCGGCACGCTGCTCATCCAGCTCGGGGGGCCGGGCATGCTCATCGGGCTGGGCGGAGGGGCCGCCTCCAGCATGGCCACCGGAACCAATGCCGCGGAACTGGATTTCGCTTCGGTGCAGCGGGGCAATCCGGAGATGCAGCGCCGCGCCCAGGAAGTCATCGATCGCTGCTGGCAGATGGGTACCCGCAGCCCGCAGGGCGAGGTCATCGATGACAACCCCATCCTGGCCATTCACGACGTGGGCGCCGGGGGCATTTCCAATGCCTTGCCCGAACTGGCTCACGGCGCAGGCTGCGGCGCCAGGCTGGAGCTGCGCCGCGTGCCCAGCGAGGAGTCGGGCATGAGCCCGCTCGAACTGTGGTGCAACGAGGCCCAGGAGCGCTACGTGCTGGCCCTCGCGCCGTCGCGGCTGGAGGAATTCGCGCGGCTCGCCCAACGCGAACGCTGCCCCTTCGCCGTCCTGGGCGAGGCCACCGCCGACGGGCACCTGCGGGTGGCCGACAGCCACTTCGGCGGCAACGCGGTGGACCTGGATCTGGAAATGGTGCTCGGCAAGGCGCCGCGCATGCATCGCAAGGTGGCATCGCGGGCAACCCACGCCGCGCCCTTCGACGTCACCGACGTGGATCTGGACGAGGCCTGCGGGCGGGTGTTGCGCATGCCCGCGGTGGCATCCAAGTCCTTCCTCATCACCATTGGTGACCGTACGGTCGGCGGGCTGACGGTACGCGACCAGATGGTGGGACCGTGGCAGGTGCCGGTGGCCGATTGCGCCGTCACCGCCATGTCCTTCGAGGGCTACCTGGGCGAGGCCTTCGCCATGGGCGAGCGCACGCCGCTGGCGGTGCTGGACGCACCCGCCTCCGGGCGCATGGCGGTGGGCGAGGCGCTCACCAACCTGGCCGCCGCGGCGGTGGCGGACCTGGGGCGGGTCAAGCTGTCGGCCAACTGGATGGCCGCGGCAGGGCAGCCGGGGGAGGATGCGGCGCTGTTCGAGACGGTGAAGTCCGTGGCGCTGGAGTTCTGCACGGCGCTGGGTGTGAGCATCCCGGTGGGCAAGGATTCCCTGTCCATGCGCACGGCGTGGACGGAGAACGGCGAGGCACGCCAGGTGGTGGCGCCGCTGTCGCTCATCGTCACCGCGTTCGCGCCGGTGGAGGACGTGCGCCGCAGCCTCACGCCGCAACTGGTGGTAGACGGGGGCGACACCGACCTGCTGCTCATCGACCTGGGGCAGGGGCGCAACCGCCTGGGCGGCTCGGCACTGGCGCAGGCGTACGGCGCCACCGGCGAACATGTGCCGGACATCGAACCCGACGCACTGATGCGCTACTTCGGCGCCATCCGGCAACTCAACCGCGAGGGGCTGCTGCTGGCCTACCACGACCGCTCCGACGGCGGCCTGTTTGCCACCGCGTGCGAGATGGCCTTTGCCTCGCACTGCGGCGTTTCCATCAACCTCGACACCATCGCCTGGGATCCGCTGTTGGCCGATGTGGACGGGCTGGAGAAGCGGCCGGACACCGTCAGGGGGCGCTTCACCGACCGTGTGTTCGCCGCCTTGTTTGCCGAGGAACTGGGCGCGGTGGTGCAGATCCGGCGCGCCGACCGTTCGCGGGTGATGGAGGTCTTGCGCGCCGCCGGACTGGGCGCCCACAGCCATTTCATCGGCGAACCCAACGGCGCCGACGAGGTGCGTGTCTGGCGCAACGCCAAACGTGTTTTCAGCGGCACGCGTGCCGGGCTGCAGCGCATCTGGGCGCAGACCAGCTTTGAGATCCAGCGGCTGCGCGACGATCCGCAGTGCGCCCAGGAGGAGTTCGATGCCCTGCAGGCGCCTGGCGATCCTGCGCTGCGCGCGCAGTTGAGCTTCGATCCGGCGCAGGACGTGGCGGCGCCATACATCGCCACCGGCGCCAGACCGCGCGTTGCGATCCTGCGCGAGCAGGGCGTCAACGGCCAGGTGGAAATGGCGGCGGCGTTCGAACGCGCTGGTTTTGCGCCCTTCGACGTGCACATGACCGACCTGCAGACGGGCAGGGTGCATCTGGCGGATTTCGCCGGCCTGGCGGCCTGCGGCGGCTTCTCCTACGGTGACGTGCTGGGCGCCGGCCAGGGGTGGGCCAAGTCCATCCTGTTCAACGTGCGCCTGCGCGAGGAGTTCTCGGCCTTCTTCGGCCGCGGGGATACCTTCGCCCTGGGCGTGTGCAACGGCTGTCAGATGATGAGCCACCTCGCGCAGATCATTCCCGGCGCCCAGGACTGGCCGCGCTTCGTGCGCAATCGCAGCGAGCAGTTCGAGGCACGGCTGGTGATGGTGGAGGTGCCGCAAAGCCCGTCGCTGTTCTTCGCCGACATGGCGGGGAGCGGGCTGCCGGTGGTGGTGTCCCACGGCGAGGGGCGGGCGGTGTGGGAGGACGCGCAGGCCATGGCGCGGGTTGTCGTGGCCATGCGCTTCATCGATGGTGCCGGGGCGCCGGCGGTCGGTTATCCGGCCAACCCCAACGGCTCGCCCGCGGGCATCACCGGCGTGAGTAGCGCGGACGGGCGCTTCACCATCATGATGCCCCACCCGGAGCGTGTCTTCCGCACCGTGCAGATGTCCTGGCATCCGCCCCACTGGGGCGAGGACGGACCCTGGTTGCGCATGTTCCGCAACGCCCGGCGCTGGCTGGGGTAGGGTTTCCGGGACGGCAAGAGAAAAGAACGGGGGCCGTGGCCCCCGTTTCGTTGCTGCGAAGTCACAAGACGCGGACTGTGTCGCTTGGCGGCGGCGCCCCTCTCGCGCGCGTTGCCTTCGCCACGCCGAGTTATTCCACCTTGGCCTTGGCGCGCAGTTCCATGATGTGCTTCTCCACCGTCTGCTGCTCCAGACGCTGCTGCAGGCTGGGCTTGACCTCGGCCAGCGATGGCGCCTTGAGGTCGCGCACGTCTTCGAGGTGGATGACGTGGTATCCGAATTCGGTCTTCACCGGAGCGTCCGTGGTCTTGCCCTTCTCCAGCCTGGCCAGGGCTTCCCCGAAAGCCTTGGTGTAAGCCGCCGGCGAGCTCCAGCCCAGATCGCCACCCCGCTCCCGTGAGCCCGGATCCTTGGACTGCTTGGCCAGTTCTTCGAATTTCTCGCCCTTCTTCAGCCGCTCGATGATCGCCTTGGCGTCGTCTTCCTTTTCGACGAGGATGTGGCGGGACTTGTATTCCTTGCTGCCGAGCTGCTTGCTGATGTTCTCGTACTCCTTGCGCACCGCCTCGTCGGTCACGGGGTGGGCCTTGATGTGATCCTGCAGATAGGCGCGAATCAGCACCGCCTGGCGCGCCATGTCCATTTGCGCAGCGACGTCGGCCCGCTTGTCGAGGTTCTTGGTCTTGGCCGCCTGGGCGAGGATCTCGCGGCGCACCAGTTCCTCCTTCACCTGGGCGCGCAGTTGCTCGTTGTCCGGAATGCCCCGGGTCTTCTGCTCATCGACGATGGCGTCGAAACTGGACTGCGGTATGACTACGCCATTGACCTTGATGGCGGACTTGGCGCCGGTCTGCGCCACGGCCACGCCGGGCAGCGCCAGGAGGGCGGCGGCGAGGAGCGAAATCGAGAATGCGGAACGTTTCATGCGTTGCTTCCTTTGCAGAGAAATCGGTAGGGTCGGCGGAAAGGTGCTCACGCCTCTTCCGGCGTCAGCGCCTGGATGCTGAGGGCGTGGATTTCGTGGTGCATCATTTCGCCCAGGGCTTCATGGACCAGCCGGTGGCGGGCCAGCGGCGCCCGGCCGGCGAACCGCTCGGAGACGATACGCAGGTGATAGTGCCCGCCGCCGCTGCGCGCACCGGCATGTCCGGCGTGGCGGGCGCTGTCGTCGATGATGTCCACGGCCAACGGCGCCAGCGACGCCAGGCGCTCGCGCATGGCATCGGCGACGTTCATTCCGGAAACACCTTGCGGAAGGGGCGTACTTCGGTACGGGCATAGACCCCGGCCGCGACGTAGGGGTCGGCTTCCATCCACGCCCGGGCATCGGCCAGGGAGGCGAAGTCGGCGACGATCAGGCTGCCGAGGAAGCCCGCGGCACCGGGGTCGCTGGCGTCGATGGCGGGGAAGGGCCCCGCCAGGACCATGCGTCCCTCGGCCTGCAACGTGCGTAGCCGTACCAGATGATCCGGCCGCGCGGCGATGCGCTGCTCCAGCGAGCCGGGCGCATCCTCGCCGATCAGGGCGTAGAGCATTACTGCTTCTCCTCCAGATAACGCGACAGGAACACGCCTTGTCCCAGCACGAAGGCCAGCATCAGCCCCATGCCGCCGAACAGCTTGAAGTTAACCCAGACGTCGATGGGAAAACTGAAGGCGACGAAGAGGTTCAATACCCCCATCAGGGAGAAGAATCCGATCCAGGCGGTGTTGAGGCGGCTCCACACGGGCTCGGGCAGGCTGAGCTGCGGCTCCATGATGCTGCGCACCAGGTTCTTGCGCCACAGGGCCGCCGACGCCAGGAGCACGGCAGCGAACAGCCAGTAGAGGACCGTCGGCTTCCATTTGATGAAAGTCTCGTCATGCAGGAGGATCGTGGCCCCCCCGAATACCACGATGATTCCGAGGCTGGCCCATAGCATGTGATCCACCTTGCGTCCCCGCATCAGCAGCCACATCACCTGGCCGATGGTGGCGACGATGGCGACCGCAGTGGCGAGCAGTATGGGTGCCTGGTCCGGGGTGATGCTCCCGACCGCCGCGAGGCTGCCCAACAGGCTGGCCGCGGTGGTTGGATCGCGCTCGCCGAACTTGAAGGCGGCGAAGAAGAATATGACGGGGAGGAGGTCGAAGAGGAATTTCATCGGCGGTGATTATCCCGGTTTCCCCCGACGCTGTCCAATGAGCGGCATCCCCGCTTCGCCATGATCTATCGGGACTTTTCTTCGTCGCGCTGCAGCGAGAGGGCCGCCGAGTTGATGCAGAATCGCAGCCCGGTAGGCTCCGGACCGTCGGGGAAGACGTGCCCCAGGTGCGCCTGGCATACGCTGCAAAGGACTTCCGTGCGTTGCGTGAACAGGCTGCGGTCCTCTGCGGAGGCCACGTTCTCAGCGACCACGGGTTGCCAGAAGCTAGGCCAGCCGGACCCGGAGTCGAACTTGTGCCGGGAGCTGAAAAGCGGCGCTCTGCAGCACACGCAGCGATAGGTCCCCGCCTCGTGACAGTCCCAGTATTCGCCTGTGAATGCCTGTTCCGTGCCCTTCTGGCGGGTCACCTCGTACTGCAGCGGCGTGAGTTGGTCGCGCCAGTCGGCATTGCTCTTGTGTACCTTCGATGACATGGAAAGCTCCTGGCAGTGGATGCGGCGGCCGGTTCGTGCCACGTTGCGGCGGCTGGAAAACCTGCACTAAAGATCGGCCGGGGCACGCTGAAGTTCCCTCGCCCCCCCCCTGCACGGCGCAACGCAACCGATCGCAACGCCCTTCGCCGGGGGCGCAATAGAAATGCAGGCGCCAGTTGCGAAATAGATAACATCCGGGCCAACATTGCTTACAATCTGATGCCCGGACACATCGCTTCAGACCAGCGCCATCCATGGAACGGCAACGCACGCTGACGGCAGGGCAATGGCTCGAAAACGACGCGGCTTCATGGCGCCTGCGCAGCGCGGCGTTGCAGCGCATCGTATCCAGACTGGTAGCGCGCGACGCCTTGCTCCGACGCGCATTGTGCCTTGCAACGTCGCGGGAGGAGGTGGCAAGGCTGGCGGTGGAGGGGGCCTCGTGGCCGGCGCTTCAGGACGCGCTCCTCGCCACCCTCTCCTTGCACATGGAAGGGAGTCTGGTGTCGGTCACAGGCGATCGACCGGTGGCCGTGGGTGCTCTACAGATCGAGGGCTCCCGGGCGGTGGCGCGGCAACCTCTTGGCACGGATCACCGCGGGCGCGATGTGGAGTTGCAGGTGCGTCTGGTAACCGGGGTGCAGCCGGATGGTGCACAAGGTGAGGCGATTGCCGCCGTGGCCCGGGTGTTGTCCTTGGGAGCCGTATCGGTCGCCGCCTGCCAGCCAGGGGATACGTTTCCAAAGGATGGGTCAGGCGGCCCCTCTGCCGCCCCGTTGAGCCGGACGGAAGCAGTGGGCCGCGTCCTCTGCGCCCTTGCTACGCTGGCACCGGACACCCGGGCGATGGAAGATCTCGAACTGCTCACGAGACTGGCGACGCAGGGACAGGAAGACGCAGACGTCGACGGCCTGGCCCGCGGAGCGAGCATGCCCGCGGAAGGACCTCAGATCGACGCATCGCAGGATGAATGCGCGAGTTCCGCATCCGCCACTTCGAATCGGGCCCCCGATCCCACCATCGCCGGGGCGACATCTTCCGAGGACGTGAGCCACCTGTGCCTTGAACTGGCGCAGCGCATGCTCGGGGAGTCGCCAAGGCGTCGCTCGCGCTGGCAGGTCGGTTCCGGCATCGTTGTCTCCTGTCGCGATTGCGCAGCCCTGCGGCAGGCCATCGAGTCGCTGTTGCGCCTGGCGTGGCGAGCCACGGAGCAGCAGGAGGAGCCCTGCATTGAGGTGGCGTACCGCGAGAGTGTCGGGGAAAGACAACTCCGCGTGTCATTCAGCGGGGCGCTTTCGCCGCGACTGGCTGCCGCGGCCGGGGCCCAGGTTGGCGGCAGGCATTCGTCGGGGAGCGCGGAATTCGCCGATCTGCGGGCCGCGGCAACCCGCCTCGGTGCCCGCATCATGGTCGAGCCCGGACCTGGTGAGGGGGCAACCTTGTCCCTGGCGCTCTAGCGGCACGCATGCGTCCTATCTGCTGCGATCGTTCCGCCGCGCCGTGAACTCAGTCTTCCTCCGGAGCCGTCCAACGAACCGGGTCCGGCGCCGCGCAGATCTCCGGCGGTGCCGGGTCGAAGGCCAGGTCGCCTAGCGGGTCGGGTCGGCCGGTGGGCTTCAGGTCGCGGAATCCGTAGAGTCCGCAATCGGCGAGATGCGACGGCACCACGTTCTGCAGCGCGCGGAACATGGTTTCGAGTCGGCCGGGGTGGCGCCTGTCCCAGTCGCGCAGCATGTCCTTCACCACCTGGCGCTGCAGGTTCGGCTGGGAACCGCACAGGTTGCACGGGATGATGGGGAACTGACGCGCCCGGGCGTACGCTTCGAGATCCGCCTCGCGCACGTAGGCCAGCGGGCGGATGACCACGTGGCGGCCGTCGTCGGAGACCAGCTTGGGCGGCATGGCCTTGAGCTTGCCGCCGTGGAACATGTTGAGGAACAGGGTCTCCAGGATGTCGTCGCGATGGTGGCCAAGCGCGATCTTCGTCGCGCCGAGTTCGCCGGCCACGCGGTAGATGACGCCCCGGCGCAGGCGCGAGCACAGGCTGCACGTGGTCTTGCCCTCCGGGATCACGCGCTTGACGACGCCATACGTATCCTGGGCCTCGATACGGAAGGGTAGGTCGCGGGCGCGCAGGTATTCCGGCAGGACGTGCTCCGGGAATCCGGGCTGTTTCTGGTCGAGGTTGAATGCCACGACATCGAAGCGTACCGGCGCCCTGTCCCGCAGCGCCACGAGGATGTCCAGCAGGGCGTGGCTGTCCTTGCCGCCCGAGAGGCAGACCATGACCCGGTCGCCTTCCGTGATCATGCTGTAGTCGCCAATGGCGGCCCCCACCGCGGCGCGCAGGCGCTTGGCGAGCTTGTTGCTCTCGTAGCGTTCCCTTGCTTGCCGACGGGTGGCGGCAACGACGGGGCGGGGCGACATGGCGGCGATGCTCACCTGCGCGCGCCGGACTGCGCTGCGTGCGCGCGGGGCAAAGGCTTCTGGTTACCCGGTGCGGCGGTGCTGTCGAACGCGCCCTTCACGGGCGCTCAGTGCAACTGCGCCGGATGGCTGGTGTGCTCCTCCGGCAACTCGGCATGGACGGGCTGGCCGTCCGGGTCGGGATAGAGCGGTGCACCGCACTCCTCGCAGTACTCCAGCGGCAGGCGGTGATCCAGCAGCAATACCTCGCCCAGCCCGCACTCCCCCAGCGCCGCCTCGATCTGGGCGGGGAGGTCGCTGGTCTCATCCTCGGCGTCCAGCAGGGGCCACACCACACCGTGAAGCACGTCGGACTTGTTGTGGAGCGTGAAGCCGATGCGGTACTCCTCCAGCCGCTGGTCGTAGAACGGCGCCACCACCGCACGCAGGGATTCGGCCGGCACGTTCAAGGTCGTCTGCAGGAAGTCGGCCGAAGCGCGCAGCGAGTAGGCGCGGGAGAGGCGATCCGCGTTGCGGCAGGCGCTGTGGTAGGCGTCCGGCAGCAGCACCTCCAGGGCGCAGGCGGTGAAGAGCGCCTGCAGGCAGTTGCCGCCCTGGTTGCGCCAGCGCTCCAGCGACTGCTCGCGGCTGCCGTCGCTCTCCTGCCAGCGGAACATCGCCTCGCCGGGTGCGGCGGCGATCACGCCCACCAGGTAGCGGGTATCGGACAGGAACTGCTGGGTCTCTTCCATTTGCGATGCGTCGCAATGCACGTCCTTGCCCTCCGCCGCCGCGGCGGCCAGGCTTCGGGCCAACTGGTAGGTGTCGACATAGCTGCGCGGCAACTGGTCGGGGCTGAACAGGAAGTCCGCCAGCGCAAGTCTTGCGTTGTCCGCCAGTACGTGCGCCTGCAACTGCACGCGCACACTGGCCAGTGCGCCGGCGGACACGGCGCCCGCCGGAATGCGAAAACGCGACCATGCCAGCACCGGAGCCACGAACAGCAGCCCCCGCATGGCCGTGTCGCCGGGGAGCTTCACCGTCTCGACGCCGGCCTCCACAAGGTCGGCCAGGCTGTCATAGGCGCGGGCGTGGTCGCGGTAGAGCTGGTCTAGCGCAGCGTTCAAGGCGTCTTCGTTGCCCGCTTCCACCAGCCGGCCCACGGCCGCCTCCAGGCGGGATTCCCAGAACACGTCCTCGACGCGGCTGCCCGAGTCGGCGAAGCTCCTTGCCAGACGCACGAGTTGCTCGGCATCGCGGGTCAGCCCGCCACGGCGGGAAAAGCGGGAACGTTTCATGATGGGGATACCTGGACAAGCGCCTGGGAACCGCGCATTTTACCAAGCGGGGAGGGTCTGCGGCGGGTAACGATATCCCGGCCAGGACGGACACCGGAAATCACATTCGCGGCGTGATCCGCGAGCGCTCGACGCCAGCTCGGTCGATGCGATGTTTCCAGCGCGACTTCCATACGTCTTCACCGCATGGGCGCCCCTGGACAGCCATGACATGACGCTGGCCAGCGCGAGCGAGCGTTGGGAGCCCGATGCGATGGCCTGGGTGCGCGGCGGGCGCCCGTCAGCGGCGCACCCGTTCATAGCGTTCGGCCAGGTGGCGATGCCGGACAGGCGCGAGCGCAGGTTCGTGAGCGCAGCCACCACCGGCAGCAGCGGGTGGCGCCCGGCGATGTGCACGTCGAAGCGTCCCCAGGCGTGGCGCCAGCCGACGAACGACTCGCGGATGAGCCGCTCGGCCCCAGGCGGGAGAACACTGTCGGCATGGAGGAACAACAGTACCTGGCCGCGCGCTGCACTGGCCCCGGCGTTCAACTGGCTAGCCCGTCCCCGGGGGGCGATCATGACCCGGTCGGCCAGCGGCATGGCGGCACGCACGCTGGCATCGCGGCTGCCGCCATCCACCACGATGATCTCGGCTCCCGAGCGGCGAAGCGGCGCCAGACGCTGCAACGTACGGGGCAGCAGCGTCGCCTCGTCCAAGACCGGAATGATGATCGAAAGCCACAGCGGCATTGCCGGCAATGCGGCGGACGAAGCAGCCGCGGCAGGCCGTGCGGCGGTGGCACCTTCCCCATTCCCGGTCATGGCGCGCACTCCGAGGGACACCACGGGCGCCGGCAGAATCCGGGAGCCGGAACGGGCTGCTTGTTGCTGTGGCGCATGGATGGCGACATGGTGGGTGAATTGTACGCGCGCTGCTGCATGGGATCGTGCGGTTTCGTCATTGCGTTGCAAGCGGCATTCCCTGTCATCCCGCAGTCCCGCGGAGCAGGGGCCTGCAGCACGCGCCCGTCGACGGTGTGGGACGAAGCCCACGATGACGGTATGGCGTGGGACAGGATCGGTGCCGGGACGTACAAGTCCCTGGTCATGCGATGCGCCAGGGAGGCGAGGTCAGGTCTGGGCGCGGGTGGAAGGCCCTCAATGCTCCGGAACCTGCTCCTCCAGCCATTCCTGCCAGACGGCCATCAGCACCGCCAGGATCACCGGTCCCAGGAACAGGCCGATCAGGCCGAATGCGGCCAGTCCGCCGAGCACGCCGAACAGGACCAGCAGGAAGGGAATCCTGGTGGCCCCGCTGATCACGATGGGCCTGATCACGTTGTCCACCGAACTGACGACCAGGCCGCCCCACAGCAGCAGGCCGATGCCCGCCACGGTATCGCCGCCGAACAGCAGCCATAGCCCCACCGATCCCCACACCACAGGCGTGCCGAAGGGCACAAGCGCCAGCAGGGCGGTCAGCACCGCGAGGAGGACCGGCGCATTGACGCCGGCACCCCAGTAGCCGATTCCCGCCAGCAGGCCCTGGACGAGGGCGGTCAGCACGATGCCATAGACGACGGCGCGGGTCGTATTGCCGGTGGCCGCCAGATAGCGTTCGACCCGGTCGCCCAGCATGCGGCGCAGCACCTGGTGGAACTGGTCGATGACACGCTCACCGTCGCGGTACAGGAAGAATACGGTCAGCAGTGCAAAGCCGAGCTTCGCCAGGTTGCGTCCCACGCCTCCTGCAATCTGTCCCAGTTGGCCCAACGCCGGTTCCACCCACTGGGCCAACTGCGCCTTGAGTGACTCCCGGTCACCTCCGAGTTGCAGCAGGAACCCCTGCAACTGCTCCCCCAGCCAGGGGATACGCTGGAGGAATTCCGGCAACTGGATGGGCCCCTGGGCCAGGCGCGCCGCCAGCGCCTGATAGGCCGTTGTGGCCTCGACGCGCAGCAGGCCGGCCATCAACAGCAGGGGAAGGACGAAGGCCGTGGCCAGCAGCAGGCTCATGAGCAGGGCGCTCAGCGAGTCTCGCCCGCGCAGCAGCGTGCGCAGTCGTACATGGAGCGGCCACGTGACATAGGCGATGATCCCCGCCCACGCTGCGGGCACCAGAAAGGGCTGCAGGACCTTATAGCTCAGCAGCATGAGGCCGCCGAAAAACAGGGCCAGGATGACGCGGCGGGTGAGGGTGGGGGTTCGGTCGCTGTCCATTATTCCTCCCGTGACGTGGCGATGTGGACCCGGGCAGGGCGCGTTCCTTGCCCGTGCATTCCCTTGCGCCGGACGGACGGTGCAAATCGTGAATTGCTTCGACCTGGGCTGAGCGGCGGTGGTGAGGTGGGTACGTCCGCCGCCGCGGCGGCCAGAGCGCTTTCCCGTTCGGACTTCGGTCGTGCCGCCAGTTTCTTCACCTCGAGGTAGAAACGCGGCAACTCGCCCCCGCGCCGGGCCAGCAGTGCCTGGAAGTGGGGGACGAGCGCCTCGTAGATGCCCACGGAGGCGAGGGTGGCGTTGTTGATTTCCTGCCCGAACCAGCGGTCGTAGCCACGGTAGCCTTGCCACGGGCCGTCGCGCAGCGCCCCGTAGTCCGCTTTCAGCCGGGCCAGGATGGCCGACTTCAGGCGGCGGCGCTCGCCGTCGTCGGATGTGTGCGCGAAGGCGCGGCGCAGTTGTTCGCGGGCGTCCAGCACGAGGTGTACGAAATCCTGCCGTCGCCGCTGATTCGCGGCCACCGCCTCGGCCAACGATGCATCCTTGCGGTGCAGCAGCCAACGCCGCAGCCCCTCGGTCTCCACCACCACGGCAAAGCCTTCGTTGAACTCGGAGTCATCGCTGGCGTAGGCCACCTGATGGGCCAGTTCATGGAAGATGAGCCGCGCCAGTTCCGCTTCCGGGTAATGGATGAAGGTGTTGAGCAGCGGGTCGTCGAACGCGCCAAGGGTGGAGTAGGCGGGCACGCCGCCCACATGGACGTCGAGACCGGCGCCGCGCAGTTGCCCTGCGTGGGCCTCGGCGTCCGGGCGGGAGAAGTAGCCGCGATAGGCTACGCAACCGGCCACGGGGAAGCACCACTGCTGCGCTTCGACCCGGAATTCCTCGGTGGCGAATACGTTCCACACCACATAGGGGCGGCGCAGGTCGGCGTAGCGGCGGTAACTGCCGTTGTCGGGCAGGCCGAGTTCGCGGCTGGCGAACTCGCGCACGCGCATGGCCAGCGCCAACTGCTCGCGCAGGTGGGCGGAGGTGGCCGGATCGTCCAGCACCACATCGAGGGAGCGGGCGGACTGCCACAGTCCCATCTGCCCCACGGCGGCCTGCCAGTAGTAGCCGGTGCCGGCACATCCGGCGAGCGCAAGCAGGGGCAACAGCCAGAGAGCGGCTTTCGATCGAACCGGAGGCCATGATTTGCCGGGCTTCATTTCCCGGCCTGCGTCGGCGGTGGAAAGTGCCCGTGGCGCAGAAAGGTCGCCGTGTGATCGGCGACCTCGCGCGACAGCAGCATTCCCGAGTGGCTCACGGGCAGCACGCGACGCTGCGTCGCCCCCGGGATGAGCGTCTCCGCCACCGCCACGGCGCCATCGTTGGGCACAGGCAGGTCGGGGGCGACCAGCCTCCCCATGCCCAGAGGCCGGGAACCGGCGATGACTCCCAGCGGCTGGGGCAGGTCCCAACTCGGGGGCGGCCGTTCCAACCACTGCATCATCGCCGCGCCCAGCAATCCCCGGCCGCCGGGCCACGCCGCCAGGCGGCGCGCGGCATGGCTCCCCGCAAACGGCGTGCCCAGGGCAACGACGCGCCCCGGTCGGGCGGTGCCAGCCAACCGCATGGCCTGCCAGATGAGGATTCCTCCCAGACTGTGCCCTACGGCGTGAAGCCGCAATCCGGGTTGATCGTCCATGAAATGCGCCAGGCGGCGGGCACTCTCATCGAGGCCCACGCTCACGGAAGGGAAGCTGAATGGCACGACGTTCAGTCCCGCGGCGCGCAGCCGGCGGCCGAGAACCACGAAGGCCCACTCGCCAAGCCAGAGGCCATGCACCAGAACGACCGTATCCGCAGGTGTGCTCAACTCTTGTCCCGTTATCCCGGTTTGTCCCGTGCCCCGGTGGCGGACCGGCCAATTGCCGCAACCGCGGGTCGCTGGAGGAACCGTGTGAATACTACCGTTTTGTTACAATGCGCCCTGCCATTCCCCACGGACGCCCCAGCGCCATGTTCGGCCGGCTCATGCCCCAGGAGGGGCGGTTCTTTGACCTCTTCAATGCCCATGCCGAGCAGATCGTCGCCGGCGCACGGGAACTGGTCACGCTCCTCAACGTGGTCACCACCTCGCCCAATGCCCTGCGCGAGCATGCCGTGGCCATCGACGCCTTCGAAACGCGGGCGGACAAGATCACCCACGACACCGTGGCGTTGCTGCACAGGACCTTCATCACGCCCCTGGACCGGGACGACATCCACAAGCTCATCTCGTGCATGGACGACATTCTGGACCTGATCCAGGACGTGGCCGAGTCCATCACCCTCTACGACGTGCGCCAGGTGACGGCGGAGGCGCGCCAGCTGGGCGACATCTGCCAGTCGTGCTGCGATCGGGTTCGCTCCGCGGTGGGCTTGCTGCACGACATGGACAACGCCTCGGCCATCCTCAAGACCTGCCAGGAGATCGACCGCCTCGAAGGCGATGCCGACCGGGTGATGCGTTCCGCCATGTCCAGGCTGTTTCGCGACGAGCCGGACGTGCGCAAGGTCATCAAGCTGAAGGCCATCTACGAGTTGCTGGAGGAGGTCACGGATCGCTGCGAGGATGTGGCCAATCTGATCGAGGGCATCGTCCTCGAGAATTCCTGAGTCGCGCCCGTGGATTCCCTGCATATCGGGCTCGGCACCGTGATCGTGCTGGTGGCGCTGGCGCTGGCCTTCGATTTCATGAACGGCTTCCACGATGCCGCCAATGCCATCGCCACGGTGGTGTCCACTGGCGTGCTCAAGCCACATCAGGCGGTGGCGCTGGCGGCCGCGTGCAATTTCGTGGCGGTGTTCGTTTTCCAGCTCAAGGTCGCCGCAACGGTGGGCAAGGGTATCGTGCTGCCCGAGGTGGTGGATCAGTACGTCATTTTCGGCGCGCTGGTGGGGGCGATCTCCTGGAACTTCATCACCTGGTACTACGGTATTCCGTCGAGTTCCTCCCATGCGCTGATCGGCGGGCTGATCGGCGCAGTCCTGGCCAAGGTTCAACTGGCGGGATTGGTGTGGTCCGGGATCATCAAGACCGTGGTGTTCGTCCTGGTGTCGCCGCTGCTCGGGATGGTGCTGGGGGCGGCGCTGATGCTGGCGGTGTCGTGGGTGTTCTTCCATGCCACGCCGCGCCGTCTTGACCAGGGGTTCCGGCGCCTGCAACTGGTGTCGGCCTCACTTTACAGCCTGGGGCACGGGGGCAACGACGCGCAGAAAACCATCGGCATCATCTGGCTGCTGCTCGTTTCCGCAGGATATTCCACCACCAGCGACAGCGTTCCGATGTGGGTGGTCGTCGCCTGTTACGTCGCCATCGCGCTGGGGACGCTGTTCGGCGGCTGGCGCATCGTCAAGACCATGGGGCAGCGCATCACCAGGCTCAAGCCTGTGGGTGGATTCTGCGCCGAGACGGGCGGGGCGATCACGCTGTTTCTCGCCACCGGCCTGGGCATTCCGGTCTCCACGACGCACACCATCACGGGCGCCATCGTGGGGGTGGGCTCGGCGCACAAGATGTCCGCGGTGCGCTGGGGTGTCGCGGGGGCCATCGTCTGGGCCTGGGTGCTGACCATCCCCTGCAGCGCGCTCATCGCCGCGCTGGCGTGGTGGATCGGGCGGGCGGTGCTTTAGCTGCACCGGTCCGGCTCTGCGGATGTCGTCGTTCCCCACTGCTGCTGGGGAAACACCTGAGCGCCGTTCAACCGGCGGCGGGATGGGGTGCGGCGTGCCGTTGCGGATGCGCCCGGGCCGTGGCGCGGGCGTCCAGCCAGTTCCTGGCGGCGATCATGCAGCCCAGCAGGATGAACGCTCCTGGGGGCAGCACCGCCACCAGGAACCCCGGGTAGCCTTCCGGCAGCACCGTGATGGGCGCGGTGCCCGGGATCACCATGTCGATACCGGTGAACAGCGTGCCGGTACCCAGCAGTTCGCGCAGTCCGCCCAGCACGGCCAGCACCCAGACCAGACCGGCACCCATCATCACCCCGTCGAAGGCGGAGGCCAGGGGCGCATTCTTGGCCGCGAAAGCTTCCACACGCGCCAGCACGATGCAATTGACCACGATCAGCGGAATGAAGATGCCCAGCACCAGGTAGAGGGAGTGGAAATAGGCATTCATCACCAGATCCACCACCGTCACCAGCGCGGCGATGATGAGGATGAACACGGGGATGCGGATTTCGTAGGGAATGAAGTTGCGCAGCATGGCCACGGTGAAGCTGGCCATGGCCATGACGAAGATGGTGGCGAATCCCAGGCTCGCGCCATTGACCAGATTGGTGCTCACGGCCAGGGTGGGGCAGAGTCCGAGCAACTGGGCCAGGGCGGAGTTCTGCTTCCACACGCCGTTGCGGGCGATATCGCGCAGGTCCTGCAGATTCACGATCCTACCTCCTTGGGCGCGAAGCGCGATCCTGTCGGCAGTGCGAACAGTCCGTCGCGATGCTGTGCCACGAAGCGCAGCGTGTGCGCGGTGGCGTTGGTGACGGCGCGCGCGGAGACGGTGGCGCCGGACATGTAGTCGAAACTCCCGCCATCCTTCTTCACCTTCCAGGCCGTCGGGGCGAGCTGCGCGAAACCGATGCCATTGAACTGGGTGATCCACGGGCGGACCTTGTTGCGATCCTTGCGGATGTCGATGTAGTCGCCCAGGCCGGGCGTTTCCTTGTGCTCGGTGACACGCACTCCGGTAACCGTGCCGTCGGCCGCCACCGCCACCAGCAGCGCGATGCGGCCGCTGTAGCCGTCGGGTGCCGCGGCTTCCACCACCAGCGCGGCCGGTTCGCCGCCCTTGCGGGCGCGGTAGATGCGGCTGGTGGGCTCGTTGCCGAGCTGCGGGGCGACGGCGTCGACGTAGTCCTGCAGCAGGTCATTGTCGTAGGCCGCTGCGGGGAGGACTTCCGCCACGAGCATCAGCTTGGCTTGGGCGACGCTGGCGGCGATAGTGTCGCGGGTCACGCTGTAGGCAAAAGTCATCAGACCGGTGAACACCACCGTGAACAGCAGCAGCACCGTGGCCGTGCGTGCCGAAACCCGCAGCACCGAGGTCTCGGAGTTCACGGGGCGTCTCCGCCGGATTGCCGCTTGTGGCCGAAGACCGACGGCTGCGTCTTCATGTCGATGATCGGTACGCAGATGTTCATCAGCAGGGTGGCAAAGGCCACCCCGTCCGGGTAGCCGCCGAAGCTGCGGATGATCCAGGTCAGCAGGGCGATGCCGGCGGCGAAGATCAGCTTCCCCCGCGGCGTGGTGGCACCCGACACCGGATCGGTGGCAATGAAGAACGCCCCCAGCATGGCCCCGCCGGTAAAGAGGTGGAAGGTCGGACCCGGAAACTTGTCCGGGCCGCCGAGGCTGAACGCGCCGGCGACAAGTGCCAGCGTGGCCAGGAAGGCCACCGGCACGTGCCAGGTGATGATCCGGCGCCAAAGCAGCCACGCGCCCCCCACGAAGTAGCCCAGGGCCACCCACTCCCAGCCCTTGCCGCCGATGTTGCCGAACGTGGCGCCCGAACCCAGTATGCCGGCCACCGTGGCACGGGTATCAGGAAGCCGCAGCACCGTGCGTAGCGAATCCAGCGGAGTGGCCATGACGATGGCGTCAAGCCGGCGGTCGGCTCCGAAGATGGCCTGCAGTTCGGCGCCGAAATCGGTGAAGCCCGCCGCCGGCCACTGCGTCATGAGTTGGGGGTAGGCCACGATCATGGCACAGAAGGCCGCCATGGCCGGATTGAACGGGTTCTGGCCGAGTCCGCCATAGAGATGCTTGGCGACCACGATGGCGAGAAGCGTGCCCGCCACCACCAGCCACCAGGGGGCAATGGGAGGGAAGGTGAGCGCGATGAGCCAGGCCGTGACCACGGCGCTGCCGTCCGATACGAACATGCCCACCGGCCGGCCGCGCAGCCGCAGCATGACGGCTTCGGCAGCCAGCGCCGCCGCGGACGCCAGCGCGATCTGCACCAGGATGGCTGCGCCGAAGAACCAGACGTAGGCGGCGATGCCGGGCAGCAGGGCCGCCAGCACCTGAAGCATGACCCCGCGCACGGTGGCGGGCTTGCGGATGAAGGGGGAGTTGTTCATTCGTCCGGCGGTGTGTGGGGTCTGGCCATCTCGCGAATCTTCGCGCGGCGTGCCTCGATCTCGGCGATTTCGGCCTTTTGTTCCGCGGTGAGGTTGTCGGTGTTCCTGGGGGTGACGGCGGCCTTCTGTGCCTTCGCCCGATCCAGTGCCGCCTGGATCAAGGCCTTCGTCGCATCCGCGGCGCGGGGCTGCGGTGCGCTGGCTGTGGCCACCGTCGCAGCGGTGGGTGCACTCGCGGTGGCGGGCGCGGCCGCGGCGGCCCTGGCCACGGCCTCGCGTCCTGCGGCGGTCTTGGCGGCGAGGCGTTCAGCCTTCTCCTGCTTTTCGCGTTCGGTACGCAGGTTACGGAATTCGAAACGTTCGCGGGCGGCGTCGGCGGCACTTTTTTCCCGTTCCCGCGCCCAGATCTCGCCCTTGGCGTAACGGAAGTAATCCACCAGTCGTATGCGCGAGGGGCAGACGTAGGCGCAGCAGCCGCATTCGATGCAGTCGAAGACGTGGTACTCCTGCGCCTTGCCGAGGTTCTTCGCCCGTGCATGCCAGTAAAGCTCGAAGGGCTGCAGTTCCGCCGGACACACCTGGGCGCAGGCGCCGCAGCGGATGCAAGGCATTTCGGGGGGAGGCGGCGGAAAAAGCGCCGGCGAGGCGGCAATGATGCAGTTGGTCGCCTTGACCACCGGCGCCGACAGTGACGGCAGGGCGAATCCCATCATCGGCCCGCCCATGAGGAAGTGGTCGGTGTCCGGGCGCGGGTCGGCGAGGGGCAACAACTCCCTGATGGGGGTGCCGATGAGCACCTCGAAGTTGCCCGGCCGCGCCATGTTGCCCGTCAGGGTGAGGATGCGCGAGAGCAGCGGTTCGCCGCAGGTGATGGCGCGGTGGATGGCGTAGGCGGTGCCGACGTTGAAGCACTGCACGCCGAAGTGCGTGCCCAGCTTGCCGTAGGGAATTTCGACGCCGGTGAGCACGCGGATGAGCTGTTTCTCCCCGCCGGCGGGATAGAGCGCCGGCACCGCATGCACCGTCACGCCCTCGGCGCCGAGGCGGGAGGCGGCAGCACTCATGGCCTGCACGGCCTCGGGCTTGTTGTCCTCGATGCCAACGAGGATGTGGCTGGCGCCGGTGATCTCGCGCATGATCAGCGCGCCGCCGAGGATCCTCTCGGCGCGTTCGCGCATCAGCCGGTCGTCGCAGGTGATCCACGGTTCGCATTCGCCGCCGTTGAGGATCAGCGTGCGGATGCCGGCCTCGCCGGGCGTGAGCTTGATGTGGCTGGGAAAGTTGGCCCCGCCCAGCCCGACGATGCCGCAGTCGCGCAGGTAATCGCGGATGCGCTGCGGCGACGCGTTGCGGTGGTCGAAGGGCTGCAGGTCGATCCAGCGTTCGTCGCCGTCGGGCTCGATGATCACGCACAGCGCCTCGAGCCCCGAGGGATGTGGCACCGGCGCCATCTCGACGGCCCGCACCAGGCCCGAGGTGGGGGCGTGCACGGCGGTGGCGAGGGTGCCCTCGGCGGCGCCGATGATCTGGCCCTTGAGCACGCGCTGGCCCGCCTCCACCAACGGGCGGGCGGTGGCTCGGGCGTTCTGCCGCAGCGGGATGACCAGCCGCGACGGCAGCGGCGCCGGGGCGATGGGGATGCCGGCGGAGGCGTCCTTGTGCGCCTCGGGCTTGATGCCGCCCTTGAAGCGGAACAGGGTGGAGAGACTCATGCAGCCTGCTCCAACTGGAACACCGGGTACTTCCAGCGCCAGTTCTCCGCCGTCTCCCGCAACGCCTCCATGTGGATGCAATCCACAGGGCAGGGCGGCACGCACAGTTCGCAGCCGGTGCACAGGCTCGCCACCACCGTGTGCATCTGCTTGGCGGCGCCGACGATGGCGTCCACCGGGCAGGCCTGGATGCACAGCGTGCAGCCGATGCACGACTGCTCATCGATGACGGCCACGGACTTGGCCTTCTCCTCGCCGTGTTCGGCGGACAGTGCCTTGAAGTCGCGGCCCAGCAGGTCGGCCAGCTTGCGCACGCCCTCCTCGCCGCCCGGGGGGCACTGGTTGATGTCCGCCTCGCCGCGGGAGATGGCCTCGGCATAGGGCCGGCAGCCGGGAAAGCCGCACTGGCCGCACTGCGTCTGGGGGAGGATGGCGTCGATCTTCTCCACCAGCGGGTCGCCCTCGACGCGGAAGCGGATCGACGCATACCCCAGCGCCGCTCCCAGCAGGATGGCGCCGAGAGCCATGACGGAGACGGCGATGATCATCGGAGCTTGTCCAGACCCGCAAATCCCATGAAGGCCAGGCTCATCAGGCCGGCGGTGACCAGACCGATGGCGGTGCCGCGGAAGGGCGCGGGAACGTCGGCGCCGTCGAGACGCTCGCGGATGCCGGCGAACAGCACCAGCGCGAGGGTGAAGCCGATGGCACTGCCAAAGCCGAACAGCAGCGACTCCAGCAGGTCGTTGCGGTAGGCCACGTTGAGCAGCGGCACGCCCAGCACGGCACAGTTGGTGGTGATCAGCGGCAGGTAGATGCCCAGCACCTGGTGCAGCAGCGGACTGGTCTTCTGGATGACCATTTCCGTGAGTTGCACGATGGCGGCGATGGTGACGATGAAGGCCAGGGTGCGCAGGTACTCCAGCCCGAAAGGGGCCAGCAGCCAGGAGTCGATGACGTAGGCCGTGCCGGAGGCCAGGGTAAGCACGAAGGTGGTGGCGGCACCCATGCCGATGGCCGTGTCGAGCTTCTTCGACACGCCCATGAAGGGGCACAGGCCGAGGATGCGCACCAACACCACGTTGTTGACCAGCACGGTGCCGATGATGATGAATATGTAGCTGGTCATGCGGAGGGTGCGGGCGGAAGCAAGGCGGCGACGGCGTGCCGGTGCATTAGGGGTCGCTGATTATCGCGCAGGCGGTGGTGGCTCTCAAGCCTGTTGCCGTCATGGTCATGGGGTTGTACGGCATCCCGGCAGGTCGGCTGCCCGCGGTTTCACGGGGCGCCCGCGTTTTCCAGGGCCTGCGCCGGGGCGATCCACGGCCGGCCCATGTCCTCGGCCAGCGCCGCGCAGGTGACATGTCCGGCATGGACCTGCAGCCCCTGCATGAGGCCGGAATCCCGTTCCAGCGCGCCGCGCAGGCCGAACGCGGCCAGGGCAGACACGCACGGCAGGGTGACCTGGGTGAGCGCCAGGGTGGCGGTGCGTGCCACCGCCGCGGGCATGTTGGTCACGCAATAGTGGACCACGCCTTCGGCAAGGTAGAGGGGCGCACTGTGGGAGGTGGGACGGGAGGTTTCCGCCACGCCGCCCTGGTCGATGGATACATCCACCAGCACCGAGCCCGGGCGCATGCGCGCCAGCATGGCGGCCGTGATGAGCCGCGGTGCGCGCCGCGCCGGAACGAGCACGGCGCCGATCACCAGATCCGCCGTGGCGACGTGTTCCGCCAGGATCAGCGGATCGGCGACGCAGGTCTTGAGGCGGCCGCGGTAGATGCGGTCCAGCGCTTCCAGCTTGACCGGAGTTCGGTCGAGCAGTGTCACGTCGGCGCCCATGCCCACGGCGATCTGCGCGGCGTTGGCGCCCACCTGGCCGGCGCCGACGACCACCACCCGCGCCGGCGGCACCCCCGGCACGCCGCCGAGCAGCACGCCGGAGCCGCCATTGGCCATCTGCAGCGCCCAGGCGCCCATCTGCGGCGCCAGCCGGCCGGCGATGCGCGACATGGGAGCGAGCAGCGCGAGTTCGCCATGGGCATCGGTGACCGTCTCGTAGGCCACGCAACTGGCGCCGCTGTCCACCAGGCGTTGCAGCAGTTCCACCTCCGCGGCCAGATGCAGGTAGCAGAACAGGATTTGCCCCGGCCGGATGAGGGAATACTCGGCGGGCTGGGGTTCCTTCACCTTGACCACCAGTTCGGCCTGCCCCCACAGCGCAGCCGGGGAGTCGACGATGCGCGCGCCGACCCGTTGGTATTCCCCGTCGGAGAAGCCCGCGCGGCTGCCCGCTGCGCGTTCCACCAGCACGGCGTGGCCCGCTTCGACCAGCACGTGGGCCCCCGCCGGAGTCAGGCCGACACGGTACTCGTGGTTCTTGGTCTCCCGCGGTGTGCCGATGATCATGGGTGGCTCCTGTTGCTCAGGTGGCGCCGGCAAGCCGTGCGGTGGCGGCGGCGCACTCGCGCACCAGACCCGGTCCGCGATAGATGATCCCGGTGTAGAGCTGCACCAGGCTGGCGCCGGCCTCGATCTTGGCCCGCGCCTGCTCGCCGCTCAGGATGCCGCCGACGCCGATGATGGGCAGCGCGCCGTCCAGATGTCGCGCCAGTTGTCGCACCACCTCGGTGGAGCGCTCGAACAGCGGGGCGCCGGACAGGCCGCCCTGTTCGCTGCCATGGGGCTGCGTCTCCACCCCGGTGCGGGCGACGGTGGTGTTCGTCGCGATCACGGCATCGATGCCGTGGCGCTGCAGGGCGGCGGCGATGGAGGCGATCTGGTCGTCGTCGAGATCGGGTGCGATCTTCACCGCCAGGGGCACACGCCGCCCGTGGGTGTCGGCCAGCCGTGCCCGGGCGTCGGCCAGCGCGGTGAGGAGGGCGTCCAGCTCCGAGCCGCCCTGGAGGCTGCGCAGGTTCCTGGTGTTGGGCGAGGAGATGTTGATCGCCACGTAGCCGGCATGGGGGTAGACCTTCTTGAGGCAGGCGACATAGTCCTCCGCCGCGTGCTCCATGGGGGTGTCGAAGTTCTTGCCGATGTTGATGCCCAGCACGCCGCGGTAACGGGCGGCACGCACGTTGGCCAGCATTGCCTCCACGCCGCCGTTGTTGAACCCCATGCGGTTGATGATGGCCCGGGCCGCCGGCAGGCGGAACAGGCGCGGTTTGGGATTGCCGGGCTGGGGACGCGGGGTGACAGTGCCCACCTCGATGAAACCAAACCCCAGTGCCGCCAGCCCGTCGATGCACTCGGCGTTCTTGTCGAGGCCGGCGGCCAGGCCGATGCGGTTGGGGAAACGCAGACCCATCACCGTGACCGCATCTGCGGGCGGTGGCGGGCAAGCCAGGGGCAGGGGCAGGTGCTGGGCCAGGCGCAGGGCGCCGAGGGTGAGATCGTGGGCGGTTTCGGCATCCAGGCCGAAAAGCACGGGGCGGGCAAGCGCGTAGAACATGGCGCGATTCTACCGTAGCGCCGCATTCGGCCGTGCCGCTGCGAGCGAACTCGTCAGCCTTCCCGCGGACGGAGATCTTCTTCCGAGAGTTCGCGCCAAACGCCGCCGAGCCGTCCCTCCAGCGGCCGGAAGTTGCGCTTGTAGGACATCTTGCGGCTGTCGCGGATCCAGTAGCCGAGATAGACGTAGGGCAGGCGCAGGCGCTGGCACTGGCTGATCTGACACAGCACGCCGAAGGTGCCCAGGCTGGCTTCGCGATGGTCCGGGTCGAAGAAGGTGTAGACGGAGGAGAGTCCGTCGCCGAGGACGTCCACGATGCTCACCATGCGCAGTTGCCCGGCGTCGCGGAATTCCACCAGTACGCTGTCCACGTGGGACTGCAGGAGGAAATGCGCGTATTGCTCGCGGCTGTCATTGTCCATGCCGCCACCGCTGTGGCGCACGGCCTGGTAGCGCTGGTAGAGCGCGTAGTGCTCCTCGTGGAAACCGAGGCTCAACTGGTGTGCCATGAGCGTGCGGTTGCGCCGCAGGGTGCGGCGCTGGGCGCGATCCGCAGCGAAGCGCTCCACGGGGATGCGCACCGGAACGCAGGCGCGGCAGGCGTCGCAGTAGGGGCGGTAGGTGAAGATGCCGCTGCGGCGGAAGCCGGCGCGCACCAGTTCTGAATAGACGGCGGTGTCGATGGCGTGGCTGGGTGTGGCGACCTGGGAGCGCGCCAGGCGTCCCGGCAGGTAGGAGCACCCGTAAGGGGCAGTGGCGTAGAACTGGATGAGCGGTAAGGGAACGTCCCTGAGCAGGGTCATGGATCGCCAACCTCATTGCACTTCGGATGTGTCACGGCCTTCCTCTTCGATATTGCGCCCGTGGCAGGGGTAAGCGATTCAGAAGCGTCCCGCCACTGCACTTTCGACCCACGTTCAGTCAGCGGGGTTCGGTGGGCTTCAGCCACAGCCCCTGGGCACCCCGGCGCGGCCACAACCCTGGGGCCGGGCCGTGGCTTGAGAATTCGGCCACCGCGGCCAGGAACCGCTGGCGTGGAATGGGCCCGGCGCCGAGGGAGACCAGGTGCGGGGTTTCCATCTGGCAATCTATCATGCCGAATCCCAGCGCCTCAAGATAGCGGCAGAGGTGCGCCAGGGCCAGCTTGGAGGCATCGGTGACGCGGGAAAACATGGATTCGCCATAGAACATGCGGCCGATGGCCACGCCGTAGAGCCCGCCGGCGAGTTCCCCGTCGATCCACGTCTCGACGCTGTGGGCATGGCCCATCCGGTGCAGGGCGAGATACGCCGAGCGCATCTCCGGGGTGATCCATGTCCCGGGTCGGTCGGGCGTGGGCGCGGCACATCCCTCGACTACCGCGCCGAAGCTGCTGTCGAGCAGGATTTCATAGCCGTCGCGGTGCAGACGCCGGCGCAGCGAGCGCGAGATGCGCAGCGCGCTCGGGTGGAGGACCATGCGCGGGTCAGGACTCCACCACAATACCGGATCGCCGGCGCTGTACCAGGGGAAAATGCCCTGGCGGTAGGCGTCCAGCAGGCGTCGTGGGCTGAGTTCGGTACTGGCGGCCAGCAAGCCGTTGGGCTCGCGCAGCGCCCGCCCGACGGGCGGAAACGCATCCTCGGGGCCGAGCCAGGGGATCACTCGGACGGCCCGGGGTGCAGCGGAGCCGCA
>JACQYB010000007.1:36209-98986 GCA_016208415.1 Betaproteobacteria bacterium | reverse complement strand
GGGGCCGCCCCCCGCAACGAGGAGCAACGCCGCCAGACGGCCCGGCAGGCGCGCAATCGGGCGCGTAGCGGACTCACCCATCCGGTGAGCTTGAGCGAAGGCACGGACCGCAAATTCCATGCGGCCTTCCGAGGGAAAATGAGCGGTCAACTGAGGAATCAAGGATCATGTGGCGGCCCCCGCGCTTCGCCGCGCTCCGGCGGGGCAGCCCCCGGCTCTTCCACATGCGCCGGCCATGGTCCTGGGTCCGTTCATCCGCAAGCCACCGTCGCGTCGACTTCGATGGCCATGGCCGTGGCCTCGCCGCCGCCGATGCACAGGCTGGCCACGCCGCGCCGCAGCCCGTGCCTGCGCAGGGCGCCAATGAGGGTGACCAGGATGCGCGCCCCCGAAGCGCCGATGGGATGCCCCAGGGCGCAGGCGCCGCCGTGGATGTTCACCTTGTCGTGGGGCAGGCCGTGCTCCTTCATCGCCGCCATGGTCACCACGGCGAAGGCCTCGTTGATCTCGTACAGATCCACGTCGGCGGCGCTCCAGCCGGCCATCTTCAACACCTTGTCGATGGCGCCCACGGGCGCGGTGGTAAACAGCGCCGGCTGCTGCGCATGCGTGGCGTGGGCCAGCACCGTCGCCAGCGGCCGGCATCCCAGGCGCGCGGCGGTGGAGCGGCGCATCAGCACCAGCGCCGCGGCGCCGTCGGAAATCGAACTGGAGTTGGCCGCGGTCACCGTGCCGTCCTTGCGGAAGGCGGGCTTGAGCGTGGGGATCTTGTCGATGCGGGCGTTGAACGGCTGCTCGTCGCGCTCCACCAGGATTTCGCCCTGGCGCGTGGTGAGCGTCACCGGCACCGTCTCCCACGAAAAGCTGCCGTCGTCGTTGGCGGCCCGGGCGCGCTCCAGGGAAACGATGGCGAAGGCGTCCTGTTGCTCGCGGGTGAAGCCATAGCCCTGGGCGCAGTCCTCGGCGAAGCTGCCCATGAGGCGGCCCTTGTCATAGGCGTCCTCCAGCCCGTCGAGGAACATGTGATCCAGCACCTGGCCGTGGCCCATGCGCAGCCCCGCCCGCGCCCTGGGCAGCAGGTAGGGGGCGCTGGTCATGGATTCCATGCCGCCGGCCACCATCACTTCGTTGCTTCCGGCCAGCAGCAGGTCGTGGGCCAGCATGGCGGCCTTCATGCCCGAGCCGCACATCTTGTTGATGGTGGTGCAGCCGGCGGCCAGCGGCAGGCCGGCGCCCAGGGAAGCCTGGCGGGCGGGCGCCTGGCCCTGGCCGGCGGGCAGCACGCAGCCCATGATGACTTCCTCCACCCGCTCCGGCGCCAGGCGCGTCCGTTCCACCGCGGCGCGGATGGCGGCGGCGCCGAGCTGGCCGGCCGTCAGCCCCGTGAACACGCCCTGGAAGCCGCCCATGGGGGTGCGGGCGGCACCGACAATCACGACCGGGTCATCCATGGTTCCGTTCTCCTTGATTCATGGGCTCGGCCAAGGCCGGTGGTGCGGCACCGGAGATGCTCACCGGGTTTCCGCGAACAGTTCGCGACCGATGAGCATGCGGCGTATCTCGGAGGTGCCCGCCCCGATTTCATACAGCTTGGCGTCGCGCCACAGGCGGCCGGCGGGGTATTCATTGACGTAGCCGTTGCCACCCAGGCACTGGATGGCCTCGCCGGCCATCCAGGTGGCCTTCTCGGCGGCGTAGAGGATGGCGCCGGCGGCGTCCTTGCGCAGGGCGCGGGCGTGGCCGCCCGCCTTGTCCGATGTGTCGCAGGCCTGGCCCACTGCATAGACGTAGGCGCGACTGGCCATCCAGGTGGTGTACAGGTCGGCGAGCTTGCCCTGCATGAGCTGGAATTCGCCGATGGGCCGGTCGAACTGCTTGCGCTCGTGGAGATAGGGCACCACCGCGTCCATGCAGGCGGCCATGATGCCCAGCGGGCCGCCGGCCAGCACGGCGCGTTCGTAGTCCAGCCCCGACATCAGCACCTTGACGCCTTCGCCCACCCGGCCGAGCACGTTCTCCTCCGGCACCTCGCAGTCGTCGAAGAACAGCGGGTAGGTGTTGGAGCCGCGCATGCCCAGCTTGTCCAGGTGAGAGCCGTGGGAGAAGCCCGGCATGGCCCTTTCGACGACGAAGGCGGTGATGCCCCCGGGCCCGGCGCGGGAGGTGTGTGCCCCCACGCTGCGCTGCCCCCCGGGGGGGCTGCCCCCGGCTGGGGACGGCCCGGCGCCGGGGTCGGTGCGGGCATAGACCACCAGCACGTCGGCGTCGCCGCCGTTGGTGATCCACATCTTGGAGCCATTGAGGACGAAGCGCTCGCCCTTGCGCTCGGCGCGCAGCTTCATGGAGACCACGTCGGAGCCGGCGTTGGGCTCGCTCATGGCCAGGGCGCCGACGTACTCGCCGGAAACCAGGCGCGGCAGATACCTGCTCCTCTGCGCCGCCGTGCCGTTGCGCCGGATCTGGTTCACGCACAGGTTGGAGTGGGCGCCGTAGGACAGGCCGACCGAGGCGGAGGCGCGGGAGACCTCCTCCATGGCGATGATGTGGGCCAGGTAGCCCATGGCGGCTCCGCCGTATTCCTCGTCCACCGTCATGCCCAGCAGGCCCAGGGCGCCGAACTTGCGCCACAGGTCGGCGGGGAAGAGGTTGTCGCGGTCGATGGCGGCGGCGCGGGGGGCGATCTCGCGGGCCGCGAAGGCGCGCACGGTGTCGCGCAGCATCTCGATGGTCTCGCCGAGGTGGAAGTCCAGGCTGGGGATGATCATCCTGGAAACCTCAGTTGGACGCGCCCGATGGTACGTTCGGGCGGGTGGCTGGCGCGAAGCGACGACGCGGCAGGCTCATGCCTGCAAGGAGGAGCGACAAAGCCAAACGCCCGCCCGGACGTGCCAGCGGGTGCGTAGCGTGCCCACCCATCGGGTGAAGCGGATGGATGGCCGCAACGCCAGTATTCACATGGGGTTGCAGGTGAAAACAAGCGGTCAACTGAGGTTTCCAGGATCATGGGCGGGTCTCCATGGGGCTGTCCTCTGCCGGGGCGCCGGCGGCGCTGCCGCCGATGGGGCGGTCGTCCGGCCGGCCGTGCAGGGTGATGAGGGTCTGCTGCATGCTGGCGCAGTGGACCTGCCGGCCGTCCTTGAGCACATGGACCTCGGCACGGGACACCACCAGGTTGCGCCCCGCCTTGAGCACCTCGCCGCGGGCCACCAGGGTGTCGCCGTCGCCGGGCGCCAGCAGGTTCACCTTGTACTCCACGGTGAGCACGCTCGAATCGGCCGGCATGAGGGTGTAGGCGGCGTAGCCGCCGGCGGAGTCGGCGATCATGCCGATCACGCCGCCGTGGAAATAGCCGTGCTGCTGGGACAGCTCCGGGCGGTAGTGCAGGCGGATCACGCAATGTCCGGGGGCGAGTTCCGTCAGTTCGGCGCCCAGGTGGGCCATGATGCCCTGGCGCGCGAAGCTCGCCCGCACGCGTTCGGCGAAGTTCGGGTCGCGCGGGTGGAAGTGCCTCATGCTGCCGCCTCCGTTCCTTGACCCTTGAGGATTCTAGCGGAGCTGACGTTTACGTCAACGTCAACGCGTCTGGCAACCCGGTCACGCGGACTTGCGCGACAGCGTCGGCGGCAGGGTGTGTCCGGCGGCTTCGAGCCGTCCCTGGCATTGCCGTTCCAGCGTGGCGATCTCGGCCAGCACCGCCTCGATGTCCTCGCGCTGCTGTTCCAGCGTCGCGCGCCGCTGCGCCAGCACGGCGAGGAAGCGCTGGAGCTGCGGGGCTTCGCCGCGGGTGTCGTCGTACATGTCGATGAGTTCGCGAATCTCGGCCAGGGACAGACCCAGCCGGCGACCGCGCAGGGCCAGCTTGAGGCGCGTGCGCTCGCGCTTGCCGTAGATGCGCGTCTGCCCCGACCGGCCGGGCGCCAGCAGGCCCTGGTCCTCGTAGAAACGGATGGCGCGCGGCGTGACGCCGAACTCCCGCGCCAGCTCGGTGATGGTGAAGGTGGGCTCGCTGTGCATGCCGGCGTCGGTTCGGGTTGGCCCGTCTCGGGAAAGGTGCCCGTAAGGTTCGGAGGTCTACAATGGCCGGGACCGCGGGTCATGTCCCGCTGTCGGCGGAGCACAACGAGTTAAGCAGATTTTCCGGGGCATGGCAATTTGGCCCCCGGCGGTGCGCGATGGCCTCTTGAGCCGCGGTCGTAACCTGGCGGCGCCCCATTGTCCCTTGCTTCGCCGTGGTGACCTCGCGGCCCGCCTCACTCAAAAAAGGAGCAATAGACGATGTCCGCCTCGACACGAGAGACCGAAATGCCGCAAACGCCCGCGCCGGCGGAAGTGGCCAACACCTTCGCGGAGGCGACGAACTGGGCATTGCCCAGGCCTTCATGGACATGATGGCCAAGCTGCTGGCCAACCCCTACAAGCTGGCCCAGGCACAGATGAACCTGGTGTGGGACTACTTCTCCCTCTGGCAGCACTCCATGATGCGCTTCATGGGCGTGGAGGCCGAACCGGTGGCCAGGCCAGGCAGGGGCGACAACCGCTTCCGCGGCGACGATTGGGAGCAGCACTTCCTGTTCGACTTCATCAAGCAGTCCTATCTCATCACGGCGCGCCATGTCCATGACACGGTCAGCAACGTCGAGGGCCTGTCGCCGGAGGTCCAGCGCAAGGTGAATTTCTTCACCCGCCAGTACATCGACGCGTTTTCGCCGTCCAACTTCGCGCTGACCAACCCGGAGGTGTTCCGGGAGTCGGTGCGCAGCCACGGCCAGAACCTGATCAAGGGCTTCAACAACCTGCTGCGCGACATCGAGGAAGGCGACGGCAAGCTGCGCATCCGCATGACGGACACCAGCGCCTTCGAACTGGGCCGCAACGTCGCCACCACACCCGGCAAGGTGGTGTTCCAGAACGACCTGATCCAGTTGCTGCAATTCAACCCGACTTCCGACAAGGTGCTCAAGCGGCCGCTGCTCATCGTGCCGCCGTGGATCAACAAGTACTACATCCTCGACCTGCGGGAGAGGAACTCCTTCATCAAGTGGGCCACGGACCAGGGCCACTCGGTATTCGTCGTTTCCTGGGTCAATCCGGACGAGAAGCTGGCGGAGAAGGGCTTCGACGCCTACCTCACCGACGGCGCGCTGGCGGCGGTGGACGCGGTGGTCGCGCAGACCGGCGAAGAGCGCATCAACGCCATCGGCTACTGCCTGGGCGGCACGCTGCTGGGTGCGACCCTGGCGTACATGGCGGCCAGGGGCGATGAGCGCATCGCCTCCGCCACCTTCTTCACCAGCATGCTGGACTTCTCCCTGCCCGGCGAGCTGGGCGTGTTCATCGACGACAAGGCGGTGGAAGGCCTGGAGAAAAAGATGTTCGAGCGCGGCTACCTGGAAGGCTCGGAAATGGCGGGCACCTTCAACATGCTGCGCGCCAACGACCTGATCTGGTCGTTCGTGGTGAACAACTACCTGATGGGCAAGGACCCCTTCCCCTTCGACCTGCTGTACTGGAACTCCGACTCCACCCGCATGCCGGCGGCGATGCACAGCTTCTACCTGCGCAACATGTACATGAAGAACCTGCTCAAGGACCCGGGCGGGATCGAACTGGCGGGGGTGCCCATCGACCTGCGGCAGATCACGGTGCCCACCTACTTCATCTCCACCATCGAGGACCACATCGCGCCGTGGAAGAGCACTTACCTGGGCGCCCGGCTCATGGGCGGGCCGGTGCGCTTCGTGCTGGGCGGCTCGGGGCACATCGCCGGCATCGTCAATCCGCCGGCGGCCAACAAGTACGGCTACTGGATCAGCGACGCCACGACACTGCCGGAGGATGCCGACGTCTTCCTCGGCGGCGCCACGCAGCACCCCGGTTCCTGGTGGAGCGACTGGCAGGGCTGGGTATCCGCCCTGGACGGCGCCACCGTGGCGCCGCGGGACCCGTCCAGGGGCAGGCTGACGGTGCTGGAGGACGCCCCGGGCAGCTACGCCAAGCTGCGCCTGGATACGGCGAAGAAGAAGTAGCCCGCCCGCGCCGCCGCTGCAAACGACAAAGGGCGCCGCGGCGCCCTTTGTCGTGGCTGGAAATCACACGGGCGGCGCGAAATGCAGGCGCGCGCCGCCGCTGGCGGCGATCAGGCGAAGGTATCGCCCATGAGGTTGCCGTACCACTTGAACATCTGCTCGTAGTTCTTCTTGGTGGCCACCTCCGCTTCCATGACCCCGCCCCCGGCCGCCTTCATGGTGCGGCTGGCGGCGTCGTACTGGAACACCACGCTCAGCCACGACGCCGTGTTGGCGGTGATGGGCGAGTAGCAGGCGGAATTGGTGACCGGCGCCGGATCGGGCGCCAGGCCGGAGAGCAGGCGCACGATGGCGTCGGCGCACACCCTGGCCTCCTGGTTGGCGATGTGGCCGGCCTTGGGCTGGGTGGTGGCGCTGGCGTCGCCGATGACGTGGATGCCCGGCATGGCCGTGGACTCGTAGCTCAGCACATCCACCCCGGCCCAGCGGCCATTGACGTCCACCACGCCGGTGGCCGCCGCCAGTGCGCCGGCGCGATGCGGCGGGATGGGATTGATCACGTTCGCCTTGATGTCGCCGGCGCTGGTCTTCACCGTGAGCGTGGTGGCGTCGATCTCGTTGATGGTCACGCCGGGCCGATAGTCGATCACGCCGGCGTGGGTCACGGTGAAGGCCCTGGTGAAGCTGGCCTTCTCGGCGGTGATGCCGGCGTTGGCATCGAGCAGGATGAGCTTCGACTTCGGCTTCTTCCGCTTCAGGTAGTCGGCGACCACGCAGGCGCGCTCGTAGGGGCCGGGCGGGCAGCGGTAGGGCGCCGGCGGGATGGACATGAGGAACACGCCGCCGGCCTTCATCGCCACGAGTTGATTGCGCAGGGTCGTCGTCTCGGGCCCCGCCTTCCAGGCGTGCACCACCTTCGCCTTGGCGGCGGCGGAGTCCAGGCCCAGGTAGGTGTCGAATTCCACCCCAGGGGCCAGCACCATGCGGTCATAGGGGTAGGCGGCGCCGTTGGTCAGCGCTACCCGCTTCGACACCGGGTCGATGGCCGCCACTTCCCCGGTGACCACCTGGATGCCGTAGTTCTTCGCCAGGGCGGCGTAGGTGAATTGCAGCCTGGTCATCTTCACCGCGTCGGTGAGGACCAGGTTGCTCAGGACGCAGGACACGTAGGTGGCGCTGCGGTCGATGAGCGTCACCTCCAGCCTGGTACCGCCCCACAGTCGCAGGTATTTCGCCACGGTGGCGCCGGCCATGCCGCCGCCCACCACCACCACCCGGCCGCTGGGGCCGGTCGTGGGTACTGCGGGCGCGCCCAGCGCCCAGCCCGGCAGGGCCAGCCCGGCGGCGCCGGCGGCGGCCATCTGGATGAACTGTCTGCGGTTTGTTGTCATGTGTCGTCTCCCTCTGGTGTCGGGCCGGCTACTTGGCCGGTTTCTGTTGGGCGAAGAAGGCCCCGATGAGCTGCAGCTGCTCGTCGGTGTACCCCAGGGCATGGACGCGCATGATGCCGCCCTCGCCCGGCTTGGCCTTCATCTCCTTCAGTTCGCCGACCACTTCCCTGGCCGACATGCCCGCCAGACGCTCGAAGCCGGCGGTGGGGTTGCCGTTGGTGCCGTGGCACTGGAAACAGTTGGACGCCAGCAGGCGTCCGGGCGGGGGGGCGCTTTGCGCGCCGGCGGCAAACGGCAGCAAGAGCAGGGCGCACAACGCCCCGCAACGGGCGGTTCTTGACATCTGAGGGCTCCTTTGACTCGGGGGGAAGGGCTGGACAGGCCGGATTATGGAGACACAACCTTAAGGGTGCCTTAACAAGAATGTCGTCACCCGCCACGGTGCGCGAAGGCGGCAGTGGCACCCCCGGGTGAGCGCAGGTTGCGATGGGGCGGCGCCGGAAGGCGGGACGCGCGCCCCGGGAGTCAGTGGTGGGACGAGATGCCGGTCGGTGGTCGGGACAAACGCCGTTTCCGGTATGGGAAAAGCCGCCGTGGCGGCCGGTCAGAGCCCGCCGCGGGGAAGGCCGGGCAGGCGCGGCAGGGCCGGCCAGTCCACGGCGTCAAGCATGTTCTTCACCACCAGGCCCAGTTCGGTGTCGCCTTCCACCACCAACTGGCGGCCGAAGAACAGGGTGTCCGGGTCTTCCTGGCGCAGCAGCAGGCGGCCGTAGGCCGAGAGCGTGGCGCGGAACACCAGGTCCGGCGCCGCCGTGCGTCCGAACAGCGGGCGAAACAGGCCGCCGCCATAGCGGAAGCGTGCCTCGGTGCCGGTGTCCTCCACCGCCACGAGGAAATTGCGGCCTTCCAGCACGCACAGGCTGTCCGCCGGCAGCACGCCCATGCGCGCCGCGACGTTGAGCGCGCCGCACAGCGCCACGGCGTGGGGCCATTGGGGCAGGCGGCAGCCGACGGCGGCGACCAGCGGAGGCAGACGGAAATCGGGAAGATTCCAGCGGCTCATGGGTGCATCGCTCCTTGTGGGGACGGCTGGGGCTGCCACTCCAGCCCGGCGCGGCCCAGCCAGTAGCCGTCGCACAGGCCGTCCGGACTCCAGCGCGGATCGGCCTCGGCTGGCCGACCGTGCCGGGCGGCGTCGAAGGCGGCGATCACCGCCGCCATGTGGCGCGGCTGGGGCGACAGGCGCAGCACCTCGATGCCGGCGGCGGCCAGCTCGCCCACCCGGTCCAGCAGGCTGAAACACTGGGCGGACATGGTCTGGGTGCCGTTGAGTGCCAGGAAGGGCTTGCCCTCCCGGGTGCGCACCGTCATGCCCTGGTCGTGGTCCAGGCAGCGGAACTGGCAGTCGTCCTTGTTGAGGTTGTAGTGGCGGGCGGTGAAGCAGCGCGCCGAGTAGGCCAGGGCCAGGCGGCCGAAGGCGAAGACTTCCGTCTGCATGCCCGCGGGGCGCCCGACGTGGAGCTTGAGGATCAGTTCGCCGCTGGCTTCCAGGGGCGGCACCCAGCGCACGGCGCCCTGGGCGGCAAAGAACGCCAGCGTGGCCTCGTTGTAGACGTTGAGATGCGGCCCGAGGACGAAGGGCACCTTGCCCGCCGCCACGCCCACGGCGCCCAGGTCGTTGGCCTCGACGGTGCAGCCGCCCTCGTCCACCAGGCGGCGCAGGGTGCGCAGGTCGTTTTCCGATTCCAGCAGCACCTGGGAGGACAGCACCACTTCCTTGCCGGCGGCCTTGAGGTCGGTGGCAAGCCCGAACCAGTCCTGCACCCGCATCTGCTGGCGGCGCGAACACACCACCTCGCCCAGGTAGACGATGTCCACCGCCGGGTTCTGCGCCACGTCGGCATAGAAATCCAGCACCTGCTGCCTGGGCCAGAAATAGAGGAGGGGACCGAGGGAGAGCTTCATGCCGCGGACTCCGGGCACGAACCCGCACGAGGGCATGCCGGCGCGCGAGCCGCCGCCGTGGCGCCGGCCCCTACGGCCCATCGCGAATCACGACTCACCTTCACGCTAGCGCCACGGCCGGTTGTAGGCGCCCAGCGTCTGCTGGTTGCCCTCGGAGACCTTGGCCAGTTCCGCCTGCCAGGCCGGCGCCACGTGGTAGCGGCTGACGCCCCCGGCCAGGGAATCCAGCGCCTGGCGCAGCACGCGGGTGACCTGGGCGACGTAGGCGGGGCTGCGCTGGCGGCCCTCCACCTTGATGGCGCGCACGCCGGCGCGCACGATGTCGGGAAGGATGGGCAGCACATTGAGGCTGGTGGGCTCTTCCAGGGCGTAGTAGGTGTCGCCCTGCACCTGGAAGCGGCCCTTGCAGATCGCCGGGTAGCCGGCGGGTTCGCCGTCGGCGTAGGTGTCGATGAGCACGCCGCCCACCCGGGCGTCCAGGGCGCCGGGTTTCTTCTCCCAGCGCACGAACCTGGCGGGGCTGCAGGCGCCCACGGTGTTGGGGCTCTCGCCGGTGGCGTAGGAAGAGAGCCAGCAGCGGCCCTCGTTCATCACGCACAGGCTGCCGAAGGCGAAGACCTCGATCTCCACCGGCGTGTGGGCGATGACGTGCTCCACCTGGGCCAGGGTCAGCACCCGCGGCAGCACCGCGCGGCGTATGCCGAAGTGGCGATGGCAGAAATTCACCGCCTCGTAGTTGGTGGCCGAGCCCTGCACCGAAAGGTGCAGGCGCAACTGCGGGTGGCGCCGGGCGGCGTAATCCAGCAGGCCCATGTCGGCCAGGATCACCGCGTCCACGCCGTGGTCGGCGGCGGCGTCCACGGCGGCGTGCCACTGCTCCACGCGCCCCGCCTGGGGGTAGGTGTTGATGGCCACCAGCACCTGCCGGCCCCGGCTCTGGGCGTAGCGGATGCCCTCCGCCAGCGCCTTGGCGTCGAAGTTCAGGCCGGCGAAGTTGCGCGCGTTGGTGGCGTCGCGAAAGCCCACATACACGGCATCGGCGCCGTTATCCACGGCGGCCTTGAGGGCCGGCAGGCTGCCCGCAGGACACACGAGATCGGGCAGGGCGGGCAGGGCAGGCATGGGCGGGGCGGACGACATCACGGGCGAGATGAACGGAAAACGCGAAGTATAACGGGAGGAATCTACCTTGCCCTGCCGCGCGGCCATTGATCCGGGTCAAGAGTGCATCGCGACGGGTGTTCCCCCCGGCGCCGTGCGACTACAGCGGCAGGCCGCGGGGCTTGCGTCCGGCTTGCGCGGCCAGGCGGTCGTACAGCGACGCGGGCAGCCAGCGCATGAGCCGTGCCGCCACCGCCATCTGCCAGGGCACCACGGCGTGGGCCCGTCCGGCGTCGATGGCGCGGGCGATGCGCCCGGCGGCATCCTCGGCAGCCAGCAGGAAGGGCATGCGGTAGGGATTGACGGCGGTCATGGGGGTGGCGATGTATCCGGGGCTCACCGTGACCACCCGCACGCCGCTGCCGCGCAGTTCCACCCGCAGCGATTCCAGGTAGGTGACCAGCGCCGCCTTGGAGGCGCTGTAGGCGCCCGCGCCCGGCAGGCCGCGCACGCCAGCCACCGAGGCGATGCCCGCCAGGCGTCCGCGGCCGCGGGCACGCATGGGGGCGATGAAGGGCGCGAAGGTGGCCGCCGCGCCCACCACGTTGGTGCGCAGCACGCGCTCGAAGGCCGGGAGATCCTCGGCGTGCTCGGTGAGGGTTCCGACGCTCACGCCGGCGTTGGCGATGACGATGTCCGGAACACCCGCCTGCTCCAGGAAGTCGGCGGCGGCGCGACGCATGGCCTCGTAGTCGGCCACGTCAGCGGCATGGATGTGGTGCCGGCCGGGAAGCCCGGAGATCACGCCCTGCAGCGCTTGCCCGCGGCGCGCCACCAGTCCCAGGCGCGCCCCCCGGGCGGCGTAGTGGGCCGCGAGGGCGGCGCCCAGCCCGCTGGAAGCGCCCGTTATGACGACGAACATGGCATGGCGCGGCGAGGGGGGATGGTCACGCGGCCTTCACCGCTGCGAGGCCACCCCGCAGCCGTCGCGGCTGCAGGGTCGGGGCGCAGCCTTCACGGCTGCTCGGGCACCGCACGCCCGCTCCGGGGTTGCGCAGACTACTTCCTGCCCTTTTCCGCGCGCGCCCTGGCGATGAGCTGATCCACCACCGAGAGCATGGAATCGTGGCTGCCGGTGAGGGTGCCGGAAGTCACCCAGCGCCCGTTCACCGCCATCGCGGGGACGCCGTCGAGCCCGTAGCCCTTGGTGATCTGCTGCGCCCGCTGCACCTTGCTGTTGACGCTGAAGGAGCTGTAGGTCTCGGCGAATTTCTTGCGATCCACGCCCTTGGAGGCCATCCAGTCCAGCATCACCTTCTCGTCGCCGAGGTTGATGTGTTCGACGTGGATGGCGTCGAACACCGGTCCGTGCAAGCGCGCCAGGTCGCCCATGGCTTCCAGCGTGTAGTAGATCCGCGCGCCGGGCAGCCAGGAGTCGCGGAACGCGACGGGAATGCGGCGCAGTTCGGCATCCTTCGGGAGTTTCTTCGCCCAGGCCGCGACCTTGGGCTCCAGATCGAAGCAGTGCGGGCAGCCGTACCAGAAGAACTCCAGCACCTCCACCTTGTCGCCGGATTCCGTGGGCTGGGGCGTCCGCACTTCGGTGTAGTCGCGTCCAGCCACGGGTGCGGCGGAGGCGGCGCCCAGCAACAGGGACGCAAGAGTGGCGACGACGGCGACGAGCCAGCGGTGCCTCGGCATGGTGCTCATGGGGTTTCCTTTCTTGTGGGGGATGCGCTCACCTGCCTCTGACCACCGCTGCCTGCATTCCGTTCTGGGCCAGCAGCGTGCGGGCACGGTTCATGTCCTCGGGCTTGCGGTAGGGTCCGATGCGCACCCGGTGCATCAGCCCCCGGTCCGCCACATCCACCGGCTGGATCTGCGCCTCCAGGCCGACGAACGCCAGCTTGGCCTTGAGGTTCTCCGCGTCGGCCGGATTGGAGAAGGAACCCACCTGCAGGTAGAGCACTTCGTCCGGCGTTTTCTTCTCCGGCTGAGGCTTGGCTTCCGCCTGCGGGGCGGCGTCGGTGGACAGGGGCGGGGCGGCGGGCGCAGGCGCTGCGGCCGCGGGCGCCACGTCCTGGTTGCCCGGCAGGATCTTGTAGAACTCGAATCGCGGCCGCTCGCCGGGCTTGTCTCCGGGCTTGCCCGGCAAGGGAAGCGGCTGCTGGTCCGCGGCTGCGGGCGCCCGGGTCTCGGCCGGCTTGTCTTCGTCCCGTGGTTTGAATGGCACGGCGCGGGTGACGTACCAGGCCACGGCCACGGCCAGCAGCGCGCCGATCACCAGGCCGACGAAGACGCCCACCACCATGCCGCCGCGGCTGTGGCGCCGGGTGGGGCGGCTGAGGGAGCGGTGCGGATCGGCCATGACGGGGCTCACATGGACTCGGGCGCGCTCACGCCCAGCAGGCGCAGCCCGTTGCGCAGGACCTGGCGCACCCCGGCCACCAAGGCCAGGCGTGCCTGGCGCAGCGCGGGATCATCCACCAGGATGCGCTCGGCGTTGTAGAAGCTGTGGAACTCCGCCGCCAGGTCCTTGAGGTAGTGGGCCACGAGGTGAGGCGAATAGTCGCGTGCGGCCGCTTCGACGACATCCGCGAAATCCGCCAGCCGCGCACACAGGCCCAGTTCGCGCTCGCCGCTAAGCGCCGCCAGGTCGGTGCCGGCCAGCGTGCGGGCGTCCCCGCCCCACTGGGCGAGCACGCTGCACACCCGGGCGTGGCCGTACTGGACGTAATACACCGGGTTGTCGGTGCTTTCGGACTTGGCCAGGTCGAGGTCGAAATCCAGGTGCTGGTCCGACTTGCGCAGCACGTAGAAGAAGCGCGCCGCGTCGTTGCCCACCTCGTTGCGCAGTTCGCGCAGGGTGACGTACTCGCCGGCGCGGGTGGACATGGAGGTCTTCTGGCCGTCGCGGTAGAGCACGGCGAACTGCACCAGCGCCACCTCCAGCTTCGTGTCGTCCAGGCCCAGGGCGCGCACCGCGCACTTGACCCGCGGGATGTAGCCGTGGTGGTCGGCGCCCCAGACGTCGATGATGCGGTCGAAGCCGCGCTCGTACTTGTTGAGGTGGTAGGCGATGTCGGAGGCGAAATAGGTGTATTCGCCGTTTTCGCGCTGCACCACCCGGTCCTTCTCGTCGCCGAAGGCGGTGGAGCGGAACCACTGGGCGCCATCCTGGGTGTAGAGCTGGCCGGCGCGCTCCAGGCGCTCCAGGCAGCGCTGCACCAGGGCGGTGTCGAACAGCGAGCGCTCCGAGAACCAGACGTCGAAATGCACGCCGAACTCCACTAGGTCGTCGCGGCAGTCGGCCAGTTGTTCGGTCAGGGCGTGGCTGTGGATGTAGCGGTAATCCTCGCCCAGCAGGTCCTTGGCATTGGCGATGAGGGCGTCCAGGTGTGCCTCCGGCGCCGTGGCGGCATCGGGCACACCCGCCAGCACCGCCGGGGCGGGATGCACGTAGCGCGGGCCGTGGGCGTCGCGGATCTGGTGCGCCATGTCGATGACGTAGCCGCCCTGGTAGGCGTTGGACGGGAAGGGCACCCAGACGTCGTGCAGTTCCAGGTAGCGCAGCCAGGTGGACAGGGCCAGGATGTCCATCTGCCGGCCGGCGTCGTTGATGTAGTACTCCCGCGTCACCGCGTGGCCGGTGAAGGCCAGCACCTGGGCCAGGCTGGCGCCGAGGGCGGCGCCACGGCCGTGGCCCACGTGCAGCGGGCCGGTGGGGTTGGCGGAGACGAATTCCACCTGCACCTTGCGGCCGGCGCCCAGGTTGTTGCGGCCGAAGTCCCGGCCCGCCTCCAGTACCTGGCTGACCACCTGGCGGGTGGCATCCGGCGACAGGAAGAGGTTGATGAAGCCGGCGCCGGCCACCTCGGCCTTGGCCAGCAGCGGCGAAGAACCCAGTTCCCGCACCAGGTGCCGGGCGATCTCCCGCGGATTGGCGCGCAGCGGATGGGCCAGTTGCAGGGCGAGGTTGGTGGCGTAGTCGCCGTGGGCGGCCTGCCTTGGCCGTTCCAGGACGATCTCCAGATCGCGCTGTTCGGGCGCGACGCTGGCCAGCGCTGCGCGCAGCAAACCGAGGAGTTGGGTCTTGACCATGCGGGGCGGGGCGGAAAAGAGTGCGCCAATTATAGCCGAGGCGGCGGCCGATGCCGGCGGCACATCGGCCCGGCTGGCGCCTGCCGGAAAGCTGTCGAGGCCCCTCGCCTTGCGTGCGTGGGGGCGCGCTGCCACAATCCATGACTCCTCAACCATCGGCGGAAATGTGAAAAAGCGATGCGTCGTGCCGGGACTTGCAACACCCGCCCCCCGGAGCCCGGCCTTGACCCGTCCCCGGGAGTGCGCCGCGGCAATGCTCTCCGGGGTTGGCAGCGACGGTCCGCGCCGGTGACGCCCCGCCTTGCGGGCGCTGATCGCCATGCGTGATCCCCATCGCGCCGCGCCGCCGTTCGACGCCCGCGCCTTGCGCGATGCCCTGGGCGGCTTCGCCACCGGGGTGACGGTGATCACCACCTGCGGCGATGACGGGCGCCCCGTCGGCCTGACCGTCAGTTCCTTCAATTCCGTGTCGCTGGACCCGCCGCTGGTGCTGTGGAGCCTGTCGCTGCACTCGCCCAACCTGGCGGCCTTCCGGCGCTGCAGCCACTACGCCGTCAACGTCCTGGCGGCGGAGCAGGAGGGGCTTTCCGCCCACTTCGCCGCATCCGGCATCGACCGATTCGGGGGGATGGAGGTGCAGCCCGGCCTGGGCGGGGCGCCGCTGCTGCCGGGCTGCTGCGCCTGGTTCGAATGCCGCAACGAGGCACGCCACGCCGGCGGCGACCACATCATCTTCGTCGGACGGGTGGAGCGCTTCGCGCGCGAGGACCGGGCGCCGCTGCTGTTCCACGGCGGGCGTTATCGCCGGCTGGCGTAGTCCACCCGCCGGCTGGCGTAGCCCACCCGCCGGGTGCGGGTCCCGATTGAATCGCCGACCCCACGGCGCCGCTTCAGTCGCGGCTGTTGGCCGCCCCGTGATCCACGTGCCCGGTGGGGCCGGCGTGCAGGGCGGATTCGCAGTGGCGCGTCTGGTCGTCGAAGAAGAAGTCGGGCTCGAATTCCCGCAGGAAGGCGCCCTTGTCCAGCCCGCCCAGGAACATGGCCTCGTCCACCTCGATCTGCCAGTCCATGAGGGTGCGGATGGCGCGCTCGTGGGCCGGCGCGCTGCGCGCCGTGACCAGGGCGGTGCGAATGCGCATGGGCGTGTCGGCGCCGGCCTTCTGCAGGCGGTGCAGGGCGATGAGCAGCGGCTGGAACGGGCCCGGCGGCAGCGGCCGGGCGGCGTGGTTGGACTCGTGGTTCTGGAAGGCATCCAGGCCGTCGGACTGGAAGACCTTCTCCGCCTCGTCGCTGAACAGCACCGCGTCGCCGTCGAAGGCGATGCGCACCTCGTCGGGGTGGAGTTCCGCGGCGCGCGCCGACTCCGGGTACACCCGCGCCGCCGGAAAGCCCGCCGCCAGCGCGGCACGCACGTCCTCCACGTTGGCGGAGAGGAAAAGGTTGGCCTTGAGCGGATGCAGGTAGCGCCACGGCGCGCGCCCGCGCGTGAACACCCCTCGCTCCAGGCTGAGTCGGGCGCGCTGGGCCGAACGGAACACCCGCAGCCCGCTCACCGGGTCGTTGCGCGACAGGATCACCACCTCCACCCGCTGCGCCCCGGCGGTGTTGAAGGCGAGCAGCTTGCGCACCAGCGGAAAGGCCACCCCGGGCAACGCCGCCTCGTCCATGCGCTGCGACTGCACGCGCATGTAGGCGCGGTCGTCGGAAAGCTCGAAGACCTGGTTCTCCTCCTCGAAGTCGAACAGGGCGCGCGACGAGATGGCGACGACGAGCCGGCCTTCCAGGGATACGGGCATGGGTGCGGGGCGGATGTGGCGGGTGGGCGACCCGCAGGATTCTAGCCTGAACCCGCGCCGGTGCCGATGCGCGGCGAATCTCCCCGGCCTCCCGCCGGACATGCCCGCCGGCGGCGGGAGCGCCCGGATCGCGCCACGGCCCGCGTGAGCGGCCGTCCGGTGGTCGGGATCGAATCAGGAGGCGCAGAGGAACAGGACTGGAGCGGGTGAAGGGAATCGAACCCTCGTCTTAAGCTTGGGAAGCTTCAGCTCTGCCATTGAGCTACACCCGCGCGGCAGGGGATTATACGACCGGTCGCGGCCTTTGGGCAGGCCCCGGGGGGCGGACCCGGGGAGCCTGTCGCCTGCCCCCCGTGCGCATCGGCCTCCTTCTCTAGAACCCCACGCTCACCCCAGCCTGCAGCCAGTGCTGGCGCACCTTGTCCTGGCCGAACTGGGTGCCCAGGCTGAGGCTGCCCGTCACGTTGGCGGCGAGCTTCGCCCCCAGGCCCAGCGCCAGGGTGCCCCAGTTGCGGCCGTGGTCGATGGCGGCCATCTCCAGGCCGGAGCCCAGGATGGACGGCATGGCCGCGCGGACGGTGCGGTCGTTGTCGGTCAGCTCGTGGTTGAGGGCGAGGCGCGCGAAGGGCAGGAGATTGCCGGCGTGGTAGCGGGCCTCGTAGCCCAGGCTGGCCACCGCTGACTGGCGCGTCTGGGACTCGTAGGTCAGGGCCAGCGAGCCGCCCGTCTCGGTGAAGCCATCCACCCGGATGCGCTGCACCTGCAGCCCGGCGATGGGGCCGTGGCTGAGCGCCCCCTGGGTCATCAGCCAGCCGCCCTGGGCGCCCAGCGACAGGCTGGAGCCGCGGGTGGAGCCGGTGGCGGAGCGGCTGGCGATACCCAGCGCCACGCTGCGCTCGGTGTCAAAGGCCAGGTAGCCCAGCGCTCCCACCACGTTTACGTACCAGGGACCGTTGCGCGCGCCGGCGTACAGCGCCAGCACCTGCTCCGTCTGCTCGTAGGCGCCGCCGGTGCCGGCGAAGCGCTCCTTCAGGCGGCCGCTGCTGAAGGCGGCGCCCACCGTCATGCCCGGCCAAAGGGCGCGGTCGACGCCCACGGTGAGCGCCAGCGGATCGCCGCTGCCCCCCGGGTCGGCGCTGTTGCCGTCGTAGCGCAGCCGGCCGGCGCCCAGGCTGGCCCAGGCGCGGGTGCCGGTGCCCGGACCGAGCACGTCGAGCAGGAGCTGGTCGCCGATGGCGTTGCTCAACAGGGCGCGGGTCTTGATGGGCGACTCCGCCAGCAGCGACATGGCCCGCGGCGCCGCCAGCGTGGCCAGGGCGTAGTCGGAGATGATGCGGTGCGCGGCGGTGGTGGGATGCACGCCGTCGGCGAAGAGGAAGGTCTGGGCCGCGTCCGGCGCCGCCAGGGTGGCGGCGGTGCAGATCAGCGAAGACACGGTGGTGCACGCCGGCACCGCGACATTCACGAAGCCGTAGGCGGCGGGGCTGGCCTGCACCTCCCGCAGCAGGGCGAAGGTGTCCAGCGGGATGACGCTGATGCCCGCCGCCGAAAGCCCGCCGAACAGCGCCTGGTTGTAGGTGCTGGTGATCTGGGTGGCGCCCGCCGCGCCCCCCGGCGGCAGGGTGGTGGCGAAGGGCGTGGCGCCGATGTCCGGCACGGTGGGCACCAGGATGTAGCGCGCGCCGGCGGCCCGGAGGCGGGCGATCTCCGTCACCGCCTGGCCGGCGGTGGTGACGACGTAGGCGGGGATGTCGGCGCTGGGCAGGCCGAGCGCCACGAAGACGTCGTTGGCCCCGGCCCACACGGTGTACAGCGTGTTGCCGTCGGCCGCACCGCCGCGGCTGGCGAGGTAGTTGGTGACCTGCACCTGGATGGGTTGCGCGCCGGTGGCCGGCGGGCTGCCCACGCCCGGCGTGCCGGTGACCCGCGCCCCGCCCTGGGCGTAGTTGGTGCCGCCGGCCACGTTGGACGGCGCGGCCGTGCCGCCCAGGGCCGAGGCGAACAGTTCCGCCCACACCGGTCCCGGATTGGTGGTGAAGCGTCCGGTGCCCGGCGGCAGCAGCGGCGTGTAGAAGCCGCCGTCGGTGAGGCTGTCGCCGAAGAACACGGTGCCGCTGTAGTCGGCCGATGCGGGAACGCTGAACAGCGATGCCGCGGCCGCGGCGATGAGGCTGCGCTTGAACACGACGGGTTTCCTCCAGGTAGAAACGCAGCCTCCACGGCTGCTCGGGACGGTTCCGGAAAGCCTCCGGAATTCTTCTCGCGCTGCCGCCAGCCTGCCCGGGGGCGCGTCACTTTCGATGATGTTGGCACGATAGACGGGCGCCGGCAACCCGGGTTTTCCCATACCCCGGGGCGGTCCGGTGCGCGGCCGGGACTCCCCCTGCCCCCATGCTAGAATTCCCTGACAGAATGGTTGTGCGGATCGGCCCGTGATCGAACTCAGCGTCAATGGTGAAGCGGTGCGCCTGGAGACGGCCGTCAGCGTCGCCGCCTTGCTGGAGGCGCGCCAACTGGCCGGCAGGCGCGTGGCGGTGGAGCGCAACGGCGAGATCGTGCCGCGCAGCCGTCATGCCGAGACGCAGCTCGCCGCGGGCGACCGCATCGAGATCGTGGTCGCCGTGGGTGGCGGCTGATTCCCCCGTTATTCCTTTCCCAATCCCATGAGCAACGACCCCCTCGTCATCGCCGGCAAGAGCTATTCCTCCCGCCTGCTGGTGGGCACCGGCAAATACAAGGATTTCGACCAGACCCGCATCGCCATCGAGGCCGCGGGCGCCGAGATCGTCACCGTGGCCATCCGCCGTACCAACATCGGCCAGGAACCCGGTCAGCCCAGTCTGCTGGAGGTGCTGCCGCCCGAGCGCTACACCATCCTGCCCAACACCGCCGGCTGCTACACCGCCGAGGACGCCGTGCGCACCCTGCGCCTGGCCCGCGAGCTGCTGGACGGCCACAGCCTGGTGAAGCTGGAGGTGCTGGGCGACGCCAGGACGCTGTTCCCCAACATGCCGGAAACGCTCAAGGCCGCGCAGACGCTGGTGAGCGACGGCTTCGACGTCATGGTGTATTGCTCCGACGACCCCATCCAGGCGCGCATGCTGGAAGACATCGGCTGCGCCGCGGTGATGCCCCTGGCCTCGCTCATCGGCTCCGGCATGGGCATCCTCAACCCCTGGAACCTGCGCCTCATCATCGACCAGTCCCGGGTGCCGGTACTGGTGGACGCCGGCGTGGGCACCGCCTCGGACGCGGCCGTGGCCATGGAACTGGGCTGCCACGGCGTGCTCATGAACACCGCCATCGCCGCGGCCCGCGACCCGGTGCTCATGGCCGGCGCCATGAGGAAGGCGGTGGAGGCGGGGCGCGAGGCGTTCCTCGCCGGGCGCATGCCCAGGAAGACCTACGCCGCAAGCCCCAGCTCGCCCACCGGGGGGCTCATTGGCTGACGCGATTCTCGCGCCCGCCTCGGCAACCAACCGCCCGTGTGGGAGCGGGCTTGCCCGCGATTCGAGCGCCATCGCGGGCAAGCCCGTTCCCACAACCAGCTCCCACAATCCGCTCCTGCAGCCTGCTTTCACCCTGCGCAACGCGCAATCCGCAATGAATCCACCGCAGGACGCGCCGCCGCACGGCGGCCACATCCGTTCCTTCGTGCTGCGCCAGGGGCGACTGTCCCCGGCCCAGAGCCGCGCCCTGGAAACCGGCCTGCCGCGCTGGGGCATCGCCTACGCGCCGCAGCCGCTGGACCTGGACGCGGTGTTCGGCCGCGCCGCGCCGCGGGTGCTGGAGATCGGCTTCGGCATGGGGGAAACCACGGCCGCCATCGCCGAGGCCCGGCCCGACACCGACTTCCTCGGCATCGAGGTGCATTCGCCTGGGGTGGGCGCGCTGCTCAAGCTCATCGACGAGCGCGGCCTCACCAACCTGCGCGTCATCCAGCACGATGCCGTGGAGGTGCTGCGCGACATGATCCCGCCCGCTTCGCTGGCGGGCGTGCATGTCTATTTCCCCGACCCCTGGCCGAAGAAACGCCACCACAAGCGCCGCCTGCTCGCCCCGCCGATGGTGGCGCTGCTGGCGAGCCGGCTCGCCCCCGGCGGCTACCTGCACTGCGCCACCGACTGGCAGGACTACGCCGAACAGATGCTGGAGGTGTTGGCCGCGGAGCCGCTGCTGCGCAACACGGCGGAAGGTTTCGCCCCGCGGCCGGCCTGGCGGCCGCAGACCAAGTTCGAGACCCGCGGCCTGCGGCTGGGGCACGGGGTGTGGGACGTGCTGTTCCGGCGCACGGGTGCTCGCGAGTGAAGGGGGCACGGCCCGACTCAAGGGAGGGCGGACTTGCGTGCGATCCCATCAGGCGGTACCGCGCGCAGCCACAGTGGCCGACGAATGGTTGCACTGATGGAACGCGGGCCGGCGATGCGCACGGCTTTGCAGCGATCAGCCGATTGACAGTTCGGTTCGGCCTATAGCGTGGGGTTTGGCGGGGAGACGAGCGGGAGCGGCATACCTAGTGGTGGCGCAATGATCTGCCCCGCCAACTTAATGAACGCCCTCCCATTGTGATTCTCAATGATCTTTACCGCGGGTGACCCGTCAAAGCTGTGCGATGTCGCATGGTATACGGACAACACCAGATCTTGGACCTCCTGGTCATCCTCAAGATTCTTCACGTCGAGGCCATGCGCCAAGAGGGTCTCTCGGTTGAGGTACCGGCTGTGGGTCTTGAAATTCCCGTGGGTAGACAGCCACTCGGCGATCACAGCGGCTTTTTCTTGGTTGCCACTCAGCATGTACTTGGCAAGCCATTCTTCAACCAAGGTTTGCGAAAGGGCTGAAGCATTCTGGCATTGGACAAGCAAGTCCGGCCCATACTGGCTCAACATTGGTACCCAAGAGGCGAGCTTGGAGGGATCCTTGCTGCATTCATCCTGAGCAACGCCGAACTGGTCCAAGATCGCCTGAGCCGGCACCATCCGCACACCCAGCGGTGTCTGCAACACGAATTGCGGATCAATCGGCCCAAGGAAGGAATGCTTCCCCATGAGGATTTCGTTTGCCGCGCATGCGATCATTGTTGCAGCGGACATTGCCGCATAGGGGATGATTGCGCGGATGTATGCGAACTTCGATCTTAAGTAACTGACCAGCGCTTCGGCGGCATCGATTGCTCCGCCGGGGCTGTGGATGATGAGGTCGAGTTCCGTGGCGGTGATACCACGCATAACCTCCATAAGGCCCTGCACGTCCTCAATGGAAATTGAGAGCATCTGTGGGTCAATACCTGCTGACGGCTGAACCCACTTCGTGGCATACAGGATTACCGGGCGCCCTGTCTTCTGGTGCAGAGCGAGAAGGTATTTTCGCCGAATCTTGTCTAGCTTGTTCGGATCGTTCGGGGGCTGAAAGCGGTGGATCTCTTGCAGGATTTCGCCCCAGCTAGGCATGGCACTAGCGCGATTCGGCGGTTGTTCCAGTGGCAGCACTGACCCGAGCAGGAACACACATAGCCCGAGCCGCTGTCGAGTACGTCTGCATAATGGCACTATGCTGCCCGTACGCCTGCACAACAGTCGCAATACCGGGCTGGTCGAACGCCCTTTGTAGCATCTGCTCGTAGCTTTGTTTGGGATCGGCCGGGGCTGGCATCCTCGTTACCTCCTTTTGCAACAGTATAGCCTTTGGTGACGGTCGAATCCGTGAAACCTTTAACGCGGCCGGCTCAATAATCAAGTGCAACACCCTACCGAGCCGTGGGGTAAGGTGTTGCACTTGGTACTTGAAACCGCCATCATCCCTCGCGCCTCACGCCTTTCAGAAACATCTCCAGCAGGTCATTCAGAAACCGCCGCCCCCGCTCTGTGGGCGCCATGCGCCCGGCCTCCACCGTCAGCAGTCCGCGCGCCCGTGCCTGCGCCAGCGCGGGCTGCAGCGCCGATTCGTCCAGCCCGGTGCGCTCGGCGAACAGGCTGGCCGGCACGCCGGCGGTCAGCCGCAGCGCGTTCATCATGAATTCGAAGGGCAGGTCCGCCAGCGCCACCTCGCGCCGGCTTTCCACCGCTTCGCCGCGACTCGCCGCGTCCATGTATTCGCGCGGATGGCGCGGGCGGGTCTCGCGCAGGATGCGGTCGGGGAAGCTGATCTTGCCGTGGGCGCCGGCGCCGATGCCCAGGTAGTCGCCGAACTGCCAGTAGTTGAGGTTGTGGCGGCACTGCCGGCCGGGGCGGGCGAAGGCGGAGGTTTCGTAGTGCGCGAAACCGTGTTGCGCCAGCGTCGCCTCCACCGCCTCCTGCATGTCTGCCGCCAGGTCTTCGTCGGGCAGGGGGGGCGGACGGCGATGGAAGGCGGTGTTGGGCTCCACGGTGAGGTGGTAGGCGCTGACGTGGGTCGCGCCCGAAGCGGCCGCGATGCGCAGGTCGGCCAGCGCCTCATCCAGTCCCTGGCCCGGCAGGGCGTACATCAGGTCGAGGTTGACGTTGTCGAAGTGGCGCAGCGCCTGCTCCGTCGCGGCGCGGGCGGCGCGGGCGTCGTGGATGCGGCCGATGGCGGCCAGCATCGCGTCGTCGAAGCTCTGGATGCCCAGGGACAGCCGGTTGACGCCCGCCGCGCGATAGCCGGCGAAGTGCCCCGCCTCCACGGTCCCGGGATTGGCCTCCAGCGTGATTTCCGCTTCCGCCACCAGCGGCAGGCGGGCGCGCAGCGCCGCCAGCAGCGCATCCAGCCCGCGGGGCGACATCAGGCTGGGGGTGCCGCCGCCGAAGAACACGCTCGTCACGCGCCGTCCCCAGACCTGCGGCAGGGCGGACTCCAGATCGGCCACCAGGGCGGCGATGTAGTCGTCCTCGGGAATGGGGCCGCGGGACTCGTGGGAATTGAAGTCGCAGTACGGGCACTTGCGCACGCACCAGGGGAAGTGCACGTACAGCGCCAGCGGCGGCAGGCTGGCCAGGCGGACCCCCGGCGGACGGTCGTTGCGCACCGCCAGCGGGATCACCGCTCGCCCGGGGGCGGCCTCGCCGCTCATGGCGCCGCCGGGCCGCCCCAAGGCGGCATGCGCCCCCACGGGGGGCCGCGCAGCGTGGGGGTCGTCGTCATGCTGCCGCCGGGCCGCCCCAAGGCGGCATGCGCCCCCCCGGGGGGCAGCGTAGCGTGGGGGTCGTCGTCATGCTGCCGCCGGACCGCCCCTGAGCATGCGCCCCCTCGGGGAGCAGCGAAGCGTGGGGGCCGTCTCAACTGTCGGTTCGTGGCGTTTCCGCGAACCATTCCGGCAGGCGCGCGATGAGGTGGCGCAGCGCCGACCCGCGATGGCTCAGGGCGTTCTTGAGCTCGGGGGCGAGTTCGGCGCCGGTCTGTCCCATCTCCCGCAGCACGAAGTAGGGGTCGTAGCCGAAGCCCCCGCTGCCGCGCGGTTCGAAGCCGATCTCGCCGTGCCACTCGCCGTCGCTGATGAGCGGGAAGGGGTCGTCGGGGTGGCGCACCATCACCAGCACGCAGACGTAGAAGGCGCGCCGGTCGGCCACGTCGGCCAGGCGCTCCAGCAGCAGGGCGTTGTTGCGTTCGTCGGAGCAGGGCTCGCCGGCGAAGCGCGCCGAATACACCCCGGGGGCGCCGCCCAGGGCCGGCACGCACAGGCCGGAGTCGTCGGCCAGCGCCGGCAGGCCGGTGATGCCCGCGGCGTGGCGCGCCTTGGCCAGGGCGTTCTCGACGAAGGTGTGGTGGGGTTCGGCGCACTCGGGCACGTTGAACTGCGATTGCGGCAGCACCTCCAGCCCGTGGGGCTCCAGCAGGGCGGAGAATTCCCGCAGCTTGCCCGGGTTGCCGCTGGCCAGCACGATACGCATCACGCCTCCTCCAGTGCCGCCCGCTGTGCCGCCACCAGGCGGGCGATGCCTTCCGCGGCCAGGTCCAGCAGGCTGTCCAGTTCCTCGCGGCCGAAGGGTTTGCCCTCGGCCGTGCCCTGCACCTCGACGAAGCCGCCGCCGGAGGTCATCACCACGTTCATGTCCGTCTCGCAGGTCGAGTCTTCGGCGTAGTCCAGGTCCAGCACCGCCACGCCCTCGAAGATTCCGACCGACACCGCCGCCACCAGTTCGCGCATGGGATGGGCCGCCAGGGCGCCGTGCTCCACCAGGCCGCGGCAGGCGTCGGAGAGCGCCACGCAGGCGCCGGTGATGGCCGCGGTGCGGGTGCCGCCGTCGGCCTGGAGCACGTCGCAGTCCAGGGTGACGGTGCGCTCGCCGAGGCGCCTGAGGTCGGTGACGGCGCGCAAGCTGCGGCCGATGAGGCGCTGGATCTCCTGGGTGCGGCCGGTCTGCTTGCCGCGGGCCGCTTCCCGCGGCGTGCGGGTGTGGGTGGAGCGCGGCAGCATGCCGTACTCGGCGGTGACCCAGCCCTGGCCCAGGCCGCGCAGGAAGCCGGGCACGCCGTCCTCGACGCTGGCGTTGCACAGCACCCGGGTGTGGCCGAATTCCACCAGCACGGAACCTTCGGCGTGGCGGGTGAAGTTGCGGGTGATGCGCACTTCCCGCAACTGGTGCGGCGCGCGCGCGCTTGGTCTCATGGTGCGGTCCCCTACTTTGAGTATTTCCGGATGGCGGCGGTGATGTCGCGAATGGCGCGCTCGATCTCCTCGTCGCTGACATCCCCCGGCTGGCCGTGCAGTTCCGCGAACGCCTCCATTTCGGTGGTGAAGGCGTCCAGCGGCATGGCCAGGGTGGATATGGCGCCGGCGACGTCGTCGTAGTCGTCATGCCAAGCCATGGCCACCACGCTCAGATTGTCGCACGTGGCGCCGCCCAGTTCCTCGGCCTCGTCCAGCAGGCGGGGGGTCTCCTCCAGCAGATTGCCCCGGCGCAGGCGCCGCGACAGCAGTTCGCTGCCCAGGGGTCCCCACAGGCCGTCGGAGCACAGCACCACGACGTCGCCGGCGTGCAGCGGCGTCTTGCGGGAAAAATCCATCTGGGGCGCGTGGCTGCCGCCCAGGCAGCTATAGACCTTGTTGCGCGAGGGGTGGTTGGCGGCCATGAGTTCGTCGAGTTCGCCCCGTTCCACCATCAGCCGCACCCGGGTGTGGTCGCGGGTCTGGGCGGTGACGCGCCCGTCGCGGATGAGGTAGAGACGCGAATCCCCGACATGGGCCCAGTAGGCGACGCTGTTCTGTACCACGCACGCCACGCAGGTGGTGCGGGGGTGGTCGGCGAGTTGCCGCTGCGCCGCCCAGTCGTAGATGGCGTGGTGGGCACGGGTGAGGCCGTTTTCGAGGAAGGCGAAGGGGTCGGCCAGCGCCGGGGCGGCCTCGCTCCTGAAGCTCTCGGTGAGGTACTGGACGGCGATCTGCGCCGCGATCTCGCCGTGCAGGTGCCCGCCCATGCCGTCGGCCACCACCATGAGCAGGGCATCACGGGAGTAGCAGTAGGCGACGCGGTCCTGGTTGGAAGGGCGTTTGCCGGGGCGGCTTTCCTGATGGATGGTGAATCTCATTGCGCCACGAGGTCACGCAAGCGTGTTCGCAGCGAGCTTATCAGGTTCTCCGGGGGTGGCGCGACCTTGGGTTGTGCGAGTGCCCTCTGCAGTGCAAAGACGCTTTGCGGGCGCTCCATGTGGTTGAGGCGCAGGCACCAGTCGATGGTCTGCAGCAACTGCGGCGAGTACTTGCCCGCCCAGCGCTTGGTCGCCGGCACCAGCCGGTCGCCCTTGATGCGGGCGTCCGCCGCCTGGGGCGCGGCGCGGGCCATGCAGGCGTAGAGGCTGGCGCCGACGCTGTAGATGTCGCTCCACGGGCCCAGCAACTGGCGCTCGCCGTGCATCTCCGGGGCGGCGAAGCCCGGCGTGTACATGGGCTTGAGCAGGCGCAGGTCGGCGGCCAGGGTCTGGCGCGCGGCGCCGAAATCCAGCAGCACCGGCGAACCTTCGCTGCGCAGCCAGATGTTGGCGGGCTTGATGTCCAGGTGCAGCAGCTTGCGTGCGTGTACTTCCCGCAGGCCGTTGAGCAGCCGCAGGAAGACGCCGCGCAGGAACTTCTCGCGGATCTCGCCGCGGCTCTTCTGCACGTATTCCTGCAGGGTGCGGCCGCGCTCGTACTGCATGACCATGTACACGGTCTCGTTGGCGCGAAAGAAGTTGAGCACCCTCACCACGTTGGGGTGGGACAGGCCGGCCAGCGCCTTGCCTTCCTCGAAGAAGCACCGCATGCCGTGGCGAAACGCCGCCTTGTGCTCCTCGGCGATGCTGGGCAGGATCTTGCCGTCGCGCCGCAGGGCCAGGGAATTGGGCAGGTACTCCTTGATCACCACCAGGTTGCCCGATTCGTCCCGCGCCAGATAGACGATGGAAAACCCGCCCAGGGACAATTGCCGCTCGATGCGGTATTGCTCGAGCTGGTAGCCGGGAGGCAGGGGGTTGTTGAGCTGCGCGGCCATCGTTTCGGGACCTGTGTTAGGCTTGAATGCCGTTTATCCATGGGCCCAGGCCGTTCTCACGGTGTGCGTCCGAAGAGCGCAAACATGATCCACAGCATGACCGGCTATGCGGCCCTTGCCCGGAATATCGGATGCGGCAGCCTCCACCTTGAGCTGCGCAGCGTGAATTCCCGCTACCTCGACGTTGCCTTCCGCATCGTCGAAGAACTGCGCGCCGTGGAACCGCTGTTGCGCGAACTCATCGGCGCGCGGCTGCGCCGCGGCAAGGTGGACTGCCGGCTGACCCTGCAACAGCAGCCGGGCGAGGCGCGGGCGGCGGCGCTCAACGAAAACCTGCTGGGCCAGATCCACGAATGGCAGGCGCAGGTGCGGCGAACGTTCCCGGAGGCCGCGCCGCTGGCCGTGGCCGACCTGTTGCGCTGGCCGGGGATGCTGGGCGAGGCGTCGATCTCGCCGGAGGAACTGCAGGCGCAGTGCACGGCCCTGGCCCACGCCGCGCTCGACGACCTGGTGGCCAGCCGCGCCCGCGAGGGCGAAAAGCTGGCGGCCATGATCCGCGACTGCGTCGGGCGCATGCGCCAACAGGTGAGCGGCCTGGTGCCGCGCCTGCCCGAACTGGTGGCCGACTACGAGGTCCGGCTGGCCACCCGGCTGCGCGAAGCGGTGGCCAATCTGGACGAGGAGCGCATCCGGCTGGAGGCCGGCCTGTTCGCCACGCGGGTCGACGTGGCCGAGGAACTGTCGCGCCTGCAGACCCATCTGGTCGAGGTGGAGCGCGTCGTGAAGGCCGGCGGCACGGCCGGCAAGCGCCTCGACTTCCTCATGCAGGAACTCAACCGCGAGGCCAATACCCTCGCTTCCAAGTCGGTGTCCGCCGATGTCACGGCGGTGGCGGTGGATCTGAAGCTGCTCGTGGAACAGATGCGCGAGCAGGTGCAGAACATCGAGTAGGCGCCTCTCGCACCGGCCGCATCCCCGGCGCCCGGCCGGCGGATTACCGCCGGGCCTTCATCACCAGCCACGGCGTCGGCCCGGAGCGCCATTCCCACACCGCCAGCAACTGGTCCAGGTGCGCCAGTTCCTTGAACCACGCCGGCGCCTCCAGCCGGCGCTGGCCGTCGTCGTCGATGCGGGTGATGTGGTGGGTCGCCGCGAAGCGCTCGACCAGGGTGGCGGTCAGGCCGCGCATCATGCCTTCGTGGGATTCCACGATCAGGTCCAGGCCCGCCAGCGCCGGGGCGGCGGCGGGGTCCAGCAGGTCCCGCTCGGCGCCCTCGATGTCGCACAGCACCAGCGCCTTGTGCCCCGCAAACCGGGCGAAGTCCGCCGGTGAGAACAGTCCGCCCACCGTCACCCGGTCGGCCACCCCGTTCTTCGCCGCCAGCGCGGTGCAGGCCTGCTGTGCCCGGGGATTGAGGTCGAAGGCCAGAACGCGGGTGCGCGGCATGCGGCGGGCCATGCCCACCGCGTAGTAGCCCTCGGCGCAGCCGATGTTCAGCACGGCGTCGTAGCCGGCGGCGACGGCCTCCTCGATGTGGGGCAGCAGCGGCTGCTCGTAGCAGCCCAGCAGCTTGGGGATGTGGCAGCCTTCGGCCGATTCGGGCAGGAAGTCCAGCCCCTTGAGGGGGCCGTCCAGCACCGTGGTGCCGTGGAGCTTGAGCAGGCGGTTGCGGATCAGCACCGTGCGCCACTTGGCCAGCAGCCGCAGCGCCTGGTTGAGATCGGCGGCATCGGCGCCGCCGGACAGGGCGCCCAGCAACTGGCTGCGCACGTTGTCGTTGAGGTTCATGGCAGGGAAAAGGAAAGTGGGTCGCGCCGCGCATTATCCGGCGGAACGGGTGCTGCACCCAGCCCGGCGCCGCGGTTCCCCGCTCGCGATGAGGCTGGCCGGCTGTCCGGCGACAGGATTTTTCCCGCTTCGGGGCCGGCTGGCAGCGGGGGGCATGGGCCAGGTGTCACACACGCTGTAGTGGTGCATCCCGTGGGATGGGGCGCGGCGCACGGGCTGGCGGCGCGCGGTACAATCAACCGGAGCAATCCCGGCGGTGCGGGCGGCGAGGGTGGAGTTTCATGTCAGGTGATTTGTACATCGTTTCGGCGCCTTCGGGGGCCGGGAAGACCACGCTGGTGCGCGAACTGCTGGCGCGGGATTGCGGCATCGGCCTGTCGATCTCCCACACCACCCGCGCGCCGCGGCCGGGGGAGCAGGACGGGCGCGAATACCACTTCGTGGACGTGGCGCAATTTCTCGCCATGCGCGACGAGGGCGCCTTCCTGGAATGGGCGGAAGTGCACGGCAACCATTACGGCACCTCGGCGCCGTGGCTCACGCAGCGCATGGAGACGGGCCACGACGTGTTGCTGGAAATCGACTGGCAGGGGGCGCGGCAGGTGCGGGCGCGCTTCCCCGGCGCGGTGACGGTGTTCGTGCTGCCGCCCTCCATGGAGGAACTGGAGCGTCGCCTGCGGGATCGCGGCCAGGACAGCGAGGCGGTGATCGCCCGCCGGCTCGCCGCCGCCCGCGACGAGATGCGCCATGTGGGCGAAGTCGAATATGTTATAGTTAATAAGGATTTACAGATCGCCATCGCGGATCTGGCAGCCATTGTCCGCGCCCGCCGCCTGCGCCTTGCCGCGCAGCGCACTCGCCAGTCGCAGTTGTTTTCATCCCTGGAGCAGAACTGATCATGGCCCGAATTACCGTTGACGATTGCCTGGACAGGATTCCCAACCGCTTCCAGTTGACCCTCGCCGCCACTTACCGCGCCCGGCAACTGACCATCGGCGGCACGCCCATGGTCGAGACCAGCGGCAGGGACAAGCCCACCGTCATCGCCCTGCGCGAGATCGCCGCCGGCAAGGTGGGACTGGAAGTGCTCAACCGCGGCCAGGCCTAGGCCGCGGGGCCGGCCGCCCCGTTGGCGCGATGGGACGGAGGCATGGAAGCCTCGGCAGCCCTACCTTCGCGCGGGATGTCGAACCCGCCGTCGTCGAGCGTGTCGTCGCTCGATTTCGAGCATCTGCGCGCCAGCGTTTCCCAGTACCTTCGCGCCGAGGACGTGGGCCGCATCGAGGCGGCCTACCATTTCAGCGCCGACGCCCATAGCGGCCAGTTCCGCGCTTCCGGCGAGCCTTACGTCTCCCACCCGGTGGCGGTGGCCACCATCCTCTCCGAGTGGCATCTCGACGCGCAGGCGCTGATCGCCGCGCTGCTGCACGACGTGATGGAAGATACGGCCATCACCAAGACGCAGATCGGCGAGCACTTCGGGCGCATCGCCGCCGATCTGGTGGACGGCGTCTCCAAGCTCGACCGCATCGAGTTCCAGTCGCAGCGCGAAGCGCAGGCGGAGAACTTCCGCAAGATGCTGCTGGCCATGGCCAGCGACCTGCGCGTCATCCTCATCAAGCTGGCCGACCGCCTGCACAACATGCGCACGCTCGAATGCGTGCGCCCCGAGAAGCGTCGCCGCGTGGCCCGCGAGACGCTGGAGATCTACGCGCCCATCGCCAACCGCCTGGGCCTGCACAAGCTGTTCCACGAACTTCAGGAACTGTCGTTCCAGCACCTGTATCCGCTGCGCTATCGCGTGCTGGCCAAGGCCGTGAAGTCGGCCCGGGGCAACCGGCGCGAGGGCCTGGGCCGCATCCTGCGGGCGCTGCGCGAGCGCCTGCGCGACACCGGCGTGGATGCCGAGGTGGGCGGGCGCGAGAAGCACCTGTTCAGCATCTACCGCAAGATGCTGGAGAAGCACCTTACGTTCTCCCAGGTGATGGACATCTTCGGCTTCCGCGTCGTGGTGGCCAACGTGCCGTCCTGCTACCTGGCGCTGGGGATGCTGCACGGCCTGTTCAAGCCGGTGCCGGGCAAGTTCAAGGACTACATCGCCATCCCCAAGGCCAACGGCTACCGCTCGCTGCACACCACCCTCATCGGGCCGTACGGCATGCCGATCGAAGTGCAGATCCGCACCCGGGAGATGGACCACATCGCCGAGACGGGCGTGGCCTCCCACTGGCTGTACAAGGAGGACGCCTCCCTCTCCGATCTCCAGCAGATGACGCACAAGTGGCTGCAGTCGCTGCTGGAGCTGCAGACCGCCTCGGGCGATTCCACCGAGTTCCTGGAGCACGTCAAGATCGACCTGTTCCCGGACGAGGTCTATGTCTTCACGCCCAAGGGCAGGATCCTCGCGCTGCCGCGCGGCTCCACACCGGTGGATTTCGCCTACGCGGTGCATACCGACATCGGCAACCGCTGCGTCGCCTGCCGCATCAATCAGGAATTCATGCCGCTGCGCACCGACCTGAAGAACGGCGACCAGGTGGAGATCATCACCGCCCCCCACGCCGTGCCCAACCCGGCCTGGCTCACCTATGCCAAGACCGGCAAGGCGCGTTCCCAGATCCGCCACTTCCTCAAGACGCAGCAGAACGAGGAGTCGGCCGAACTGGGCGAACGGCTGCTGGCGCGCGCCATGGAAGAGGCGGGGCACAGCCTGGACGGGGTGGAACCTGCCACCTGGGAGAAGATGCTGCGCGATGCCGGCGCCCGCAACCGCACCGAGATCTTCTCCGACATCGGCCTGGGCAAGCGCCTTGCGGCCGTGGTGGCGCGCCGCCTGCTGGTCCATGACGAGACGCAGCAGGAGGACGGCGAGCCGCCCGGCTCGGTGGTGATCCGCGGCAGCGAGGGCATGGCGGTGCAGTTCGCCAGTTGCTGCCGGCCCATCCCCGGCGACCCGATCATCGGGTCCATCAAGAAGGGCCAGGGGCTGGTGGTGCACACCCACGACTGCGGCACCATCCGCAAGTCGCGCTCCCAGGAGCCGGAGAAGTGGATCGACGTGGAGTGGGATCCGGAGCCCGGGCGGCTGTTCGACGTGCGCATCGGCGTGCATGTGGAAAACCGCCGCGGCGTGCTGGCGAAGGTGGCCTCCGCCATCGCGGAGTGCGGCTCCAACATCGACAACGTCGGCATGGAGGCCGACGGCGGCTTCTACACCACGCTGTTCTTCACCGTGCAGGTGGCCGACCGCATCCATCTGGCGCGGGTCATGCGCCAGTTGCGGCGCGTGCCCCGCCGCCTTGGGGCGGCCCGGCGGCGGCATGGGACGACCCCCACGCTTCGCTGCCCCCCGAGGGGGCTCATGCCGCCTTGGGGCGGCCCGGCGGCGGCATGGTTGCGGGCGGAACCGGGCTGGCCGCCGGTGTGCCGCGTCCGCGTGCTGGGGTAGAATCCGCCGGTCTTTCTCACCTCACTGGACCGACCGTGGCACTCTACGAATCCGAGATCACCAGGTTTCTCCGCGACTTCCTCGAAAAGCACCCGGAGCAGGTGGAAGAGCAGCGCAAGGGGCGCGCACTGTGGTGGGACAAGCCGCAGACGCCGGAGACCCTGCGCCGCGACCGGGAGTCCCGGGTTCCCGAGAAGGCTTACTCCTACCAGAGCAACGGCCGCTAGGCAGTGCCCCGGCGGCGCGCTCGTCTCGCGCGCCGCTTTCGTTGGTCAGCAGCGCGCCTTCCCTTGCGGTGCCCCGGCGGCTTCCCGTCGCAATCCCCGCATGTCCCTCAGAACGCCAGCGAGTAGCGCACCCCGGCGGCGCGGTCGGTGCGGCCTTGCTCGTGATCGGCGTTGTGGCGGTGGATGACGGAGAAGGACAGCATGGCGCCGCGGTCGACGGGTAGCGTGTAGGCGGCTTCCAGCGCCCGCTCCGTGGCCTGCGGGCGCAACGCGAGTTGCGTCGTGGCCAGGACGGGCTGGCCGGCGGCATCCACACCGCTGGCCGCGGTCACGGCCATGGTGCCGGAGACGACCTTGAGAGGCTGGCTGACGGCCGCGCTCAAGCGGTCCCCGGGCGTGAAGGCATCCTGTCGAACCACGCCCGCCGAGTACGCGGCGGTGCGTACGCCCGTCACGCCGGCGACCAGGCTGTTGGCGCCATTGTCGAATCCGCGCGTGAAGCCGGCGGACGCCATGGCGGCGAGCCAGGTTCGCTCGTCGATGCGCACGGCGGCCGAGAGATTGCCGAACAGGGTTCCCGGCGCCCCGTTGATGCCGAACCCCTCCTGAGACCAGGATCCAAGCAGGCTGTTGCCTTCCCGCAGGAATCCAAGCGCCGCCGATACGGCATGGTCAGCGCCGACCCGCGCGTGCCGAGGGTGTTGCCGCGCAGTGGCAGCCGCGGCTCGTAGCCCTGGGTGTGGTTGAGGGTGTCGCGCCCGGTGAGGAGGCCGGCTCGCCATTGCCAGCCGTCGGGCAGGTGGTGATGAAGTGCCAGGTGGGTGCTGGATGGCACGAGATTGAAGAAGGGATTCGTCAGGCTGTCTCGGCCCGCGAGGCCGGTGCTTGCGATCGGCGTGCCGGCGGGGCCGAAACTGTAGCGGGCGAAGCCGCCGGTTCCGACACTCCATTCCAGGTCGTCGTGGCGTTCGCTCAGCAGCATGCCCGTCAGCCACGTGCGCGGCCGGGCGGAGTCCGGGAGCCACAATCCGGGCGCGGCCGTGACGACGTCCCCCAGGGTGAAGGCCAGGCGACGGCCGTGGCGGTCTCCGAGTTCGACCAGGCGCGTGTGGGCATCGGCGACGCCGAACAGGTGAATGGCGCTGAGGCCGGCTTCGGACCTCACTGCCGTGCCGAGGTCGACGGCATAGCCGCGGCCGAATTCGTCCTGTCCCACCACCCGGAACGCGCCGGCGCGGCCTGCCGCCAGCACGGCCGCGACGTAGGACGATCCGGGGTTGAACGCCGCGCGGGCGGCGGCAACAGCTCCGGAGGAGGTGGCCACGGTGGTCTCGCCCACCGGTTCCAGCGCGCGTTCCACATTGAGCAGACCGCGCCCGTAGATGGCATCCACGCCCGGGTCTCCAAGGTCGGTGGCGGTGCGCAGCAGGATATCGGCGATCTGCGAGGAGGCCAGATGCGGCCAGGCGCTGGAAAGCAGGGCGGCAGCGCCCGAGACGAACGGCGTGGCCATGGACGTGCCGCTCATGGCGTGCGTGCCGCCGTCGTTCCACGCCGAACTGATGGACTGGCCCGGCGCGACGAGGTAGAAATTGAGGGCATCGCCGGCCCGGTTGGAGAAGCTCAGGATCTGGTTGTTGGCATCCACCGCCCCGACGACGAGAATCTGGCCCTTCGCCCAGATTTCCTTGGCAAAGCGCCCCGGATAGGAAGGCTTGGACTTGCCCTCGTTGCCCGCGGCGATGACCAGGAGCTGGCCCGCATCCACCTGGCGCTGGAAGACGCTCTGGAAGCCCTGCTGGCTGCTGCCCCAGCCCAGGGAGAGGTTGACGATTCCACTGCGTCCGATGGTGTAGAGCAGGGCGCGGTCCAGGTTGGCCAGGTCTCCCGCGCCGTTGGCCGCGAGCACCTTCACCGGCAGGATGCGGGCGCGGTGGGCCACTCCCGACACCTCCGACCACCAGGATCCGCCGGCGATGATTCCGGCCACATGGGTGCCGTGGCCGTTGTCGTCGTCGGCGCCGCCGAGGGTGTTGGCGATGGCGTTGTAACCGGAGAGCACGCGGGTGCCGAGGGAATCGTAGCTGCGGTTGAGGCGGCTCGCGTCTTCCGGGGACAGCCACAGGTCAACGAAGGCGGGGTGGCTCGCCCTGACCCCCGTATCCAGCACCGCCACGATGACATTTGCGCCGGTGGCGCTTTCCAGGCCGGCAGGTCGGTTCCAGGAGGCGCTGACCTGCGCGCGGAAGGCGTCGGTGCACTGCCCGTAACCCTGCCAACTGCAAGCGGTGGACGTGCCCGCTGCCGCTACCGGGAGGGTCGCATCCGCCGCGTCGACGCCCATGGACGCCAACGCGAGGGATAGCGCCGAGATGATCGGTCGCAATTTCCCCATTTTTCCCAATCCGCAAGATTACGTTGGCAGCGCATGATCGAGTCGCGCGCCGCAATCGCTTGTTATGCGGATGTGAACGGCAGGGGGTCGTCGTTCTTTAGGGGAAGTGAGAGCGCCGTCAGGGGCGGCCGTGGCGGCGCCCGCGGGCAGGCGTTCGTGCGCAGCGGCAGTGATGCCGGTGCGCCGGATTTCGGGCGGATTCCCGCCACCGTTGCGCACGGGCCGCAGCGAGGATCAGGGCGGCGCGGAAAAAAGAAAAGGGGTTACGGGCTTTCGCCGGTAACCCCTTGTACTGCTGGTAGGGGCAGTAGGATTCGAACCTACGACCTACTGATTAAGAGTCAGCTGCTCTACCAACTGAGCTATACCCCCGATGTATCTTGTGCCGCTGCCGCCGTCTTTCGTGGTAGGCCGTGCCAGATTCGAACTGGCGACCAACGGATTAAAAGTCCGCTGCTCTACCAGCTGAGCTAACGACCCCCGAAGGGCCGAAATTCTACGAGCGGCCCTCCGGCGTGTCAATGCACGTGCCTCGGTGCCGGTCCGACGCTCACGCTTCCTGCATCATGCGCCAGTATTGGTACTTCATCATCCCCGCCGCGCCGGCAACGATGGCCACGAAGGTCAGGATGGATCCCAGCGCCAGGGTGGATATCCCGGTGATGGCCTGGCCGATGGTGCAGCCCATCGACAGCACGCCGCCGATGCCCATGAGCACCGCGCCCACCGCATGGTTGCCGAAATCGCCGGCGGAGACGAACCATTCGACGCGGAAACTGCGGGTCACCACGGCATACACGAAGGAGCCGACGATCACCCCGGCCAGCGCCATGATGCCGAAGTTGATGAGCCAGGTGTCGCCGATGTTCATCAGGAAGCGCGCCGAATCGCCCATGGGGCTGATGAAGGTGAAGGACTGGGCCTCCACGCGCAGCGGCTTGGTGTCGGCGAAGTCCGCCCACTCCTTCCACGCCGCGCCCATGGGGCCGGCGGTGAGATACCAGCCGATCACCACCGCCAGGCCGATGACCACACCGGCGAGGATGTTGTCGCGGTTGGAGCGGAACTCCCGCGACGCGAAGGCAAAGGCCACCAGTGCCACGCCGAGTATGCCGCCCACCACGGCATTGCCGGCGCCGGTGAGGTCGCCGAGGGCCTGGCTCTTGGGCAGGCTGACGGTGGTGGCGGAGATCCACGAATTGAAGACGGTGCCGTAGAAATCGGTCCACAGCATCAGGTAGGCGCAGACCGAGGCAATCACCAGCACCACCAGCGACTTGAGGTTGCCCCCGCCGATGCGCACCAGCGTCTTGTTGCCGCAGCCGCTGGCCAGCGTCATGCCGACGCCGAACATCAGCCCGCCGAGCAGGTAGCGCAGCCAGGCGAAACTGGCGGTGCGGTAGGGCGGGAAGGTGGCGGCGCCGATCTCCGCCTTGCCGCTGGCCTCCAGCGCGACCACGCCGAGCATGGCCACGGCCATGGCCAGCAGCCAGGCGCGCATGCGGCCCGTGTCTTCCATGTTCACCCAGTCCGACACGGCGCCCATGGTGCAGAAGTTGGTCTTGTTCGCCACGGCGCCCATGACGATGGCGACGCCGAAGACGCTGGCGAGGATCTGATGATGAATCGTGAGTTCCATGGGTCCGTCTCCGTCTCGGATTTTGTGGGGCTGCGCCGGGGTGCGCAGCCAACTTTATGAAATGCCGTGAATTTTAAGAAAAGCCGCAGCGCACAAGGATCAAGTAATTTTGGCACCCCATAATGCGAATCGATGCACGGGGTTCCCTGCGGGGGCTTTCGCGGACGGCATCCCGTGCGGGACGCGGCCGGAGGCCGGAATGCGATTCAGCGCGCCGAAGCGCGATAGCGCGTGGGGTCCGCAACCCCTGCGGCCTCGAAGCCCGCGCGGCGCAGCCGGCAGGCATCGCACAGGCCGCAGGCAAGCCCCTGCGCGTCCGCCTGGTAGCAGGACACCGTCAGCCCGTAATCCACTCCCAGCGCCACGCCGCGGGCGATGATCTGGGCCTTGGAAAGCTCGATGAGCGGCGCATGCACCCGCAGCCGCCGGCCCTCGACGGCCGCCCTGGTGGCCAGGTTGGCCAGCGCTTCGAAGGCGCGGATGAATTCCGGCCGGCAGTCCGGATAGCCGGAGTAATCCACCGCATTCACGCCGACGAAGATGTCGCCCGCCCCCAGCACCTCCGCCCAGGCCAGCGCCAGCGACAGCAGGATGGTGTTGCGCGCCGGCACGTAGGTGGCCGGGATCCCCGGCTGCACGCCCGCGGTGGGCACGGCGATGGAGACATCCGTGAGCGCCGAGCCGCCGAACTGCCCCAGGTCGACATGGGCCACCCGGTGCACGCGGGCGCCCAGCGCCAGCGCCACCCGCGCCGCGGCGGCCAGTTCGGCGTCGTGGCGCTGGCCGTAGGCCACGGACAGGGCGTGGCAGGCGTAGCCCTCGGAGGCCGCGATGGCTAGAACGGTGGCGGAATCGAGGCCGCCGGAGGTCTCCAGGGGGTTTCGTTACGCTTCGGCTGGGTGGGCCTCCATCCCCTTGCACCACAGGCGACAAATATTCACGAAGACTACTCCCAAAGTCGAATTGCAAATCGGCTGAATCAATGATTGAATGCCCGAAACGCATATCACCCGTTTCCGGAGATCGTCATGCCGTCCCTGCTCCGCGCTGTTCTCTCGCGCCTGTGGCTCGCAGTCCTGCTTTCCAGCCCGGCATTCGCCGGAGATTTCACGATACCCGACCCCTTCACCAGCTACGACAGCACCCTGCGGCACCGTACCGGGGCCACCGACTTCACGGACACATACACCTTCCTGCTGCCCATCGGCCACGACGGCATCTCCGGCGACTTCTACTACGCCAACCTCACCCCCGGCGCCAGCGGCGTGCTGCGCCTGCTCGACAACACCAACAACGTCCTCAGTGCCTGGGACTGGCCAGCCGGCACCTACAGCTTCAGCGCCTTCGGCCTTACCGCCGGCCAAACATACAAGATCCGGGTGCGGGGCACGCCCATCGCCGCCGATGGCTGGTACCAGTTCCACGCCACCCCGGCGCCCGAACCCCACGAGTGGGCGCTGATGCTCGCCGGCCTGGGAATGTTGGCGCTGGTTGCGCGCCGTCGACGTGCTTGTGGCTGAGACTGGCGGGCTCCCCGCCGGGCAGGTCGGGACCGCGAGTGCCATGTCCGTCTGGTATGGACCAACTGGCGCGCGCTACAGTTACGGGCAAGGCTCGGTGATCCTGTTGCAAGGCCACCCTGGCCCCGCGCCACCACGGGTTCGCTATACTGCCTGCGAGAGGGCCAATGCTCGGGGAGCCAGACATGGACTACCGCAAGATCATCACCATCGAGCCGGGCAAACGGGGGGGCAGGCCATGTATCCGGGGTCTTCGCATCACCGTGTTCGACGTGCTTGAGTATCTCGCCTCGGGCATGACGCAGGAAGATATCCTCCGCGACTTTCCCTACCTGACCGCCGAAGACATCCTCGCGTGTCTTGCCTACGCGGCTGATCGCGAGCGTCACCTCATGGCCGTGGCGGCGTGAAGCTGCTGTTCGACGAGAATCTGTCCCCGCATCTGGTGCATCAGCTTGCCGATGTCTTCCCGGAATCGGCGCACGTGCACCAACTCGAACTGGGGGTGGAGAGCGACCAACGGATCTGGTCTGCGGCCGCCGAACTCGGCTATACGCTCGTCACCAAGGACTCCGACTATTACGACCTCAGCCGTGATTCACGGCGCGCCTCCCAAAATAGTGTGGATCCGCCGGGGCAACTGCTCCACAACCGTCATCGAAACGATGTTGCGGGCCAACACCCGCGCCATCCACGATCTGGACTCGACCAACAACATCGTGCTCGTGTTGCTCTGACGTAGGCCTGACGGCCATTGACCGATGCGGCCGCCGTAGGCGCTCTCCTTGCGCATACGTGTATCCGCAGCATCTCGCGCCTGGCCCGCACTTTCGTCTTGCCGCCCTCCCAACTGCACCGGGCAGTGCACGTCCGCCGGCCCTAACAAATATTTACACGGGCTAATCCGGAAGTCGGATGGCGTTGGTATGGACAGCATGATGGAATGCCCATAAAGAATGTATTCATCCACTCAAGGGGATTTCCATGTCGTCGTCCATGCGCGCGCTGCTTGCGGGGCTGCTGTTGGTGTTTCTCTTCCCCGGCCGGGCGTCGGCCGACAACTTCACGATACCCGATCCGTTCACCGGCTACGACAGCACCCTGCGCCATCGCACCGGCGCCTCCGGCTTCACCGACACCTACACCTTCCTCATGCCCTCGGGCCACGACGGCATCTCCGGCGACTTCTACTACGCCAACATTACCCCCGGCGCCAGCGGCGTGCTGCGCCTGCTCGACAGCGGCAACAACCTCTTGAGCGCCTGGAACTGGACGCCAGGCACCTACAACTACAGCGCGTTCGGGCTCACGGCGGGCGAGACCTACAAACTGAGGGTACGGGGCACGCCCATCGCCCGCGATGGCTGGTACCAGTTCCACGCTTCTCCGGCGCCTGAACCGCACGAATGGGTGTTGCTGCTGGCCGGCTTGGGCATTGTCGTCGCGTCGGCCCGCCGCCGGCGGCGGGCTGTGCAAGTTCCGGCTTCTGTCTGATTGCTCTCACTCACTGGCCGGCTGGCGGGGTCCATCGTCCTGCCGGAGTGCTCCCAGCCTGCCTGCCATCACGCCAGGGCTGCGTACCGTGGCCTCTTCGGGCCGGGAATCCCGTACGAAGAGCACGCGACGAATTTGCCAAGGAGGAACGGGCAGTGGCATCCCTTCTCCACGGGATCAGGCGTGAGGGACGCCCGTTTCATTGCCGACGACTACGCACGGCCTGCCGGCCCATGGCTCACCAAGCGCGATCAGGACATCGAGGCCGCCAGGCGTGTGCTCGCTGGTGTTTCATCCATTACCGATACGGCGGCCTATCACTGTCAGCGCGCTGACGATCTTGGCCGATACGGTGGCCGCTCATACCCTTTGCGACGACATTCCGCGCAGTGGGTGACGACTACACCCATTAGGGGTACGTCGTACGAACAATTGCGGAGTGTATTCGGGCGCGCTATACATACTTTGCGCAATTGGCTCTCCACTGTGAAGTGCCCGGCCAAGAGCGGGTGATTCGGTGAGGAATTCATCACATGCAAGCAGCTTCCGTGCGCCGATAATGACCTGCAGCGGTCCGCCGGTGGTGAAGGGGGATGAGACGACTGGAAAGAAGGACTAATCATTCGGGCTAATTGCGGCAGATGGCCCTGAAAGCTAAAGTTTCACCGCAAGTCGGGGCATCTCCCGCCGAGCATTTGACCTGTAACTCAACGTGGGGATCTATCATGAGTACTTTACTTTCGAAGCTGATGAAGTTTGTGGCGACGGCGGCCGCTGCTGCGGCGCTGCTTTCGGCGGGGCCGGCCTTGGCCGCCAACTACTCGCTGGACGACGGCCTCCCGGTCACCGCACCTGCGTTCCCAGCCTTCGACCTGTCGAAGGATGTGTTCGTCGGGCCTGGTGCCTTCACCGATCGCTTCTTCTTCGACGTTACCAAGGCACCCGCACAGTCGTATAGCGTGACCACTCCGATCTACGTGAGCTTTACGCCTACGAACGTTGCGCCGTTCTTTACGATGGGCGCGGGCACGGTGAGCCTGTTCTCGCAAGCCGGCACTCTGCTCGGCTCTCAGGCATTCCCCGCATTGAGCGGTGCAACGTTCAACACCACGCTTCCCTCCCTGGATCCGTTGGGCAGCAATGTCTGGACCTACTTCTGGGTGCAGGTTGACGGTACCGCCACGGGTAGCGTGGGCAGCGTGTACAACGTCACCATCTCCGCGGTGCCGGAGCCGCACGAGTGGGCCATGCTCCTGGCCGGTCTGGGCATGCTCGGCTTCGTCGCTCGTCGCCGGCGCGACATGGCCGCGTAAAGCGTACGGCGGTTAGATCGCGGGCGGGGGTTTCCCCCGCCTTCTTTTTTTGTACGGCCGGTTTGTCTGGCTTTAGGTGCAGCTTTAGGTGGCACGCCACCGCCAAGCGGCCGCTAATGCTCTGCTCCCACCCCCGGAATCAAATGACGCACTCCCGTGACAAACTTAACGCGGTAGTGGGGAGCGTTGGTCCATCATATGCGTCGGTCGTGGATACGCCCGCGACCGACGGTTTTGTTGAAACCGCCTCGGGCGCGTTTCATCCCGGGGTAGGAATGAGGTGCAAATGAACTTTCCACATCGATTCAGTGTGTTGTCCTGGGTGGTGCTCGCCATGGTGTTGTCCACCGGCTGCAGCGACAAGAAAGAGGGTGCCGCTGCGAAGACGGCCTCCCAGGTGGTTGCCAAGGTGAATGGCACGGAATTGACCGTGCACCAACTCAACAGCCTTGCCGGCGGGATCTCCGTTTCCAGCAAGGAACAAGCGGAGAAGCTGCGCTCACAGATCCTTGAGCGGCTCATTGACCAGGAGATCCTGCTACAGAAGGCCGTCGAAGAGAAGCTGGATCGCGATCCCAACGTGATGCAGGCGATGGAAAGCGCCCGCCGCGACGTCCTTGCCCGCGCCTATCTGGACAAGAAGGTTTCCCGGCCCGAAAAGCCGGCTGATTCGGCGATCGCGGACTACTATGCCCGCAACCCGGCTTTGTTCAAGGATCGGCGCTTCTACAATGTCGAAGAAATTCAGGTCGCGAACATCGACGCCCAGGGCCTTGCCGCACTTCAGGAATCCCTGGCAGCCGCCAGATCCTTCGACGACGTGGCCGCGAAGCTGAAAGCACAGGACGTCTTCTTCCAGCGCAATGCGGCGACCCGTTTTGCCGAACAATTCCCCATGGAACTGTTGCCGCGGGTGCACGCCCTGCGCGACGGCCAGGCTACTGTCGTGCGCGCCGGGCAGGGCGCCTACGTCGTGCGGGTGATTTCCTCGCAACCGGCGCCTCTTGTCGAGGCGGCCGCGAGGCCCGTCATCGGCCAGATGCTCATGAACACCGAGCGCGCCGAAAAGCTCAAGGCTGAAGTCACACGTCTGCGCGAACAAGCCAAGGTGGAATACACCGGCACCATGCCGGCACCCCCTGCCAAGGGCGAAGCGGCGGCTGTGCCCCCGGCCCGGGCGGATGACGCCGCGAATCTGGAGCGCGGGCTGAAAGGTTTGAAGTAATTCGCTTGCCTGGCGCGGAGAGCATCCGTGCCAGGTTTATTTCGCTAGGTTTAATCGCTCCAATGGGGGTTTGCCGGCCCTTGTAGGCGAATGGCGGGATCGGCAACAGCGTTCAGCCGGGGAAGCACATGAATTTCAGCCAGTTCCTACTCATCCTCAAGGCCCGGCGCCGGTTCGCGCTGATGGTGTTCTCGCTTGTGATCCTGACCACGCTTGTCGTCAGCCTGGTACTTCCCAAGCAGTACTCCGCCACGGTCTCGGTAGTGGTGGACGTGAAATCCCCAGATCCTGTCGCGGGCATATTCCTTCCCGCCATGGCCCAGCCCGCCTACATGGCCACCCAGGTGGACATCATCAAGAGCCAGGCCGTTGCCCTGCGCGTGGTCAAGGGCCTCAAGCTCGACGAAAGTCCATTGGTCCGCGAACAGTGGCAGGAAGACACGGAGGGCAAGGGTTCCATCTCCGTGTGGCTCGCGGATCTCCTGCAGAAGTACCTGGACGTAAAGCCATCCCGCGAGAGCAACGTCATCGGCCTCACCTACACGTCGAAGGAGCCCCAGTTTGCGGCGGTGATCGCCAATGCCTTCGCCCGCGCCTACATCGATGCCAACGTGGGCTTGCGCGTCGACCCCGCCAAGGAATACGCAGCCTCCTTCGACCAGCGCATCAAGGTCTTGCGCGACCAGCTAGAAGCCGCCCAGGCCAAGCTCACCGCCTATCAGCGCGAGAAGGGCATCATTTCCGCCGATGAGCGCCTGGACGTTGAAAATGCGCGCCTCCAACAACTCACGATCGACCTTGTGGCCGTGCAGGGTTTCGCGGCCGAAAGCCGCGCCCGCAGCGGGCAGGCCCATGCAAACAGCGAGATCATGCCGGAGGTCCTGCAGAACCCCCTCATCCAGAATCTGAAAGCCGAACTCGCCCGGCTGGAGGCCAAACGCCAGGAGCAACAGGCCCGCTATGGTCCGAACCACCCGGAAAGCATCCGCACCGCGGCCGAACTTGACGCCCTGCGCGCCCGGGTACAGTCCGAGTCAGCCCGCGTGTCGGGCGGCGTGGGCACCACAAACCGTGTCAATGTCCAGCGCGAGGCCGAAGTTCGTGCCGCCCTCGAAAAGCAGCGCGCCCGGGTGCTTGAGATCAAGCACCAGCGTGACGAACTCGTCGGCCTGCAGCAAGAACGCGACAACGCCCAGAAGGCCTACGACGGCGTGGCCCAGCGCCTGGCTCAGGCCAGCCTGGAAAGCCAGGTGAGCCAGACCAATATCTCCGTGCTTACCCCCGCGGTCGAGCCCGTGGAGCACTCGCGGCCCAAACTCCTGCTCAACATGGCGCTTGCCGTTTTCCTTGGCTCCATGCTCGCCGTCGGTTCTGGTCTGGCCATGGAGATACTCGACCGCCGCCCGCGCTCCGCCGAAGACTTGGCCGCTGTCCTCCATGCCCCGGTGCTCGGACTACTCTCCGCTGGCCCCCGCCTTCCGCCCCGCCTGTTCAGACGCAAGGCATTGAGCGGACCGCCGGAAAGGTCAGGCCCAGCCGGTCCTCAGCCGTCCTTCGGCGCGCACGAATTTTCCCACGGCCCCCAGATCATCCCCGCCGGCAATGTGCCCTACCACGACCGCATGATAGGCACCATCCTGCGCGAAAACGGCAAGCTCTCCGCCCAGGACGAAGAGCAGATCCTCACTCTGCAGCGGGAGAAAGGTCTGCGCTTCGGCGACGCCGCCCTGCACTTGGGCATGGTCACAGAGCGCGACCTCACCCAGGCCCTTTCCCAGCAGTTCGGCTTCTCCTACATGGAAGACGAAGACAGCCGCATCTCCGAGGAAGTGGCGCTGGCAAACAAACCCTTCGGTCACGCCGCCGAGCAGATCCGCGCCCTGCGCAGCGAAATGGTCATGCGCTGGCGCAACGGCCAGACCCAGCGCAAGGTGGTCGCCGTGGTCAGCCCCCGTCGCGGCGAAGGCCGCAGCGTGCTGGCCGCCAACCTGGCGGTCGCTTTCGCCCAAATGGGCGAAAACACCCTCGTCATCGACGCCGACATGCGCAACCCCTCCCAACACCGGCTGTTCGGCGTCAGCAACCAGTTGGGCCTCTCCACCTTGCTTTCCGGCCGGCGCGACGCCAAGGTGCTCCAGCCTGTCCCGGGCCTGCGCAACCTCTGCGTTCTGCCCGTAGGCGCCATCCCTCCCAACCCCCAGGAACTGCTCGCGCGCCAGGCCTTCGGCAACGCCATCCAGCTACTGCATCAGGTTTTCGACGTCATCATCCTCGATACCCCCGCCTTCGAGGAAGGCGCCGACGCCCAGATCATCACCGGCTGGTGTGGCGCCGCCCTGGTGCTTGCACGGCAGGACCAGACACCCCTGCCCGCCGTCGAAGAACTCGCCCACAAGGTCAACAACGCCGGCGCCGAGGTGATGGGCGGCGTGCTGGCGAGCTACTGACGCGCAGCCACAGCGACTGTAGCCCGGTGCAATAGTCAGATTGCACCGAATGTTCTCGCTGCGCCTTCGCAGCGCCTTCGCAGCGCGCTGCTGCCAAGCGGCTGGACGCAAGCAGAGGCGGCCCGGCGTTGTGGCGTCAGCCAACCGCGCGTCAATGACCTGCTGCGCGGGCGCATCTCCCGCTTCTCGCTTGATGCGCTGGTCAATATTGCAGCGGCTCTCGGGCGGCGCGTGCATGTCGAGCTGGAACCCCTCCCTTTGTGAAGAATCGCATCCAACCGCTTTTCGCTGGGCCTGGCGTGGCCACCGTTTCAGCGACTTGAGTCATCCCTCCGGCGCAAACGAGGAAGCCGTCACGGTAATGCACGCACTGGCCGCACATTCCGGGCCGCAGCGGGCGCTTGGCGGGAGTCCGAGAGCTTGTGGTGCGCCCGCACCCTGCTGCAAATGCTGGCCTGAGCTTTCCCCGAAATTTCGTTGCGCCGCCGTGTCACTGATCCGCGGATCGCGGCCCATCAATACGGCACCGCACAGCAGGACAGAAAAACTGCTTGATTGGGTGGCCATCGGGTCAAGTGGCACACCCCCGCTGGCGCGCCGGGGCGTGCCGCCGGGCAAATTAAAGCAGAGTCACCGAATGAGCTATGATGATTCCCGCGAAGGTATCCGTGGCGCTCGTGTTGGTTCCCGTAGTGCTGGCCGCCCTAGCCTGACGCCCTTTGTACTCGGACCCTCCGGTTCAAAATGAAGATCAGCCAGGAATCGCTCGACGAAATCACGCGCCGGCTCGTAGACATCTACCATCCGGAGCGCATTGTGTTGTTTGGCTCCCAGGCGTGGGGAGATCCGCACGCAGACAGCGACGTCGACCTGCTTGTCGTCGTGGCGGAGTCCTCGGAGCCCGGCTGGCGTCGGGCGCGGGCAGCCTATCGAGGCCTCTTCGGCCTTGGCATCCCCTGCGACGTGCTCGTACGCACCCGCCACGAAGTCGCCGAAGAGCAGAAAGCGCAGGCATCCCTGGTCCGGCGGATCATGCGCGAGGGGCGGACCCTCCATGGCTGACGACAATACTCGACTCGCCAGCGCCTGGCTCGCCAAGGCGGACCATGACATCGAAACGGCACGGCGCGCGTTGGTCGGCGACCCCCCAATCACCGATACGGCTGCCTACCACTGTCAGCAGGCTGCCGAAAAGGCGTTCAAGGCATTTCTTGCATACCATGGCGTCACCCCACGCAAGACGCACGACCTCACGGTTTTGCTTGCCGAGTGCTGCAAGATGGACGGCGATCTTGTCATCCTGGCCGAAACGGCGGCAATGCTGACCCCCTTCGCAACGACGTTCCGCTACCCTACCGTCGATCCGGATCCAGATGTTGCTGACGTTCTTGAAGCCATCGACTGCGCGGCCTCCGCGCTACGATTCATACGTGCGCGGTTGGAACGGTGAACATTACGCCGACTGATTGAACCATCCGCGCCACCAGCCCAACTCGCAACGGGTGGGCACCGTTCTGCCCTAGTCCCTTCGTCGTACCCCCTTCGCATCATTGATCCTCCGGAAGGCCGTTGTTATACCCGTAGGTAGCGAGTTACCGCGCAACCGCACGTAGCCGAAAGAGTGAGGAGTGGGAGCGGCGAGGTTTCAGCATCCGGGGTGGTGCCCAAGCCATGACCGTCAGGCCACCGCCGCCTTGGCGAAAACTTGAGTCATCCCTCCGGCGCAAACGAGGAATCCGTCACGGTAACGTGCCCGTGGATCGCACATACTAGAGCACTGGCATAGTCACTCCCTTTGCAAACCCCTTGTCGCCCTACGCACAACCAATGGCCGCCGTAGCCCAAATCGCCATCGACATCTCCCGGAAAGCATTGCTGCCCTGGGCGGTTGTCCTGGCCGGGCTGTGCGTCATGTACGTGCCCAGCTTCGTGGATCTCATGCGCGGCATCTGGAGCACGGACGAACAGCGCCACGGCCCCATCGTGCTGCTGCTCTCCCTCTGGCTGCTCTACCGCAAGTGGCCAGAATTCATCCCCGCCAGCGGGGCGAAACCCGCCGGCGCCGGCGGCTGGGTCACCCTCGTCTTCGGCCTGCTGCTCTACATCCTGGGCCGCTCGCAGGACATCCTGCTGTTCGAAATCGGCTCCCTCGTCTGGGTGCTCACCGCCGTGCTCCTGCTGTTGCGGGGCACGGCGGTGCTCAAGGCGCTGTGGTTCCCGCTGTTCTTCATGCTCTTCATGATCCCGCTGCCCGGCTTCATCGTCGACGCGGTCACCATGCCCATGAAGATCGCCGTCTCCGTCGTGGCCGAGCACGTCCTCCACGCCTTCGGCTACCCCCTGGCCCGCAGCGGCGTCACGCTCCATATCGGCCAGTACCAGCTCCTCGTGGCCGATGCCTGCGCCCGCCTGCCCACCCTCTTCACCCTGGAGGCCCTGGGGCTGCTCTATCTCAACGTCGTGCGGCAGGAATCGGTCTTCCGCAACGTGGCGCTGGCGATCCTCATCGTGCCGATTTCCTTCACGGCAAACGTCATCCGCGTCATCACGCTTACGCTCGTCACCTATCACCTGGGCGACGAAGCGGGGCAGGGCTTCCTGCACGATTTCGCGGGGATGGTTTTGTTTCTAAGTGCGTTGATGCTGATCGTGGGGGCGGATTCGCTGCTGCGGGCGGGGGTGAAATGGCGGGGGAAATGAGCGCCGCCTGGCCATCGGACATCGCGGCGCGACTCCGGATTCGAGCAACCGCTCACGCCGTGCTTCTCGGCCCCGGTGGGTTCGCCCAGCGCCTTGGGCTGGCTGGGGCGGTGCCTCAATTTGAATCTTGCCCCGCATGATGAACGCCAATAACCTCCTGCCCCCCCACGAAGCCATCGCCGAGCGAATCCTGCTCATCCGCGGTGTCAAAGTGATGCTCGATGCGGACCTGGCTGATCTCTACGGAGTACCCACAAAGGCGCTGAATCAGGCCGTTCGCCGCAACAGCGAACGCTTTCCCGCCGACTTCATGTTCCAGCTCGGCAAGGACGAGAAACTGCAGGTGGTCACAAATTGTGACCACCTTGCCAAGCTGAAATTCTCTTCCGCCCTGCCCTATGCCTTTACCGAACACGGTGCCCTGATGCTCGGCAATGTACTCAGGACAGATCGCGCCATTCAGGTCAGTCTGCATATCGTGCGCGCTTTCGTCGAGCTTCGCGAAATGCTGTCCACGCACAAGGAACTGGCGGCCAAGCTGGACGCCCTGGAGCGAAAGGTGGGCAGTCATGACCAGGCCATTTCCGGCCTCATGAACGCCATCCGGAAACTGATGCGCAGCCCCGCCGGCTCGCCCCGCCCAATCGGCTTCACAGCCGATCTTGACGAAGACCGGCGTAAGTAGGCTCACCGTGCCGATCTCCTTCACTGCAAACGTCATCCGCGTGATCGTGCTTACGCTGGTCACCTATCACCTGGGTGACGAGGCGGGGCAGGGCTTCCTCCACGATTTCGCGGGGATGGTGCTGTTCCTGAGTGCGCTGCTGCTCATTGTCAGCGTGGACTCGCTGCTGCGGGCGGGCGTCAACTTGCGGCGGCCGAGGGCATGAGTTCAACGGGCACGGTGGGTGCCACGACCTTGCATGCTGCGCCCGGGCGGGAACGACGGAGCAAGGCTGGCAAGGCCGCGGACGCCATGGACAAACCCTTTCACAAACCCTTCCTGCTTCTGCTCGCCATGGTTGTTGCCGCTGGCCTTGCCTTCGCGGCAACACCGACCACCCGGCTCGCCGATCGCGGCCCCAAGGTCGATCTCGAAGGCATGATTCCCCAAAGCTTCCGCGACTGGCGCATCGACGACACCATCCGCCCCGTCCTGCCCGCGCCGGACGTTCAGGCGAAGCTCGACAGGATCTACAATCAGACGCTGGCCCGCACGTATGTCAACAGTGCCGGACAGCGCATCATGCTTTCGATAGCCTACGGTGGCGATCAAAGCGATGCCATGCGGGTTCACAGACCAGAGGTCTGCTATACCGCTCAGGGTTTTGAGGTCCGGCGCGCGAGGCTTGATCAGCTCAAGACCGGATTTGGCATCTTGCCGATCACGCGCTTGTTGGCAACGCAGGGGAGTCGCAACGAGCCGATCACCTACTGGGTTACCGTCGGCGAGAGAGCCACCTATGCCGACTTTCGGCAGAAGCTCGCCCAGATGAAATATGGCTTCTCGGGGCGCATACCTGACGGCATGCTGATTCGCGCCTCGTCCATTGATCGCGATGAAAAAAGCGCTTTTCAGACCCAGGATGATTTCATTCGCGCAATGCTGGGCGCCATGACTCCGTCCGGGCGAACCAAGATCGCTGGGAGGCTTGGCGACCAATGATTGCTTCCGCCACTCTGCATAACGCGCCGACGCGTGCACACGTAGGCTTTGCGCGCCTGCGCGAAGTAACCGCTTGGTACAGCATGAGGCCGTGCGTTGTCTTGAGTCATTCGCATCGTGGTTTCAGGCATGGCTGAACCACGCACCATACTGGTAAGCACTTCCCGAGGTGGGATGCAGTCTTCCGCCGTGCCGGCACTACAGGCCGGCATTGTGCTTCTCGCCGTACTATTTGGCCTTGTTGCATACACTGCACAACCAATCATCGTTGGCATTGCAGCCGGCGTCATCGTAGCGGCAATTCTTTTTTCGAAGCCGATCTGGAATATCTGGCTGATCCTCGTACTGGGCCTGCTGGTTGCAGGCGTGGTTCCTCTATGGGCAGAGGGCGCCGCGAGCAAGGCAGTGTGGGGAATCTCCATTCTGGGCTTCGCACTCATGGGGGGCGCCTTCTTTCGGGTCGCCACGACTCCCGGCGTGGCCCGGAACACGCCGCCTTTCGTATGGGTGGCATTGGTGTTCATGCTCTACACGACATTGAACGGCCTTGCCCAGGCATCGTCCGCTTACGAGGTCCTCAGCGGAGTGAAGCGGCATTTCCAGGTAAGCGGTCTCCTCTATGCCCTGGCCTGGCTCAGTATTGGAGAGCAGCACGTGCGACGATGGAAGATGTTTTTCCTCGTGGTGGCACTGGCGCAACTCCCTTGGGCGCTGTACGAACTGATATGGCTCGTTCCGATCCGCGAGGGCCTCGTGGCGGCTTATCCGGGGTTGGTGCCCATCGACGTGGTGGCCGGCACTTTCGGTGCAAGCATGTATACGGGGGGCGCGAATGCGGACATGGCGACCTTCCTCGTCGTTGTGCTTGCATTCTTTCTTGCCCATCGCCGGGAGAAATCACCCGGGGCAAAGCGCCTTGTCTTCCTGCTCCCCGTCATTCTCGCGCCGCTATTCATGGGGGAGACGAAGGTGGTGGTGATCCTGCTGCCATTGGTGTTTCTTACCCTTTACCGGCATGACCTCATACGGCGACCGCATTATGCACTTGCCGGCCTGGTCCTTGGCGCGCTCCTTACCGCCGGTGCCGGGTACGCCTACCTCAGCCTGTCGAAGAAATCCGTCGACGATCAGATCGCAGACACTTTGCGATACAACATCCATGAGAAGGGCTACGGAAACTACCTCCTCAATCGCACCACGGTTCTCACCTTCTGGGCGGAGCGGCAGGGTGCCCACGATCCGGTTTCCGTGGTATGCGGCAACGGACTCGGCGCGGCTCACGACATGACCGGCGGCCGTGTGGCGATCCGATATCCCGGGTACGGCATCGGCTTGACTTCCGCGTCCACCTTGCTGTGGGAACAGGGTCTTCTTGGCACGGGCCTGTTCCTCACGATCCTGGCGCTTGCCTGGCGCACGGCGGGTCGGCTACGCCGGGATGCGAGCCTGCCCCGGGTTCGCGCGGATGCGGCTGTAATACAAGCCTGCATGCCCTTGTCCGCCTTCTATCTCCTCTATGGCAAGACACTGCTGGAGAGCATGGCCTTCCAGATATTCTTCTATGGTCTGCTTGGATACCTGGCTTGGCTGTTCCGGCAGCACGTCGAGCCGGCGGATTCAAGCCCATGAGCGGCCATCCCTATGGGCATGCTGCGCTGCGGCGGGGCGCTTGGCAATTCCTCAGCGGCAAGGCGGTTTCCGGGCTCCTCACGTTCCTGATCCTGCTCTCGATCGTGCGGCTACTGCCGCTGCGAGAGTACGGCGCCTACGCTACGCTCATCGCCAGCGCCGAACTTGCGTACGCGATTGGGGCGTTGGGCCTGCACTGGGCCGCCGCGCGCCATCTGCCGGAATACCGCCTGCACGCGCCGGCAGGGCAGGTGCGGACCTTTGCCTTCCGGCTGCTTGCCTGGCAGGTGGCGGCGCTGGGCACGTGTGCCGTCCTGCTCGGGCTCGCCCTGGATGGTTTTTTGGCCGGTATGGGGCTGGAGGTCGCGCGTGCCGCGGCCTGGGGCTGGGTATTTCTTGTGTTCACCGAAGGCATCGGCCGCTTCCTTTGCGAAGGGCTGCTAGCGCCACTGATTCAACAGCACGTCGTCCGAACCAGCGTGTTGTGCCGTCAGGTCGTGTTTCTGGCTCTGTTGGGGTTTGCCGCCTCGCGCGACAACGTGACCATCCGCGAGGTGCTATGGGCGGAACTGGCGGCATCGGTTCTGATGACCGCTCTGGCCTTTCGGGGGCTCAGGCGCCATCTGTCCAGGCTAGATGCAGTTCATGCCGCGGGGAACTGGCGGGAACCCGCCGTGCGGGAGGTCTGGAGCACGGCGCTGCCGATGTATGGCGCCCATCTGTTGACCCTTGCGTACAGCCCTCAGCTTTTCATCGTGTTGTTACAGCGCTTCGCGGGCGGCGAGGCTGCGGCGGTGTTCGGGTTTCTCCGTAGCCTGTATGAGCAGGCGGCGCGCTATCTGCCCGCTACGCTGCTCTTCGGTCTGGTGCGGCCCAAGCTGGTGGCAGCGTACGTGGGCGGCGGCGGCATGGCGGAGTTGGCCGGCAACGCCAACCTGGCGGGCAAGCTGAGCCTATTCGTGCTCATGCCGGTGGTGGGTTTTGCCGCTGTGGGGGGTGAGGCGCTCATCGCGCTGCTTTCGGGTGGCAAGTTTCTCCACACGGGCCTGCTGTTCTTCGGCTTCATGCTGGCCCTTGTGCCCTTCAGCCAGCGCCAGTTGCTGGAGACCGTGGCGGTGGCAGCCGGCCAAGCTCGGCTGTGCCCCTTGGGCGCGGCTGCCGGCCTGTCCGTGTTGCCCCTCATGCTCGGGCTGTTCTTCTTGGGCGCCGGCCCCTGGGCGGGGGTGGCGGCCTTGGGCGGGGGGCACCTAATCTTCGTCCTGCTGGTCGTGGCGGTCCTGCGCCGCGCGGGCTACCGGCCCGATCAAGCCGGGCTCTTCAAGCTGGGCCTGGCGGCGGGAGCGGGCACCCTGCTGGCCGCCTCGCTGCCGCGCCTTTCTCCCGCTTGGCTGGAAGTGGCGGTGCTGGCCGTGGCCGCCGGGATTGCCTTTCTGGTAGCTTCCTGGGCCGTGAAACCTTTTTCAGCCGCCGAGCGCCAATGCGTACACGCCCTCTTGGGCCGCAAGGTAATCCATGGGTAAGCCCATGCGCCTGCTCTATATCACCGCCGAGACCTGGCCCACCTTCCGCGCCGACGTGGCGGTGCTCTTCGGCAAGTATCTGCCCCGGCTGGCCATCCAGTCCGACTTGGTGACGGGCCGCACCCTCGGCGAGGCCGCCGGGCCCTGGGGCGGCGGCGAGGCGCTGCTTTGCGACGTGGGCGGCGGCCAGGTGAAGAAGCACGTCAAGACCTTCATGCACATTTGGCGTCAGATCTCCCGTTTAGACCCCGCCCGTTACGACGCCATCCAGGTGCGTGACCTGCCCCTGTCCGCTGCCTTTGCCCTGCGGGTGGCGCGCCGCCGAGGGTTGCCCTTCTACTACTGGATGTCCTACCCCATGCCGGAAGGGCACATCGCTCTCGCCAGGGATCAGGGTCTCTCGGCGGGGCTGATGAAATTCCTCTTTCACTGGGTTTACGGGCGCGTGGGGCGGTTACTGCTTTACAGGTGGGTGCTTCCTCGGGCGAACCATGTCTTCGTGCAGTCCGAGCGCATGAAGGCCGACTTGGCGGTACTGGGGATTCCGCAAGACAGGATGACCCCAGTACCCATGGGGGTGGATCTGGATGCCATCGCAGGCACGCCCCTGCCGCCTCCCCCCGACCCCCGTCTCGCCGCCCGGCGGGTCATCGTCTATCTGGGCACCCTGGACCGCCCCCGCCGTATCGAGGTGCTGTTCGCCATGCTGGCCCGGGTGCTGAGGGAGGAACCCAGGGCACTGCTGGTGCTGGTGGGCGACACCCAAGACGCGCCACACCGCACGTGGCTGGAAGGGCAGGCGCGTGCCACCGGGGTGGCGGAGCACGTGTTGTGGACGGGTTGGCTCCCGATGGCGCAGGGTTGGCGCCACGTGCGCGCGGCGGAAGTGGGACTGTCTCCCTTTCCGCGGGGCTTCTTGCTGGATAGCGCGTCCCCTACCAAGGTGCCGGAGTACCTGGCCCTGGGGGTGCCGGTGGTGTGCAACGACAATCCCGACCAGCAGGCCGTCATCGACACCAGCGGTGCGGGCCGCTGCGTGCCCTATTCCGCCGAGGACTTCGCGCAGGCGGTGCTCGAACTGCTGCGGCTGCCGCCCCAGGAGCGCCAGGCCATGGCCGAGCGAGGCAGGCAGTTCGTAGCCCGAGAGCGGCATTATCCCGGGCTGGCGGCGACGGTGGCGAACGTCCTAATGATGGAGAGAATTGCGCTTAAGTGACAGGGCCGGACATCAGAGCCCTCCATTTCAACCGAAGATCTATCGTGATGAGATCGAAAACTATGTTCAGCGCAAGAAAAACTGTCAAGGCACTGCTAAGCGCATTGCCAGATAATGGAATGACAATCAAAAGAGCCGCGCGAAGTATCCTTGTAGAGAAGGAACTCCTCGTGGTAAAGGCTTCGCGGTACCTTTCTTCCATGACCTTGCCAGACCCACAAACCATTTATTGGATCGACCCGTCGCGGATCCAATACCACACTCAATTGGAAACGAAGAGTGACGACTGGGAAGACTGGGTCTTCCCGCAGCATAAAAAGGTCAACTTGGTGCAAGATGGGAATTGGGATGAACCGGCTTATCGTGTAAGCGATATGCGCATTTGTCGAGCAGTACAGGATCGCACCAATGGGGTGTCATGGCCGACTACTGATTATTACAAAACAGCCGTTAAACAGATCGCGGCGGGGCGGCCCTTGTGGGGGTGCGCGAACCGTTCTGACTTCGATATGAAATGTGAGGCCATAGATAAACTCATTGATTCGATCAGTGCCAATGGGTATATCCCTGCATCCGCAAACCCTTCGGGTGCCAACGTTGATTCTCCGTTTGGGCACGGGGAGATTCTGGTAAATATCGGTAGAAATGGCGCACCGCTTTTTCAGGATGGCCGCCACAGATTGGCCGTTGCTCGGGCCATGGGATTGAATAAAGTTCCTGTGCAGATATATGTTCGGCACACAGGGTGGCAAGAGTTTCGAGAATTCATGCACCGTATGGCACGTAGCTCTGGTGGGGCGAGCAAGAAGGGGTGTCTCTACCAGAATCCAGTTCATTTCGATCTCTCTGATATACCTTTCGAGCATCCGTGTGAAGACCGCTGGAACGCTATATCCATGCACTTGCTGGGTGGCGGCGGTCGGGCGCTGGACATCGGATGCAATCTGGGGTTCTTTGGTCATCGACTTGAGGAACTTGGATATGACTGCGTCGGTGTGGAATATCTGGAAGATGTCGCGCATGCCGCTCGCAAGATTGCCACAGCAGAGGGGCGGCGGTTCAGTCTTGTATTAGGGGATGTTTTGGACGAGGAAATACAAAATGAATTGATGAATTCACCGTTTGATGTGGTGTTGGCGGTAAATATATTCCATCACTTCGTGAAAACAGAGTGTGGTTACAATAGGTTGCGTCGTCTGATGAAGAGATTGCGCCCAAGGGTGATGTTCTTTGAGCCTCATGACCCGGATGATCCGCAAATGCGCAATGTTTTCGCGAACCCTTCCCCTCAAGAATTCGCAGAACTGATGTGCAGTTGGGGGGGGTTTCAGAAAGCGACAGAAATATATCGAGCAAGTGACCGGCGATTGCTTTTCAAGTTAGAGCGTAGTGATTGACTGGCATTTGAGCCTGAATGCTTCGCTTGTGTGTTGAATCCAGCAATCGTTTACGACCATACTTCATGGCTCGGTATGAGCCGCGACATACGATCATCGTGAAGCCAGTGTGTGCTGTCTTGGGCCCCGCTTTCGTCGCCGTTAGCGGCGTAACCACCCATCTCAACCAGCTCTTCGGCTCGGCCTTGGCGCAGGAATTCAAACTGCTGCATTTCCAGGTGGGGAGCGAAGGCCGCCGGGAATCTCCCTGGCAGAAGCCGCTGCGCTTCGTTTTCAGTCCGGCGAGTTTCTTCTTTTTCTTGCTTCGATTGGGGCCGGCCATCGTGCACCTCAATTCGTCGCTGGAGCAGAAGAGCTATTGGCGGGATCTCGCCTATCTGCTGGTGGCTAGGCTGCTGGGGCGGCGGGTGGTGTATCAGGTGCATGGAGGTGCCCTGCCGGAGGAGTTCTTCCCTGGGCGCCGCCTGCTCACTGGGGTGCTGCGGTGGTCCTTAGGGCTGCCCGACGCGGTGGTGCTGCTCGCACAGGCGGAACTCGACGCCTACCGTCGGTTCCTGCCGGGCCAGCGGTTGGATGTGGTGGCCAATGCCATCCGGCCGGAGGCGCTGCTGGGGCGTGGCCTTGATGGCACGCGGCAAGGACCGCTGCGCCTGGCCTACCTGGGGCGGCTGGCCGAAAACAAGGGCATATTCGAGGCGGTGGAGGCCTTGGCCGTGCTGCTGGGCGAGGGCCGCGACCTGCGTTTGGTGATGGCCGGCGGTGGGCCGGACGGGGGTCGCTTGCGAGAACATGTCGCGGCGCTGGGGCTGACGGGGCGGGTGGAATTTTCCGGCCCCGTGTTCGACGCGGCCAAGGACCGGCTCTGGTGCGAGGCGGATGTGTTCGTCTTTCCCACCTTCCACCGGGAAGGTCTGCCCTATGCTCTCCTGGAGGCCATGGCCGCCGGCGCGGTGCCGGTGACCACGCGGGTGGGTGCCATCCCGGACGTGATGCAGGATGGGCTGCACGGCCGCTTCGTGGAACCTCGTGACGCGGCAGGGCTGGCGCGCGCCATCGCCCGCCTGGACGACGACCGGGAGGGGCTCGCCCGCATGGCGCGGGCGGGTCGTGCGCGGGTGCTGGAGCACTACACGGTGGCGCGGCTGGAGGCGGATTTCTCCCGCATCTACCGCTCCCTGGAACGGACTTCGGGATAGCCATGTGCGGCATCGCGGGATACGTCAGCCGGCGGCGGGAAGTCGATGTAGCCCGGTCGCTCGCGGAAATGGCGGAGGCCATCGCCCACCGGGGGCCGGACGACGAGGGCTTTCTCCACGCGACCACCGCGGGGGGCGCCTGGCGCATCGGGCTGGCCCACCGGCGGCTCTCGATCATCGATCTGTCCACTGGCCATCAGCCCCTGGGCAACGAGGATGGCACGATCCAGATCGTGTTCAACGGCGAGATCTACAACTTCCAGGGCCTGCGCGAGGAACTGATCTCGCGCGGCCATCGCTTTGCCACCCGCTCGGACACCGAGACCATCGTGCACGCCTACGAGGAGTGGGGTGAGGATTGCGTGCCGCATTTCCGCGGCATGTTCGCCCTTGCACTGTGGGACGCCCCCCGGCAGCGCCTGTTCCTGGCGCGGGACCGCTTCGGCAAGAAGCCCCTGTTTCTATGCGAGAGCAAGGGCGACCTGCTGTTCGCTTCGGAGATCAAGTCTCTGCTCGCATGGCCTGGAGTGCGGCCCGAGGTGGATGCGGCGGCGGCCTGGGACTATCTGGCTTACCGTTATGTGCCGGCACCGGCCACCCTGTTTGGCGGCATCCGCAAGCTCATGCCTGGCTGCTACGCCGTTTGGGAAGGGGGGCGACTGGTTGAACGGCGCTATTACCGCCCGCCGGATGGCGACCCGCCGCAGCCCGCGCCCCTGCCCGCCGACCCCGTGGGCGCCTTCATGGAAAGGCTGGAGGAGGCGGTGCGCATCCGCATGGTGGCGGATGTACCCTTCGGCGCCTTCCTTTCCGGCGGCATCGACTCCTCGGCCGTGGTGGCGCTCATGTCCAGGCATTCGGCCCTGCCGGTGACGACCTTCTCGGTGGGGTTCGGCGAGTCGACCTACAGCGAGCTGCAGTACGCCCGAGTCATCGCCGAGCGGTTCAAGACGAAACATCACGAACTTGCCGTCGATCCCGACCACCTGATGACGCACTTGCCGGCGCTGATACGGTTTCGGGATGCGCCCGTGGCGGAGCCCTCCGACATTCCCATCTACCTGCTGGCCCGCCAGGCGCGCCAGAGCGTGAAGATGGTGCTCACCGGCGAGGGTTCGGACGAGATTCTGGGCGGCTATCCCAAGCACGTGTTCGAGCGCCATGTGCGCGCCTATCAACGGTTACCCGGTCTGCTGCGCAACGGGCTCATCGAACCGCTGGTGGGGGCTCTAACGTATCGCTTCCGCCGCGCCAAGACCGCCATTGACAACCTGGGTCTGGAGCGCTTCGAGGAGCGCATGCCCCGCTGGTTTGGCGCCCTGTCGGAGCGCGAACGCGCAGCGCTGGTGGCGCTGCCCGTACCCGCTCTGCAGCCCGGGCAGGTGCAGTTCGACACGCCGCCGGAAAATACCCCTCTGCGCCGCATCCTGTATTTCGATCAAACGAGCTGGCTGCCGGACAACCTGCTGGAGCGCGGCGACCGCATGACCATGGCCGCCTCGCTGGAGGCGCGCATGCCCTTCATGGATCACGAGCTGGCCGCCTTCGTCTCCAGTCTGCCGGACGCATATCGGGTGCGCGGCCGCGCGACGAAATGGCTGCTGCGGGAGGGCATGAAACGCGTGCTGCCGGCGGCCATCTCGGATCGACCCAAGGTGGGCTTCCGCGTGCCGGTGAACGAGTGGTTCCGCACTTCCATGCGGGATTATCTGTTCGACCATCTGACGGGCTCGGATTCCCGCACCAGAACCTATTTCCGGGCGGATGCCCTGAACCGGGTGTTGCAGGAACACATTTCGCAACGGCACAACCACGAGAAACTGCTGTGGGCCCTGCTCAGCCTTGAGCTGTGGCATCGGGAGTACGGGCTGTGAGGCGGTTTGCCCGAATGTGTGCGGCATTTGGCCTGGTCTTGCTGACCGGCAGCGCCGGCGCTCAAGCGCCAGGGGCGGGGCAACAGGAAAGGCGCCCTGTCTCGCCCGTATTGTTCGATCGACTCAAGGCGAAACCCCATCCCAGAACCGTGACACCTGCTTCCCTGCGCGAGCACGCCTCCGTCCTGGCATCGGGGGCGACGACGGAAGCGCAATCGCCGCTGCCGAGCGAACCCATTCCCGCTGCGGGAGAACACGCCAAGCACCGGGCCATGCAGGAAATCCAGAATGCAAGTTTCGCCGAGGAAGGCCGCATCCTGCGCCTGGCCTTGGCCTGGCACGCCACCGGTGACGCGGACCTGCTGAAAGCGGCCAAGCTGCGTGCCCTGCATCTCGCCGGCTGGTCGCCAGCGGGCGCGACGAGCTTCCGGCATCATGACCAGAGCGCCCGCGCCGTGGGCTGGGCGTTGACTTTGGCCTACGACTGGCTGCACGACGCGTTCACGCCGGAGGAACGGGCGCGATTGCTGTCAGCCATCCGTCCGCGGGTGGCTGACATGCTGGCACCTTCCAGCCTAGACAACCCATACGGTCTGGACATGGGACGCAAGTTCGACCGTCGCGCCCACGATTCCCACGGGGAGGTGACCCTGGCCCGCCTGGCAGTGATGTGCACGGCGCTGGCGGGCGAGGATCCGCTGTTCGATGTATGCGTCGAGGAGGTGGTACCTCGTTATCTGGCGAGACCCTTGTCATGGGGGGGCGAGGAAGGCGGTTTCGCCAACGGCACGGCCTACGCCCAGTGGGACGTGCTCTACACCCATTTCGTAGTCTGGCATCTGCTGCAGAACGCTCTGGGCGTTGATCTCGGGCAGCAGGCCTGGGCACAGGGCTACGGCCGCTTCATCGCCTATTTCCTGCCCCCGGGCGCGCCTACCGGGTTGTTCGGAGACGGGGCAGAGAAGGTCTTTCGCAACGTGTGGGCCACCCAGGCCCGGGCCTATGCGGCGCATCTGCCTTCGCCCCTGGCGGACTGGTATGCGCGCAATCAGTTCGGAGAGGATCCCCTGCATCTCGCGCTGCTGCTGGCGCTGCCGCGCGACTGGAACGCCGTCCCCGGCGCGCTGCCGGCGGGCACTCCCCATGCGGTGCATTTGGCTGACATCGGCTGGGTGGCTATGCACAGCGATCTGGGCGACCGGGCGCGCACCTCGGTGTACTTCAAGTCGAGCCCTTATGGCTCCTACAACCATTCCCACGCCGATCAGAACGGTTTCGTGATTCACGCGCGTGGGCGCGCCTTGGCCATCGATTCGGGTTATTACGACTACTACAGTTCGCCGCACTGGAAGGACTGGTACAAGCAGACGCGGGCACACAACGCCATCACCTTCGATGGCGGCCAGGGGCAGATGCACGACACCATGGCGGCGAAGGGGCGCATCACCCAGTTCCAGAACGGGGCGCAGGCGGACTTGGCGTCTGGGGACGCCACTGAGGCCTATGGCAGGACGCTCAAGAGGGCGGTTCGCAGTTTGGTGTATGTCCGCCCGGACATGTTGCTGGTCTTCGACGACCTAGCCTCGGATATTCCCCGCACTTGGGAATGGAACCTGCATGCCTTGTCGCGTATGAAGGAATACGCCGGTCAGGCGCTCGAGATAGAGCAGGATGCGGTGCGGCTTTGCGTGCGCATGCTGGCCGCCCCCGAGGGGGCCTTCACCCAGACCGACCGTTTCAGTGCCGGGCCGCAGGGCGAATACCCGACGCAGTGGCATGCGCGCTATGCCACCCGCCACAAGACGGCCGAGGCGCAGTTCGTTGCCCTGGTGGAGGTGGGGTGCGGCGGGACGGAGGTGGCATCGCGGAGGGAGGCCGGCCGGCAAGTGGTGTTACTAGCCGGGCGGCGCTTTGAGTTCGATGGAAACGGCGTGGCGGTATTGCGCTGACGGTCGTGCTTCCGAAGTCAAAGTCTAGTAGTGATGATGCCATCGGAGTGAAATGCGAGGGAGTTGGTATGGATAGACAGAGAGCGCTTAAGACGTATCGGACCAATGAGTTCAGCCAGAACGGAGAGGACGGTGTAATTGCCGAACTTCTCAGGCGCTGGGGTATAAGAGACGGGTGGTTCTGTGAGTTCGGGGCGTGGGACGGCAAGTACGGGTCTAATACGTACTCGTTGTTACGGCGGGGGTGGAGGGGGGTGATGATCGAATCCGACCCATCACGCTTTCGCGCCTTGGAGCAAACCGCACGTAAACACAAACAGAAGCTGCATATCATTAATGCTCTCGTGGATCACCAAGGAACTGAGTGCAGCTTGGACAACCTTCTTGGGCGGACGCCGATCCCCGCGGAGTTCGATGTCTTGAGCATCGACGTGGACAGCTTTGACTATCACATTTGGCAATCGCTTCAGCGATATACGCCAAACCTGGTAATTATCGAGATAGACAGCAGTGTGCCTCCCGGAGAATCGTACATATACAAGGGGGGCAAGCGGCTTACCAGTTTTTCGGCAATGCTGGACTTGGGGAAGAGCAAAGGCTACACGCTAGTATGTCACACAGGAAACATGTTCTTTGCTAGGAATGCTCTCGTGGAGCGGTTGGGGTTGAGCGAGGATGCGCTCGGATCCCCGGAAACGCTTTTCATTGATGAATGGCTTAATCCGACACCGATAGGAACATTCAAGCGGAAGGTACGTAACATGACGTGGCAGAGACTTCTGGCAAAGCTACAGAACCTTGCGCGGGGCTAATTGACTTATGGGGAAGGCTGCTGGGGAGCAATTTCTCGTGAAGTTGCAGCGCGCTGCCCATTGGCTCAAGATGAGGCGAGCGAGTGGGGTCGCGCGAGGTATCGAGTTGGCTATCCGCTTGTGCTACGGGGCGCATATCCCTGCCGGGGTGCGGCTAGGAATGAACGTGCACTTTGGCCACAACGGACTGGCAACTATCATCAACGCGAACTGCAGGATAGGGAGCAATTGTTTTATCGGTTCGCATACCATAATTGGGGGTAATTCCACTGAGGAAGGGGTGCCAACGATTGAAGATGATGTAGTAATTCATGCCGCATCATTGGTCATTGGCCCTGTGACGATCGGAAGGGGTGCTGTGATCGCGGCCGGTTCGCTAGTGAACGCGAATGTGCCGGCTTACTCTTTGGTGATGGGGCGCCCGGCAAGGGTAGTTAAGCGATCCGTTGATCCGTCGCGCTACGCGATGCACTGATAGGGTGGCAGTGTGCGTCCGCGGGACAGTACCGCCGTAGTGGATATGCGAGCGGTGACGATACATCCGATGGGGATGTTCGCGAATATGCGGCCGAAGACGGTTGTTGATGAAGCCAGAGCGTATTCCCGATGACCGCCGCGATCGTCCACCGCAAAGACCTGGACGGGTTGCGCGCACTGGCCATCCTGCCGGTCGTTTCCCATCACGGCGGCCTGCCGGGGTTTTCGGGCGGCTATGTCGGCGTCGATGTCTTCTTCGTCCTTTCGGGCTACCTGATCACGGGGATCGTTGCCGCCGGGGTGGCCGAAGGGAGCTTTTCGTTCGTCGGCTTCTACTTGCGACGGGCAAAGCGCATTCTGCCGGCGTTGTTCGCGGTATTGGGGAGCGGGTTCGTGCTTGGCTTGTTCCTGCTGACGCCGGGCGAGCTACAGTCGTATGGGAGGTGTTTGGTTGCCACGGTTTTCTTCGTATCCAATATCGTCTTCTGGAGCGAAGGGGGGTATTTCGATTCCGCGGCTGATTTCAAGCCCTTGCTCCACACTTGGTCGCTGGGGGTGGAGGAGCAGTTCTACCTGCTTTGGCCCCCACTGCTGCTCCTGCTGCTGCGCTGCGGGAAATCCCTGCGGTTCTCCCTGCTGTGGGGGGTGTTGGTGGTGTCGTTCGTTGCGGCCTGCCTCGGGGTCGTGTTCCGTCCGCGGCCGGCGTTCTTTCTCCTTCCCGCCCGGGCGTGGGAGCTGTTGCTGGGTGCTGCCCTTGCGTTGAGGATGGTGCGTGCCCCGCGCTCCGGATTGGCGGCCGACGCCTGCTCCGTAGCGGGGCTTGCACTGATTGCGGGCAGTGTACTGGCCCTAGAGAGGGGCAGCCCGTTTCCGGGGTGGAACGCCCTGTGGCCGTGCGTGGGGGCGGGGCTCCTCATCCTGGCGGGGGAAGGGGCGGTGGTGAATCGGCGGCTGCTGTCGGCCGCGCCGATGGTGTGGGTGGGCCTGATCTCGTACTCGCTTTACCTTTGGCACTGGCTGCTTCTTTCTTTCGCAAACATCCTGACCGTGGGCGAACTGGCCCCGGCGTCGGCGCTGATCCTTGTGGGAGCGGCCGCAGGCTTGTCCCTGCTGACGTGGCGTTACGTGGAGGTGCCTCTGCGTACGGCGGTGGTGCGTGCTCCTGGGATTAGCGTGATGCGGTACGGCGCTGCTTCTCTGGCAGTGGCGCTCGTCGGCGGCATGGCGTGGTCCTTGGGCGGGCTGCAGCAACGTGTGTCGCCGGCGGTGGCAAGGGAGGAGGCGTTTGCAGCGCCGAACCCGTACATGTATGCGTGCGACCGCTCCAGCCTCCGGGTATCGCACGTGGATGCACGGTGCAGGTTCGATCCTCGCGTGGCCCCGGATGTGGTGGTCTGGGGCGATTCCCATGCGGATCACTTTTTCGTTGGGGTGGCGGAGAGGCTGCGGCGCGCCGGGAAGAACGCCGAGCTGTTGTATGTCTCCCAGTGTCCGCCGCTGCGGCCGGGTTCGACGCTGGTGCGCGCCAAGGCTTCGCTATGCCATGAGTTCAACCGGCGGACGCTTAACTATCTGAGGGCGGCGTCGAACGTGGAGATGGTGATCCTCGCGGCCTCATGGGACGACTATGGCCGCGCCGCCGGCGATGCGGCGGGGCAGGGTAGCGCCGGGGCGCACCTGGAGGCGGATCTGGGGGAGGTGGTCCGCGTGCTGGAGGAAGCGGGAAAGCGCGTGGTGCTGCTGGGGCGGGCGCCCGGCGCGGGCTTCGATGTCCCGCGGTACTTCGCACGGGCGGCGATGCCCGTGTCTTTCGCCCCATCGCGCCCACCGTTTGCGCGGCGCGCGGCCATCGTGGAATCCATGGATCCGTGGAAGGAGCGGCTGGGGCAGATCGCGCGCAGCGCCAGAAACGCCCGTGTGTTCTTTCCGGACGAGATCCTGTGCCAGCGCGATCCCTGCCGCGTGCGCGACGATCAGGGGGCGCTCCTGTATCGCGACCGGGACCATCTGTCGCCGGCGGGTTCCCGTTTCATCGCGGGGCAC
>JACQYB010000007.1:0-36185 GCA_016208415.1 Betaproteobacteria bacterium | reverse complement strand
TCGCGGGGCACTTCGATTTCCTCCGGTGACCGGGCCGCCGGGGGGGGCATGCCGGGGCTGCATCCACCGGAAGGTGTAGGCGCGGAATTCGGCATGCTATCGGTGGCAATCTGCCGCTATGCTAGCGAGCCGGCCGAACAGGGCGTTGCGACAACCGATTCGAGGAAACCGGGTGACTACAGTGTTGCAAGACGAGTTTCCGCTGCGCGTGCCGTTTGCCATGCCCGACATTGGGGAAGCGGAAATCGCCGAAGTGGTGGACACGCTACGCGGAGGCTGGCTGACGACGGGGCCGAAGGTGCGGTGCCTGGAGGAGGAGTTTGCCGCGTTCCTGGGTGGGGGCGTGCATGCCGTGGCGGTGAGTTCGGCCACGGCGGGGCTGAGCCTTGCGCTGGACGGGGCAGGCGTGGGGGCGGGCGACGAGGTGATCACGACGACCTACACGTTCACGGCCACGGCGGAGGCCGCCGTGGCGCTTGGGGCGAGGCCGGTGCTGGTGGATATCGACCCGGAGACGCTCTGCGTGGACCCCGACGCGGTCGAGGCGGTGGTGACGGAGCGCACGCGGGCGATCGTGCCGGTGCATATGGGCGGCATGGCTTGTGACATGGCGCGCATTCTGGCCCGCGCCCGCGCGCGCGGCATTGCGGTGATCGAGGACGCCGCCCACGCTTTTCCCGCGCGCAGCGGGGAGTGCCTGGTGGGCAGCCTGGAAAGCGACGCCGCGGTGTTCAGCTTCTATGCGACGAAGCCGGTGGCGGCGGGCGAGGGCGGAATGGTGGTGACCCGGGATGCCGCTGCGGCGGGGCGCTACCATCGCCGGCGTTTGCACGGCATCGACCGGGATGCCTTTCGCCGCGCCGGCGGCGCGCTGCAACCCTGGGCCTATGACGTGGTTGAGCGGGGGTACAAGTGCAATATGGGTGACATTGCGGCGTCGCTGGCTATTGTGCAGTTGCGCAGGGCGTGGAGCATGCACCGCCGGAGGCTGGAAATAGCCACCTTCTACGATGGCGCCCTGGGGGATCTGCCCGTTCATCTCCCTCCGCGGCCGGCACGGGCTCAGGACCACGCGTGGCACCTCTACGTGATTAGGCTGAGGGACGACGCGCCCGCGACCCGGGACGAGTTCATCCGCGGCATGCGCAGGGCCGGCGTGGTCTGTGGGGTGCACTTCATCCCCCTGCATCGCATGACCTACTGGCGCGAAGCGCTTGGCCATGACGCCGGGGCGTTTCCGGCGGCGGAGGAGGCCTTCCGCACCGTGGTGAGCCTGCCGATCCATTCGCGCATGAGCCTGGCGGACCAGGAGATCGTGGCGAACGCGGCGCGGACCTTGCTCGCGTAAGGGAGGTGAAGCGACCCGTGGGCCCCGACGGTCTGGTGATGCTTGGTACGGCCGAGACCACCCATGGCGGGGTGGCCACGTTGATTGGTCAGTACCGCCGGGCGCTTGCCTTGCGGGGGTGGCAGGTGCGCTATGTCGTCACCCATCGGGAGGGTGCTGCGCGGCGCAAGGCGTGGGCGGGTGTGCGCGCCTTGGGGTGTTTCGCGGCCCTTCTGGCCGGGCGGCGGGCCAGCGCCTGCCACGTGCATCTCTCGACCGGGGCAAGTCTTTGGCGCAAGTGCCCTTTCGCGATCCTGGCGCACTTTCTCCGCGTGCCTGTCCTGCTGCACGTCCACGGGGGGCGCTACTGGGACTACGCGAACGATTCGGCCTTGTCGCCGCGCAGGCGGCTGGTTTGTTGGCTTCTGGTTTCCGCCGAACGGGTGATGGTGCCGACACCCCGTTGGGCGGCGCGCCTGGCGGACCTGGCACCCGGTTGCCGTACGGCGGTGGTGCCCTACCCGATCCGGCTGCGCGTCGGGGCGCGGCCCCCTGAGCCCGACGCGCCGGTTCTGGTTTTCGTGGGTCGGATCTGGGCGGACAAGGGAATCTGGGAACTCGTACGTGCCCTCGAGACGCTCGCGGGGGAGTTCCCGGCGCTGCGGCTGCGGGTGTGCGGGGATGGCGAATCGGACCGTTTGGCCCGCGAATGCCGGGAGCGCGGCCTGGAGGGACGGGTCGAGTATCTGGGGTGGCTCGGCGAACGGGGGCTGGACGAGGCCTTCGAGGGCGTGAGCGGCTTTGTGCTTCCTTCGTATGTGGAAGGCCTGCCCCTGAGCATGCTGGAGGCCATGTCCCGCGGGGTGCCGGTGATCGTGACGCCCGTCGGGGGTATCCCGGACGTGGTTGCGGAGGGTGTGGAGGGGTTCCTGGTTCCCCCGCGGGATGTGGTGGCGCTTGCCGATGCCATCGCGCGCCTGCTGCGCGACGAAGGCGCCCGGCGGCGCATGGGCGCGGCCGCCAGGGAACGCATCGCGCGGGAGTATGCCGAGGAAAGGGCCATCGCCTGTCTGGAGGAGCAGTACCGCGGTCTTGGGATGGCACCGGACACGGGCATGGAATCAAGCCCGGATCAGTAGTGGTAACGCCCCTGCAGGAACTCGATGCGATCCGCCTTCACCAGATAGACGCAGCGATGCTCCTGCGTGAGGCGGCGTGACCAGACGTTGCCGGCCAGGTACTTGAGTGGTTCAGGCTTGCCGATGCCGCGGAAGGGGTCTTGAAGGGTCGCCTGGACCAGGTCGAGCAGGCGCTTGGCGCAACGCCTGTCCGTTTCGACCCAGTGGCGAAGGTCCTCGATGAACTCGGGCTGAAAGACCGCCGGTCGGGGGGGATCACTCTTCAAGTCCAAGATCCTTCTTGAGCGCTTCGACGGACATGGGCGCGCCCTCTGCGCGGAGGGCGCGCGCAAGCGCATTCAATAGACGCTCCGCGTTGGCGGGCGAACGCAGGAGGTGGGCGGTTTCCATCAGGCTCTGCAGTTCGTCGGCTGCGATCATGGCCACCGCCTCGCCTTTGCGACGACGCACGACGACGATTTCGCGATCCTCGGTCGCGCGATCCATGAGCGTTGCGAGTCGCTCGCGGGCCTGACTGTAGGTGGTTTCTATGGTCATGATGGTTCCCAGTTGTTGTACAGCTACATTGTACAAGACATCGACGCCAACCGGGCGTCTCGTACCGGGTGGGTTCCCGGACTCGGTCCTGCGTTGGGTGGAAGCGTGACGGTCGTCACGCCCGGTTTCGTACCCAGGACGTTCTAATCGCAGGGGTTCCAGGGTCACGGACAACCTGACAGGCAAAGGGGGAGTGGGTCAATTGAAGTGCGAGTCCTCGGGCGGTGGGGCATTGCAGGGATTGCCGTGGAAACTCAACCGCCTGCGCGCCATGGGTGCGCGGGAGATCCTCCATCGGGTGCGCCAGGCGGGGCGTGCGGGCCTGGAGCGGTGCGGCTTCGGCCTGGCGCGGGCCGGAGCACCGGCGGGGGCACCCGGTAGTGCGTGGTGCGACGTACTGGCGAGGGGTTTCGATGCGACGCACTACAGGGCGGCGGCGGAGCGGGTGTTGGCGGGGCGCTTCGACGTCTTTGCGCTGAAGAGTGCAGCCCTGGGGTTTCCGCCGGAGTGGAACCGGGATCCGAAGACCGGCACACGGGCGCCGCTTTCCTTTGGCAAGACGCTGAATTACCGCGACGAGCGCATCGTGGGCGACATCAAGTATCTGTGGGAGCCCAACCGGCACGCGGAACTGGTGACCCTGGCACAGGCCTGGCATTTGACGGGCGAAGCGCGCCATGCCGAGGGCTGCCGCACGCTGCTGGATTCGTGGTTTGCGCAGTGCCCCTATCCGCTGGGCGCCAACTGGACGAGTTCGCTGGAGCATGCCGTGCGGCTGGTGAATTGGGCCGTGGCCTGGCATTTGCTGCACGGTACGGCCCGGGAAGGCGGCATGCCGGCGCCGCCCCGGGACGCTGCATTCCGGCAACGGTGGCTGGATTCGATCTATCAGCACTGCCACTTCATTTCCGGGCACCTCTCCCGGTATTCGTCGGCCAACAACCATCTGCTGGGCGAGCTGATGGGTTTGTTCGTCGCTTCGGTGACCTGGCCCATGTGGCCGGCAAGCCGCCGCTGGCGGGAGCGTGCGGCCGGGGAATTCGAGGCGGAGGCGCTGAAGCAGAATGGCGAAGACGGAGTCAATCGCGAGCAGGCGGTCTGGTACCAGCACGAGGTGGCGGACATGATGCTGCTGGTCGGGCTGTTCGGACGGGCGAACGGGGTGGAGTTCTCCGCGGCGTACTGGCAGAGGCTGGAGCGGATGCTGGAGTTCATTGCCGGCGTGATGGATGTCGGGGGACATGTGCCGATGTTCGGAGACGCGGACGACGGGGCGATGGTCCGGTTTGGGCGGGATGGCGGGAACCCGTACCGATCCTTGCTGGCGACGGGGGCCGTGTTGTTCGGGCGGGGGGATTTCAAGGCAAAGGGGGGCTGCTTCGATGACAAGAGCCGTTGGCTGCTCGGCGATGCGGAAGCGCAGACGTTCGAGCGCTTGCAGGTGCCCGAGGGGCGCGAGTTGTCGAAGGATTTTGCCCAGGGCGGCTATTCGGTGTTGGGGGATCGGCTGGGCGAGGCGGACGAGACCCGGGTGGTGGCCGATGCGGGACCGCTCGGGTATCTGTCCATCGCGGCGCACGGGCATGCGGATGCCCTGGCGCTCACGCTTTCGGTGGACGGGCGGGAGATCCTGATCGATCCGGGTACCTACGCCTACCACACGCGGAAGAAGTGGCGGGATTACTTTCGTGGCACGAGTGCGCACAACACGGTGCGGGTGGATGGTGTGGACCAGTCGGTGTCGGGGGGGAATTTCCTTTGGACGCGGCATGCGCGGGCGGCGCGGGAGCGTTTCAAGAGCACGCCGGAATGCGACACGTGGGTCGGGAGTCATGATGGCTACCTTCGCCTGGACGATCCGGTGCTGCACCGCCGGACGATCGAATTCGACAAGAAGGCGCGGTTGATTTGGGTGACGGATCGTGTCGAGTGCCGGAGGAAACACCACATCGAGTTGTTCTGGCATGCGGCAGAGGATTGCGTGGCCGTAACGGACGGCGCGGCGGTCGGCCTGCGCCGCGACGAAGTGGAGATGGTGCTGAGCATGCCTGGGTGGGATTGGCGGGCGGAGATCGTCTGCGGCCGGGAGGATCCTCCCCTGGGCTGGGTTTCGCGTCGCTTCGATGAGAAGGGTCCTTCCTGCACCGTGGTATGGGCTGGGGATATCGTCGGCACGAAGGATCTGGTTACTCTGATCCGGATCACCCGAGGTAGTGCGTAGGCCAGAGTGCGGCTGCGCGCTTCATCGAAAGCGGTGACGCCGGATGTGACAGGCGTCACGTCTGGCCTTGTCATCCCTGTTGTGTAATGACGACTTGAATTTTGTTTCCGGCCGCGTCGTGCGGGTCGGACGGGAGATTTCACACCATGCGCATCAGCGTCTTCGGCCTGGGTTACGTCGGTGCCGTGTCGGCCGCCTGTCTTGCGGAAGACGGCCATTTCGTGATCGGCGTCGACCCCAATCGCACAAAGGTGGGTTTAGTCAACGAGGGGCTCGCGCCCATCGTCGAAAAGGACGTGGCGGAGACCACCGCCCGCGCGGTTGCCGCAGGTACGCTTCGCGCCATCACCGACGCCCGTCAGGCGGTGGTCGATAGCGAAATCTCCCTCATTTGCGTGGGCACGCCGAGCCAGCTCAACGGCAGTCTGGATCTCCGATATGTGCGGCACGCCTGTGAGCAGATCGGCGAGGCGCTGCGCGAAAAAGAGGGCTTTCACGTCGTGGTGGCGCGCAGCACGATGCTGCCAGGGACGATGAATAACGTGGTGATTCCGCTGCTGGAGAGCGTGTCCGGCAAGCAGGCCGGAGTCGACTTCGGGGTTTGCATCAATCCGGAATTTCTGCGGGAGGGCACCGCGGTCTTCGACTACCGCAATCCGCCCAAGACGGTGATCGGCGAAACGGATGGGCGCGCTGGCGATGTGCTGGCCAGGATTTACGATGGCGTGAGGGCACCGTTGATCCGCACGGACGTGGCCACCGCCGAGATGGCCAAGTATGCGGACAACGTCTGGCACGCGCTCAAGGTGTGCTTTGCCAATGAGATCGGCAACGTCTGCAAGGGCGTGGGGATCGATGGCCACGAGGTGATGGACATCTTCTGCCAGGACACGAAGTTGAACCTGTCGCCCTACTACCTGAAACCCGGCTTCGCCTTCGGGGGCTCCTGCCTGCCCAAGGACGTGAGGGCGCTCACCTACCGCGGCAGGAGTCTGGATCTGGACCTGCCGGTGCTCAACGCCATCCTGCCCAGCAACGCGCGCCAGGTTGAGCGTGGTCTGAAGATGGTCATGGGCAAGGGCGTGCGCCGGATCGGCTTTCTGGGCTTCAGCTTCAAGGCGGGTACGGACGACCTGCGCGAGAGCCCGCTTGTTGAGCTGATCGAGCAGCTCATTGGCAAGGGCTACGACCTGCGGCTTTATGACCGCAACGTGAACATGGCCTCGCTGCTCGGCGCGAACCGGGATTACATCCTGAATGTGATCCCGCACATTTCACGAATCATGGTGGATTCGGCGGAAGAGATCATCGAGCACGCGGAACTCGTGGTGATCGGCAACGGCGCGCCGGAGTTCGCCAATGTGTTTGGTCGGCTTCGGCCCGGCCAGCAGGTGGTGGACCTGGTCCGCGTGAGTGCCGGGTGCCGCAGCGGTGGGGATTATGAGGGCATCTGCTGGTAGGGGCGAATTGCGGTGGGAGGGGACGGACAGCATATGTCGCAATTGTCGCCAATGAGCGCAATGTGCCTTCTGGCGGGCGTTTCCGCTGGATGTGGATCAACATAAGCCAAAAGGCGTACATCGTTACGCGAATTGCTGGGAGCGGACTTGGAGCGTAGAAACGAACCGTGTTGCCAAACAAGAACACGTGGGGACAGTGATGAATTTGCGCGCGACAGTACCGACTCCAGCAGGCGCCAGCGCCACCTTCAAGCAAGGGGGGGGCGCGGCCGTTGCCGCCGGCGGTTCCGAACTGGCTTCCCGCGTGTTCCGGGCATCCCAGGCCGCGGGGAAGCGGGTACTCATCCTGGTCGAGAATCTTCCGTCACCCTTCGACCGCCGGGTCTGGCAAGAGGCCACCACGCTTCGGGCCGCGGGCTACGAGGTGTCCATCATCTGTCCGACCGGCAAGGGGTACGAGAAGAAGTACGAGGTGCTCGACGGCATCCACATCTACCGCTTCGATCTACCTCTGGAAGCTGAAGGCGCGAAGGGCTACGCGGTCGAATACGGCGCGGCCCTGACCAAGACCTTCGCCCTGACGTGGCGGGTGTTCCTGACACGCGGGTTCGACGTCATCCACGCCTGCAATCCTCCGGATCTCTTTTTCGTGATCGGGAAGTTCTTCAAGACGTTTTTCGGCAAGAAGTTCGTATTCGATCATCACGACATCAACCCCGAGCTCTACGAGGCGAAGTTCGGCCGCCAGGATTTCTTCTACCGCCTGGTCGTTGCGCTGGAGCGCTGGACCTTCCGCACGGCCGACATCTCGATTGCGACCAACGAGTCCTACCGCAGGATCGCGCTGGAGCGGGGTTCGATGGACCCGAAGCGGGTGCATGTGGTGCGCAGTGGCCCGAAGCTCGATCGCCTCAAGCAGCTCCCCGCCCGCCCCGACTTGAAGCAGGGCCGCAATTATCTGGTGGGCTACGTGGGGGTGATGGGGCGTCAGGAGGGCATCGACATCCTGCTCCGCAGCATCAGGCACGTGGTGTTCGAGTTGGGGCGGCAGGACATCCACTTCGGCCTAGTTGGCGGTGGCACCTCGCTGGAGGACATGCAGGCATATGCCCGGGAGCTCGGTGTGTCCGACTACGTTACCTTCACGGGACGGGTTCCTGACCAGCAAATGCTGGAAATGCTGAACACGGCGGACGTGTGCGTCAATCCCGATGTCGCCAACGCCATGAACGACAAGTCGACCATGAACAAGATCATGGAATACATGGCGCTCGGCAAGCCCATCGTTCAGTTCGACCTTGCCGAGGGGCGTTACTCGGCCAGGGAGGCCTCCCTCTACGCCGAGAAGAACGACGAAGCCGACCTGGCGCGCAAGATCGTCTACCTGCTCGATCGCCCTCAACTGCGCGAGGAGATGGGCCAGTACGGCAGGCACCGCGTCCTCAACGAACTGGAGTGGCGCTACGAAGCGCCGAAGCTCCTCGCCGCCTACTCGGCGCTGTGGGCCGATCCGGCGGCGCAGTCCTCTGGGGCGGGGGCACGGGCCCAAGTCCGTTAGCGCATCCGTCCCGCCATCTGCCCGTTACGAGGGCGCGCAAAGGCGCGCCCTCGTGCTTTCTTGATCTTCCTGCGCGCCTCCTCGCCGGCCGTCTGGTCGGCAGACAACTTGCGTGCCGTTGGTGCCGTACCTGGTCTCCGGCGCACAAGCACCGATACAGGGGTGATATGTCGCGCGCTCCGGTTCCGGATGAGACCTTCTGCTTCACCATCGGGTAATATAGTGGTCCCCGATTTTGAGACACCGGTTTTAGCTGTCGTCCAGTGAGGACGGTGGCATGAGCGAAAGCAAGAAGCGCAAGGTGCATAGTGCGCAGTTCAAGGCGAAGGTAGGGATGGAGGCGTTGAGGGGGCTGAAGACGCTCAACGAGATCGGGCAGCGAACCGAGTCTGCGGCGAGTATGCTTCGGGAAGTTCGTTCGTGACCTGCGCAAGACGCAAGCGTCTACAGCAAAGCCTGCGATGACCCGCAAGAAACTTCCCATCGGTATCCAGTCCTTCGCCAAGATCCGCGCCGACGGCTGCTACTACGTGGACAAGACGCCGCTTGCCCTGCGCCTGATCGACGAAGGCTCCTACTACTTCCTGTCACGCCCGCGCCGCTTCGGCAAATCGCTGTTCCTCGATACCCTGGCCGAGCTGTTCTCGGCCAACGAAGGGCTGTTTCGCTGCCTGCACTGCCACGGGCGCTGGGACTGGAGCCGCAAGTACCCGGTCATCCGGATCGGCTTCGCCGAAGGCGTGGCGCCCAGCCGCGCGGCCCTGGACCAGCGTATCTGGGACATCCTGCGCCAGAACCGCGAAGCCCTTGATGTGAGCTGCCCGGAAGGGCTGGATATCCCCGGCTGCTTCGGCGAGATCATCCGCCAGGCCCACGCCCGCCATGGCGAGCGCGTGGTGGTGCTGGTCGACGAATACGACAAGCCCATCCTGGACAACATCACCAACGCGCCGCTGGCGCGCGAGATGCGCGACGGCCTGCGCGACCTCTACTCCGTGATCAAGGGCCAGGACGCCCACATCCGCTTTGCCTTCCTCACCGGGGTATCCAAGTTCAGCAAGGTCAGCCTGTTCTCGGGGCTGAACAATCTGGAAGACATCACCGTGTCCGCGCGCTACTCGGCGCTGTGTGGTTACACGGAAGCAGACCTGGACGCGGTGTTCGCCCCCGAGCTCGGAGGGCTGGATCGGGCGAAGATCCGCCAGTGGTACAACGGCTACAACTGGGGCGGCGAGGCGGTCTACAACCCCTTCGATCTGCTGCTGCTGTTCCGGGAACGCGAGTTCAAACCCTTCTGGTTCGAAACCGGCACGCCCACCTTTCTGGTGGACCTGCTCACGCAGCGCGGTTTCTTCACCCCGGATCTGGCGCGGCGTCAAACGAGCCTGGAACTGCTCTCCGCCTTCGACGTGGAGCACATCGCCAGCGAAGCGGTGTTGTTCCAGACCGGCTATCTGACCCTGCACAAGGTGGAAGAGCCGCTGACCGGCTACTGGGTCTACACCCTGGGCTATCCCAACCACGAAGTGGAAACCAGCCTGAACGGCGCGCTGCTGCGCGGCCTGGGCGTCGACGGCCAGGCCGCCTTCAGCAACCGGCTGCGGCTGCTGGAGATCCTGCGCGCCGGCGACTTTGCCGGGCTGCGGGCGCTGTTTGCCGCCTTCTTCGCCAGCATTCCCCACGACTGGTACCGCAACAACCCGATCGCCCAATACGAGGGCTACTACGCCAGCGTGGTCTACAGTCACTTTGCCGCGCTGGGTCTGGACATCGTGCTGGAAGACGTCACCCACCACGGTCGCATCGACATGACGGTGCGCTTTGGCGGGCGCATCCACCTGTTCGAATTCAAGGTGGTGGAACTGGCCCCGGAAGGGCGGGCGCTGGCGCAACTGAAGGCGCGCGGCTACGCCGACAAGTACCGCGCGGCGGGCCAGCCCATCCACCTCATCGGCGTGGAATTCAGCAAGGACACGCGCTCGGTGGTGGGCTTCGAAGTGGAGACGGTCGAGGCGGGCGCGCCTACGGGAAGCGCGCCCGTTTCAGATCCTTGATGCATTCGCTCCTGCCCTGACTTGCATGGGTGGGGAGTTCCCGGTAAAGATCCCGGACGCGGTGTGTGTTCGCATCCGTGAAATCCGTCACGACGCGGGCTGAGGCATGCATCACCCGCGTATCACGTTGGAATGGCATGTCACAAAGTATTGCTAATCTGTTGCGCTCCGGCGCAAAGTACTTATCGATCTGGAGTCCCCGTGCCAGGCCCCCCGGGGCGCGGGGGTTACCGACAGCCGTCTTTCAACCGGTTCATTCCCTTTCCGAGGTCTTCCGTCTTGATCCTGATCACCGGCGGCGCGGGCTTTATCGGCGCCAATTTCGTTCTTGACTGGCTGAAGACAAGCGAAGAGCCAGTCCTGAATCTCGACAAACTCACCTACGCGGGCAGCCTGGACAATCTTGCCGGCGTGCGTGATGACCCGCGTCATGTATTCGTTCGCGGCGACATTGCGGACCAGGAACTCGTGCCGAGGCTCCTGGCCAAGTACCGGCCACGGGCGATTGTGAACTTCGCCGCGGAAAGCCACGTGGAGCGCTCCATCCACGGCCCGGCGGAGTTCATCGGGACCAATATCGTCGGCACCTTCAATCTGCTAGAGGCATCGAGGGAGTACTGGCCGGGTCTCGATGAGGCCAGCCGGGCGGCCTTCCGCTTCCTGCATGTATCCACTGACGAGGTGTTCGGCTCCCTGCGCCCAGACGATCCACCGTTCAGAGAGTCGAGCCCTTACGCGCCAAACAGCCCATATGCCTCGTCGAAGGCCGCGTCCGACCATCTCGTCCGTGCCTATAACCGTACCTACGGGCTGCCTGTACTGACCACCAATTGCTCGAACAACTACGGGCCGCACCAGCACCCGGAAAAGCTGATTCCCCTAATGATCCACAATGCGCTGGCAGGGCAGGCATTGCCCTTGCACGGCGACGGCCAGATCATACGTGACTGGTTATACGTGGCCGATCATTGCCATGCGATCCGAATCGTGCTCGAGAAGGGTCGCGCAGGGGAACGCTACAACATCGGTGGTTGGAACGAGAAGAGCAACCTGGAGGTTGTTCTGACGCTATGCCGAATTCTCGATGAGCTTTCGCCCCGCGTACAGGGCAGCTTCGCGGAACTGATCACTTTCGTGAAGGACAGGCCTGGACAGGACCGTCGCTATGCCATGGACGCGACGAAGCTCGAGCGGGAGCTTGGGTGGCGGCCGCAGGAGACCTTCGAGAGTGGGATCGTGAAGACAGTGCGCTGGTACCTCGACCGTGACGACTATGGCAGGCCAACGGACACTCCGATGGACGGAGGTGGAGCGCAACCCGAAGGCTGATCGGTCACATCTTCAAGCAGCTCGAGCTGTTACCCGGTGCCCCTTGCTTTCGATCCTCGCCGATGGTTGAGTGACGACATCCAACATGGGACAATGACATCGGGCAGATTGGCACGTTTTCGCCTCGCCGGCATGTCATCGGAACCGTGAGGCAAGACGGATACGGAGGGAGGAGATGTTCAGTCTGGTCGCATTCGCCACCGGATGGGGCACGAAGTTCGGGGGCATCAACAGCTTCAACGCCGATTTCCTGGAAGCCTTCGGCCGGAGCTTTTATCCGGCGGTGCAGGTGGTGTGCGTCGTAGGCGAGGCAACGCCGGCTGAGATTGACGCGGCGCAGACTGCACACGTCACCCTGCTTCCCATGCGCTACAAACCTCAGCCGGGCGTCTTTGAGGCGGGCCTGGGGGACAGCGCCATCGAACTGCTCGCGTCCCGTGGCATCGCCATCGACCCGCAGACGACCGTCTGGCTCGGCCACGACCGCTTCACCGGCGCGGCTGCCGTCGCGGCAGCCCGAGCGACCGGAGGCCGCTCCGCGCTCATCCATCACATGAGCTATCGAGCCTACGAGTCCTTTGCGGAGAGTTCGGATTCGGCGTGGGACAAGGAAAAGGCCCAAAAGCAATTGTTCGAGCAGGCCGACATCGTCTTCGGCGTGGGGCCGCTGTTGCGCGACGCCGCACAGGCCTTCTGCGCGGGCGACAAACCGCCCTTCATGCTCGTGCCCGGCCTCGCCGACATCGAGCCGCGCCAGCCGGCGCCGGAATTCACGGCCTTCCTCAGTGGCCGCCTGAGCGGTGATGCCGCCCCCATCAAGCAGGGCCACCTAGGCGTCGCGGCCTTCGCCCATGCGGTTCGGCAGGCCCATGCCGACTCCGGACTGCCCCGTGCCCTGAGGGAGGATCCACGCCTGATCCTGCGCGGCGTCGATCTCGAAGGGGCCGCCGAGGGCCGCTCCGCCGGACGAACCGGTCACCCGGAGAACGAACTCAAGCGGTTCGCCGAGGGATACGCCGGTCGGGTCATCAACCTGTGGGCCTTGCCCTACACCCATGACCGGCAGGCGATTTTCGACGACCTGCGCAGTGCCTGGGTGGCGCTGATGCCTTCCTGGCACGAAGGCTTCGGCCTCGTCGGCTGGGAAGCGATCGCGGCTGGCGTGCCCTTGATCGTGGCGAAGAACAGCGGGCTGTTTCGCCTGCTGGAAGAGAGCTTCCCGGGATCGGGGACGGGTTGCGTCTATCCGGTCTCTGTCCGGGGCGCGGTGGGCGAGCCCTATTTCCACGACCAGGATCTGAACGAGGTTGCCGGGTACCTGAAGGAGATCGCCCAAGATCCCGAGGCGGCCCGCCGGAAGGCGCGGGCACTGCGGGACATGTTGAAGGACTTCACCTGGGCAGCTTGCGCGGATGAGGCGCGGCGGGGGTTGGGTTGGCAGATCGACCCTTGGCCGGTGGCGGGGTTGGAGGAGACTGCGAAGGAGCAACTCAACCAGTACTTGAAACACTACCGAATATCCGACGAGAAGGAATGCCTGCGGTTTGTGGCGCATGGTTTGAAGAACGAGATCGATAGGGGCGTCCCGTTGGACAGCGTAAAGCGTAGGGCACCCGCCCTGATCCGCGCATTTATCACCAGCTACCACGTGGACCACCTCGCCACAATCAGCATAGGCGCGCACGACCTCCGTGCACAGTTACTCCCTGACACATTTTGGGATCACCCTCGTGCGTTCGAGGTATTTCCGGAGGCGACTTGCTTTGTAGAGGCGCCCGTCATGGATGTGAAATACCGGGAAAGGGTAGTTAAGGTGGGGATAGAGCGTGACCTGACAAAGGAACTAGAGAGCGCCATTTCTCCGCCTGTCGGGACGTCCGAAGGAAATGATGCAGCAAGTGCGTTCTTGGATGAGTTGAGACGATACGGGCGTATTGACTTGCACGGCAATAATTCGATTTATCGCGTCTCATCAATGCCAGTGGTGTACAAAGAACGTGGTGGCGCGGAGCGGCTCTGTCTCGAAGTGGAGTCGTCTTCGTATTGCGTTTCGCGGTTTGCTGAAGAGCACCAAAAGCTGCCTGAAGAGCGGCCTATAGCGAAGTCACTCTTCACGTATCATAGACTCAACGGACTCTCCGTGTGTGTACTATATGTTTTCTTGCGAAATGACAAGTGGTATACGTTGGTGCAAAAGCGGAGTAACAAAACAAGAACTTACAGGGGGTATTGGGATACGTCGGCGTCGGGTTACGTCGAGCCGTCTAGAACGCGCCCGCGAGAAGCATCGTTATAGAGAACTATCGAAGAAACGGTACGTAAGGAACTCGAGGAAGAGTTGAGGCTGGATGCCTTTGCGTTGCCGAATGGAGAGTGGGTGCATTATCTTGGAATGGGGAGAAACGTTCAATCTGGGCAGTTGGCGTTTCTTGCTTTGTGTATTGGTAGCGACGTTGCGCACTTCGATTGGGACGAGGCTACTCCACTTCGTTCGGAGCGTGCAGTGACTGGTTTCGTCAGCGATGCAAGGATTGTAGAGTTGTCCCCCGATGGCATTGCCGATTTCGTTTCCAGGGAAAGAAAGTGGGTTCCAATGGCGCTGTTGAATGTAATTCTCGCTCTTCGATGCGACAGAATTCATGGCGGGCGCCCGTATTCGATAGAGGAGATAGAAACTGCTTTCCGCAGGGTGAAGACGATTGAGACGCTCCGCGACATCTAGCTCCTTTCGCATGGCAGGACCACCGGCCCGGCCGCGCATCCGGGGTGGTGGATGAAGGGGGCTCCAACCGCGCTGCCAGGCGCCTTGATCCTGGAGCCCCGTGTTGTCAGCGACGCCCGCGGCTTCTTCTTCGAGAGCTTCAACCGCCGGGTGTTTGCGCAACTCACCGGCCTCGACGCCGACTTCGTCCAGGACAACCACTCCCGCTCCCAGCGCGGCGTGCTGCGGGGGTTGCATTACCAGATCCGCCAGCCCCAGGGGAAGCTGGTGCGGGTGGTGGTGGGCGAGGTCTTCGACGTGGCGGTGGATGTACGGCGCAGTTCGCCGGGTTTCGGACGCTGGGTGGGCACCCGCTTGTCGGCGCAAGATCATCGCATGCTGTGGGTTCCGCCGGGCTTCGCCCACGGATTCCTGGTGACTTCGAAGGTCGCCGAGGTGCTGTACAAAACCACGGACTACGCGGCGCCGGAACACGAACGCTGCATCGCCTGGAACGACCCTGATCTGGCCATCGACTGGCCGCTGGAAGGCCCCCCCATGCTTTCGGCCAAGGACGCGCAGGGGGTGCGGCTGCGCGAGGCGGAAGTCTATCCGTGAGGATCCTGCTCACCGGCGCGGGCGGTCAGGTGGGGCGGGAACTGCGCCGCTGCCTCGCTCCCCTCGGGGAGTTGGCCGCCTTCGACCGGGCGGGGCTGGACCTGGCCGATGCGCAGCGCATCCGCGCGGTGGTCTCGGAGATGCGACCCGAGGTGATCGTGAACGCTGGCGCCTACACGGCGGTGGATCAGGCGGAATCGGACGCGCCGGCGGCACAGGCGATCAACGCTACGGCGCCGGGCATCCTGGCCGAGGAGGCGCGCCGGCTCGGGGCGCGGCTCATCCACTATTCCACCGACTATGTCTTCGACGGTGCGGCGCCGCACCCCTACCGGGAGAGTAACGCCCCCGCGCCCCTGGGCGAATATGGGCGCAGCAAACTGGCGGGGGAGGAGGCGATCCGCGCCGTGGGGGCCGACGCCCTCATCCTGCGCACCAGTTGGGTCTATGGCGCCCACGGCAGGAACTTCCTGCGCACCATCCTGCGCCTGGCGCGGGAACGCGATGAGTTGCGGATTGTGGCCGACCAGTTCGGGGCCCCTACCTGGTCGCGCATGATCGCCCAGGCCACGGCGCTGCTGCTGGTCCACCCCGGGCGGCCGACAGGGATGTTTCACCTGACCGCTGCGGGGGAAACCTCCTGGCACGGATTCGCCACCGCCATCGTCGACGAGGCCCGGATGCTGGGGCTGGAGCCGTCGTTCAAGGTGCGCAGCATCGTGCCCATCACCACCGCCGAATACCCCCTGCCGGCCCGGCGCCCGGCCAATTCGCGCCTCAACTGCGACCGCCTGGCGCGGCAGACCGGCCTGCGGCTGCCGGATTGGCGTACATCCCTGCGGTTGTGCATGGAGGACATGGCCGGGGGGTGACCACGCCTTCCGCGCCGGATGGGAGTCGACGCCGTAATCCAGCGCGTGGCGCCGTCGGTCGATGCGGCAGTGAATGCGACGCGCGCCGGTTATACTAGTGCGACGACAAGGCTAGTATAACGTGACCCCCTCCTTCTCCGAGCTTTCGCTTCCCGCCCAAACTGCCTACGCGCAGGTTCTCGAGGCGGCGGTGTCGGCCGGGCACATGCGCTCCGTGGCGGATCTTTCCGGATCCTTCGCGCCCAAGACGGTGCGCGGCCACAGGTACTGGTACTTCCAATACACGGAACCTTGGGGCAGGCTGAGGCAGGTCTACGTCGGCCCCGACGATGAGGCGGTGCGCGCGCTCATCCACAGGAAGGGAGGTCCGTCAGCCCATCGAAGTCTTGCCCCACTGGCGCGTGCGGCCATTGCGCTCGGCTGTGCCGAGGTCCTGCCTCGCCATCTTCGCGTCATTCAGAGGCTTGCGGAATATGGCTTCTTCAAGGCGGGGGGGGTGCTGGTCGGAACCCATGCGTTTCTGGCTTTCGGCAACATGCTGGGGGTACGTTGGGATGATGCGTCGCGCACCCAGGACGTGGATCTTGCGCATGCGGGCCGGAATCTGGCCATCGTGCTGCCGGGTGGGTTCCGGGTCGATACCCCTGCGGCCATCAAGTCGCTCGAAATGGGCCTTCTTCCGGCTTCCGGCCTGGCCTCGAAGGGGGGAGCGACCTACCTGAATCCCCGGGAGCCGGAGTTCCGGCTGGATTTCCTGACGACCCTGCAACGAGGTGGCGGGGAGCCATTCGAGCATCCGCAACTGGGCATCGTCCTGCAGCCGCTGAAATTCATGGAGTTCTCGCTGGAGAACATCCAGCAGGCCGTCCTCCTCTCTGGCGACCGGGAGGTCCTGGTCAATGTGCCCCACCCGGCGCGCTACGCCTTGCACAAGTTGCTCGTTTATGGCGAGCGCGCCGGGGCTTTCGCGGTCAAGGCCAACAAGGATCTCGTCCACGCCGGATTGCTGCTTTCGAGGCTGAAGGAGAACCGGCGCTGGGAGGTGGACGAAGCCTGGAGAGACCTTTGCAGGCGCGGAAAGGGCTGGACGGAGCGCGTGCGGCGCGGCCTGGATGCGCTTCCTTCCGCCTTTCCGCAACTGGGTGCTGCGGAATGGCTGACGCTTTGATTGCCGGGACGGCTCGTTCTGTCGCATCCCGTGACGCTTGTCCGACTCGTCAGACCCCGACGATCCAATCGAAGATCACGTTCGAGCAAACGGCGCATGCGGCCTTGATGGTCAACCAGTCATGCCAACGCGGATCAAGATGCTTGTATTCGGCCAGGCTCAGCCCTTCGAGGTCGTACGGTAAAGGATTCGCAAGCTGGATCTGGAGTTGCTGCAAGGCTGACTCGCCATTTGGCTGAGGGTAGAGGCCATCGAAGTCCCGCAGAGCCTCCGTCACCTTCTCCGCACCCATGTGGTCGGCCAGTGCCACGAAATCGAGGTAATCCCGAGTGGCATTGCGCTTGAGGATCAGCACGCCCTTGATCCGCAGAATCTCGGCCTGGGTGGGCACGGTCAGTTTTTCGCCAAAGCACTCGATCTGCGTGGTTTCGAGTGGCGCATCCCGAATCAACTGCCGCACCCCGGTCTCAATGCCGTCCAGGCTGCCGAGAATCTGCACCGGACGCTGGACGCGGGCCGTTTTCCAACCTGCCACGGACTCCAGTTCGGCGAGAACCTGATCGAAGCGATGTCGCAGGTCGGTGAGAACATGATCCGCATCGATGGACCGCCGATGTTCAGCGTACAAGGCCGATGCGGTGCCGCCAACAAGAACCGCGTCCGGCAGAATGCGTTGCAGGCGGGCGGCCGAAGACAGCACGCGCTCCCATTCAGGCCAGATGTCGTTCGGCATACTGCTTCCAGAAGTGGTAACGCTGTGCGTAGGGGTCGGCCACGTGAGCCTGGCACACGCGCAGCACCTTCTCCAGCAAGGGGCGATCACGAAGCGCGGCGCGGCGCAACTCGGCCCAGTCGTGGCGCTTGCCGCGACCAATCACGTCGTCGATGGCAGCGAGGGTGAATCGCTCGTGGTTCAAGTGACGGTGCAACATGACTCGCCCGGCAACTTCCCGCAAAATGGCACATCCACATCATAGGACAGCGCCAGATTGGGGACAAATTCCGGCACCCTTGCCGGGGCCGTGCGCGTGCATGAGCATCTCTGCACTGGGGGTGGGGGCGAGGCGTGGAAGGTTGCTGCCCGTTCTCATGGGGCCGCCTTCAAGGCAGATTCCAGGTGAGCGCCTGATCTGCACCCGAGGTTATGTCAACCCGACCTGCGCGCTTCTGTTTGCTGCGCTGCCTTCGCCGTGACAGCACTGACCAGGCTGCCAAAGCAGACCATCCCCGCCCCCACGAAGTTGGCCAGGATGTCGTCAAGTCCGGCGTGGCGGCCGGGGATGAAGGCTTGATGGAATTCATCGGCGAAGCCCGCGGCCATGACGGCCAGCAGCACTAGCCAGGGGCGGCGTCCGCGCAGCACGATGGTGAGCAGCAGGGCCGCGACTCCATAGGCCGTGAGGTGCAGCAGCTTGTCCCAGGGCGCGGGGAAATAGCTGTTGATGCCGGGAATGCGCCCGCCGATGAACACCGCGGCGATCATCGCCGCCAGGGTGGCGCCGGCCAGCCAGCGCATCAGGGTTTCGGCACGCGTTTCCATGAAGTCATCAACGTCCGGGGACGCTTCCCCATATCACCTTGTGTAACTGAACCTGAAGCCGCACCGGCAGCCGGTCGCGCAGGATCCATTCTGCCAGCATTGCGGGCGCCAGTTGCCCCTGAACCACCGAAAGGATGATGGGGCAGAGCGCATCCAGCCGGCGGGCCTGGATGACATCGCGCGCCCAGGCGTAGTCAACGGCATTGGCCAGCACGATCTTGATCTCGTCGTGGGGGTTGAGGCAGGCGAGGTTTTCCCAGCGGTTGCGGTGTTCCTCGCCGGAGCCGGGGGCCTTGAGGTCCATGACGCGTGACACGCGCGCATCCACGGCGCCGATGTCGAGCGCGCCGCTGGTTTCCAGCGACACGGAGTAGCCGGCATCGCACAGCGCCGTGAGCAGCGGCAGGCAGGCCTTCTGGGCCAGGGGCTCGCCGCCTGTGACGCAGACGTGGCGGGTGCCGTGGCGGGCGGTCTCCATCAGCACCTGCGCCAGGCTCATCCAATGTCCGCCGGTGAAGGCGTATTCGGTATCGCACCAGGTGCAGCGCAACGGGCAGCCGGTGAGACGGATGAACACCGTGGGCAGGCCCGCCCGGATGCTCTCGCCCTGGATGGAATGGAAGATCTCGGTGACGCGCAGCCGGGTGGGGGTGGAGGGGGTGGGGCGGGTCAATGGATCACCGGCGCTTCACGCGGGTTGTGGGGCGGCGCTTTCGTGTGGGAGCGGGCGTGCCCGCGATTCCAGCGGCCGCAATCGCGGGCAAGCCCGCTCCCACAGGAGCCGGGGCTACTTCTTCTTCAGGCGGTCGCGGGCCAGGGTGGCGGCCTGGCTGTCGGGGTGCTTGGCGACCAGCGTTTCCATGGTCTGGCGCGCGCCCTTGCCGTCGCCCGTGGCCTGCTGGCAGTTGGCGATGCCCAGCATGGCGTCGGCTGCCTTGGGGTCGGCGGGCCAGGTGGTGACGACCTTGAGGAACATGTCGCGGGCGGCGGTGTAGTCCCGCGACTGGTAGTGGCTGGCGCCCAGCCAGTAGTGGGCGTTGGCCGCGAAGGCGCCGGCGGGGTAGGCCTTGATGAAGGCCTGGAACGCCGGCACGGCCTCCTTGTACTTGGCGGCGCGGAACTGCGCCAGCGCGGCTTCGTAGTCGCGCATCTCGGCCGCCGGGTCGGCGGCGGGCTGCGCCGGGCCAGGCGCCTTGGCGGACTCGGCGGCGGCGCTCTCCAGCTTGCGCAGGCGGCTGTCGAGATCGATGTAGAAATCCTGCTGGCGCTTCTGGGCGGCCAGGACGTCGTGGGTCAGCACCTCGATCTGCCCCCGCAGGCAGGCGAGTTCGCCGCGCAGGGCCTCGATCTGGTTGTTCAGTTCGAGCTGCGCGCGGGCATTGCCGGACTCCAGCTTCTCCAGTCGGGTCTCGGTCTTGGCGCGGAAATCCTCGATGCGGCGCCGCGCCTCGTCGTCGTCGAACAGGCCCGCGGCGGCCGGCATCGCGGCGGCCGCCAGGAACAGTGCCGTCACCCGCCGAAGCCGGCGCATGGTCAGAAGTCCATGCCGCTGTAGAGCAGGTCGCCGCGCCGGTTCTGCGCCCAGGCGGCTTCGTCGTGGCCCGCGTCCTTGGGCTTCTCTTCACCCAGGCTGACGGACTCGATCTGCGTCTCCTTGGCGCCCAGCAGCATCAGCGCCTTTTTCACCGCGTCGGCGCGCTTCTGGCCCAGGGCCAGGTTGTATTCCCGCGAGCCGCGCTCGTCGGTGTTGCCCTGGATGAGCACCTTCATGGTCGGGTAGCGCGCCAGGAAGCGGGCGTGGGCGTCCACCAGCGGCTTGTATTCATCGCGGATGGCAAAGCTGTCGTAGTCGAAATACACGCTGCGCTTGGCGAGGATGCTCTTGGGGTCGCGCAGCTCGGCCAGGGCGGCCTGGCTCACGCCGTCCGGCGTCACGCCCGTGGTCGTCGGCTCTCCGGCAGCCTTGCCCGGTACGCGGTCTTCGACGCCCGCGGCCGTCTGTTCGGCCGCCGGCTGGGTGGAGCCGCAGCCGGCCACGAGCAGCGCAACGCTCAGCGCGGCCATCAGGGCGGCGGCGCGGGCGGAAAGGATTCGGATCATGTGGGTTCTCCAGGTGAGGGTCAGTTCTTGGGAAGGGGGCCCCAGGTCGGCTCGCGCACGTCGCCGCCGCTCACCGACAGGCGCTGCTTGACCCGCCCGTCGGTGGAAATGGCGGCCAGCACGCCGCGCCCGCCAACCTCCGAGGCGTAGAGGATCATGCGGCCGTTGGGCGCGAAGCTGGGGGATTCGTCCTTGGCGGAATCGGTGAGCACCTGCACCTGGCGCGAGGCCAGATCGAGCGTGGTGAGCTGGAAACGCCCGCCGTTGCGCGACACGTAGGCCAGCGTCTTGCCGTCCGGCGAGGGGCGCGGGGTGACGTTGTAGCTGCCTTCGAAGCTCACGCGCTCGGCGTTGCCGCCGCCGGCGGGGATGCGATAGATCTGCGGGCTGCCGCCGCGGTCGGAGGTGAAATAGATCCACTGGCCGTCGGGGGAGAAGCGCGGCTCGGTGTCGATGGCGCCGGACTGGGCGAGGCGCTGCACGCCGCTGCCGTCGGCATTCACCAGGAAGATCTGCGAGCCGCCGTCCTTGCTGAGCACCACGCCCAGGCGCCGGCCGTCCGGCGTCCAGGCCGGGGCGGAATTCGAACCCTTGAAGTTGGCCGCCACGTGCCGCTGGCCGGTGGCGAGGTTGTGGACATACACCACCGGCTTCTTCGCCTCGAAGGAGACGTAGGCCAGGCGCGAGCCGTCCGGCGACCACACCGGCGAGATGATGGGCTCGCGGGAGGCCAGGGCGGTCTGGGGGTTGGCTCCGTCGGCGTCGGCGATCTGCAGCTCGTAGCGTCCGGCGTTCTTCACCACGTAGGCGATGCGGGTGGAGAACACCCCCGGCTCGCCCAGCAGCTTCTCGTAGATGAAGTCGGCGATGCGGTGGCCGGTGAGGCGGGCCTGGGCGGCGGTCATGACGTAGGCCATGCCGCCGAGACTGGCCTGCCTGGTCACGTCGTAGAGGCGGAAGCGCACCTCGTAGCGCTCGCCCGAGGCGGGGGAGATGGTGCCCACCACCAGCGCGTCGGCGCCGCGGCCCTTCCATTCCGCGTAGTCCACCGCGGCGGCCTCGCCCATGGGACGCAGCCCTTCCGCGGGGCGGAAGAAGCCGCTGCGTTCCAGGTCGGCCCGCACCACGCCCGTGACCACCGTCTGCATGGCGCTGGCGCCTTCGAAGGGCGCGATGGTAATGGGGATGCGGTTGGCGCCGGCGCCGGTGATCTCGATGGTGAGCTGGGCGCGCGCGCCGGTGGCAACAACGAGCAGGGCGACGGCGAGCAGGAAGCGGAATACGGAAGTCATCGCGGGGCGGGGCGGGGAAAAACTCCGGGCATTATAGCAAACGGGGTTTCGGGTCCGCCGCCTTCGCGGCGCGGCTTATCCATCTTGTAACGCGCCGGGCGCCGCGATGCTGACAACGGCGCTCAATCCGGGCGCGCGCGGCGGCTGACTTCCTTGGTCGCGCGTCCCTTCCTCATCGCCGTGCCGCATCCTGCAAGGCGGGCGCCACATTACCTGCAACGAGCCCTCATAGGGCGGGCCGTGCCCGCCGTGCCGCCGGCCGCGGCATCGATTGGCGCTCACGGGCCGCCCCATGGGCCGTGGCGAAGGGGATGGCCGCCCGCGCTGCAATGTGCCGGCCGTGGCGCACCGGAGCGCGTCCGCCGAAGACGGCACCCCTGCCGCGCATTCGGCCGGAGTCCGGATCGAAGGGGACCAGCCCGCAGGGTGGTGACGTATGATGGCGATCGTGCATCCGATGACCGACTACTTCCGCAACGATGTCCTGGAGAAAAGGCCTTACTTGCGTTTGGACTGGTGCCTCACGGCTCTGCGGCAGCCGGTGCGCCGGGAGGTGCAGCCCGAGGATGGGCGCATTCGGCACTGGGTCTGGGTGGAGGAGATTGGCCGCTACTTGCGAGTGGTTACGCTGCCCGATGGGGTGACTTTGCACAATGCGTTTCCCGACAGGAGATTCAAGCCATGAGACTGGACTACGATGCAGCGACGGATTCGCTGTACATCCACCTTGCCGAGCGGCCATCCGTGGATTCCGATGAGGTGTCGGAGGGAGTGGTGCTGGATTTTGACGAACACGGCGCGCTGGTGGGCATTGACGTGCAGCATGCGAGCAAGAAGGCCGATATCCGCCGGCTGACGGTCAATCACATGCCATTGGCGCAACTCGAGGCTGCTTGACGCGGAGGCAGCGACTGCGGTCTCGCGGCTCAACGAACTCCCGCGCACCCCCGTCAATCCGCCAGCGGGCGGAACTTGAGGTGCAGGTCGCGCACGAAGGCGGCCGGGTCGTCGGGCTTGGGCAGGGGGGAGGACTTGGCGATGGCGCGTTCGATGGCGCCGTCCAGGGCGGCGTTGCCGGTGGATTTGCGCAGGCGCGCCTCCAGCACCGAACCGTCGGGCAGCAGGCGCACGTCGAACTCGGCCTCCGGGTTGCCGCTGACGCCCGGCGGCACGAGCAGGTTGCCGCGGATCTTGCTGCGGATCTTGTCCACCCAGGCGCCCTGGGTGCGCTGCAGGGCGGAGGCGGCGCGGCTCTGGGCGAGGTGGGCCAGCTCGTCGCTGGCGCGCTGGGCCTCGCGCGAGCGGGCGAGCTGGTCGGTCTCGCGCTTGAGCAGTTCCTTTGTCAGGTCCGGAGGGGGCTCCGGGGGGGCCTTGGGCCGGGGATCCTCCTTCTTCGGCGGCTCCTTCTTCGGTTTCGGCTCTTCCCTGGGCGGCTCCTTTTTCGGCTCGTCCTTCGGTTTCTTCTTCTCTTCCTTGATGGCGATGTCGGGCTTGGGCGGCTCCACCTTGGGCGCCGGCTTGGGCGGAGGCGGCGGCTCGGGTTTCGGCTCCGGCTTGGGCGGCTCGGGCGGAGGTTCCGGCGCGACCTTGGGCGCCGGGGCGAGTTCCTCGGGGCGAACCAGGCCCACCTCCACCGCCGGCGGCGGTTCGGAACGCCACGCCAGGCCGTAGATCAGCACGGCCACCAGCGCGGCGTGCACCAGCACCGTCAGGACGATGGACGCCCTGCGTCCGGGCTCGTGCCGCCGCACCTCGCGCCGCTCGGCCCCTTCCCTCATCGTGGCGGTTGCACCAGCAGGCCGATGCGCTGGACGTTGGCGCGCTGCAGCGCATCCATCACGCCCAGGACGGATTCGTACTTCACCGACTTGTCGCCGGCGATGACCACCGGCTTGTGCGGATCGCGCGCCTGGGCGGCGCCGATGGCGCGCACCATCTCCTCGCGGCTGACGCTGCGCTCCGGCCCGCCTTCGGCGCGATCGCGCAGGGTCAGCGACTGGTCGGCACGCACCGTGATCTCGATGGGCGCGCTGGGCGGCTGGGCCGACTTGCCGACGCTGGGCAGGTCGATGTTGCCGGTCTGGATCATGGGGGCGGTGACCATGAAGATCACCAGCAGCACCAGCATGACGTCGATGTAGGGCACGACGTTGATCTGGTTCATGAGTCGGCGTTGGCGCATGGTGGCTCCGGGTGTGGCTCGGACGCGTGCGGGCCGGCGATCGGGCCGGCCTGCGCGGCTATCGCATCTGCCGCTGCAGGATGTTGGAGAACTCCTCCATGAAGCTCTCGAAGCGGATGGCGATGCGGTCGATGTCGTGGGCGTAGCGGTTGTAGGCCACCACCGCCGGGATGGCCGCGAACAGGCCGATGGCCGTGGCCACCAGGGCCTCGGCGATGCCCGGGGCGACGTGGGCCAGCGTGGCGGAGGTGACGTTGGACAGGCCGCGGAAGGCGTTCATGATGCCCCACACCGTGCCGAACAGGCCGACGTAGGGGCTCACCGACCCCACCGAGGCGAGGAAGGCCAGGTGCGCCTCCAGGTTGTCCATCTCGCGCTGGAAGGTGGCGCGCATGGCGCGCCGCGCCCCGTCCACCACCGCCGAGGGTTCGAGGGTGGCGCGCTGGGCGCGCAGCTTGGTGAATTCGCCGAAGCCGGATTCGAAGATGCGTTCCAGCGCGCCGGTGCTGTGGCGGGCGTTGACGGCGCTGTTGTAGAGCGCGGTGAGGTCGCCGCCGCTCCAGAAGTCGCGCTCGAAGCGGTCGGTCTTGCTGCGCGCGGCGCGGATGGCGAAGGCCTTGCGGAAGATCCAGTACCACGACATGACGGACACCGCCGCCAGCAGCGCCATGACGAACTTCACCACGGCGCTGGCGTTGAGGATGAGGGAGACGATGGACAGGTCCGCGGTCACGTTCAAGTCAGGTCCTCCAGTCGGCTGCGGATATCCTCGGGGATTTCCGCGGGTTTCATGCGTGCCAGATCCACGCACACCACGCGCACGCTGGAGCGCAGCAGCGTTTCATCGCCGCGCCGCACGGTCTGGGCGAAGGCCATCTGGGCGCGGCCCAGGGATTCGATCTCCGACACCACGTCGAGCAGGTCGTCCAGCCTGGCCGGGCGCAGGTAATCGACGCCGAGCGAGCGCACCGCGAAGGCGATGCCGTGGCGCTCGGCCAGGCGCGACTGGTTGAACCCCAGTTCCCGCAGCCATTCGGTGCGGGCACGCTCCAGGTAACGCAGATAGGTGGCGTAATAGACGATCCCGGCGGCGTCGGTGTCTTCGTAATAGACGCGCACCGGCAGGACGAAGTGTGCGCGGGCGCCGGAGAGTTGGTGCTGCATGGCGGAGGGCATTCTACCGCAGTCCAATCCCCGGTCGGGCGTGGGGTTTCTTGCGGCGCGGCGGCGCACCGCCTGCCTTCGACCGGCCACTCAGGTGGGCGGATCCCACAACTCTCCGCTGCCTTTGTTACCGGGCGGCGTGAGGCCGAAGTGGCGCCAGATGGCGGGCGTGGCCATGCGTCCGCGCGGGGTGCGCTGGAGGTAGCCCTGCTGGATGAGGTAGGGCTCCAGCACGTCCTCGATGGTGTCGCCGGACTCGCCGATGGCGGCGGCCAGGTTGTCCAGCCCCACCGGTCCGCCGCCGAACTTCTCCAGTATCGCGCCCAGCAGCTTGCGGTCCATGATGTCCAGGCCGAGGTGATCCACCTGCAGCATGGCCAGGGCGGCGTTGGCCACCTCGCGCACCACGCGCCCGTCGGCGCGCATCTCGGCGTAGTCGCGCACGCGGCGCAGCAGGCGGTTGGCGATGCGCGGCGTGCCGCGCGCCCGGCGGGCGATTTCCAGGGCGCCGGATTCGTCGATCTCCACCCCCAGCAGGCGGGCGGAGCGGGTGACGATGATGGCCAGCTCCTCCGGCGTGTAGAACTCCAGCCGGGCGACGATGCCGAAGCGGTCGCGCAGGGGGTTCGTCAGCATGCCGGCGCGCGTGGTGGCGCCGACCAGCGTGAAGGGCGGCAGGTCGAGCTTGACCGAGCGCGCCGCCGGACCCTCGCCGATCATGATGTCGATCTGGAAATCCTCCAGCGCCGGGTAGAGGATTTCCTCCACCACCGGGGAGAGGCGGTGGATCTCGTCGATGAACAGGACGTCGTGGGGTTCCAGGTTGGTGAGCAGCGCGGCCAGATCGCCGGCGCGCTCCAGCACCGGGCCGGAGGTCTGGCGCAGATTGACACCCATCTCGTGGGCGACGATGTGGGCCAGCGTGGTCTTGCCCAGCCCCGGCGGGCCGAACAGCAGCACGTGGTCCAGGGCCTCGGCGCGCTTGCGCGCGGCGCCGATGAAGATCTCCATCTGCTCGCGGATCTTCACCTGGCCGGTGTAGTCCGCCAGGCGCTTCGGCCGCAGGGCGCGCTCGAAGGCGTCTTCCTGGCGGTCGGTGGTCTCGGGCGAGATCAGCCGGGCGGCGGGGGCGAGGCGGTCGGGTTCGACGGGCATGCTTACCAGAGGATCTCCACCGGGTAGCGGGCGAGGTGGGTGTCCGCCGTCACAAGGGTCAGCCGCTCGTGCTGCGCCTGGGCGACGAGCAGGCGGTCGAAAGGGTCACCGTGCAGGTCCGGCAGCGCGCTCATCCGCCAGAGGTGCTCCGGCTGGATGTGGAGCAGCCGCAGTTGCGCCGCCGTTCGCATGCGCTCCCACATGGTTTTCACCGAGGGCACTTCGGGCAGCCGACCCTTGCCGAACTTGAGTTGGAGTTCCCACAGGCTTGCCGCGCTGACATACAGGTGAGTGGCAGGGTCGGCAAGTGCCTCGCGCACCTGCGGCCGCAGGCGCTTCGGTCCGCCGTCCAGCCAGAGTAGGACATGGCTGTCAAGCAGCGCATGCAGCGGGCTCATCACCCCTGTTCCAGGGGGTCGGTCGGGGACGGCTCCCAGATGTCTTCGGGCAGCGGTGCGAGCACGGCGTCGAGATCGGATTCGGTCCAGCCACCAAAATTCTGCCCGAACACGCGCTTCCTGCGCGGCGGCTCGATGGGCGTGAGGCGCACCAGCGGCTTGTTGGCACGGGCGATTACCACTTCCTCGCCGTCCAGCGCGCGATTGAGCAACTCGGAGAGGTGGGCCTTGGCTTCGTGGATGTTGACGGTGGTGGACATGGGGACTTGGTCAACGGGTTGGTCCGATGAGTATAGGCCGGTGCCGGAGGGGCGTCAAAACCGTTGCGCATATCCAGGTCCCGATGCCGGTGATTTCCCGCAGGCCGTGGCGGGAGCTGGCGGTGGGAGCAGGCTTGCCCGCGATCTCGGCGGCGGCTATCGCGGGCAAGCCCGCTCCCACATGAGCGCCGCTACACCTTCGACAGCAGCCGCAGCGCCTGGCGGATGCCGTCGGACACGGCCACGCCGGGGGGCAACTGCTTCATGGCGGCCTGGGCTTCGCGCTCGCTGTAGCCCAGGGCCAGCAGGGCGTTGAGGATGTCCTCGCCCTCCGGAGCGGGGGTGGGGGGGGCGCCCGCCACGGTGCCGGCGGCGACTTTGGGCAGCCTGTCGCGCAGTTCCAGCAGCAGGCGCTCGGCGGTCTTCTTGCCGATGCCGGGAATCTTCGTCAGGCGCCCCGTTTCCTGCCGCGCCACGGCCTGGGCCAGGTCGGCCACGGACAGGCCGGAGAGCAGCGCCAGGGCGATGCGCGCGCCGACGCCGCTGATCTTCAGCAACTGGCGGAAGGCGGCGCGCTCGTCCTCGGTGGCGAAGCCGTAGAGGAAGTGGCCGTCCTCGCGCACGATCATGTGGGTGCGCAGGCTCACCCGCTCGCCGCTGGCCGGGAGGTTGTAGAAGGTGCTCATGGGCACGTCGAGCTCGTAGCCCACGCCCTGCACGTCCAGGGTGATCTGGGGCGGGTTCTTGTCCAGCAGGGTGCCGGTGAGGCGGCCGATCATACGGGGTTCTCCTTACGGCAGCGCCCGCGGCCGCGGTTCGTCCATGTCGAAGAGTGGCGCGGCGATGGGCAGGCGCATGGGAATCGAGGACTGACCGGGACCGGCTCAGCGTACCAGGCGGCCGCCGCGTACCCGGAATCCGGCGGTGTCCAGGGCGCCCAGCCCCTGCCCGCCGTGGGCGTGGCAGATGGCGCAGGCCAGGGCGTCGGCGGCGTCGGCGGAGGGGTCGGCGGGCAGGGCGAGCAGGCGGCGCACCATGTGCTGCACCTGTTCCTTGGCGGCGTGGCCGTTGCCCACCACCGCCTGCTTGACCTGCAGCGCGGTGTACTCGGCCACCGGCAGGTCGGCGGACACCAGAGCGCAGATCGCCGCGCCGCGGGCCTGGCCCAGCAGCAAGGTGGACTGCGGATTGACATTGACGAACACCTTTTCCACCGCCGCCTGGCCCGGCGTCCAGGTGGCGATGACCTCGCCCACCCCATCCAGCAGTTCCTTCAGGCGCTGCGGCAGCGGCCGGGTGTCGTCGGTGCGGATCACGCCGCTGGCCACGTAGGCCAGGCGCTGGCCGTGGCGGTCGATGAGGCCGTAGCCGGTGTTGCGCAGGCCGGGGTCGATGCCGAGGATGCGCACGGCACCGGCGGCGCCTTCCCCCGTCGCCGCGACGGACCCCGGCACCTCAGTCCACGCTCACCGCGGTGCCGCTCACGCACACCATGAGCATGCCGTTGTCGGCGCCCAGCACCTCGTAGTCCACGTCGATGCCGACGATGGCGTTGGCGCCCAGCTTCTCCGCCTGCTCCTCCATGTCGCCCAGGGCATCCTTGCGCGCGCCCGCCAGGGCGTTCTCGTAGGCGCCCGAGCGTCCGCCCAGCACGTTGGTGATGGAGGCCATCCAGTCGCGGAACATGTTGGCGCCGATGATGGCCTCGCCGGTGACCACGCCGTGGTAGCGGCGGATGGGGTGGCCTTCGAGGGTGGGGGTGGTGGACATGAGCATGGCGGTCTCCCGGTTACTGATCCATCGCGGCGGAGGTGTAGACCTCCTGCACGTCATCCAGCGCCTCCAGCGCGTCCAGCAGCTTCTGCATCTTCACGGCGTCGTCGCCGGCCAGCGCCGTCTCGTTCTGCGGCTTCATGGTGACTTCGGCGAACTCGGGCTTGAAGCCCGCGCCCTCCAGCGCCTGCTTCACGGCCATGAAGTCGCCCGGGGCGCAGGTGACCTCGATGCTGCCGTCCTCGTTGGGGACGACGTCGTCGGCGCCGGCTTCGAGGGCGGCTTCCATGAGCTTGTCCTCGTCGGTGCCGGGGGCGAAGATGAACTGGCCGCAGTGGGTGAACATGAAGGCCACGGAGCCGTCGGTGCCCAGGTTGCCGCCGTGCTTGGTGAAGGCGTGGCGCACGTCGGCCACGGTGCGGGTGCGGTTGTCGGTGAGGCAGTCCACGATCACCGCGGCGCCGCCGATGCCATAGCCTTCGTAGCGGATTTCCTCGTAATTCACGCCCTCCAGCTCGCCGGTGCCCTTCTTGACGGCGCGGTCGATGTTGTCGGCGGGCATGTTGACGCCCTTGGCCTTGTCCACCGCCAGGCGCAGGCGCGGGTTGAAGGCGGCGTCACCGCCGCCCATGCGGGCCGCCACGGTGATTTCCTTGGCCAGCCGGGAGAAGATGCGGCCACGCTTTTCGTCCTGGCGGCCCTTGCGATGTTGGATGTTGGCCCATTTGGAATGTCCGGCCATGGCGCTGACTCCGTAGCGTAATCCTGGAATGGGCGGAATCTTACCATCGATGGAACTCCACGCTTTTCGCGTGTTTCACGTAAGATGCGTGTTGGTCCCTTTGGGGAGTTGAGTGATGAAACAGAACATTACGCTCGCCGTGGACTCCGAACTCCTGCGCGAGGCCAAGGTGCTGGCGGCGCGGCGCAACACCAGCATCAGCCGCATGCTGGCGGAGGATCTGGAGGAGTTGGTTCGTCACGAGCGCGCGTACCGGGAATCGATGCTGAAGGCCCTGGCGCTGATGGAGGAGGGCCTGCCCCTGGGCGGGCGGCCGCTGACGCGGGAGCAAGCGCATGAGCGCCGATAGGATGTTCGTCGACACGAACATCCTCCTCTACGCCCATGACCGCCAGGAAGGACTGAAACGCCAGCGCGCCCAGGCCATTCTGCGCGATCTGTGGCAGCAGGACTCGGGCGCCCTGTCATTGCAGGTGCTGCAGGAATTTGTGGCCAACAGCGCGCGGGTGCTCGGGGAAGCGACGGCCCGCGCCCGGGTACGGGAAATCGTGTCGCTCTACCGCGCCTGGGTACGGCAGCCGACAACGCCCGACACGGTGCTGCGGGCCGCCGACATCGCGGAACTCGCCAAGGTTTCGTTCTGGGACGCCATGATCATTGCCGCGGCGGAAGCCGCTGCCGTTCGGACCCTGCTCACCGAAGACCTCAACCACGGACAGATCATCGCCGGGGTGCGCATCGAGAACCCCTTCCTCGCCGCGTGATGCCCGCTACAATGCCGCTGCGCTTGGGACGGCCGTGTCCGCGGTAAGATAGCGCCCATCGTCGTCCGGCCTCCCACCGCCCGCGGGCAGCGGCCGGGCATGTCATCCGACCCGCCACCGGAGGTAACCATGGCCGCCCCCCTCGTCATCGCCCGCTCCCACGACCGGGACATCACCCTGCTGCCGCAGCTTGCCAACCGCCACGGCCTGATCACCGGCGCCACCGGCACCGGCAAGACGGTGTCGCTGCAGAAGCTGGCGGAATCCTTCGCCGAAATCGGCGTGCCGGTGTTCATGGCCGACGTCAAGAGCGACCTGTCGGGCATCGGAGCGCAGGGCGTCGCCTCGGACAAGCTGATGAAGCGCCTCGAAGCCATCGGCATCCGCGAGTTCCACCCCCGCGCCAACAGCGTGGTGTTCTGGGACGTGTTCGGCGAGGCCGGCCACCCGGTGCGCGCCACCGTCTCCGACATGGGGCCGCTGCTGCTGGCGCGGCTGCTCAACCTCAACGACACCCAGGCCGGCGTGCTCGCCCTGGTGTTCAAGATCGCCGACGACAACGACCTGCTGCTGCTGGACCTCAAGGATCTGCGCGCCATGATCCAGTACGTGGGCGACAACGCCAGGCAGTTCACCACCGAGTACGGCAACGTCTCGGCGGCCTCCGTCGGCGCCATCCAGCGCGGACTGCTGGCGCTGGAACAGCAGGGCGGGGACAAGTTCTTCGGCGAGCCCATGCTCGACATCGCCGACCTGATGCAGACCGACTCCGACGGGCATGGCGTCATCAACGTCCTGGTCGCCGACAAGCTCTACAACGCCCCCAAGCTCTATTCCACCTTCCTGCTGTGGATGCTGGCGGAGCTGTTCGAGCAGTTGCCGGAAGTGGGCGACATGGAAAAGCCCAAGATGGTGTTCTTCTTCGACGAGGCCCACCTGCTGTTCAACGACGCCCCCGAGGCGCTGCTGGAGAAGATCGAGCAGGTGGTGCGGCTCATCCGCTCCAAAGGCGTGGGCGTGTACTTCGTCACCCAGAACCCGCTGGACGTGCCCGAGTCGGTGCTGGGCCAGCTCGGCAACCGGGTGCAGCACGCGCTGCGCGCCTTCACCCCCCGCGACCAGAAGGCGGTGCAGACGGCGGCCCAGACCATGCGCCAGAACCCGGCCTTCGACGCCGCCACGGCCATCACCGAACTGGGCGTGGGCGAGGCGCTCGTCTCCTTCCTCGACGAGAAGGGCCGCCCCAACGTGGTGGAGCGCTGCTTCGTCATCGCGCCCAACTCCCGCCTGGGGCCGCTGGATGCCGGCGAGCGCCAGGCCGCCATCCGGGGATCGGTGCTCTACGGCCACTATGAAAAGGGGCTGGACCGCGAGTCCGCCTACGAGAAGCTCAAGGCCGGCTTCGGCGCGGCACAGACCGTGGGCGATGCCGCCGCGGCGCGGGGTGGTGCCGCACCGCAGGCCGAGGAGGAAGGCGGCATGCTCGGCGGCCTGGGCGGGGCGCTGGGCGGCATCCTGTTCGGCCGCACCGGGCCGCGCGGCGGCCAGCATGACGGGGTTGTCCAGTCCGCCGCCAAGAGCATGGCGCGCACCATGGCCAGTTCCGTCGGGCGCGAGATCGTGCGTGGCGTGCTGGGCTCGCTGCTGGGTGGCGGGCGGCGGCGCTAGCGCTGCGGTTGCCGTCGCGTGGGAGCGGGCCTGCCCGCGATTGCGGCGGCGAAAATCGCGGGCAGGCCCGCTCCCACAAGCCCCGTCCGAAGCCGTGAAGCGGAGGCGTCGCCAGACATCTGCGGTCGGGAAAAACAACCGTTCATCCGAAAAACCTCTCTTGACGCAGAGAACACCGAGAAAAACGATGAGAACACTGAGCGTTACGAGGCAGGTCCCATTCGCCCGACGGGTGAATGTCCTTTCCTGCTCTGCGGCCTCGGTGTCTCTGCGATCTCTGCGTTGAAAGCGGTTCAACCGCGGTTTCAAGGTTCATTCCAACGACCAACAAGGAGACACACACCATGAATCGTCTGCTCGCAACCCTGCTCTTGTCGTCCGCCGTCGTCGCCCCGGCCCTGGCCCAGGATGCGCAAAGCCTCCTCCAGGACACCCGCAAGCAGGCGCTGCCGGTGCTGCCCAAGGTGGTGGGCATGATGCAGGACACCGTGGCTGAGAAGGGCGCCGCCGGTGCCATCCCGGTGTGCAAGGAGAAGGCGCCGACGCTGCTCAAGCAGCGCGCCGACGAGCTGGGATGGGGCATCCGCCGCGTCAGCCTGAAGATCCGCAATCCCGAGCGCGGCACCCCGGACGTGTGGGAGGCGCGCCACCTGGCCGACTTCAGTGCCCGCGCCGCCGCCGGCGCCAAGCCGGAAACTCTGGAGGTCGGCGAAGTGCTCACCCGCGCCGACGGCAAGCGCGAATTCCGCTACATGCGCGCCATACCGGTGGCCGAGGTGTGCCTGAAGTGCCACGGCGATGCTGCCACCATCGCCCCGGACCTGAAGGCCGAACTGCAGAAGCAGTACCCCCAAGACCAGGCCACCGGCTATAGCAAGGGCCAGATCCGCGGTGCGCTGACGGTGCGCCGGCCGCTGTAGGTTCCCGCGCGTTCGCGGGCGCGCGGCGGGTACCGATACCCGCCCACCCTCGACAGAGCTTCGATGACCCCCACCGCCGGCGGCATCGGCCTGGCCTTCGCCGTGCTCGGCGCCGTCGGCTTTTCCTTCAAGGCCATCCTGGTCAAGCTGGCCTATGGGCATGGCGTCGATGCGGTGACGCTGCTGGCGCTGCGCATGGGCTTCTCGCTGCCCTTCTTCCTGCTGCTGGGCGCCGTGGGCGGGCGGCGCGCCGCCGCGCCCCTGACCCGCCGCGACGGGCTGGGGCTGCTGGGGCTGGGGGTGTTCGGCTACTACCTCGCCAGCTTCCTGGACTTCCTCGGCCTGCAGCACATCAGCGCCGGGCTGGAGCGGCTCATCCTGTTCCTCAACCCGGCCATCGTCATCGTGCTGTCGGCGCTGTTCCTCGCCAGGCCGGTGACGCGCCGCGCCCTGCTTTCCCTGCTGCTGTGCTACGCGGGGGTGGGCCTGGCGGTGGCCCACGACGTGAGGGTGGCGGGGGATGCCGGCGAGGTGCTCCTGGGCTGCGCGCTGGTGTTCGGCAGCGCCGTGTCCTACGCCATCTACCTGATGGGCAACGGCGCCCTGGTGGGGCGGCTGGGCGCGACGCGCGTCACGGCCTGGGCCACCACCGTGGCCAGCCTGCTGTGCATCGGCCAGTTCCTGCTGATGCGCCCGCTCCCGGCGCTGGTGCTGCCGTGGCAGGTGTATGGCCTGTCGGCGCTGATGGCGGTGTTCTCCACGGTGCTGCCGGTGTGGCTCATGGCCGAGGCCATCCGCCGCATCGGCGCCACGCCGGTGGCGCTCACCGGCACCCTGGGGCCGGTGATCACCATCTTCCTCGGCTGGCTGATGCTCGGCGAGAGCGTGGGCCTGGCGCAGATCTTCGGGGCGGGGCTGGTGATCGGCGGCGTGGCGGTGATGGCGCGGCGTTGAGCGGCGCAGTCCGCTTTGCCGGGGAGCGGCGCCGCCCGCGTTGCGTCGGAGCGGCGCAGTTCGGGTTGCCCCGGAGCGGGCGCCTACAAGCCGAGGCGCTCGACGATCTCGGCGGTCAGCCCGGCCTGGTTCAGGCTGTAGAAATGCAGCCCCGGCGCGCCCCGGTCCAGCAGCCGGCGGCACAGGGCGGTGATCACGTCCAGGCCGAAGGCGCGCACCGAGGCGGCATCGTCGCCGAAGCTCTCCATCTTGCGGCGGATCCAGCGCGGGATCTCGGCGCCGCAGGCGTCCGAAAAGCGCGCGATCTTGCTGAAGTTGTGGAAGGGCATGATGCCCGGCACGATGGGAATGTCGATGTCCCGGCCGCGGCAGGCGTCGACGAAGGCCTCGTAGGCCTCGGCGTTGTAGAAATACTGGGTGATGGCCGCGTCCGCCCCCGCCTCCACCTTGCGGCGGAAGTTGAGCAGGTCGTCCAGGGGGCTGCGCGCCTGGGGGTGGTACTCGGGATAGGCCGCCACCTCGATGGTGAACCAGTCGCCGGTGCGCTCGCGGATGAAGGCCACCAGTTCGTTGGCGTAGCGCAGCTCGCCGGGGTCGGCCATGCCCGAGGGCAGGTCGCCGCGCAGCGCGACGATGCGGCGGATGCCGGCGGCGCGGTACTGGTCGAGGATTTCGCCGATGCTCTCCCGGGTCGATCCGATGCACGACAGGTGTGGCGCGGCGGGCAGCCCCTCGCGCTGGATGTCGAACACCGTGTCGAAGGTGCGGTCGCGGGTGGAGCCGCCGGCGCCGTAGGTCACCGAGAAGAATTCCGGTCCCAGCCGGGCGAGCTGGGTGCGCACGGCGCGCAGCTTCTCCATACCCTCGGGGGTCTGCGGGGGAAAGAATTCGACGCTGAATCCGGGTTTGTTGCAGGTCATGAAGTCGCACCGTTGCGGGGCGCCGCCAGCCTGACCGGCCGCGCCCGGATAAGGAATTCCCCATGGCCGTCACCGCCGGCGATGGGGCTGTCGCACCCGTCCTGCACAGCCAGGCCCGCAGGTGCCGGAGACCCGGTGACCGAGCGTGGGGTACCGGCGACGATACCTTGCAGCGCTCCCCGGATGCCGCGGATTATACAAATGCCCTGCGGGGCAGGTAAAACGCAGTTTCGGCGCGGACCAGCGCCGAAGGCCTGCGGGCTACCCCAAGGGTGAAGGCACGCTGCCGTGAGGGCGGGCTTGCCCGCGATGGCAGCCGCCATGATCGCGGGCAAGCCGGCTCCCACCCGTCCGTTTGCGAGCGGCCTGGCGTGCATGGGCTAGAATTCCATGCTGCGGTGCGGCGCCGGGGGAGCGCGACCGGCCGCCCTCCATCCCCGAGGACAGGAACATCAGCCCATCCGCCCAACCGTCAAACTGGACCATGGCGCTCGCGCGGGCCACGGCGCGGGCGCCGTTGTGCCTCATCCACGCCGCCGGCGCGCTGCTGGGCTGGGTGGCGTGGCTGGCCTCGCCGGGCTACCGGCGGGTGCTGCGGACCAACCTGGAGCGGGCCTTCCCCGGCGCGCCGGCGGCGCTGCGCCGTTCCGCGGTGGCCCACGCCGGGCGCATGATGGCCGAGTTGCCGCGCATGTGGCTGCGGCCCCAGGCGGAGTCGGCGGCACTGGTGACGGCGGTGAGCGGCTGGGAACTGGTGGACGACGCGCGCCGGCGGGGTCGTGCGCCACTGTTCCTCACCCCGCACCTCGGCTGCTTCGAGGTCACCCCCAAGTACTACGCCATGCACGGCCCCATCACCGTCATGTTCCGTCCGCCGCGCCAGCCCTGGCTGCGCCCGCTCATGGAGGCGGGCCGGCACAGCGCCACGCTCACCAGCGTGCCGGCGGACGTGGGCGGGGTGCGGCGGATGGTGCGGGCGCTGCGCGGCGGCGAGGCGGTGGGCCTACTGCCCGACCAGGTGCCCGGTGCGGGCGAGGGCCAGTGGGCGCCCTATTTCGGCCGCCCGGCCTACACCATGACCCTGGCGGCGCGGCTGGCGCAGATGGACAACGTGGAACTGCTGCTGGCCTGGGCCGAGCGCCTGCCCCGGGGCGCAGGCTACCACCTGCACCTGAAGACCCCCTCGGCGCCCCTGCCCGCCGACCTGCCACAGGCGGTGGCGGCGCTGAACCGGGAACTGGAGGCCCTGGTGCGGGCCTGCCCCGCCCAGTACCTGTGGGGCTACAACCGCTACAAGGCGCCGGCCGGCGTGGCACGGCCCCCGGAGGCGCGATGAACCTTGAAACCGCAGTTGGACCTCTTTCAACGC
>JACQYB010000006.1:44459-56412 GCA_016208415.1 Betaproteobacteria bacterium | reverse complement strand
GTCCAAAAAGCGAGAGTAGACGCCTTTCGGACGCTGTTTACAAGATGATTGCATAAGTCGATGACTGTAAACGACTATTTTGAAGGGTCCACTTCATTGGGATATCGGGATGGCAATGACGTCCGAGTGCGGCGGCCGTGCTTGAACATTGGCCTAAGAGCAGCCCCATGTCGTTCAAAACCAGGTAGTCTCATTGGCACCAGTTATCTCATCATGGAGACGATCAGACGCCGGTGAGTGCTAGCGTCGAGTACTGCTCCACAGCTGAAGGACGACATCTATGCTTGGTCTTAAATACTTGCGCAGTTCCCGGTCATTCTCGTGGTCAGTTGCTGCGCTTCTGGCGGCAACACTTTTGGGATGCACGTCCTTAGGACACGAGGGACGCACCCAGCCTCAGATCGAGCGTAAGCTTGCTGCTCGCCCGGATTCAATAGCGGTGGTCGGATCTGGCGAGTTGTCGATCGCGATTGAGTTGTTGCTGGTCTCGCGCGGAGTCGCGGTTCACGCGTCACCCACACAAGTCATACTCGGCAACGACCAAAGGGTTCAATCATCCAAGACGGTAGCGCGCTACGTCGCCAACGTCACTTCAGTGGACCAGGACATGTGCGTGCCAGAGGGGTCGCGACAGATGCACTTCCACATCTCCGTGGTGGATCTCGTGAACAACCAACGCGTCCTCGCAATGAGTGGTGACTACGGGTGCAAGGACACCATCGTTAAAAGGTTCGAACAATGGTTCTTTCAGTAGTCCACCGCAGATTGAGCCTTGGATCCATCGTTCTGTTGCTCGCGGGCTGCATGAACACACCCAAAGCGCCCTCCGAAATTTCCACACCCCATATCTCCACCGTTCCATATGAGAATCTCGACTGCACTCGCCTGGCAGCCGAATTGGATCGACTGAGTGCCGCGGAGCGCGAGCTTATAGAGGCTCAGGAAAGGAGAGTCAGTGCCAGCCGCGGGCACGCCTTGATTTACGGGTGGGGACGGGGTGACGGGATGGAAACAGTAGAACTAGCAAGAGTCCGTGGAGAGCGCGATGCAGTACGCCGTACCCACGTGAAGAAGGCTTGTACCAGCGGCAAGTGCTGTTAATGATATTCCCGCGATGTGGTGCCGCCCCACTGAGGCCAACCCCTCGAACCCCTCGCTCAAGCGGAGCGCCAACGGCAGGCCACCAGGCCCGGGCTGCAGGTACGCGGTACATTGTCTGCAGCCCGGGCCTGGCGTCCTGCCGTCGTCGCCCGCTTAGCTCGAACGTTATACCTATGGAGGTTCTATGAAGCCGTCTTCTTTGCTGTTGTCAGTATTTATCGCGTTGCCTAGCGTGTGTTTCGCGGAGTTGGCGGATGAAAACCTACTGCAACACTTGCCGAGCGGGTACAAGGTGGACTTCCAAGCCAAGCAGGGAAACATGGTTATAACTGAAATGGTTCCCCAATCTGAGACGGTAAAGAACTGGACCGAGATGCTTACAACTCAGATTTTCTTGGGACTGAAGAACGCCACACCCGAACAGTTCCAGGCGGTTATGGCGAAGAGTTGGCTGGCTGCGTGCAAAGATGGTGGGGTTGCGCCAATCACCAAAGGTGAAGAAAACGGCTATCCATTTTCAATCTGGCTCCAAACTTGTCCCCTCAATCAATCGACTGGTAAGCCGGAGAAGACGTGGTTTAAGGCCATCAAGGGTAACGACAGTTTTTACGTCGTGCAGAAATCCTTTCGGTTCGATCCTTCCAACGAGCAAGTTGTTCAATGGATGAAATACTTCCGGTCGGTCATGGTGTGTGACTCTCGGCTTCCTGATCGTCCATGTCCGAAATTCGAAAAGGTTGCGCAATAGGCTTAACTCCACGTTATGCCTTTGATGGTAGCAGCACATTCAGCCGACGTTAAGGAGACATTCAACACAAGCGCAACACTACTGGCAACTCACCGCAGAGCGTATCCAGACGCTCTGTCGGATTACAAGAACATGCTTTGCGGCTGGGATTCGGCGTAGGTGAATGGTTATTTCGGCATGGCGCCGTTTTCCAGGAGAAACGAAATGCTGCAGTTCGACCAATGTGCCTTCGATTCGCTGTGCGGGATCTATAGCGTCCTGAACGCGGAGTGCGTGATCAACGATTCCCCACCGGAGCGCACCCGGGGGCTGTTCAACGACATCGTGAGCTATCTCGACGCCCGGCGTCAGCTCGCCCCCATGCTCACCCACGGCATGCGCTTCGACAGCCTGCAGGTCATCCTGTCCGGCGTGCTGGGGGAGCGCATTCCCTACCAGCGCGTGTGCTACGAGGGCGCGGCGGACCCCGACCTGGACAGCTTCTGGTTCGAGATCACGCGCTTTCTGTCCGGCGGCCCCCAGCGGGCGGTGCTGCTGGGCTATGGCGACAACCACGAGCGCTGGGCCGTGGTGCATGGCATCTCGCGCGATCGCATCCGCGTGTTCGACAGCGACTCCCTGGTCCTCATGAACCGCCGCGACTGCGCCACTTCACGCCACCGGGGAACCGGGCAACACGTCCTGCTGCCCTCCCGTACCTATTTTCTCGGCCATGCCTGAGCGTGTGCGCCGGCGGGGTTGCCGCGCCACGGCCGGCCCTGGCCGACGTTGGTCGTTTCCGATGGCCATCCTGGCTTGCACGGCGACCCTGGCTTGCGTGTCGCCGACCGTGCGGCCGCTTTCGGACGGCGATCCGCGCGTCGGCGAGTCGGAGGCGGAGCGCAAGCTTCTCGCGGACGCCGGCCGGCTGCGGGAAGAACTCGACCGCAAGGGTCTGCTGTTCGGCGACGCCAAGGTGCTTCGCTATGTGGAAGGCATTGCGGGCAAGGTGATCCCGGCGAACACCAGCGCGCTGGTTGCGCCGCGGCTGCGCCTGTTGCGCAGCCCGGCGGTCAATGCCTTCGCGCTGCCCAACGGAGACATCTACCTGACCATCGGCCTGCTCTCCCACCTGCGCAATGAGGCGCAGCTCGCGATGGTACTGGCCCACGAGTTCGCCCACGTGGAAATGCGCCATGGCCTGCGCGCCTACGAAAACCGGCGGACGAGCATCATGGCGGCGCACATCGCCGACCTGTTCCTGCTGGGTACCTCGCTGGCGTATCTCCCGTTCATGGCTTCGGTTTCGCAGTTCAGCCGCGACCAGGAACGGGAGGCCGATCGCCTGGCGCTGGAGCGGATGGTCGCCGCGGGCTTCGATCCCACCGCAGCCATAGCCGCCTTCGACGTACTGCGCGCCGTCGAGCATGACGATGCTGCAACGGCCTCGGCCTACAGTTCCCATCCGTCGAACCGTGAACGAGCGGAGGAATTGCAGGCGTTGGTCGCCACGCTGAAACCGGGGCAGGCAAGCCCGGGGCAGGTCGGGGAGGCCGAGTTCCGTGCCGCCCGCCGCGCCCTTCTGCAGGAGAGCGCGCGTCTTTCCCTCAGGGCGGGGCGGTATGCCCTGGCCTTTCGCATTGGCGAAGACGCACGGCGGGATTTCCCCGACGCCGCGTGGCCGGTGCTGGCGGAAGGCGAGGCCCGGCGCCTGATGGCCCAGGACCCGAAGGGTGCGGCCAACGAAGAGGTGCGCAGGACAGGCCGTCCTGCCGACGCCGGCCTGGTCAAGTCGTACGAGGCCCGGCGCGACCAGTTCCTCGCCCAAGCCCGACAGCACTTTGGCGAGGCATTGCGCCTGGAACCCGGCAGCGCGGAGGCCGAACGCGGCCTGGGGCTGATCCATGCCATGAGCGGAGATGCCGCGCTGGCAGCGCCGCTGCTGAAGGCCTACCTCGAAAAACGGCCCAACGCGCCGGACCGGCTCTATATCGCAGACATTGTGAAAAAGGGGAAACCTCCATGAAGCTCATTCGACGAGGCGTGCCGCTGCTGCTCATCGGCCTGGCGTTGCTGGCCGGCGGCTGCGCCACCCACACCACGACCCGGGCACATCCGGATTTCGCCGCGGGCAAGCGCCAGGTCAGGACCGTCGCCCTGCTGCCGGCGGACGCGGAGCAGGTCAAGCTCGTCTTCACCGGCGAGAACGAACGCGATCGGGACTTCGAACAAAGCGCCGGCACGGAACTGCGCGCCACCGCCCATGCGCTGCTGGTGGGCGCCGGTTACGAAGTGCGCAACACCGTCTCGGACAAGATCGAGGGTGGCGACAAGAATGCCGCCTTCGAATACGAGCAGTTCAAGGAGGCTTACAACCGCGCCTCCCGGGAACTGTACAAGACTGCTTCGGTATCCCAGGCCGAATCCCGGGGCTTCAACGTCTCCCTGGGCGCCTCCGTCAACACGCTTGCTGCCCTCGCGGACGCGGACGCACTGCTGTTCGCGCGCTATCGCGGCTTCAGCAAGTCCGGGGGTATGGTCGCCAAGGACATCGTGGCCGGAACCTTGCTCGCCCTGGCCACCGGCGTGATGGTGGTCGCCCCCAAGGCGGGCGGCGCGGTGGAAGTGGCGCTGGTGGACGGCGTCACCGGCAACGTGCTGTGGAGCAATGTCGCCCGCGCGCCCGGTCCGGACGCCACCACCGCCCTGCGGCTGGCGATGAAGCCCCTCCCCGCGAAAGCCCCCGACGGCACCGCGGAGGTCGCCAAGACGGCGGCCGGCGACGTCCCGGCGCCCCTCCCGCCCTCCGCGCCGGCAACGACGTCGATGGCAGCGGGAACGACGCCGCGACCCCCGGCATCCGGCGCTTCGGCAGCGGACCCGCCGCGGAGCCAGTAAGCGCCGCCTCTTTCCGCAGCACCTCCGATGCGCCACAACGCGCCGATCGGCAGGGCCTCGTACCCCTGATGCGCCTCGTATGGCAAACCTCACCCCGAATGCCAAAGAAGTCACACTCACCAGCACGGCGGATCACATGCACAACAAGCCTCAATGCATAATCTCGGGCACTGATGCATGCGGAAGGTGTCCGGCGCACCCCTCAAGGAACACCGAGCCGCATCCCTTTTCCAGGACACAGATCAACCACGAGCAAGACAACATGAAAGTGCGATCACTCCTCTCCCTCGCCGCTCTCGGGGCGGCCACGCTCCACCTCGGCGGTTGCGCCTCCATCGTCGGCGGGCACAACCAGCCCCTGTCCGTAACCACACCCGGGTGCCAGGGCGCCGCCTGCGAACTCACCAACGACAAGGGCAAGTGGTACGTGCCGGCCACGCCGGGCACGGTCTCCATCCGGCGTTCCTATTCGGACCTGCTGGTGGCATGCACCCGGGAGGGCGCCCCGCCGGCCTCGGCCAGCGTGAAATCAACCACCAAACCCCTGGCCTTCGGCAACATCATCTTCGGCGGCATCATCGGCGCCGGAGTGGACATCGGCACAGGCGCAGCCTACGACTATCCGTCTGAGGTAACCGTCCCCATGGGATGCCAACCCACGGCGAACGCCACCGCCGGTATCCCCCAACCCCAGCCGCGCAACCGCCTGGAATGCGTGGTCAAGGACATGAACCCGGATCTTGCGGAATCCGCCGGACTCGAAGCGTCCGCCGGCGTGCTGGTGACGGCCGTAGCCCCTGAAGGTGCGGCCGCCCGCTCTGGCATAAAGGCGGGCGACGTGTTGCTGGAAGTCAACGACACTCCCATTATGGGAACGGCCGCCCTGAGGGAAGCTCTCGCCACTCACGACACCACCCGGCCTGCGCGCCTGCGTCTGTGGCGCAACCGCCAGCCCATGACCATCGAGGTCCAGCTTCACACCGAAGGGGCCGTCTGAACTGGAGTTCAGCGCCTTGACCCAGCGTCTGTCCCTTCGCTATTCTGATGTATCCGCGCAATACACGAACCGGCCGGTTTTCCTCATGCCCCTGTCCATCCGTTTTTCCCCTGAAGAACAGCAACAGATTGACGCCTTGGCACAGCGGCGCGCCTGTTCCCGGAGCGATCTGGTGCGGCAGGCGGTGCGCGAGTTTTGCCGTCGCATTTCCGGAGACCAGCCCAGCCCGTTAGTCCTGGGAGAAGATCTTTTCGGTGCCGGTCGGCTCGCCGGACGGCCTTCCGATCCGGCCAAGCGTGCTGTTTGGGAGAGATTGCTTGCCAAACACCGGCGCGCTGGTTGACACCGGCTTTCTGGTGGCGCTGTTCGCGCGGGACGATCAACACCACGATTCGGCCGTGAAGTTTCTCGCTGCGGCGGGCGCCGTCGCCCTGCACACAGTCTGGCCGATTGTCGCGGAGGCAGCGTTTTTCCTCGATACCGCTGGCAAGGACGCCCTTCTGGAATGGATCGAGCGGGGAGCGATCGCGGTCCACGAACTGACAGCACGCGAAGTTCCCCTGTTGCGCCGTACATTGCGGAAGTACGCTGACCTCTCGCCCGATCTCGCAGACCTGGCACTGGTCGTTCTCGCCGAGCGACTCGCCATTCTCCGCATAGTGACCGTAGATGTTCGTGACTTCTCGGTCTATCGCCTCGGCAACGGACAGTCCTTCGTACGAATATGGCTTTGACCGCCAAAGCCAGACGCTGCACCCACCGCGAACGGGCCGGCCGTTGAGCCGGCCACTTCCCCCGTGACGCTCCCCGCCAGCCTGTCCCCCAGCCCCGACGCCCGCATGGTGCGCCGCGCGATGCCGCGCAGCAGCACGTCCTCCGGCGCCCACAGGCCCACGCCGTGGCGGGCGCGGGTCAGCGCAGTGTAGATCAGCTCGCGGGTGAGCACCCGGGCATCGAGCTCGGGCAGCACCACCGCCACGCGGTCGAATTCCGAGCCCTGGGCCTTGTGGATGGTCATGGCCAGGGCGGTGTCGCAGGCGGGCAGGCGTCCGGCGGCGATGGCGCGGGTGCCGCCGCCCGCCGCGGGGAAATGCACCGCCAGCGCGCCGTCGCCGTCCGCCAGGACGATGCCCACGTCGCCGTTGAACACCCGCAGCGCCGCGTCGTTGGCGGTCACCAGCACCGGCCGCCCCGGCCACCACGCGGCGCCGTCGTCGGCCTGGCCGAGCAGGCGCCGCAGACCCGCGCCCAGCAAGACGTTGAGCCCGGCGGCGCCACGCGCTCCGTGGCGCAGCGCGCACAACACGCGATGGGATTCGAGGGCCGCCAGCACGCGCGCCGGCTCCCGACCCTCCCGCAGCGCCGCCACCAGTTCGCCATAGCCTTCCAGCAGTGCCGCGGCGAGGCCGCGGGCATCGGCCGACGCGGTGTGCCATTGCAGTTGCGGGCCGGCGTCGGCGCGCAGCAGGGCCACCGCCCCGGCGCCGTCACCGGCATTGACCCGCGCCGCCAGGCGGCCCAGCGCGCTGTCCGGCCCGAAACGGTAGCTGCGGCGCAGGCACACCACGGCGTCGCCGAGGCCTCCGGCCGGTGCCGCACCACCAACGTCCGGTGCCGCACCGCCAACGTCCGATGCCGCACCCCCGGCGGCCGTTGCCGTCTCCTCACCAGCCCGCGCCGCCCCTTCCGCGGCGGCGGCGCCGTCGTGGGCCGCGGGGCCAGGCCCTTCGCCGCCCGGGGTCTCGCCGTCGTAAACCTCGCGCCCCAGCAGCCTTCCCAGCCGCGCCCGCCAGGGCGCACCCATGACCTGCCGGCGGCATAGTTCGGCGAACACCGCGCCGGTCTCCACCGCCGCCAACTGGTCCTTGTCGCCCAGCAGCACCAGCCGCCCGTGCTGCGGCAGGGCTTCCACCAGCCGGGTGGCCAGCGCCAGGTCGAGCATGGAGGCCTCATCCACGATCACGAGGTCGTAGGGCAGCGGATGGCCCGGGTGGTGGCGCGGTGCCTGGGAGCCCGGCAGCATGCCCAGCAGGCGATGCACGGTGTGGGCCTGCCGCGGCAGGCGGTCCGCGGCGTCGGCGGCATCCGCAAGCGTGGCGAGTTGGGCCGCCAGCGCCTCCTGCATGCGCGCCGCCGCCTTGCCGGTGGGCGCGGCCAGCGCCATCCGCAGATCCGGCCGCAGGCGCAGCAACACCAGCAGCACGCGGGCGATGGTGGTGGTCTTGCCGGTACCCGGCCCGCCGGAGATCACCGCCAGGCGCCGCGCCACGGCGGTGGCGGCGGCAACGGCCTGCCAGTCGGTGGAGCCGTCGGCCGGGGGCGGAAAGTACGCCGCCAGCGCCGCGCCCAGGGCGGCGTCGTCTTCCGCGGCCGCCGTGTTCATCTCCACCATCCGCGCCGCCAGGCGCCCTTCGTAATCCCAATAGCGGTACAGGTAGAGCCGCCCCGCCGCGTCCAGCACCAGCGGGCGCGGACCCTCGGTGGCGCCCGGCGTGGCCACCACGGGACTGGCGGCGAGCACGCCGGCCTCGCCCCGCAGCGCCGCCTCCTCGGGTGCGTCGCCGGCCAGGTCGACACAGGCATGGCCCCCGGTCGCCGCCAGGCAGGCCAGGGCCGCAGCCTGGCGCACCACCAGCGCCGCTGCGGCATTGCCCCCCAGACGCAGGTGCAACTGCACCATGAGCCCGGCGAAGGACTCGGCCAGGGCCACCTGCGGCTCGGCCGACGCCGCCCCGGGCAGGATGTCCTGAAGGTTCATGGCGGCTCCCCCTCCCCCGCCAGCAGACGGTCCAGGCGCTCCACCAGCGCCACGGACGGATGCACGGCATACACGCCCTGCCCGGTACCGCCGACCCCCATGCCCCGCAGGAACAGGTACAGCACGCCGCCGAAATCCCGCTCGTAGCGGTAGTCGGCGCGGCGCAGCCGCAGCCAGCGGTGCAGCGCGACGGTGTAGAGCAGGTACTGCAGGTGGTAGCCGGACGCGGTCATGGCCTCGGCCAGGGCCTGCGGACCGTAGTCCGACGCCTCGGCCCCCAGCCAGTTGGACTTGTAGTCGGCCACGTAGAAGCGCCCGTCATGGACGAACACCAGGTCCACATAGCCCTTGAGGAAGCCCTGCAGCCGCTGGGGCGGCAGTTCCGGCACGGCCAGCCCGCTGGCGCGCACCGCCCGCAGCAGCCGGCCGGTGTCCGCCCCCGCCAGTGGCAGGTGGAATTCCAGTTCCCGCAGGGTGTGGGCGCGGGGCAGGTCGGCCAGCCGCAGCGGCGCTGCGCCGGGCGCGGTATCGCCGACGGCACGGAGCGCCGCAGCGGCGGCGGCGCGGGGCACCGCGGCCGGGTCCGGCAGCACCGCGCCAGCCGCCTCGGCCAGCCAGGCGGCGGTGTCGGCGCTCCACTGCGCCGGGTAGCCTGAGCGTTCCCGTGGTCCGGCAGTTCCGCCTGCCAGGCCGCGGCGGCGACGATGGACGAATAGCGCGCCAGGCGCCAGCCCGGCGGCACCCTCGGCACGGGCGCGCGCGCCGCCAGGAATGCCGCCTCCTCCGCCTCGGCCACCGCCGCATCCGGCGCCGCGCCCGCCTCCACCACCCCCAGGGCGCCGCCGGCACGCTCCGCCAACTCGGTGATGCGCGCCCGCGCCTGCTCCAGCGACGGTGCAGCCTTGGCGTCATCCATTCCGTGCAGCAGCCAGCCCAGCGGCGAACCCCCGGCACCGGACAGGGCGCCCCAGACGAGGTAGCAGCGGTTCTGGGCGCGGGTCAGCGCGACGTAGGCCAGGCGCAGGCGCTCGGCCTGCTCCTCCCTCAGCGCCGCGGCGGCAGCGGCGTCGAAGCGGCCCGAGCCCAGGTCCAGTGCCGGCTCTCCCGCGGCATCGGCATCGTGCCAGAAGGCACCGGTGGCGGGCTTCGGGCCGCTGCGTGCCGGGTCGGGGGCGCTCCACAGGAAGGGCAGGAAGCACACCGGATACTGCAGGCCCTTGGACTTGTGGATGGTGAGCAGTTGCACCGCGTTGTCGTCGCTTTCCAGGCGCAGTTGCGCCTCTTCGCCGCCGCCACCCTCCTGGCGGCGCGTGGCCAGCCAGGCCAGCAGCGCCTCGGGGCCGGATTCGTGGCGCGACTGGGCGTGCAGCAGTTCCATCAGGTGGTGGAGGTCGGCGAGGCGGCGCTCGCCGTCGGAGCGCGCCGCCAGCCGCCCGGCCACCTCCCGTTCCAGCATCAGGCGGCGCAGCATGAAGACGAGGCCGTCGCGCCGCCACATCTCGTTCCAGCGGCGGAAATCCGCCAGCGTGGCTTCCCACAGCGCCTCGTCGTCGCGGGCGCGCAACAGGTCCGCGGCGCTCCAGCCGAGGGTGTCGGTGGCCACGGCGGCGCGCACCAGGTCCTCCCGCTGGGGCTGGACCAGCGCCCGCAGCAGGCGCTCCAGGTCGCCCGCCTGGTCGCCGGCGAAGACGCTCTCGCGCGACAGCTCGGCGCAGGCGATACCGAGCCGCGCCAGGGCCTCGCGCACGCGCCGCGCCTCGGCATGGCTGTTGGCCAGCACGGCGATGTCGCGCGCCGTGAGCGCGCGCCCGTCCAGGCTCGCCCGCCCCGCCCGCGCCCCGGCCAGCAGGCGCGCGATCTCGGCGGCGCAGACGCCGGCGGCCCAGGCCTCGCCCTCGTCCTTGCTGCGCACCTTGCCCTCCTCCCCCGGCGGACAGAGGAAGAAGCGCAGCGGCAGGGCGTCCGCCCGGCCCTCCTCCACCAGCGCGGCGTGGGACCGCGCGGCGGGCGACACGGGGTGGAAGGCGATGCGCCCGCCGAAGCGGAAGGGGTCTTCCACCGCGCCGAACAGCGCATTCACGGCCGCCACCAGCGGCGCCACGGAACGCTGGTTTTCCGCCAGGCGATGGGGCTCGCCGGCGGCCGCGGCGGCATCCAGGTAGGCGTGGATGTCGGCGCCGCGGAAGCGGTAGATGGCCTGCTTGGGGTCGCCCACCAGGTAGAGGGCCAGCGGCGCGGCGCCCGCCGGCACATCGACGTAGATGCGCCGGAAGATGGCCCACTGGCGGGCGTCGGTGTCCTGGAATTCGTCGATCAGCGCCGCCGGGTAGCGCACCCGCAGCGCCCGCGCCAGGGCCTCGCCCCCCGGGCCCGCCAGCGCCGCCTCCAGCCGGCCCAGCAGATCGTCGTAGCCCATGCTGCGGTTGGCCTCCAGGCGCCGCGGCAGCTCCGCGCGGCACCAGTCCAGCAACCGGGCCTGCAGGCGGGCAGCGCGCAGATCCAGGGCGGCGTCCAGGCGCTCGCGTGCGTCGGCGTACGCGTCGGTGAGGGTGAAAAAGGCGTGGGACGGCGCCGGTTTCCCCTTCTTCGTCGCCTTCTCCAGTGCGCCGGCGCGCAGCTTCCCGAGGCCCTCCGGCACGTCGTCGGGCAGGCCGGGGGGCGCCAGGTGGGCGGTGATCTCCGCCGCCCAGCCGGGGATCTTCGCCGCCTTGTGGGAGTTCTGGTTGAGCACGCCGGGGTCGGAAACCAGGGCCAGCAGCGTTTCCCGCGCCTCGCCCCACAGCTTGGCGAGTTGCCGGTGCAGCGCCACCGCCTGCTCGCCCGCCGCCGCCGCATCGTCTTCCCCGGGCGGCAGGTCGACGCGCATCTGCGGCCGCGCCACGAAGGACTGCGCCCAGCGGCTCAGGTCTGCCACCGGGTCGGGCCAGCGTTGCAGGAAGCGCGCGACGAACAGCTCGCCCACCTCCGGCCCCAGGCCATTCCCGGCCCCTTGCGGCGCCACCACGTGGCGCCGCCAGAAGTCCGCCACCACCGCTTCCAGCACCTCCGCCGCGTCCGCCACCACCTCGCAGTCGAAGGGCACGCCGGTGGAAAAGGCACGATCGGCCAGCACCCGCTGGCAGAAGCCGTGGATGGTGTGGATGGCGGCATCGTCGAAGCTGGCCAGCGCCCGGTCCAGCCAGGCCCGGGCCCCGGGTCCGAGCTGCGGCAGGAGCTGGCGGCAGAAGTCGTCGGCCAGGGCTTCGTCGTCCTGGGCGGCGCGCAACTGCGCCAGCCGGGCGCGGATGCGCGCGCGCAGTTCGGCGGCGGCGGCGCGGGTGAAGGTGACGCAGAGGATGCGCTCCACCTCCAGCCCGCGCTGCGCCACCAGCCGCGCCACCAGGCCGCTCAGGGTCCAGGTCTTGCCGGTCCCGGCGCTGGCCTCCACCAGGTGCAGGCCGGTGAGGGGGGCGCCGAGGGCGACGGGAGGGGA
>JACQYB010000006.1:0-44397 GCA_016208415.1 Betaproteobacteria bacterium | reverse complement strand
GAGGGGAGGCGGACCCGGTCACGGGCTGTCGCGCTGTGGGAGCAGGCTTGCCCGCGATGTCAGCCATCGCCATCGCGGGCGGGGCCGCTCCCACACGGCGTGGCGCCCATCGCCGCCACGTCGCGGCCGGACAGCGCCGCCTGCAGTGGCCCGGCCACGCGCAGCGCCAGGCGTTCGAAACCCTCCGGCAGGTCTCCTCGCACGCCGCCGTAGCGCTGGCGAAACCCCGGCTCCTCGCATTCGCCGGCCTTCCTGTAATCGCCCCGCCAGGTCTTCCACGCCTTCTCCAGGGCCTTGTCGGGGGAGGCCGCCAGCCAGGCGGCGGTGCTCCTGGGCGGCAGGTCCACGGGGCGGGCGAGGCCCTCGCGCCACAGCGCCAGCAGGTCGGCGAGGCGTCGCGCGGCATCGTCCAGCGGCGCGAGTTCCAGCAGTTCGTCGTCCAGCAGCAGGCGGCTGCCTCGGCCCACGCCCGCCGGCGCCAGGGCGTTGAGCGCCAGATGGCCCACCCAGGCCCGCGCCAGGCCGCGCCAGTTGCGCCGGCCCTTCCACCAGGCGAACAGCCCCTCCGGGCCGAGGCCGGACAGGCTGCCCTCGATGACGCACCCGTCCACCCGCAGTTCGAAGGGCAGGTCGCCGCCAGGCTGCGGCCGCAGGGCTTCCACCGCCGCGGCGAAGCGCTCCACGTCGGGCAGCAGCTCGTCCAGGGCCAGCGCCCCGGGCAGGCCGTGGGGCAGCTCGCCCGACGCCTGAGCCAGCGCGCGCAGCCGATCGGCGCCGCCTCCCGCCAGCCGCAGCGCCACCAGCCGCTCTTCCAGGCGCCAGCCGTCGCGCCGCGCCAGGCGCAGCGGCTCCCGCGTCTCCAGCGCCTCCTCCCCCTCCTCGAAGCGCAGGCCGAGGCGGTGGCGCAGGTGGTAGCGAACCGGATGGGCGAGGAAATCCGCCAGTTCCTCCAGCCGAATCCGCTGTACCTCCTCGCCCGCCAGCGGAACCGCGGCGTCGATGAATTCCCGACCCCCACCCCGCGCCGCGCCCCGCGCGCAGGCCCGGGCCGCCGGCAGGTGCTCGGCGGCGTAGGAGAACAGCGCGCCGCCGTCGAAGTAGCGCGGGCTGAAGGGCGCCAGGGGATGGCGCGCGAGCAGCGCCGCCTCCACCGCCGCCCGCCCGCCCGCGGTGGCGCGTCCGAGGTGATCCAGCAGTTCCGCCACCAGCACCGAGGGCGGCAGTTCGGCGTTGTCGCGGATGTCGCGGCCGCTGTAGCAGACGATGAAGGCGTCGCGGGCGGCGCTCAGCGCGTCGAGGAAGCAGGCGCGGTCGTCGTCGCGCCGGGCGCGGTCGCCGGCTTGCGGGTGCCGCGCCATGAGGTCGAATTCCAGCGTGCCGCCGCCGCGGGGAAAGCCCGGGTCGTTGAGGTCGAGCAGGCACACCACCCGCCACGGCAGGCCGCGCAGCGGCCCCATGCCGCAGAACGTGACCGCACCGCCGGGCACCGCGCCCGGGGCGCCTTCGCGCAGTCGCACCGCCACGGCGCCACGCAGCACCTCGGCATCGACGGCGACCGTGCAGCCGGCCTGGGCGGCGTCGCCGGCCAGGCCGGCCACGGCGCGACGCAGGCGCTCCACCCGCGCCTGGTCCTCGCCCTCGGCCTCGAACACCTGGCCGATGAGCCCGGCCAGCCATGCCGCCCACTGCGCCACCGTCCGCGGGCGCGCCAGTTGCGCGGCGGCTTCGTTCAGCACCGCCAGCAGCCGCAGCAGCCGCCCCAGCGCCAGGGCCTGCTGGCCTTCCACCTCGTCCACCGGGGCCAGGCCGGCGAACACCTCCAGCCCGCCCCCCGGCAGGGCGTGGCCCAGCAGCAGCCGCGCCAGCCCCTCCGCCCAGGTGTGGCGCGGCTCTTCGGGCAGGCCGAGGGCGGCGCGGTGGGCGGCGTCGCGCCCCCAGCGCACGCCGGCGGCCCCCAGCCAGGCATGCACGCGTTCCAGGTCGGCGGCCTCGAAGCCGAAGCGCCGGCTCACCGCCGGCAGTTCGACGAAGTCCGCGATGGCGGCGACTTCGAATCGCGACTGCGCCTGGCCGAGGAGGAAATCGCAGGCGCGCACCAGCGGCTCGTCGTCGGGCCGGGCGCGGCCGGTGATGACGAAGGGGATTTCGCGCTCCCGCGGCACGGCACCGAACACCGCCTCGACCAGCGGCGCCGCGGCGTCCAGGTCCGGCAGCATCACCACCACGTCGGCCGGGGTGAGGCCGGGCAGGCGCTCGAAGCATTCCAGCAGGCGGTCGTGCAGCACCTCCAGTTGGCGGGTGAGGCCGTGGCAGGCGTGGATCTGCAGCGAGCCGTCGGCGACGGGCGCCTGACCCGGCGGCGGCGGCGGACGCAGATCCAGGATGTCGCCCTGCAGCCGCGCCAGCAGGGTGTCGGCGGCTGGGGGGTCGAAGTATTCCGCGCTCGCCACGCCCTCCTCGCCCAGGCGCTCCGCCAGCAGGCCCAGGGCATCGCCGCGCTGCCGGCCCCACGCCGCCAGCAGCGGGTGGCCCACGTCGAGCAGCGCCGCGGCATCGGGGGTGTCCAGGCGGCGGCGGGCCAGTTCGGCCTCGGGCACGATGTCCGCCCAGTATTCCCGGCAGGGGTTGAGGTGGTGGATGTCCACGTCGATCCACTCTCCGAGGCCCGCCAGGATGTCCAGGTAGAGCGGCGGCAGCAGCGGCACGGCGAACACCGGCAGGCGCGCCGGCAGGCAGCGTCGCGCCCGCTCGCCGGCCGGCCCTCCCTCGGCCAGGGCGGCGAAGAAGGCGTCCTTCGGATGGGGGGTCGGGCCGGGACGCACCCGCTCCAGCAGCGCCCGCCACAGCCAGGCCTGCCAGGCTTCCGTGGCGGCGTCTTCCACCCCGGCGCGCCGGCCCTGCGCCCACGCCTCCAGCCACTTCGGGCGATAGACGGTGTATTGGCCGAACAGGCCGGCGATGCGCTGGACGAGGTCGAGGCGGTCGCGCCCGCAGGCGCCCTCCAGCCGGCGTGCCAGGGGCGCGAGTTCAGGCTGCGGCGGCAGGGTTTCCAGCAGGCCGAACAGCCGCCACGCCATCACCGACGGGTCGAAGGGGGAGCGCTCCGGCACGTCCGGCAGGACGCGATGGAAAAGCTGCCAGATGAACTGGGCGGGAAACAGGCATTCGACGTTGGCGCACACGCCCTGGCGCTGCGCCCAGCGGTACTTGAGCCAGCGCCCCATCCCGGCCGAAGGGACGATGACCACCTGGGGCGCGAGCCACGCCGCGGGGTCGGGATCGGCCGCAGCCGCGGACGCTCGCTCGATCAGCGCGTCGGCAAGGACTTCGAGACGATTGCTCTGGAGGATGGAAAGCACGGGGTGGCGGGCAGCGGCGATGCAGCCGGGATGATACCCCAGAGGCCCGGCGAGGCCGTCGCGGTTCGCTCCCGTGCGCGCAACTGGCCGCAGCCACCGTCGATGTCCTGCCCTGCCGAATGGCGCAGCTTGGTCAGGATGCCGCGCTGGTGCAGGGCGCGCGACATCGCCGCGGCACGCTCCCAGGTCGGACGCGCGAAATCGAGACCGGTGACCGGGTTATAGGGAATGAAGTTCATCACCGCGTACTTTCCGGCGAGGAGCCTGACGATGCCGTCCAGTTCTTCATCGCTGTCATTGACGCCTTCGAGCAGGGTCCACTGAACCTGGATCGGATAGCCGGTGGCGCGGGCGTAGCGCTCGCCCAGTTCCACCAGTTCGGCCGGATCGATGCGTGGCGCGCGGGGCAGCAGTGTCGTGCGCAGATCGGCGCGAGTCGTGTGCAGGGATAGCGCCAGCGCCGGCTTGACGGTCGCCAGCGGCAGTCGTTCGAACACGCGCCGGTCGCCCACCGTCGAGAAGACGAGGTTCTTGTGCCCGATGCCGCCCGCGGTTCCCAGCAGCTCGATGGCTTCGAGCACGTTGTCCATGTTGTGGGCCGGCTCGCCCATGCCCATGAACACGACTTTCCTCACCAGCCGCCGGGTGCGCACGAGCGCCACCTGGGCGACGATCTCCGCACTGCCGAGCTGGCGCAGCAGGCCGTCCCGGCCGGTCATGCAGAAGACGCAGCCCACCGCGCAGCCGACCTGGGTGGAGACGCACAGGCCGTCACGAGGCAACAGCACGCTCTCCACCGTCTGCCCATCGGCCAACTCGACCAGCAGGCGGGCGGAACCGTCCTCGCCGGCGTGTTCGGAACGCAGGCGGGCGAGCGCCGCCAGGTCCGCTGCCATGGCGGGCAATGCGGTGCGCAGTTGCAGGGGGAGGAAATCCTCCGGCCGGCGCCGGCCGCTGTCCAGCGGCAGCCCCTGCGTCCAGGCACGCAGCACGCTTTCCTCATGGCAGAGCTTGGCGCCGTGGGCGTGCAGGCGCTGCCGGAGATGTTCAACACGCATGGGAGTGCGCGAATGCTCGCGTCGCCCGAGTCGCACGAAACGAGGAAACGCCGGGCGTGCGCGCAGCGTACCGGGCGAAGGACGGAGCGGGGAAAATGCTCTTCACCGGATGGAGAAGACGAGATGCAAGCACACTTTGCGGGTTCACCGCCTCATCCTCACAGCCAGCTTTCGACCTTCGTCCGGTCCGGCACGCCGCCGGCGTGCACCACCTGGCCGTCGATCACCACGCCCGGCGTGCTCATGACGCGGTATTTCATGATCGAGGGCAGGTCCTCCACCTTCTCCAGTTCAATGGCGACGCCGCGGGCGGCGGCAACCTCTTCGATCAGCTTCAGCGTGTTGCGGCAGTTGGCGCAGCCGGTGCCCAGCACCTTGACGTTCTTCACGGCGATCTCCTCACAGAATCCAGTTGAATACGTAACCCACGAGCAGGATGCCGCTGGACACCACGGCGGCGAAGACGGCGATCAGCTTGAGCTTGAGCACCTTGCGCAGGATGATGAACTCGGGCAGCGACAGGGCGATGACGCTCATCATGAAGGCCAGCACCGTACCCAGCGCTGCGCCCTTGGCCAGCAGCGCTTCCACCACCGGGATGACGCCGGCGGCGTTGCTGTACATCGGCACGCCGATCAGCACCGCCAGCGGCACCGCCCACCAGGCGTCGCGGCCCATGATGGAGGCCAGGAAGTCCTGCGGGACGTAGCCGTGGATGCCGGCGCCGATGGCGATGCCGGCCAGGATGTAGGGCCAGACCTTGCCGACGATGTCCCGCACATGGTGCCGACCTGCCGCCAGGCGCGCGGCCCATGACCTGCCCTCGGGAATCTCAGGGGCGTCCACGCCGTCGGCCTGGACCATGTCGCGCACCCAGTCCTCCAGCCAGTGTTCGAGCCGGAGCCGGCCGATCACCCAGCCGGCGAAAATCGCCACGGTCAGGCCCAGCCCCACGTAGAGGGCAGCCACCTTCCAGCCGAACATGGCGAACAGCAGGCCCAGCGCCACCTCGTTCACCATGGGCGCGGAGATGAGGAAGGAGAAGGTCACCCCCATGGGCACGCCGGCCATGAGGAAGCCCATGAACAGCGGCACCGCCGAGCACGAGCAGAACGGCGTGACGATGCCGAGGCTGGCCGCCATGGCGTTGCCCACGCCCTCGCGCTTTCCCGCCAGCAGGGCACGGGTGCGCTCGGGCGAGAAGAAGGTCTGGATCACGCCCATGAGGAAGACGATCAGCGTCAGCAGCAACAGCACCTTGGGCGTGTCGAAGATAAAGAAATGCACGGACTCGGCGAAGTGGCTGCCGCGCTCCAGGGAGAGCAGCCCCACCAGGCCATCGGCGATGGGCGTGAGGCTGGCGTAGAGGGCAAACCACGCCGCCAGGAAAGCCAGCGTGAAACCCAAGGCGCGCCGCTCGGCGGGTTGGACAAGGGCGGAAGCCACGGACATGGAAGTTCCTCAGGTGGCGAGGGCAACGCCCGTCACCCGCTGGGCGAAGCGACCCGGCAGGGCCTGGAGCCGTTGCGCGTCCTGGAGGAAGCCGGTCTTGCCGGCTGCGCCGGCCGCCATCTGCTCGATGATGCGGAAGGCCCAAAGAGGCAGTTCGGGGGACAGGCGGTAGAACATCCAGGTGCCGACGCGGCGCACCGAAACCACGCCGGCGTCACGCAGCACGCCCAGGTGGCGCGATACCTTGGGCTGGGGCAGATCCAGCACCTGGTGCAGTTCGCAGACGCACAATTCCTCTTCGGCGAGCAACAGCGCCAGGAGGCGACGGCGGATGGCGTCAGCCAGTGATTCGAACAGGAGTTGCGGGTCCATGGCGGGCACTATATTCGTTTTGTCGAATATACTCAAATCAGTGTTTCCCCCTGGTTCAGGCAATTCTGCGCCGGGTCCATTCACGTCCCGGGATATGTCCGGATGGCGCGGCGCGTGCCTCCGGCGCCCTGACCCGGTTCCGGGTCACCCGCACGGCGCCTGCGCCCTTGCGACCGGCCAGTCGAGTGGCTGGGGCTCGGCGCGCCACGTTATGATCCGCCTCGCATTCCACGGAACGACCTGGACCATGGGACAAACCAAGAACCGCTACGATCTCACGGAACTCGCCGGGGCCTTCGGCGACCTGGGCACCCTGATCCCCTTCGTCGCCGCCTACGTTTCCGTCGTTGGAATGGACCCGTCCGGCATCCTGCTGGCCTTCGGTTCGGCGCTGGTGGCGGCCGGTTTCGTCTACCGCACGCCCTTCCCGGTGCAGCCGATGAAAGTCATCGGCGCCGCGGCCATCACCCAGTCGAGCCAGGTGGCGGCGCTCACGTCCGCCACAGTGCTGGGCGCAGGCCTCGTGACCGGCGTGATCTGGCTGGTGCTCGGCGCCACCGGGTTGGCCCGTCGCCTGGGGCATTGGGTGCCGCGGCCGGTGCTGCAGGGGATCGTGATGGGGCTGGGCTTCAGCTTCATGCTGGAGGGTATCCGCATGATGGCCCAGAACCCATGGATCGGCGCCGGACTGCTGGCGCTGACCCTGGTGCTGCTGTCACGCTCGCGCTTTCCGGCGATGGTGGTGCTGCTGGCCGCCGGCGCGGTGGTGGCGCTGGTGGAGCGGCCCGCGCTCGCCACGGAACTGGCCGCCATCCGCTTCTCGCCGCGCCTGCCGTCCTTCGCCTGGCCGCAACTCACCTGGAACGACCTGTGGGTAGGCACCCTCTTCCTGGCGCTGCCGCAGTTGCCGCTGACCTTCGGCAATGCCCTGATCGCCATCACAGACGAGAACAACCGTCTCTTCCCCGATCGACCGGTGACCGAGCGGCGCGTGGCGTTCTCCACCGGCCTGCTGAACCTGTGGTCCAGCGCCCTGGGCGGCATTCCCATGTGCCACGGCGCCGGCGGCATGGCCGGGCACGTGCGCTTTGGCGCCCGCACCGGCGGCGCCTCCATCATGCTGGGAGTGCTGTTGCTGGCGCTGGCGCTGTTCCTGGCGGATTCGGTGGCGGTGCTGTTCCGGCTGTTTCCGCCCGCGGTGCTGGGGGTGATCCTGTTCCTGGCCGGGGTGCAGCTCGCGATGGGAAGCCGGGAGACCGGCCCCGAGAAGGTGGATCGCTTCGTGGTGCTGGCCACGGCGGCCTTCGCGGTATGGAACGTGGGCATTGCGGTGGTGTTCGGCTTCCTGGCGTTTCATGCGTCGAAGCGGGGGTGGCTGCGGGTGTAGGGCCGGAGTCGGACTCGACGGCGGTTTCCTGGCGCTGCGGAACGATCCCCTCCCCCCGCGTCGACGACAGTTGCCCCGGGCACGGCCAGCGAAGGCCGGCGCACGGGCGGCGAACGAAACCGCTCGTCGAGGCCCCTAATGTCAATAAGGGCGATGCTTGCCCGGCTTGCCTCCCGATAGCTTGAACCCCCATGCGGGGACGACCGCATGAAGCGCAGAATCGACATCATTCCGGTGCCCAGCGCGCTCGGCGCGCCGGATGGCGGCGTTGCCGGCGGCCCCGAGGCCTTGCGTCACGCCGGATTGCTGACCGCCCTCCATCGCGGGGGCCACGAGGCCACCTGGGTGCCGCCGCTGTACCCGCTTTCTCGTGCCGACCGCTGCGACGCATTGGCCGAGCTGTGCGAACGCCTTGCCGGTACCGTGGCTGCGAGCGGCAGGGCGGGGCGTCTGCCAGTGGTGATCGGCGGCGATCATGCGATCGCGGCGGGAACGTGGCGCGGCACCGCTGCGGCGATGGCCGGTCCGCCGGGCCTGCTCTGGATCGACGCGCATCTCGATGCGCACGTGGCCGAGGACAGTGTTTCGGGCAATCTACACGGCATGCCGCTGGCGCTCCTGCTGGGCGCCGGCGACCCGCGCCTGGCGAGCGACGTGCTGTCGCCGCGCCACGTCTGCGTGCTCGGCGCGCGTCAGTGGGAGCCCGAGGAAATGCTGCGCCTGCGCCGCTTCGGCGTGCGTGTCATCGACGACGCGGAAATCGCGCGGCGCGGGTTTGCGGAAGTGCTGCGCGAGGCCACGGAACGCGTCGCCACCGGCACCGCCGGCTTCGGCATCACCTGCGACCTCGACGTGTTCTCGCCGGACGAGGCCCCCGGCGTCAGCACGCCGGCCGCCGGGGGTCAGCCGGCCGCCGACTGGCTGGCAGCCCTGCGCGGTCTGGCGGCACGTCCCGACTGCGTCGCAGTGGAGATCGTGGAATGCGACGGCGCGCGCGACCGGGACGACCGCACGGCACGGCTTGCCGTACGCCTCGCGGCCGAACTGATGGCGCCGGCGGCGGCCGATCTGGTGGCGCTGGAAGCGGCGCACGGCGCGGCCAATTACGACCCGCTGCCGGTGGTGCTGGCGCGCGCCGAGGGTTGCCGCGTCTGGGATGTCGACGGCCGGGAATACCTCGACATGATGTCGGCCTACTCAGCGGCGAGCTTCGGCCACGGCCATCCGCGCCTCGTCGCGGCGCTCGCCGATCAGGCGCGGCGGCTCGCCGTCACTTCGCGTGCCTATTACAACGACGTGCTGCCTGCTTTTCTGCGGCGCCTGACCGAACTGACCGGCTATGAGCGCGCGCTGCCGGTGAATACCGGCGTCGAGGCCGTCGAGACGGCGCTCAAGGCCGCACGCAAGTGGGGCTGCACGGTCAAGGGCATTGCGCCGGAGCGGGCGGAAATCATTGCCTGCGAGGGCAACTTCCACGGCCGTACGATCGCCGTCGTCGGTCTGTCGTCCGAAGCGCAGTACCGGTGCGGTTTCGGTCCCTTCCCGCCCGGATTGAAGCAGATTCCCTACGGCGTGGCGGCCGCCCTCGATGCCGCCATCACGCCGAACACCGCGGCCTTCCTGGTCGAGCCGATCCAGGGCGAGGGCGGCATCGTCGTGCCGCCGCCGGGCTATCTCGCCGCCTGCGCCGACATCTGCCGGCGGCGCAACGTGCTGCTGATCTGCGACGAGGTGCAGACCGGGCTTGGCCGCACCGGCAGGCTGCTGGCGTGCGAGCACGAGGGCGTGCGTCCAGACGGCGTCGTTCTCGGCAAGGCGCTCGGCGGCGGTCTCTATCCCGTTTCGGCCTTCCTCGCCGACCGGCGGGTGATGGACGTGTTCCATCCCGGCGACCACGGTTCGACCTTCGGCGGCAATGCCCTGGCCGCCGCCGTCGGCCTGGCGGCCCTCGACCTGCTGGTCGAGGAGCGGCTGTCCGAGCGCACGGCGGAACTCGGCCAATGGTTGCTGGCGCGGCTGCGCGCGCTGAATCACCCGCTGATCCGCGAGGTGCGCGGCCGCGGCCTGCTGATCGGCTTCGAGGTCGACGTGCGCTACGTCCATGCGCGTGACGTCGCGGAGGCGCTGCTTGGTGCCGGCATCCTGACCAAGGATACGCACGGCACCGTGATCCGCCTGACCCCGCCGCTGGTCATTGCCCAGCGTGAGCTGGAGTGGGCCGTCGGACGCATAGGCGCGACGCTCGACAATCTGCGGGCGCACCTGCCGCGCGCGGCCTGACGATCATGAATCGCGGGCGCGACGTGGAATCGCTGTTCGACCGGCTTGGTCTTGCCCGGACGAATCCCGCGGCGACCGCCGGAGACGGCACATGGCGAGCCGGAGTCGGGGAGTTCATGTCGGAAGACCCCGCCACCGGGCTGCCGCTCGCCTCCATCGGCCGCGCGGGGGCGGCGGACTGCCAGGCGGTCCTCGACGCCGCAGCGGCCGCCTTCCTGCGCTGGCGCGAAGTGCCGGCGCCACGGCGCGGGCTGTTCGTGCGCGACCTGGCCGACGAGTTGCGGCGTCAGCGCGACGACCTCGGCACGCTGGTGGCGCTCGAAGTCGGCAAGATCCGAGCGGAGGGCCTTGGCGAAATCCAGGAGATGATCGACATCGCCGACTACGCCGTCGGCCTGTCGCGCCAGATCGGCGGCCTGACGCTGCCTTCCGAGCGTCCGGCGCACCGCCTCATGGAGCAGTGGCACCCGCTCGGCGTCGTCGGCTGTGTCACCGCCTTCAATTTTCCCGCGGCCGTGTGGTCGTGGAACGCCTTCATCGCCGCCGTCTGCGGCGACACGGTGGTCTGGAAACCCAGCCCGAAAGCCCCGCTGACGGCCATCGCCATCCATCGCATCGTCGAGCGCGTCGCCGCACGTCACGACGCTGCGGGCGTGTTCTCGCTGCTGCTGGGCGACGATCCGGCGCTGGCCGCGTCGCTGGCCGCCGATCGCCGCGTCGCGCTGTTCTCGTTCACTGGTTCTTCCGCCGTCGGCCACCATTTGGCGCCACTGGTGGCAGCGCGCTTCGGCCGCTGCCTGCTCGAATGCGGCGGCAACAATGCCGTCATCGTGGACGAGACCGCCGACCTCGATCTGGCCTTGCCGGCCATCGTCTTCGGCGCAGTCGGCACCGCAGGCCAGCGCTGCACGACGACGCGTCGCCTGCTGGTGCACGCCTCGCGTCTCGATGAGGTCGCGACCCGCCTGGCGCACGCCTACGCCCGGGTGAGGATAGGCGATCCGCTCGATCCGGCGACGCTGATGGGGCCGCTCATCGACGCCGCCGCTGTCGACCACTTCGCCGCCGCCGTTGCCGAGGCGCGCGCGGCCGGCGGCCGGGTGCTCGTCGGCGGCGAACGCATCGCCGGCCCCGGCCATTTCGTCGCCCCAACGCTGATTCGCGCCGAGAACCACTGGCCGATCGTGCAGCGGGAAACTTTCGCACCCATCCTCTACCTGATGCCCTGGCAGGAGTTCGACGAGGCGATCAGGATGCAGAACGCCGTGCCGCAGGGGCTGTCCTCGGCGCTGTTCACCCGCGACCTGCTGCGCGCCGAGCGCTTCCTCGCCGCCAGCGGCAGCGACTGCGGCATCGCCAACATCAACGCCGGTACCTCGGGCGCCGAAATCGGCGGCGCCTTCGGTGGCGAGAAGGAAACCGGGGGCGGCCGCGAAGCGGGCTCGGATGCGTGGAAACGCTACATGCGGCGGCAGACCGTCGTGGTCAATCGCGGCAACACGCTGCCGCTGGCCCAGGGCATAGTCTTCGATCTGCCCGGCGGAAAAGGATGGTGAGGGCGCTGGCGGCGCCCACCACCCACTGCCCGAGGCTGCGGATGCGCGCCCATTCGCCATGACTCGCCTGCCAGCGCTGTCCGCATAATGAGTTCGACGATCGGATGAGGATATATGGCGGAGCTTATCCGGATCGTCCGGCAGCTTCCAGTGGCTCGCCGTTCCGCCACGGCGGACTTTCAATCAGCCGGTTCCGACACAAATCTGATCCTGACCCGCCATGAAAGCGGTGGGCTGCGCTACCGCAACACGCCATAGTCTGCTTTGGCCCTGGCGGCGCTGCCGAGAGGGCGGCCCTCAGAAGTAAACCCGCGCCATCACCTCCACCCGCCGCGAGTTCTGCTTCTCGCCGAACTCCGTATTCGCCCCTCCCGTCAGCCACGTGAAGCGCAGCCGCAGGTCGAGGTTGGTGATGCCGGTGTAGAGCAGTTCGGGCGTGATGGAGCGGCTGCCGTCGTCGAGGCTGGCGATGAGGGTGAGCGACGGCGTGAAGTACACGATATCGAAGGGCTCCTTCTGACTCACCCGCAGGTAGAGGTAGCGCTGGCCGGCGTTGGGGCGCCCATAGCCGCCCTGCCCGCCCGGGCCGGCCTAGCTCACGGCCAGTGCCCGCTGCAGCAGCGTGTCGCTGCCGCTGGTCTGGAACTGGCTCAGGCCGTTGTCCTTATTTCTCCGCCACCGGCCGCACGAACCAGTTCTCCACGCGCAGATGGGGCACGCGCGAAAACTCAGCGATGTTATCGGTCACAACCGTCGCGTCAAGGCTGCGAGCATGTGCGGCGATCAGGGTATCCATCGGCCCGATGCGTTGTCCGCGCGGTTCGAGCCAGGCGCGAATCGACCCGACATGGCGCGCAGCCTCCTCGTCGAACGCCACGACCGGAAACCGCAGCATCAGCAAGGCCAGCGCGCCGCGCTTGTGCCGCGGGTTGGCAGCCTTTTCCGCCATGGTGCACAGCTCGGAAAACGTGATCGACGAAACGAGCACCGTGCCGAGCTCGCGCCCGTCGAGCGCCGTGACGATGGATTCGAAACCCGGTCGCTGGTGCAGCAGGTGCGAAATCGTGTTGGTGTCGAGCAAGAACCGCGCGGCACTCATGCGCGCTGGTCGTTCCAGTCGTCCTGTTCGCGCGGCGCCAGTTCGACGGGGCCGATCTCGGCGAGCAGGCCCATCAAGTCCTCCTTGCGGTAACGCAGCGGCAGCAGGATCACCGCATCGCCGAAGCGACGGATGGCGACTTCCTCGCCTTCGAAACGATAGTCCTTCGGCAGGCGTACTGCCTGGCTGCTGCCGTTCTTGAACAGGCGGGCGGTGGCGATGGCAGACATGGGTGATCTCCGGTTCGGTAACCAATCATATACGCAGTATATACGCCTCGGACCGGTCGGCGCGTCGAGATTGCCATGTCCGTTCGATGCGGGCCGGCCATCAGAAGTAAACCCGCGCCATCAACTCCACCCGCCGCGAATTCTGCTTCTCGCCGAACTCGGTCCCCGCCCCTCCCGTCAGCCACGTGAAGCGCAGCCGCAGGTCGAGGTTGGTGATGCCGGTGTAGAGCAGTTCCGGCGTGACGGAGCGGCTGCCGTCGTCGAGGTTGGCGATGACGGTGATCGACGGGGTGAAATAGACGATGTCGAAGGGTTCCTTCTGGCTCACCCGCAGGTAGAGGTAGCGCTGGCCGGCGTTGGGACGGCCATAGCCGCCCTGCCCGCCCGGGCCGCCCTGGCTCACGGCCAGAGCCCGCTGCAGCAGCGTGTCGCTGCCGCTGGTCTGGAACTGGCTCAGCCCGTTGTCCACCAGATGGTAGAAATCCCGCGCCTGATTCTCCGTGTAGCCGGTACCGTTGCGGTAGTACTCCAGAATATAGGTGGTGTCCTTCTGCGTCAGGTAGCGCAGGACGAGCAGGCTGCTGGTGACGTCGCGCCGCTCCGTCGTCAGGCCGCCGGTGGGGCCGATCACCCGCTGCTCGAAATCGCGGATGCGGGCCCATTCGCCGTGAATTTCCAGGGCGCTGGTGAGGTTGCGCGAGAAATCGACGCCGAAACGCGGCGTGCGGCTGCCGCGGCCGAGCCAGGTGAAGTCGATGTCGGTGTCGTGGGCGAGGACGTAGAGCTTGGCGGCGGGGTTGAGGTGGTCGGGCTTGCCGAAGTCGCTGTTGACTTGCGAGCTCACCGGCAGCAGCAGCGGCGTGAAGGCCACCGTCCTGAGCGCGCCGTCGCCCTCGAAGTTGCGGATGAAATCCGCCGCCAGCACGGTGAAGCCCTCCCGTGCCAGCTCGACGTCGTTGGGGTCCTTGGGCCGTTCGACGAAGCCCACCGGGTTCCAGGCGTAACCCTTGCCCCATTTGAGCTCCTGCTTGCCGAGGTCGAGGGTGAAGCCGGGGTCTGGCTTCCAGGAGACGTAGGCTTCGTCGAAGCGGCGGATGCTGTCGCTGGCAAGCGCGTCGTGACGCGCTTCGGCGTCGGCGCGCAGGCGCAGGCTGAGGTCGCCGCGCGTGAGCTTGCCGTCGAGCTTGAGGGTGGCGGTGGTGTGGTCGAGGGTTTCGCGCGGGGCGCGGTGGTAGAAGTTGAGCTGGTTGAAGGCGCCGTCCGGGTTGAGCCAGGAGCGGTCCGGCTTGAGTTCGAAGTAGCCGCCGAACTCGAAGGGCTTCTTCTCGAACTCGGCGGCGTCGAATGTGAATTCCTCGTCGGCCGCAGACGCCGCGCCGGACAAGGCGAGCCAGAGCAGGGCGACCGCCCCGACGGAGCGTGCCGGTCTCATTTGCGCAAGCTCATTTGCGTAGATCCTCCACCCGCAGGTGCCGTCCGCCCTACGCCGCTTCCAGGGCGCGCATCACCGTCTCGGGTTCCTTGGCGATCACGCTCAGCAGAACGAGCGCCGTACCACGCGGCACACGGTCGCCCCGCTCCCAATGGCGCAGCGTTCCGAGGCTGATGGCGAATCTCGCCGCGAACTCCTCCTGGGTCAGGCCGGTGCGGCGACGCACCTCCTTCACATCCACCTGCGGCGGGACGTGAAACCTCACACCCTCTTGCCGGCCTTGCTGATGGGCGATCGCCTCCTGCAAACCTTGCTTGATACTCCCAAATACCTTGCTCATGAGTCGCCTCCCGCCAATTGTTTGAGCACACCGACCAGGTCGGCCAACTCGTTGCGTTCCGCCCTGGTGAGATTGTCCTTCTCGCCCTTGCCGAAAACCGTCAGCAGATAAAGTGGAATCCGCTCGCTGTGGTAGTAGTAGATCACCCGCACACCACCGCTCTTCCCCTTGCCGCCGCGAGCCCAACGAAGCTTGCGGACCCCGCCGGTACCCTGCATCAGATCGCCCGCCTTCGGGTGAGCACCGAGGTAGTCGACCACGTCCTTCCGCTCGGCGTCGGACAGCAGGCGCTCAGCGCAGCGAATGAACTCCGGCAGCTCGGCGACGGTAACCAGCATCGGCACATACTAATCCAGTGGATTACTTCAGTCGAGACCTTGCTCCCAACCGACTGTCGCGGCAAATCTCACTTCCTGAGACTCACTTGCGCAAATCCTCCACCCGCGGCAGGTAGTTGAGCGAGAACACCTCGTCGGGCAGTTCGCGCTTCCTGATCTGCGAATAGAGCATCACCGACTTGTAGCCCTTGTACAGCGGACTGTCGGTTTCCAGGGTGGCGGGCCGCTTGATGCCGCCGCCGAAATCCCTGGTGTCCTTGAAGTGCAGGGTCTTGATGAGCAGGCCACTGGCGGCGTAGCACTCGATGGTGACTGGCAGCAGCGTCTTCTTGTCCACCCACATCTTGAGCCGATCGTAGGCGACCTCGCCGGTCTTCGCCTTGAGCTTGAGGAGATGCTGGTCGCGGTCCTCCTCCAGCGCCTCCACGTCGTACTCCGCCGTGTAGTCGATGCGCAGGATGTCGGCGTTGTTGAACACGCCGCCGGTCACCGACTGCAGGCTGGTGATGCGCATCGGCTTGCCGACCTCGGGGATGTAGAGCCACATGTTGTCGCCCAGGCGCAGCGTGGCGCGGCCCTTGTCGCTTTGCGGCGCGAGGAACAGGGCGACGATCCTGTCGCGGCCCTTCTTCACCGAATAGAGCACGAACTCCTTCTTCTTGCCGTCCGGCTCGACGTTGATCAGCTTGCGCAACATCTCGTAGGACTCGGGTTCGAGGTTGCGGTCCACCTTCTTCAGCAGTTCCGCGCCGTCGAGCGCGAACGCGGATAACGGGAGCGTGGCCAACAAGAAGAGCAGGAATGCGGTCAGTTTCTTCATGTCAGTTTCTTCATGATGCGGTTCCGGGGTTCAGACATGGCGCAGGGCGCCAGTCGATCATCCTTTATAAACAATGCGTTATGGCAATAACAAGCTGCCGCCGCCCGCAAGCCGCGTCATGCCGGAATGCCGGGCCGAGAGGATTTGCTTGACCATGGCGCGAAACTATCGCCCCGCGAGAAACTCGCCGACCGTCTGGATCAACATGCCGCCGGCCTTGTCGGGCGCGTTCATCAAAAAGCCGAAATCGCGGATATCCCCGGTGAGCAGGACGTCGGCGCGGCAGCCGCGCGCTGCCCGATAGATCGGTTGGTCCTTCTCCGCCAGGCCGTCGGGGCACGCGACGCCGGGAGCGTCCGGCACGATCCTGAAGGCTGCAAGGTCCGATTCCATGCGTGCCACGCAAGCCGGAAACTTGACCGTGAGGTTGCGACGCGCCTCTTCCACGGCATAGGCACTGGCCGCCAATTGCCAGATGCCCGCTCGGCCCAGTTCGATGACCAGCGCGGCCTTGCCGGCCGGGTTGTGGGCCGCCGTGAACAGGATATTGGCGTCCAGGAAGAGTCGCATCAGACGGCCTGCAGGCGCCTGAGGATTTGCTGTCGTTCGTCGGGCGAGAGAGCATCCTCGCGATCCCATTCGGCGATCTGGCGATCCGAATAGGTTTCGACCTCCAACACAGCCGCGGGTTTGAGCGCCAGCTCGCCGTTGCGATCCTCGATGATCACGGCGCTGCCCGGCGCAATTCCAAGCCGCTTGCGCATATCGGCCGGAAGGGTGATCTGGCCACGATTCGAGACGATGAGTGTTTCGCGCATTACAGTTCTCCGTATTTCGGATTTTCCGATTGTATGTACGACCCCCTCGTGCAGCAAGCCAGCCCAGTGTCCGCCGGGAACCCAGCGGCAAGAGCTACCAGCACTGTCGGGCTCGAACCACCCCGGATGCCGACTACGACAAAGGAGACTGGCAATTTCAGCAGTTCCGTGCCATCGAGGGCGGCGGCCGGCAGGCAGAGCAGCAGGGCGGTCAGTTTCTTCATGATGCGGTTTCGTAGATCAGACATGGCGCAGGGCGCTGATCGGGTCCATGCGCGAGGCCTTCCACGCCGGTTGCAGGCTGGCGCCAGTTCGACGGGGCTGATATCCAGATCGGTTACGGCAGTGTGGCGCGGTTCAGGCGTGACGGAGGGGCTGCCGTCGTCCAGGTCGGCGATGACACGTCGCGCCTCGTCAGATCTTGCTCGTCTGATCCTGAGCGCGCCCGCTCACGATGCGCAGTTGCTCCTTCGATCGGACGACCACGCCCTTTCGCTCCAGCGTCGCCAGCGCGCGATAGAGCGCCTCATGGCTCAGACCCAGTTCCGCGGCCAGGTCTTTCAATGCGCCGCAGCTGCGATAGCGGCCATCGCCGTCGCAGCGCAGGCGCAGCAGTTGCAGCAGCCGCTCCGGCGCCGAGCGGATCTGCTTCATTTCGTAGCGCTGGCGCAGCCCGTGCAGGCCCCGCGCCAGTCCGGCGGCGAAGGCCCACAGGCTGTCCGGATCGTCGCGCAGGCGCCGGGTCAGCGCCTCCTTCGGGTAGAGCCAGACCTCGCTGTCGATCTCGGCGATGACGTCGCACTGGTAACGGTCGGCGAACAGCGAGGCCTCGGCGAACAACTCGCCGGGGCGGGCGACGTGCAGCGTCACCGTGCCGCCGTCGGGCGTCACGCGCTGCATGCGCAGGCGGCCGGCGGCGACGTGGAAAATGCCGAAGGTGGGATCGCCACGGCGCAGCAGCATCATCCCGGCGGACACCCGGCGCAGCGTCGGCCAAATGCCCGCAATCGCCGGCACGGTGGGCGGCGGGTCGGCGGCTTGTGGCGCGGCGGACGGATCTCTCTTCATATGATTGCAATCATATGGGCGAGCCGCAGCGTCCGTCTATCCTGTCTTGGCCGCAGGCAACAACAATTCGCAGCCTTGCGGACATTTCTTCAATCCGGAGGAGACACCATGAAAAAGCTTTACGCCATCGCCGGCGCGGCTGCCGTTGCCGCCTGCGCCACCGCCACCATTCCTGCCGTGAAGGAAGGGCTGGTGGAACACTACGGCGCCCAGAAGACCATCTTCGAGACCGGCAAGGCGGAAGGGCGCGTGCCGCTGGCCGCCATGTCGGGCGCCAACGCCGCCTACGGCGTCGGCGCCTACGCGGGGCTGGACGGCGAGATCGCCGTCTTCGAGGGCAAACCCTACGTCACCAAGGTCCGCGGCAACGGCTTCACCATGGACCACAGCCAGGACGGCGCGGCCATCTTTTCGGCCTGGACGAAGAACACCCAATGGCGCGACGAGCCGGTGCCCGCCGAGGTGAAGACCTATCTCGACCCGCAACGCCACGTCAAGGCGCGCGCGGCCGCCGCCGGCATCGACACTGCCGCCCCCTTCCCCTTCCTGCTCAGCGGCGCGCCGGCGGAACTGAAGTGGCACATCAATGTGGATCTGACCGAGGGCAAGCCCATCGACCGCCAGTTGTTCGCCAAGTCCAAGGCCAACTACGTGATGAAGAACGAGCCCGTGGACATCGTCGGCTTCTACTCCGAAAAGCATCCCGGCGTCTTCATCAGCGCCTATGCGCCGGCGATCAAGGAGAAGGACGTGAACAACACGATCCACACCCACTTGGTTTCGAAGGACGGCAAGTCGGCTGGCCACATCGACGACCTGGCCTTCAGCGGCGGCATGACCCTGCGCCTGCCCGGGCGGTGACGCGGAGGCGAGCATGAGAACGACCCTGATCGCCACGGTCTGCCTGGCGTTTGGCTGCGTCCCGGCGCTGGCCCAGCACGGCGGCCAGGGCGTCGGCCCGGAAGCGAGCGACTCCGCCGGCGCCCCCGCCGCTGTCGATGCAGCCGTGCAGGCGCACGGCAACTTCCAGCGCATGCAGCATCGCAAGGATTTCTCGGCGCAGGTGGCGCTCAAGGACGCGGTCTCCGGCGCCGGGGTCTATGGCGTCGGCGCGCTGGCCGATCTGGCGGGCGAGATCACGGTCCACGACGGCGCCGTCTTCATCAGCCACGGCAAGAGCATGGACGGGCGCATCGACCAGCGCCAGGCGGGCGACGCCCAGGCCGCGCTGCTGGCGACGGCCCGCGTGGGCAAATGGAAGGAAGTGGCCATCCCCGGCAGGCACTGACGAAAGTCGGCGCTGGCGGCACGGCGCATATTTCCCCCTACGCCAGCCCGAATTGCAGCTCGGCGGCCCACAGCAGCAGGCCGGCCGCGAAGACTTTCAGCGTGTCCCATTTCAGGGTGCGCAGCGCGACCAAGGTCGCAGCGACGAGCAGCCACGCGAGGGGCCGGTCGACAAGGGGCTGGCCCAGGCTGATCGCGGCCCAGGCCAGCATGCCGACGAAGGCGGCCATCACGCCGCGGATGGCCGCCCGGATCGGCGCCAGGTGCCGGACATGGACGAACAGCTCGGTGAACAGCATGGTCATCACCACGCTGGGAGCGAAGATCGCCACCGTCGCCACCAGCCCTCCGCCCAGGCCCGCCACCTGGTAGCCGACGAAGGTGGCGCTGTTGAGCATCGGCCCCGGCGTGATCTGCCCCAGGGCGATGGCGGCGGCGAATTGCGGCGCGTCGAGCCAGTGGTGCTGCTCGACCACCGCCTGCTGCATCACCGGCAGGATGGTGGCGGCGTTGCCGAAGGCGATGGCACCGATCTTCATGAAGACCCGCACCAGTTCTCCCGGGCCGTCGACGGGTCCGGGCGCGACTGCCAGAGCGAAGCCGAGGGCCAGCAGGCCGGCGCCGAGGAGCAGCGACGGCGCCAGCCGCCGCCAGGAGAGCGCTGTCGCCGACTCGGCAACCGCAGGGTCCGGCTCGTGCCGCCAACCGGCCGCGCCGATGCCGATGCCGGCTGCCACCGCCCACAACATGTTGCCGCCAAGCGCGCCGATGGCGAAAGCCAGCAGGGCGAGCAGCGCGTCCCGGCGATGCGCGATGTTCTTGCGGGCAATGTCGAGCGTGACGCTCAATACCACGCCGATCACCAGGGCCGTGAGCCCCGGCAGCAGCGCCGCCACCTGGGGCAGTTCGCCATAACGGCGATAGGCCGCCGCCAGCACGAGCATCAGCACTGTGGCCGGCAGCAGGAAACCGGCGACCGCGAAAATCGCGCCCCAGGCGCCGCGCCGACGGTAACCGATGAAGGCGACCAGATCGACCATGATCGGTCCCGGATACAACTGCACCATGGCGATGCCTTCCTCGATCTCGGCCGCACTGACGAAACCGCGACGCAGCGACATGGCCCTGAGATTCTGCAGGATGGCCATGCCGAAGGATGTCAGGCCGACACGAAAGAAGGCCGAGAACAGGTCGACCAGGCGGGGCGGGTTCACCGGTCAGTGGAGGACGTTGCGGAGCACCGGAACATTGGAAGTCATGGCGGGTCGTCAATTCTAGCCGCCGCGCGTGTTCCTTCTGGCCAGATTTCGTCCCGGCGCGGCCCTCGGGCCGAGTGGCAGCTTTCTTGCCGCTTGCGCGCCGAATTCGCTCAACGGACTTCAGTCGAACCAGGGCCCGCGCCAGTTCTCTGGGGGGTGAAACGCGGCGATCTGCACGGGTGCGCGTCGTTCAAGAACTTCGACACGGTCCGATCGTGCGTCATCGTCCGGTCCGAACAAGAGCGGCGGGCGTTGACGTGTCTCGTTGCTTCATACGGGTGTGAATGCCACAATAAACAAGGTATTTCAAAGTGTGCATTTCAATATGACTTATTTAACCAGGGACTGCGCCGACACGGTACGCCGCCTGCTGGAGAAATTCCCCGCGGTCGCGGTGCTGGGCGCGCGTCAGGTCGGCAAGTCAACCTTGCTCCGCCATGTCCTGCCGGACGCCCGCTTCTTCGACCTGGAGCGGGCCGCCGACTTTCAGCGCATCGAGGACGATCCGGAACTGCTGCTGCAGGAAACCGCCGGGCCGATGGTTTTCGATGAAGCGCAGTTGTCGCCCAAGCTGTTCGGTGCCTTGCGGGTTGCGATCGACCAGCGTCGAGACCTGCCCGGCCAGTTCCTGTTGAGCGGTTCAAGCTCTCCCCATCTGCTCAGGCGTGTCAGCGAAACGCTCGCGGGTCGCGTCGCCATCGTGGAGCTTGCGACCTTGAGCTGGCACGAGATCACGGGGAGACCCGCCAACGATCTGCCGGGCGCCCTGGCGAATCCCGAAACGCTGCGCGAGCTCGCGCCAACGACGGACAAGCAGACGCTGCTTTCCCTGTGTCTCTACGGGGGCTATCCGGAACCGGTGCTGAAGCGCAAGGATCGGGAATTTTTCCGGCTGTGGATGGAAAACTACCTGAAGACCTACGTCGAGCGGGACATCCGCGGCCTGTTTCCGCAGTTGAAGCTGGTTGCCTACCGACGTTTCGTGCAGATGCTCGCGTTTGCCAGCGGGGAACAGATCAATGCGGCGAACTTCGCCCGCTCGCTGGACGTTTCCCAGCCGACCATCAGGCACTACCTGGAGATCGTGGAGGGAACGTTCCTGTGGCGCCAGCTTCCGTCGTACCAGCACAACGCGACGAAACGCATCGTGAAGATGCCGAAGGGCCACCTGCGCGACTCCGGATTGATCTGTTACCTCTTGCGACTCCAGAACGAGGATGACATGAAGGCGCACCCCCAGTTCGGCAGGCTGTGGGAGAGTTTCATCGTCGAACAGGTGATGCGGCACTTCGGGAACCGCGCCGAGCGTGTCGAGTGCTTCTACTACCGCACCCAGAATCAGGCCGAAGTGGACCTGATCCTCGAAACGGATCACGGCCTGGTGCCGATCGAGATCAAGGCCGGATCGACCACGGCAAAGCGACAGCTCATCGCGCTCGAACGCTTCGTGGCGGAACACAAATGCCGTTACGGACTGGTCATCAACAACGGTGACGAAATCGTCAGGCTCAGCCCTGTGGTGGTTCAACTGCCCGCGATTTACCTGTGATCATCCCGCCGCAGGTGACTCGCCCGGCGACCGACACCGCCCACCGCTGCGGGCCGCGGGCCGACGCCATGCGCGGTGGTGATTCCGGCCATCAGAAGTAAACCCGCGCCATCACCTCCACCCGCCGCGAATTCTGCTTCTCACCGAACTCGGTGTTCGCCCCGCCCGTCAGCAACATGAAGCGCAGGCGCAGATCGAGGTTGGTGATGCCGGTGTAGAGCAGTTCCGGCGTGACGGAGCGGCTGCCGTCGTCGAGGTTGGCGATGAGGGTGATCGACGGCGTGAAATACACGATATCGAAGGGCTCCTTCTGGCTCACCCGCAGGTAGAGGGTGCGCTGCATGGCGTTGGGGCGCCCATAGCCCCCCTGCCCGCCCTGGCTCACGGCCAGCGCCCGCTGCAGCAGCGCGTCGCTGCCGCTAGTCTGGAACTGGCTCAGGCCGTTGTCCACCAGCCGGTAGAAGTCCCGCGCCTGATTCTCTGTGTAGCCGGTGCCGTTGCGGTAGTACTCGGCGATGATCGTGGTGTCCTTTTCCGTCAGATAGCGCAGGCCCAGCAGGCTGCTGGTGGCGTCCCGCCGCTGCGTCGTGAGGCTGCCGGTGGGGCCGATCACCCGCTGCTCGAAGTCGCGGATGCGCGCCCATTCGCCGTGCACCTCCAGCGCGCTCGTCAGGTTGCGCGAGAAATCGACGCCGAAGCGCGGGCTGCGGCTGCCGCGCCCCAGCCAGGTGAAGTCGATGTCGGTGTCGAGGGCGAGGAAGTAGAGCTTGGCGGCGGCATTGACGTGATCGGGCTTGCCGAAGTCGCTATTGACCTGCGAGCTCACCGGCAGCAGCAGCGGCGTGAAGGCCACCGTCCTGAGCGCGCCGTCGCCCCCGAAATTGCGGATGAAATCCGCCGCCAGCACGGTAAAGCCTTCCCGCGCCAGCTCCACGTCGTTGGGGTCCTTCGGCCGCTCGACGAAACCGACCGGGTTCCAGGCATAACCCTTGCCCCATTTGAGCGCCTGCTTGCCGAGGTCGAGGGTGAAGCCGGGATCGGGCTTCCAGGAGACGTAGGCTTCGTCGAAGCGGCGGATGCTGTCGCTGGCAAGCGCGTCGTGGCGCGCTTCGGCGTCGGCGCGCAGGCGCAGGCTCAGGTCGCCGCGCGTGAGCTTGCCGTCGAGCTTGAGGGTGGCGGTGGTGCGCTCCAGCGTGTCGCGCGGGGCGCGGTTGTAGAAGTTGAGCTTGTTGAAGGCGCCGTCCGGGTTGAGCCAGGAGCGGTCCGGCTTGAGTTCGAAGTAGCCGCCGAATTCGAAGGGCTTCTTCTCGAACTCGGCGGCGTCGAAGCTGAACTCCTCCGCCTGCACCGTCGCCGCCAGCAGGCAGCCGGCCAACGCCAGCGCGCGCCGGCGCAGGCTCATTTGCGCAAATCCTCCACCCGCGGCAGGTAGTTGAGCGAGAACACCTCGTCGGGCAGTTCCCGTTTCCTGATCTGCGAATAGAGCATCACCGACTTGTAGCCCTTGTACAGCGGACTGTCGGTTTCCAGGGTGGCGGGCCGCTTGATGCCGCCGCCGAAGTCCCTGGTGTCCTTGAAGTGCAGGGTCTTGATGAGCAGGCCACTGGCGGCGTAGCACTCGATGGTCACGGGCAGCAGCGTCTTCTTGTCGACCCACATCTTCAGTCGGTCGTAGGCCACCTCGTTGGTCTTGGCCTTGAGCTTGAGGAGATGCTGGTCGCGGTCCTCCTCCAGCGCCTCCACGTCGTATTCGGCGGTGTAGTCGATGCGCAGGATGTCGGCGTTGTTGAACACGCCCCCGGTCACCGACTGCAGGCTGGTGATGCGCATCGGCTTGCCCACCTCGGGGATGTACAGCCACATGTTGTCGCCCAGGCGCAGTGTGGCGCGGCCCTTGTCGCTTTGCGGCGCGAGGAACAGGGCGACGATCTTGTCGCGGCCCTTCTTCACCGAGTAGAGCGCGAACTCCTTCTTCTTGCCGTCCGGCTCGACGTTGATCAGCTTGCGCAGCATCTCGTAGGACTCGGGTTCGAGGTTGCGGTCCACCTTCTTCAGCAGTTCCGCGCCGTCGAGGGCGAAGGCAGGCAGCGCCAGCAGGCACATAAGCAGAGCGGTCCATTTCTTCATTGCGCGTTCCTTGGGTTCAATCCGGATAGGGCGGGCGGTGCCGGCGGCGGTCATCAGGCGGGTGGTGATGGTGCGTCGCCGGCGAAGGGGTTGACGATGGTCAGCGCGCCATCGACGACCAGCCCATGTTGGAGGTCTTCCGAAAGCAGCGTGGCGCAGCCGAGCCGCCGGGCAGCGGCGACGATGGCGGCATCCCACCAGGAAAAGTCGTAGCGGTCCTGCAAGGCCCATGCAGCTTCGAACAAGGCGACATCGGGGGCAAGCGGGTTCCAGACTTGTAGCGCGCGCACATCGGCGCGCGCCAGTTCCGCCGTCAAGCCGAGCGGGACAAGCTTGCGAGCGGCGTTCACGTAGAACTCCTGCAGCACCTGCCAAGAAAGGCGCCCCGCCCGTTGCCCGACCAGCGCGGCGATCCAGTCGTAGGCGATGCGCTGCTTCGCGGGATCGCGCGGGTCGCGCCGATAGAGCAGGATGTTGGTATCGACGAAGACCATGCTCACTCGCTGCCTTGCCGATCGTACAGCTCGTCGCGGCGCATCCAGCGGCGGCCGTCGGCACGGGGCGGTTCGTCGGGTAAAGGCCAGGGGGGGCTGGCGAGAAACTCCCTCATCGCGCGCTCGTAGGCATCGTCGCCGGCGAACTTCTCGGCAAGTACGTCGCCCAGAAAGCGCGACAGGCTGATGTTGCGTCTGGCCGCTTCAATGCGGGCGCGCTGGAGGATTTCTTCGTTGGCGGTGATGGTGACATTGGCCATAATGCGCATCCGTGTTTTCGTGAATCACGAAAATAGTGTACCACTGGATTCGTGAATCGCTGTTCCCCCGCGGGAGCGATGCGGTCAAACATGGCGCAGGGCGCTGATCGGGTCCATGCGCGAGGCCTTCCACGCCGGTTGCAGGCTGGCGACGATCGCCACGACGACCACCAGCGCGGCAATGGTCAGCACGTCGCCGGCGGCGATGGTCGGCGCCATCACCAGGTTCTGCTGCTGGCCGAAATTGAAGGTGGGCTGCCACAGGTTGATGCCGAGGATGGCCGCCAGGCTGACTAGGGTGCCCGCCACGGTGCCGACGATGCCCAGCATCAGCCCCTCGGCCAGAAACAGCGAGAGGATGCGCCCCGGCGGCGTGCCGATGGCAGCGATGGTGCCGATCTCGCGGATGCGCTCGAACACCGCCATGATCATCACGTTCATCACTGAGACCAGCACGATGGCCACCAGCACGATCTTGATGAACAGAGTCATGAGGTCGATCATCCGCGCCAGGTTGGCGAAGGGCGAGAGGTCGGACCAGGGGTGCACCTCCAGCACCGGCTTGCCCTCCTTGTTGGTCAGGCCGCCGAGCGATTCCCTGAACTGGCCTTCGACGCGACCGAGTTTGGAGAAGTCCTTGAGGCGTACGGCGATCTCGCTCACCTCGGGCTCGGACATGCGCAGCAGTTCGCGGGCGTCGTCGATGTGGATGTAGCCGTCGCGCCCGCCCGGGCCGGTGGCGCTTTCCAGGATGCCGCGCACGACAAAGGTGCGGCCATTGACCGAACCGTCGCGGTTGGTGGCCACCACCACCACGGTGTCGCCCAGTTTGGTCTTCATGCCGCGGGCGAGCAGCAGCGGGATGACGATCTGGCCGCGCCCCACCAGCGGGCCGGCCTTGTCGCCTTCCACCATGCGCCCGGGCAGCAGCGGCACGGTGGCCGCCTCGCGCGCCGGATCGACGCCGTTGACGCGAATGGCGGTGGTCTCGACGAAGTTGCTGAACATGCCGCCGAACTTGACCCGCGGCGACCAGGTTTCCACTGCCGGGTTCTGTTTCAGGTCCTCCTCCACCTTGGCCACCATGGGCGGCTTGAGGTTGAGGTTGAGCGGCAGGTTGTCGATGGAGGCCACGTAACCCTTGCGGTGCACCTGCACGTGGCCGAGGATGGAATCGGTGATCTGCCCCACCATCATGGCCCTGAAGGAGCCGGCCACCGCAATGAACAGCAGCACCGCCACCATGCCGATGACGATCAGCAGCAGGGTGAGCAGGGTGCGCCGGCGGTAGCGGGCAAGGTTGCGGCTGGCAATGCTGAGCACGTCAAGCATGGGCTGCCTCCGCGGCGTTGTGATGGGCGGCGGACAGCAACTGGCCATCCTCGAGGATGAAGGTGGATTCGGCCTCGCCCATGATCTTCGGGTCGTGCGTAGAAAAGACGAAGGTGGTGCGGAACTCGTCGCGCATCTTCTTCATCAGTTGCAGCACGCGATAGGCCGTGTCGTGGTCGAGGTTGGCCGTCGGCTCGTCGGCCAGCACCAGCTTGGGCTGGCTCACCAGCGCGCGGGCTATGGCGACGCGCTGCTTCTGGCCGCCGGAGATCTGGTCGGGCCGCTTGTCCGCCTGGTCGGCCATGCCCACGGCCTCCAGCAGGCGCAGGACCTGGGCGCGGCGTTTCGCGGCGGGCCATTCCTGCACCATGCGCAGCGGGTACTCCACGTTCTCGAACACGGTGAGCACCGGGATCAGGTTGAAGTCCTGGAAGACAAAGCCGATGTGGCTGCCGCGAAAGCGCGCAGCGGCGCGCCGGTCCAGCGTGGCGATGTCGGCGTCGAGCACCGTCAGCGTGCCGCTGGTGGGATGATCGAGGCAGCCGATGAGGTTGAGCAGCGTGCTCTTGCCGCTGCCCGAAGGGCCGACGAAGGCAACGAAGGAGGCGGGCTCGATAACGAAATCGACGCCCCTCACCGCCGGCACCTCGATGTCGCCGACGCGGTAGGTTTTGCTGAGGTGCTGCGCCCGGACGAGGCTCATGGGTACCCTCCAAACAAGTCATGGGCCGGCACGCAGCCGCCCCATGGACGATTGAAGCGCGCGGAGGCCCGCGGCTACTTGATGCGGCTCAAGACCACGGCCTGCACATCCGCCGTGGTCCATTCGCCCCGCGCCCCCGGCGGCGTCCCGGGGACGTTGGGAAAATTGACGAACTCCAGCCTGCCGCCGTCTCTGCGCGGGTGGCGATGCTGCCCGTCGATGAGGATCAGGATGGGGATGTGGCCGGACAGCCCGGCCGCCTGCATGCGTTTCACGCCCTCCGGGCTCTCGATGTCGATTTCCCGCGTGACGACCCGGCCGCCCTGCTGCGCCAGCCAGTCCCGTAGCGACGCCAGGGCCATGCGCACCGGCGGGTGGGGCATGGCGACGATCTCCACCACGGGCGGCGCGGCCAGGGCCGGGCCGGCGGCCATGCCCGCGGCTGCACCGAGCGCCGCCGCCAGCGCGGCGCCCAGGAACTGCCGTCGCATCTCCGTTGGGCTTCTCATCGATCCTCCCTCCCAAACATCAAGTTCGCCGACCAGTTGCTGCCTGACAAGCCGCCAGGCGGCATCGGCACGCTCACTTGCAGTTGTTGTGCAGCTTCCACATTTCCGCGTGGCCCATGGCCACGGCCCAGTCGGGCGGGGCGCACTTGCCGTCGTCCGCTGCCGCCGAAGGCCCAGGCGCGGGCGCGGCAGCAATGGCCTCGGCCGGCGGGAAGAAGCGCGCGCCGACGAAGCCGATCACGCCCACGAAGGCCGCGACGATGGTCGCGTGAACGAGGCCCATCCTCTGGCTGTCATGCCGACTCGCCACCTCGCACACGCCGCCCGGGCAGTGTTGCGCCTGGCGATGTGGCAATGCGTTGTAGATCTTGCACGCCAGGCAGATGCCAAAGGCGCTCTCGAAGAACATCAGCGTCAGGCAGGTGGCACAGACGATCAGGTTGATCGGCCCGACCACGTTGTTGAGCACGATCAGCCACAGCATGGTCACCGCCAGCGCCCAGCCGATGGCCCAGGCGAAGCGCTTCTGCGGCGCGCCCACCCACTCCGGCGCCTGGTTGCGCACCGCGAAGCGGCCGAGGATCATGCTCGGCGAGTACCTCGGATTGATGAAGACGCGGATGGTGAAGTCGATCAGGAAGGCGATCACGAAGATCCGCGTCAGGCGGAAGTTGCCCATCAGCCAGGAATTCAGGAACGACACCAGGGCGAAGAAGAACAGGATGCCGGCGGCGGCCCGCACCTCGCGCTCGTTCAACACCGGCACGTCGTAGCCGGCCATCGTCTCGCCGAAACCGACGATCTTGTCCATGGGAACCTCCGTTGCTCACACTGAGCCGCATTACACCCCAGCAGCGCCCGCGGTGCATTGCCGGCACCCATCGTTTTGCATCGCGGCGTTGCGAGCACGCAGCCCGTTACATTGCGTTACAGAACCCCGGGCGCCAGGGGTATAAATGCATGCCATGAACACGGCCGACCGCATCCTCATCGTCGACGACGACCCGGAGATCCGCCGCCTGCTGGTGGATTACCTGGCGAAGAACGGCTTCGACACCGTGGCCGCCCGCGACGGGCGCGAGATGGCGCAGGCGCTGGAGCGCCACGCCATCGACCTGGTGGTGCTGGACCTCAACCTGCCCGACGCCGACGGCCTGACCCTGTGCCGCGACCTGCGCGCCCGCTCCAGCGTGCCGGTGCTCATGCTCACCGCCCGCGGCGAGGAGGCCGACCGCATCGTCGGCATCGAGATGGGCGCCGACGACTATCTGGTCAAGCCCTTCAGCCCGCGGGAGCTGCTGGCGCGCATCAAGGGCATCCTGCGCCGCACCCGCGCGCTGCCGCCCAACCTGCGTCCCGAGCCGCAGCGCTGCCTGGCTTTCGCCGGCTGGCGGCTGGATACGGCCACGCGCGCGCTCGCCGCCCCAGACGGCGTGGTGGTGCCCCTGTCCGGCGGCGAATACCGGCTGCTGCGCATCCTGCTGGAACATCCCAACCGGGTGCTCAACCGCGACCAGCTCGTGGAACTGATCCACGGCCGCACCGCGGAGCCCTACGACCGCGCCATCGACGTCCAGGTGAGCCGCCTGCGCCAGCGCCTGCGCGACGACTCGCGCGAGCCGCAACTGATCAAGACCGTGCGCGGCGAGGGTTACGTGCTGGCCGCCACGGTGGAGGGACGCGCCTCATGCGACTGATGCCCGCTTCGCTCTTCGGCCGGCTGACGCTGATCCTGGTGGCGGGCCTGCTGGCGGCCCAGTTCGCCACCCTGTGGCTGCATCTGGCGGAACGCGCCGAGCTGCTGGCCCAGGGGCACGTCCACGCCGCCGACCTGCCGAGCCGCTTCGGCACCCACCTGCTGCTCACGCTGACAGCGGTGATCGCCGTGTCGCTGGTGGCGGTGCGGCTGGTCACCCGCCCCTTCCAGCGCCTGGCCGAAGCCGCCGACGCCTTCGGTCGCGATCTCGCCTCGCCGCCGCTGGCCGAGACGGGCCCCACGGAAACGCGCCGCGCCGCCGAAGCCTTCAACCGCATGCAGGAACGCCTGCGGCGCCTGATCGCCGAACGCAGCCGCGCGCTGGCCGCCGTCTCCCACGACCTGCGCACGCCCCTCACGCGCCTGCGCCTGCGCGCCGAACTCATCGAGGACGAAGCCCTGCGCGCCCAGATCAACGCCGACATCGACGACATGCAGGCCATGGTGGAATCGACGCTGGACTACCTGCGCGGCCTGCGCGACACCGAGCCACCCCAGTCCATCGACATGAACGCCCTGCTGGCCAGCCTGGTGGCCGACGAGCAGGCGCTGGGACGGGCGGTGACGCTGGGCGGAAACGCCGCCGCGCCCTACGTCGGGCGCCTTTCCGTGCTGCGGCGCGCCGTCGCCAACCTGGCGGACAACGCGGTGAAGTACGGCCACGAGGCGCGCGTTTGCGTCGCGGACGGCGCGGGCGAGTTGCGGCTGACGGTGGAAGACAGCGGCCCCGGCATCCCCGAGGCCGACCTGGCGCGGGTGGTGGAGCCCTACGTGCGGCTGGAGTCCTCCCGCAGCCGCGCGACCGGGGGCGTCGGCCTGGGCCTGGCCATCGCCCGCGACGCGGCCCTCATCCACGGCGGCGAACTGCGACTGCGCAACCGGCCCGGAGGGGGACTGGAGGCCACGCTGATCCTGCCACGCTGACCGGCGTTGCGCGCACCCGGCGCTGAGAGGCCGGATTCGCGGCGCGACAGCGTTGTCGTGAATTGGCCGGGGTAGTGTGCGATATCGATCTACGCCGGAGAATGGGTCTTGAGCCAGTCGCGCAGCGCGTCGTTCATGCGCGTCTGCCAGCCGGGGCCGCCGGCGCGGAAGGCCGCCAGCACGTCGCGGTCGAAACGGATCGCCACCTGCTCCTTGCTGGCGGTGCCGGCGGGGCGCCCACGCTTCCTGCGATACGCCTCGACCCCGGCGGCAAGCTCCTGCGCGGTGGCCGGCTGGTCGTCCTCGTCCCTGCCGTCCCAGACGAAATCCTTGCCTTCCGGCAGTGCCCGCACCGCCGTCAGCACGTCCTTACGACTCATCGCATTCGTTTTCGAGCCAGGCATCGTACACCTCGCGTTCTTCCCTGCTCGCCCGGCGGAAGCTGATCACGCGCGTTGCGCCTTCGCGCTCGGTGTGCACCACCGTCAGCACCGCCAGGAAGCCCAGCGCATAGGAAATCGACAGAGTCCGGGTCGCGCCCGCTCGCACCACCGGGATATCCAGCCGGAAGCGCGAATCGAGCACCTCGCCGGCCTGCGCGAAATCCAGACCGTGCCGCCGAAGGTTGCGGCGCCGCTTGCTTTCGTCCCAAACCAGGCGCGCCTCCATGAGATTTATTGTCGATGCGCAAAATCGGCGCGTCAAGCCAAGAATCTCCTCGGAGAGCGGCAGACCCGCCCCCCTCAGCCGCGCCCCGCCTGATACCAGCCTTTGGTCGCGTTCACGACGCGCACCACCGCCAGCATCGCCGGCACCTCGATCAGCACCCCCACCACCGTGGCCAGCGCCGCCCCCGACTCGAAGCCGAACAGGCTGATGGCGGCGGCCACCGCCAGCTCGAAGAAGTTGGAGGCGCCGATCAGCGCCGACGGGCAGGCCACGTCGTGCTTCTCTCCGACCACGCGGTTGAGCCAGTAGGCCAGGGCCGAGTTGAAGAACACCTGGATGAGGATGGGCACCGCCAGCAGCGCGATGACCAGCGGCTGGCGCAGGATGGCCTCGCCCTGGAAGGCGAACAGCAGCACCAGCGTGGCCAGCAGCGCGCCGATGGACCAGGGGCCGATCTTCTCCATGGCGGCGTCGAAGGCCGCCTGCCCGCGCGCCAGCAAGCGACGCCGCCATGCCTGCGCCAGGATCACCGGGATGACGATGTACAGCGCCACCGACGTCAGCAGCGTATCCCAGGGCACGGTGATGGCCGAGATGCCCAGCAGCAGCCCGACGATGGGAGCGAAGGCGAACACCATGATGGTGTCGTTGAGCGCCACCTGCGACAGGGTGAATAGCGGGTCGCCGTCGGACAACCGGCTCCACACGAACACCATCGCCGTGCAAGGTGCGGCCGCCAGCAGGATCAGTCCCGCCACGTAGCTGTCGAGCTGCTCCGCCGGCAGCCAGGGCGCGAACGCCTGGCGGATGAACAGCCACGCCAGCGCCGCCATGGAGAAGGGCTTGACCAGCCAGTTCACGAACAGCGTGACGGCGATGCCGCGCCCGTGGCGGCGCACCTCGTGCAGTGCGCCGAAATCCACCTTCATCAGCATGGGGATGATCATCACCCAGATGAGCAGCCCCACCGGCACGTTGACCCGCGCCACCTCCATGCGGCCCAGGACCTGGAAGGGCGCCGGCAGCCACTGGCCGAGCGCGATGCCGGCGACGATGCACAGCCCCACCCACAGGCTCAGCCAGCGCTCGAAGAAGCCCAGGGGCGCGCCGGCGGCGCGGGCGGCGGTGAGCTCGCGCCGGGCGCTCATCGAGGCGCCCCCGCGCTGCCGCCGATCCTGGCGGGCGCAAGCCGGGCCTCCCCGGCGCGGGGCGTCGGCCCCGCGACATTTCCACCGCTGCGTCGGCGAATTCGTGGCGGACGCCGGCCCCCGCAAGCGCGGCGCATCGGCCCGCTCATGACGCGCTGCGGCCGATCTCGTCCAGTCGCTGCTTCAGCGCCAGCCGGTCCAGCTTGTCCAGCGGCAGGCTGGTGAAGATCGACATCCGGTGCTGCAACTGGCTGTAGGCCGTGAAGAAGGCCTTGCGCTTGTCCGCGTCGCTACCCTGCACCGCCGCGGGATCGGGGATGCCCCAGTGCGCCGTCATGGGCTGGCCGGGCCACACCGGGCAGACCTCGCCGGCGGCGCCGTCGCACACGGTGAACACGAAATCCATCGCCGGGGCGCCGGGTTGCGCGAACTCGTCCCAGTTCTTGCTGCGCAGATCCTCCACCGGCAGGCCGTTCTTCCGCAGCAGTTCGATGGCGAAGGGATTGACCCGGCCGGCCGGATGGCTGCCGGCGGAAAAGGCGCGCAACCGCCCCCGGCCCATGGCGTTGAGCAGCGCCTCGGCGAGGATGCTGCGCGCCGAGTTGCCGGTGCACAGAAAGAGGACATGGAAGATACGGTCGGGCACCACGGAACTCCCTTCGTTGGTCTGCGCCGCGGCAGCCGAAATGCCGGCGCCGGCCGCGGCGGTCAGCGGCAGGCAGGGGCTCGCTCCCTGGCAGCAGTTGGCGGTGAGGAAAGCGATCAACTGGTCCATGGCCGCGAAGTCGGCGGCGTAGTAGATGAAGCGGCTTTCCTGGCGGGCGCTCACCAGCCCCGCCCGCGTCAGTTGCGCCACGTGGAAGGAAAGGGTGGCCGCCGGCAGCGCCAGCCGCTCGGCGATGGCGCCGGCATTCAGGCCCCGGGGCCCCGCCTCGACCAGCAGGCGGAAGATGGCGAGACGCGAGGCCTGCGCGAGGGCGGCAAGCGACTGGACTGCGGTTTCAGATTCCATGTTTCCATTATCATGGAATTGTAGCGCAGCCGCAAGGAGCTTACTCCGGCCCGGCCACCGACCCGCATTCAGGCTCTTCGGCCGACCTGCATCCCGGTCCGCAAGCCGACGAACCCCGCGCGGTGGCATCCCGGCATACGGCCGCGGTCTTGGGCAGACACTCGCGTTTGCCCCGGCAGCAGTTGGCAGCCAGATAGGCGATGACGTCGTCCACGGCGGCGAAGTTGACGGAGTAGAAGACGTAGCGCCCCTCCTGGCGCGACACCACGAGCCCCGCCCGGGTCAGGTGACCGAGGTGGAACGACAGGGTGGCGGTGGCCAGTCGCAGCCGCCCGGCGATGGCGCTGGCATTGACTCCATCCGGTCCGGCTTCGACCAGCAGCCGGAAGATGCGCAGCCTGCTTTCCTGTGCGAGCGCCGCAAGCCGCGTAACGACGTCGGATCGTTTCATGTTTTCACTGTTGTCGAAATATCGATCATTGATGACTCGGCTCCTTGTGCCGTGCGCCATGACAAGCACAACACGGTTCCGATACGAACAAGATACTGCAAAAAAACCAGTTGACAAGACCTGTGACGAACTGCAATAAATAGCGCCAACAAGAACAATATTATTGCCCCGACGGAGCGCCAGAGGAGGGAGATGGTGAGCGCTCGGTCCAAGTTGTTCCAGTGGCTTCCGCAATGGCGCGCTGCCGCTGCGGAACGCACTTCTTGCAGGTCATTCGAGCCCACCGGCGCGCTTTCCCGTTCCAGTCTTGCCGTCATTCTTCCGCGTTCGGAACATGGCCGAGCCATGTCCGGCGTGAGTTCCCGGCCATCCATCCGTCCGCTCTCCACCCGCCGCAACGAACGGGCGGCGGGATGCGGCTTTGCTCTGTCTGGAGGAAACACTCCATGTTGCTGAACCGGCGTAACTTCCTGAAAAGCATGAGTGCCGTGGGCGGTGCTGCCGCCCTCGACGGGGTATGGCCCGCCATCGCCGAAGCGGCGGAAACGGCCAAGGGCAAACTGGCCGCCGCCGTCAGTGTGGACGTGAAACACGTCAAGTCCATCTGCGTGCATTGCGTCAACTTTTGCGGCATCGACGTGGAAACCGCCAACGGCGTCATCCGCTCCATCACGCCGGACAAGGCGCGCGCCGAGTTCCACAACTGGGGCATCTGCCCCAAGGGCGTGTCGGGGCTGTTCAACACCTATAACCCGTACCGGCTGAAGAAGCCGATGAAGCGCACCAACCCCAACAAGGGGCCGGCGGAAGATCCGAAATGGGTGGAAATCTCCTGGGACGAGGCCTTCGACACCATGGCCGCCCGGCTGAAGAAGATCAAGGCGGACAACCCCGCCAAGTTCATCTGGCAGCACGGCCATGGCAAGTACCTGATCGGCGACCAGTTCCCCAAGGCGCTCTGTGCCGCCTTCGGTACACCCAACCTGGTGCACCGCACAACCACCTGCGAATCCGCGCGCCACGTGGCCGACGAACTGACCTGGGGCTATCACGGCATCCTGCCCGACGTGGATCGCTGCAACCTGCTGCTCAACTTCGGCGCCAACTACTTCGAGGGCGAGCAGTGGGCGCGCTGGCTCGACCACTCGGTGATCGATGCCCGCGAACGGGGCATGAAGCTCGTCTCCATCGAGCCGCGCCTGTCCCAGGTGGGCGCCAAATCCGACGAATGGGTACCCGTGCGTCCGGGCAAGGACGTGGTGCTGCTGCTGGCCATGGCCAAGGTGCTGATCGATGACGGCACCCTCGACGAGCCCTTCCTCACCACCTACACCAACGCCCCCAACCTGGTGAAGGACGACGGCCGCTTCCTGCGCGACAAGGACAACAACCCGCTGGTCTGGGACACCAGGACCAATAGCGCCAAGCCCTACGCCGAAGGCGTGGTGCCCGCGCTCAAGGGCAACTTCAACGCCGACGGCGCCGCCTGCCGCACCTCGTTCCAGGTGTTCGCCGACAGCCTCAAGGACATCACGCCTCAGTACGCCGAGGAGGTGGCGGGCGTGCCGGCGGCCACCGTCACCCGGCTGGCGCGGCAGTACGCCGCCGAGGCGCGCATCGGTTCCACCATCATGCTCGACGGCCAGAGCCTGCGCTACCGGCCGGTGTGTATCCACACCTTCCGTGGCCTGTCGGCCAAGGAGTTCGGTGTGCAGAGCTGGCGCGCCGGCCTGGTGGTGCAGATGCTGGTGGGAGCGCTGGACGCCGTGGGCGGCCTGCACCTGCACGACGTGTTCAAGAGCCCGAAGTACATGGAAGCGGCCAAGTGCGAATACCCGCCCAAGCGCGTGGACCTCGCCGGCAGCGTGTATTTCCCCAACGGCCACCACGATGTCTGCCAGCAGGTGGCCCTGACCCTGCTCGACCCCAAGGCCTTCGGCCTGGCCTACGAGCCGGAGATGCAGATCTTCTACGCCACCAACCGGCCCTTCTCCACCTCCAACGCCATGCAGCAGTTCGAGGGCCTGAAGAAGACCTGGAACGTGGTGATCGACGTCGTCATGACCGAGCTGGCCTGGTACGCCGATATCGTTCTGCCCGACCTCACCTACCTGGAATCCTGGCACTTCGCGCCCACGCGCTGGAACATCGGCGCCAAGCACTCGGCCATCCGCCAGCCGGTGGTCAATGCCTTCAACATCCCCCACGACGGCTACTCGATCATCTTTGAGCTGGCCAAGCGGCTCGACCTGCGCGACAAGTACCTCACCGAAGTCAATTCCAAGTGGGGGCTCAAGGAGCACAAGTTCCAGCCCGGCCGGGACTACACGGCCAGGGAAGCGGTGGAAATCATCTGGCTGGACAAGGCCCACGAGAAGTTCGACGTTGCCCTGGAGAAGGGCTTCGTCGGCAAGAAGGTGAAGCCGAAGGATCTGTTTACCGGCGGCGGCAGCGTTGAGGCCAAGTTCAAGGGTCCGGGCAAGCCCAAGATGGCCCTCTACGCCGAGCACATGGTGCACACCTTCGCCAAGGTCGAGGAAACGGTGAAGAAGAACGGCATCAGGAACGTGGACCTGGAGCGCTACCGTATCGCCTATTCGCCGCTGCCGATCAAGGAGCATGCCTTCCCGACGCCGCACCGCGAGGCCAAGGACTTCCCGTTCTACGTCATCACCCACAAGAGCATGTACCGCAACCAGTCGGGCAACACCTCCACCAACCCGATCCTCAACGCCCTCGGCCCGGACACCCAGGAGAACCGCATCGCCATCAACAAGGCGGCGGCGGCCAAGCTCAACGTGCGCGACGGCGACCGCATCGTCATCGAGACCCGCATCGGCCAGGTCACCGGCAAGGCCCGGCTCACCGAGGGCATCCGTCCCGACACCGTGGCCGTGTCCTACCACTACGGCCAGTGGAGCCCGGGCCTGCCCTTCTACGCGCGCAAGGGGGTGTGGATCAACAAGGTGCTGGAACTTCATCCCGACCTGGTCTCCGGGATGAACTCCTTCAACGATACCAAGTGCAAGGTCTACAAGGCCTGAAGCGGAGAACCGACATGGCAAAGTTTGTACGAGTGATCGATACCAAGCGTTGCATGGGCTGCCGCTCCTGCGTTGCGGCCTGCGCGGTGGAGAACCATTACACGCCCGATGCGCCGTGGAACGTGATGATCGAAGTGGAGGTCGGCACCTACCCCAACGTCGGCCGCAGCTTCGTCACCATGAACTGCATGCACTGCGCCGAGCCCTCCTGCAAGGCCGCCTGCGACGCCATCGGCGTGCGCGCCATCAGCAGGAACGACTTCGGCGTGGTGCTCATCGACTACGAGAAATGCACCGGCTGCGGCTACTGCGTGGCCACCTGCCCCTACGGCGTGCCCCAGTTCAACAAGTCGGTGGCGACGCTCTACCCGGACGGCAAGACCGCCTACGAGGGGTTGCCCGATGGAGCGCGCCACCCCACCCACCGCAAGAAGCCCAAGACCGTGGAGAAATGCACCTTCTGCTGGCACAAGCTGGAGAAGGCGGTGCAGGCCGGCAAGATCGACCAGATCGGCGTGGCGCCGGAATACACCCCCGCCTGCGACCTGGTGTGCCCGGTGGGTGCCCGCGTCTTCGGCGACGTGGAGAATCCGGACGGCAAGGTGGCCCAGGTGCTGGGGCGCAAGCGTGCCGCCCAGCTCAAGAAGGAGTTCGGCACCAAGCCGCAGGTCTATTACGTGCTCGAAGGGGGGGATTTCTGATGAAACGCTGGCTCATGCTTGCCGCCCTGTGCGGCACCGCCTTCGGTGCTCAGGCCATCGACCCGTCGTCCATCCCCGGCCTGGCCGATACCGCCGAGAAGATCCGCAGCGGAGAGATCAACGTCGGCAAGACCTACACGATGAAGTTCGACGGCCGCTTCCACACCGTCCACGCCGAGGCGCTGGGCATCGGCTGCGTCTCCTGCCACACCGCCCCGTCCTACGCCGCCGACCACCTGTTCCTGCGCAAGGCCGAGTACCCGCGTCGCGGCAGTCCGGGTGCGGTGGGGCGCGCCACCTGCATCGGCTGCCACCAGCAGGAGGGAGTGGCCACTCCCTTCTACGGCACGGCGGGACGCTGATGAACGAGGCATCGCTGGCCGGCCTGGCCCTGGGCCGCAGCCGCATGTACTGGCTGCTGAGCGGCGTCTTCCTGGCGCCGCCCGCCGCCGTCACCCTGGAGCGCATGGCGGCGGCGGTGCGCGGCCTGCTGGCCGACGAGGTGGAAGAACTCGCCCCGGCGCTGGAGCAACTCGGCGGCGCCCTCGAGGACCGAGATCCCGGCCGGATCGAATCGCTGGCCGCGGAATACACGCGGCTGTTCGGGGGCCTGCGCGAAGGCTGGGGGCCGCCGCCGCCTTTCGAATCGGTCTGGCGCGATTCCCCGTTCTGCGGCGAAGTCACGGTGGCGGTGCTGCGTGCCTATGAGGAAGCCGGCTTTGCCGGCATCGACGAGGCTGCCGGCCCCCAGGACCACTTGGGCGTGGAGCTCAAGTTCATGGCTCTACTGTGCCATGAGGAAAGCGCCGCCTGGGGCGCCGGCGCCGCGGCCGCCCGGCGGTGGCTGGAGCGCGAGCACACCTTTCTTCGCCGTCACCTGTCGGCCTGGGCGCCGCGCCTGTTCGATGCCGTACGGCAGCAGGCCCGCGAGCCCTACTTCAGGGCGACCGCCATGCTGGCGGCCGCCTTTCTCGAAATGGAACCGGATCTGATCGACGAAATCCTGGCGCTGCACGCACCGGAGCGTGCCCTCGGTGCGCCGGCCGCGCACCATGCCGGCAGCGCCGAAACCCTTGCTGACACGGGAGGTGGAAGATGAAAACGAGACTGTTGATGGGCATCGCCCTAGCCGCGATCATGCACGGCGGCGCGGCAGCGGGCCCCACCCCCAAAATGCTGGGCGACACCTGCGCCGGCTGCCACGGGCTCAAGGGTGCCAGCGCGGGCCTGTCCATGCCCACCATCGCCGGCATGCCGGCCGACTTCATCGTGCTGTCCATGCGCGAATACCGCGAAGGCAAGCGCGGCTCCACCATCATGGGGCGCATCGCCAAGGGCTACACCGACGAGGATTTCGAGGCCATGGCCCGCTACTTCTCCAGCCAGCCCTGGAAGTCGGCAAAGCAGGAGTTCAGCGCCGATCTCGCCAAGCTCGGCAAGCGCGTGCATCAACGCAAGTGCGAAGCCTGCCACCGCGACAACGGCATCAGCACCGAGCAGGACATGCCGCGCATGGCCGGGCAGTGGCGCGAGTACCTGGGGCTAGTGCTGGACGAGTCGCGCAAGCGCAACTTCCACCAATCCGAGACCATGAAGGCGGTGATGGAGCGCCTGAGCGAGCAGGAGGTCACCGCCCTCACCCATTTCTACGCCAGCCAGCGCTAGGGAGCCGACGCCATGAGCTCAATGAATCGCAGGGACTTCATCCAGTTCGCCGGCGCGGCATCGGCCCTCGGCATGATGGGTGCCCCCGCCATTTTGCACGCCGCGCCCAGGGCCCGTGTGGTGGTAGTGGGTGCCGGTTACGGCGGCGCCATCGCCGCGCGCTACCTGCGCATGGCCGACCCCGCCATCGAAGTCACCCTGGTGGAGCAGAATCCGAAGTATGTCTCCTGCCCCCTGAGCAACGAGATCCTGGGCGGGGAAGGCCACATCGAACACCTGACCTTCGATTACAAGGGCCTGGCGGCGATCGGCGTCAAGATCGTCATCGACACCGCCACCGGCCTGGACCCGGTGCGCAAGCGCCTCACCACCAAGGGCGGGCGGACATTCGATTTCGACCGCGCCATCCTGTCGCCGGGCATCCAGTTCAACTGGGGCGCCATCGAGGGCTACGACGAGGCCGCCAGCCAGATCATCCCCCATGCCTACAAGGCCGGCCCGCAGACGCTGCTGCTGCGCAAGCAGGTCGAAGCCATGCGCGACGGCGGCACGGTCATCATCACCGCGCCCGAAGACCCCTTCCGCTGCCCCCCCGGACCCTACGAGCGGGCGGCGATGATCGCCCACTACTTCAAGAAGCACAAACCGCGCTCGAAGATCCTGATCCTCGACTCCAAGGACACCTTCTCCAAGCAGGCGCTGTTCAAGCAGGGCTGGGAGCGCTTCTACCCCGGCATGATCTCCTGGGTGAGCGGTTCCGACGACGGCGACGTGCGGCGGGTGGACGTGAAGAACCGCACCCTGCACACCATGCTCACCCAGCACAAGGCGGACGTCATCAACATCATTGCGCCCCATCGCGCCGGGGCGATCGCGGAGAAGGCCGGTCTGGCGGGCAAAAACGGCTGGTGCCCCATCGAACCGACCACCTTCGAATCGACGCTCCACAAGGGCATCCACGTCATCGGCGATTCCACCGACACGCCCATGCCCAAGTCGGCCTATTCCGCCAACTCCCAGGCCAAGGTGTGCGTGGCCGCCATCCTCGCCCAGCTCAACGGCGAGCCGGTGGGCGTGCCGGCCTACACCAACACCTGCTACAGCCTGATCACGCCGGACTGGGGCTTCTCGGTGGCCCACATCTTCCGCCACCAGGACGGCAAGATGGTGCAGGTGCCCAACTCGGGGGGCGTGTCGCCGCTGGATGCCAGCGTGGAGGATCGGCGCATCGAGGCCATCCACGCCAGGAGCTGGTTCAGGAACATCACGACGGAGATGTTTGGCTGACCGCGGCAGACGCGGTACGGTCCCGGCCGGTCCTGATCTCCTGGACCGGCGACATGTCCACCCGGGTGACCTGCCGCATTGCCCGGTTTGGTCAGGTCAAAGACCAGGGCGCCCGGACACCCGCGACCCGCGACCTACTTCATCAGCTCGATCCGTTCCCCGCGGCTCCTGCGCGCCGCCGCCCGCGCCTCGATGAAGCGCTGGAACTCCGGCTGCTCGCGATACGCCCCGGATGCCACGTACTCCAGGGACGAGGCCAGATGGAAGGGCCGAAGGTAGCCCTCGACCCGGAACACCTCCTGCCCGCCGGCCTGGAAGAACGCCAGGCTGGGCGTGTAAAACACGCCGATGCGCCGCGCCCACTGCCGCGCCGGCAGGGTCTCGCCGCCCGGGGTCTGGACCGGCTCGGCGGAGGCCATGTCGATGCGCGCCACCTGGAAACGCCCCAGCAGGGCTGCCACTTCCGGACGCGGGAAGCCCTCCGCATGCATCTCGTCGCAGGCGGCGCATTCCTTCTGCTCGAACAGCACCAGCAGCGGCTTGCCGCCGCGCTTGAGGGCCTCGGCGAGCTTGAGCGGCGGCTTCATCAGCCAGGCGGCGTCATGGAGCTTGCCGCTGGAGGGCTCCTTCGCACGGGCGGCGAGGTAGTCGGTGAAGCTCTGCTTCGTCTCCAGCCGCCCGCCGACGTAATCCAGCGCCGCCTCGAACTTGTGTGGCGGCAGGTAGCCGTTGAGGCGCAGCGCCACCCGACCCTTCTCGTCCAGCAGCAGCAGCGTGGGCGTGAACTGCACCCGCTGCGAGCGGGCAAAGGCCTTCTCGGTCATGGTCTTGCCGGTCAGGTCGGTGACTTCGCGATCGCCCCAGAGGTTGATGGCAAGGGTGTCGAAGTGGCGGCGCGCCTTGTCGGCGATGGTCTTCTGGCCGAAGTTGTCGCGCAACAGCTTGGCGCAGTAGGGACAGCCGTCCTGATGGAAATAGAGCATCAGGCGCCGGCCGGCCTTCGCGGCCTCGGCCACGTCGTCCCGCAGATCGAGGAAGGACTCCTTGAACCAGAGCGGCGGCTCTTCATAACCCGGATTCACCGTGCCGGGCGCCAGGGGGCGCTCCTCCGCGGCGCCGCCAAGGGCACTCGCCACGAGCAGCATCAGGATGGACAGGATGCGCAGCATTTTCGGGGTCCTCCGCTCGACCAGGGAAGATGGGGCGCTCGAAGCGGATGGCGGCCGGAGGGAGCCCCGGCCGGCCGCCTCACTTGGTGACCGGCGACCCCGTATCCAGCGGCAAGACTATCAGATACAGGATCTGCCGCTCGCTCAACGCCCCGGTATCCCCGGCCCCGGGGCTGAATCCCGAGCATCGCGTCCATGGTTCCTCCGGTGTCGTCGTGACAATCAGAGGGAGAAGTCGGCGTCGAAGGGCGCATCGCCCTCCACCACCGGCAGCGTCAGCGAGCGGTCCCACTGGCTCCAGCCGCCGTTGAACAGGCGCACGTCGCGGTAGCCCAGGGCGCGCAACTGCATCCACGCCAGGGTGGAGCGGAAGCCGTCGTGGCAGTAGGTGATGACCGTGGCGTCCTTGGGCACGCTCTTGTACAGCGCGGCGACCTGATCCAGGGGCAGCCATTTCTGCGACTGGGCGTCGGTGCCGTCGAGGCTGACGATGTTGACGGCGCCGGGGATGTGGCCGCCCTGCACCGAGTGGCGAATGACCTGGCCGGAGTACATCTCCCGTGGTCGGGCGTCGAGGAGCGCCATTTTCGGGTCGCGGCGCGACACCACGCCGTCGTAGACCTCGGTCCAGTCGGCCACCAGCGCCTTGTTGGCGGGCTTGAGCGTCACCCGCCCCGGCTTGCGCTGCACCGGCGCCTTCGCCAGCTCGTTGAAGGCCGTCCACTCCACCGGGCCGCCGTCGAGCACCTTCACCCGCCCCATGTCGTAGCCGTACAGCGCCAACAGGAAGTACACGCGTGAGGCCAGCGCGGAGCGGGCGTCGTCGTAGAGCACGATGAGCGAGTCGTCGTCGACGCCCCAGCGCCGCAGGGTGGCCTGGAAGGCCTCCCGCGAGGGCAGGCGCATGATCACGCCGCTGTCGTTGTCGCCCAGGTCGCGGAAGCGCTGCACCTGAACCGCGCCCGGGATGTGGCCCACGGTGCCATAACGGTGCGGGAAATAGCGCACCTCCAGCACCACCAGCTTCGGGTCCTTGAGTCTGCCTTCCAGCCAGTTGGCGTCCACCAGGAACTCGGGGGCCGCGGCGTGGGCGAGGCTGGCCAGTGCCCACAGCAGGACACCGATGAATGCGCTCAGCAAGGGGATATGACGCCGTTTCGCCATCGTCGGCTCCGTCGGGGTTGGGGTGGAGCGACTATGGCACGGGGGCAAAGACGGCGCACATGATCGCAATCATGTCGGCCGATGCCGGGCCGGCAAATCCAGCCGGATCGCGGTTCCTCCGCCCTCCCGCGCCGCGAGCCTTACCTCCCACCCGTTCGCCCGCGCCAGTTGGCGGACGATGGCCAGGCCCAGCCCGGTGCCGCCGGTGGCCGGATTGCGCGAGCCCTCGACACGGTGGAACGGAAGGAAGACCGCCTCCATCTGCTCCTCCGGAATGCCCGGCCCGCGATCGAGCACGCCGATGCGGCAGCCGCCCGCGTCTTCCTCCCCCGCCCCTTTGTAGTTCTCGCATGCCAGCTCCACCGGCTGTCCGGCGCCGTAGCGCAGCGCATTGTCCAGCAGATTCGAGAGCACCCGCCGCAGCGCGGTGGGCGCGGCGAGGACGTGCATCGGTGCGGCCACGCGAACGATGACCTGCGCGCCGCCCTGGCGCGCCGCCGCCGCCAGTTCGTCGAGCAGCGCGGCGACGTCGATGTCGGTGGCCGCTTCGCTTTCCAGGCCGCGGGCGAGGCCGAGCAGAGCGCCGATGAGCCGGTTCATTTCCTCCACATCCGCGTCCAGGCGTGCGATCAGCGCCGGGTTCGGCTTCTTCGCCAGCATTTCCAGCGCCAGGCGCATGCGCGCCAGAGGCGTGCGCAGGTCGTGGGATACGCCGGCCAGCAGCGTCGTGCGCGCCGCCAGCAGTTCGCGCACCCGGCGCGCCATGTCGTTGAAGTGGCGCGCCAGCGATGCCAGTTCGCGCGGGCCGGTTTCCGGCAGCAATTCCGGCAGGGCGCCCCGGCCGACGCTCGCCGCCGCCCGTTCGAAGTCCGCCAGCGGCCTGCTGATGCGCCGCGCCAGCCACCACGCCACGACCAGTACGCTGAACAGGCCCAGGGCGAGCCAGGCGAGGATGGCGCTGACCGGATCGGTGCCGGTGCGCCCGTGACGAAAGCCGACGCCGATGCGGCGCTCGCCGGCGGGAATGGCGGCCCAGTACCAGTCCTCGCCGGCAACGATTTCATGCCCGAGGTGGGACGGCTGGCCGACGCGGCGGTCGAGCGCCGTTTCCAGGAAGTAGAGGTAGGGCCGGTGGCGGCGCCCGTCATCGGGCGGCTGGGCAATGTCCGGGCGCAGCACCAGTTGGTGGGATTGCGCCAGTTCGGCCTCGAAATCGGCGCGGGTCTGCGGCGGCAGCTCGTTCCAGGTTTGCGCCGCGAGCACCATCAGGCCGGCCAGGTCGTCGGCCGAGCGGCGCGCGATCGGCAGCATGAGGAAGCCCAGCACCGCGCCGGCGGCCGCCAGTTCGAACAGCAGGAACATCAGCGCCAGCATGGCCGCATTCTGCTGCACCAGGCTGTAGCGGCGCCGGCTCAACTCGAAGCGCCTTTCGGATTGAACAGATAACCCTCGCCGCGCACCGTGCGGATGTAGGCCGGCGCCGCCGGGTCGTCCTCGATCTTGCGCCGCAGCCGCGTGACGCGGATGTCGATGCTGCGGTCGAAGGGGTCGCGCTCGTAGCCTTTGAGCGAATCCATCAGTTCGTCGCGCGACAGCACGCGGTTCGGCCGTTCCGTCATGACGCGCAGCAGATCGAATTCGGCCGAGGTCAGCTTCACCTCGTCGCCGTCCCGCAGCAGCCGATAGCCGGCCAGATCGAGCACGAAGGGGCCGAAGCGGCGCGTGGGGTTTTCCGGTCGCGCGGCGCTCGCCGTGCGGCTGCGGCGCAGCAGCGCGCGCAGTCGTGCGAGCAGTTCGCGCGGGCTGAAGGGCTTGGGCAGATAATCGTCGGCGCCGACTTCCAGGCCGACGATGCGGTCGATCTCCTCGCCGCGGGCGGAGAGCATCAGGATCGGCACATCCGAGGTGGACCGCAGCTCGCGCGCCAGCGTCAGTCCGTCTTCCCCGGGCAGCATCAGGTCGAGCACGATGGCGTCCGGCACGTGGTGTTCCATCTGGCGGCGCATGGCGGTGCCGTCGCCCGCCGCATCCACCGCGAAGCCGTTGTCGCTCAGGTACGCATGGAGCAGGTCGCGCAAGGCGGGATCGTCATCCACGACCAGAATGCGATGGGGAGCGGGGCTCGTCATGAGCGCAGTCTAGTGTTTAATTGCATTAACAGGCGATAGTATTATGATACCCACTCCGCTTGGTAGAAGGGGGTGGTTCATGGCACGAGTAGCGGTTGAGTTGTCGTGTACGGCAGAAGTGATATCCGAGCTTGAGCGCCTGTCTCGAA
>JACQYB010000026.1 GCA_016208415.1 Betaproteobacteria bacterium | reverse complement strand
GCGCGCGGGGAGGAGCCTGTCCCGGCCTCCTCATGGCTGCCACAAATCGTCGGCCGGGACAGGCTCCTCCCCGCGCGCTCGCGCCGCGGCATCGGCGTCCGCAAGGATTCGCCGGTACCGCTGCGCCGAATGCGGCCACGGCTTTCGCGTCGCCCTCTCCTGCGAGGATCGGGGCGCGCATGTGCGGCCTCGCCGCGCCCGGCGCACGGCCCGCCGCGCCGCGCAAGGCGAACCCAACCACGGAATACGCACACCCGAATTTCTTGAACCTTCCTCACCGGGGTGGCGACCCAACCGGTGAGCCTGATCCGCCGATCTCGCACCACGCGGAGCGGCGCGAACTCCCTTCCGGTCCTCCGGCGTGGGCGCGCAGCGTTGGCCCACCTCTCGATCGCATCGCCGCGCGCTGCCGCCGCGGCGTCAACGTCCGCCGGGCGCGGTGGCCTGCGGCGGCAGGCGGCGGAAGATGTACACGCCCGTGGGCAGATCGATGGGGTCGCTCACCTGTCCGGCCTTGAGCCGGAAGATCGCTTTCAGTCCGGCCGGTTGCTGCGGCGAATCCGCCACCCCGCGCGTGACCGTGTCGCGCCGCATGTCGGAGTAGCGCTCGATGAGCTGGTTGAAGTCCTGGCCCTTGGCGCGGGCGATCTGCGCCAGCTTCCTGGCCACTTCCAGGGCGCCGGCGTGGTCGTAGTAGAACGCCTGTCCAATGCGCTCCAGATCCCGCAGTTCCGTGTGGCCGATGACCAGGAAGTCGAAATCGCCCGGTGACACGAGCGGCTGGTCGGGCGCGGGAACCCTGGCCGGGTCGGCGGGACCGATGCGGCCCGGCAGCACCTTGCGCGCCGCCTCCTTCAGCCGTGTCGTGCGCGCGTTCGCCAGTTCGTGGGCACGCGCGGCGTTGAAGCCCACGGCGGCTTCGCCGCGACGCACGATCGCCACCTTCACCAGCTTGTCGCCCTGAACGACGCGATTCGCCACGTCCAGCCCCGAAACCACCTCGCCGAAGATCGTATGGTGCCCTTCCAGCCAGGGTGCGGGCTTCCTGGTGATGAAGAACTGGCTGGAGTTGGTGCCCGGCCCGCGGTTGGCCATGACCAGCATTCCCGCCCTGGCGTGGCTGAGTTGGGGGTCGATCTCGTCGGCAAAGGTCTGGCCCGAACCGCCGGTGCCGGTGCCGGTCGGGTCGCCGGTCTGGATCATGAAGTCGCGCACCATGTGGAAGACGAGATTGCGGTAGAGGGGCTCCTTTCTTGTCGCGCCGCTCTTCGGGTCGGCCCAGGCGATGGTGCCCTCGGCAAGCCCCACGAAGTTCATGACGGTGAGCGGGGCGCGCTCGAAGTGGAGGCGGGCGGAGATGACTCCCCTGGAGGTGTGCAGTTCGGCGAACATGCCGTCCGTGGCGGCAGCCCCCACGGGAGCGGCCAGCGCCGGATGGACAAGGAAGGCGAGACACGGCAGCCACGCATGGCGGGCCAGAACGGAGAGCAGGCGGAAGAGGGTCATGATCGCTATCTCAAGTCATGCGGCTGGACGAAGGGGCACCAAAAAAACGGGAGCGAATCGCTCCGCTCCCGCATTCCCGCACACGTGCATGGGTGGTTCAATGGACGCCGAGCTTCTGGCCCATTGCATGCTCCTTGCGCATGCGCTTCTCTTCCTCGAGGATCTGGTTCACCGCGCGGTTCAGCGGCGACCATCCGTACCAGTGCATGTAGTCGTTGGAGGCGTGGAAGGCGCCCTGGAAGGCCCGCTGCTTGTACTCGAGCGTGATCCAGAACAACTCGAGTTCGATGCCGGTCTTGGCATCGTAGTACTGCAGCAGGTCGGGACCATACTGCCAGCCCTTGGGCTTCTGGATGATGCCATCCTTGTAAAGCCCCTGCACCGCCTTGACCGCTACCGCGAAGCGGTTGTCCACCTGCTTGATGATGTCGTCCGAGGCCATGAAGAAGTCCTTGACGTAATCCTTGGAGTGGCAGTTGTTGCAGATCTGCTTCATGCGGTTGCGTTCGGCATTGAACTGCTCCGGCCCGCGTGCCGCCTGGGCCTGCAATGCCACCTCCACGGCACGCGCCGTGAGTTGCAGGTTGTCGTCCAGCAACCCGGCCGCCTGCAGGATCATGGCGCGGTCCAGCGTCCACTGCGGATCGTCATCCACGTCCACGTAGTTGCCGGAAGGCAGGCCCGCCGCAAGCTTGGTCAGGTTGTCCTTGAGCGACGGCGCAACCTTGATCAGGGCCAGGACATTCTCTTTGGTCGGCAGACGCAGGCCAAGGAAACCCCACGGAGTACGGACTTCGTGGTTGCCGCCGTTCATGTGGCAGGTCTGGCAGGTCGGCGCGCCACTGTCGGGATTGATCATCCAGTTGATGCCGTGCTTGGACGACACGTACATCTCCCATTGCGGGTGATCGAAGCCCATGTGGCAGTTGGCGCAGGCACGCGGATTCTGTGCCTCGGCCTTCGAGAAGGCGTGCCGGGTATGGCAGGCGTCGCACTGGGCGTTGCCGTAGCGGTATTCCGCCGCCTCCTTTCCGCCGTCGTGCGTGACCTTGTCGAAGCCCGACAACTTGCCCTGCAGGCCCTTCTCGCCGATCTTGTGGCAGCCGGAGCAACCGCGGTAGCCCTGCTTGACGATCGATGCCGGCTGGGCATGCCAGGCCTGCTGCGACTTCATGGCGAACCAGGCGAGATTGTGCTTGCCCGCCTTGTACTGCCCGACCTGATCCTTGTGGCACTTGTTGCAGGTCTGTGGCGTCGGCATCCTGGCCTGCTTGTAGTCGTCCTTGGTCTTGTGCTCGGTGCCGTGGCAGGCGTCGCAGCCGACATAGTCCTTGGCATTGGTTGGGCTGCCCATCTTGCCAGCCATGTGGTCCTTGACGATGCCCGGCGTCACCTGGATATGGCAGCCGACGCACTCCTGGTCGGCGTGCTTGGCCGTCACCTCGAACTTCTTCTTGTCGTCCGGGTCCTGGGCCGAGGCCGTACCCCCCTGTAGCAAGCTCACCACCGCGAAGCTCACCGCCGCAATGGAAGCAACAAAAGTCAACATCGGTCTTCGTAACATGGCGCACCCCCCAATGAACTACAACAACTCCCTCCGTCTCGTGTCTTATGAGTAGATTCGTCTCGTTCGTTTCGATTACCGCGATACACAACCCTCGGCCCTGCAGATCGCTGTGCCTGAGCAGTCGCCCGGTCTCCAGTTCCGGGGTTCTTGCCCCGAAAATTCCCATGACGCGATCCAGGGTATTAGTTCACAAACCATGCGCCGCCGCCTTGACTCGCGTCAATCACCGCAGCCCGCGGCTCGCTACAGGGGAATTCCGACGACAGCGAAGACCGGGTTCCGGCTCCGCGCGTCGCGGGGTTACATCTCGACCTGGGTGCCCAGTTCCACCACCCGGTTGGTCGGAATCTTGAAATAGGCCGTCGCCGGCTCGGCGTTGCGAAACATCCAGGAAAACAGCACTTCGCGCCAGAACGCCATGCCCGGCAGCTTGGCGCTCGGCACGATGGTCTCGCGGCCGAGGAAGAAGGAAGTGAGCATGATCTCGAAACGCAGGCCATGTTCGGCACAGAGGTCCATGGCGCGGGGGATGTCCGGCTCGTCCTGGAAACCGTAGCGCACGAAGACCCGGTAGAAGCCGTCCGACAGCGGGTGCACCTCGACGCGGCCGGCCTCCGGCACCCGCGGCACGTCCGCGGTGACGACGTTCATCAGCACGACGCGTTCGTGCAGCACCTTGTTGTGATAGAGGTTGTGCAGCAGGGCGCGTGGCAGGCCCTCCGGGTTGGCCGTCATGAAGATGCCGGTGCCCTCGACGCGGTGGGGGGCTTCGGTACGCAGGCTGGCCAGGAAGGCGTCCAGGGGCATCGAGTCCACCTTGAGCCGCTCGTAGAGCAGCGCGCGGCCGCGTTTCCAGGTGGCGAGCAGCGTGAACAGGCCCATGCCCAGCACCAGGGGAAACCAGCCGCCGTCGAAGACCTTGACGACGTTGGCCGAGAAGAAGGCGAAATCGACGATGACGAAGAAGGCCAGGAAAAGCCCGGCCTGGGCCCAGCCCCACTTCCACAGCGCCCGCACGACGACGAAGGCCAGGAGAGTGTCGATCATCATGGTCAGGGTGACGGCGATGCCGTAGGCCGAGGCCAGGTTCGAGGACGTGCGGAACATCAGCACCAGGATCACCACCGCCAGCAGCAGCAGCCAATTGATGTTGGGCACGTAGATCTGCCCCATCTCGCGCTCGGAGGTGTGGCGGATCAGGGTGCGCGGACAGTAGCCGAGCTGGATGGCCTGGCGGGTGAGCGAAAAGGCGCCGGAGATCACCGCCTGGGAAGCGATGACCGTGGCGGCGGTGGCCAGCCCGACCATGGGCAGCACCAGGAATTCCGGCACGGCCATGAAGAAGGGGTTTCTGATCGCCGCCGGATTGTCGAGAATCAGCGCCCCCTGGCCGAGGTAGTTGAGGTAGAGCAGGGGGAAGACATAGACCAGCCAGGCCCAGAGGATGGGCCGCCGGCCGAAGTGGCCCATGTCGGCATAGAGCGCCTCGCCGCCGGTGATGGCCAGCACCACGGCGCCCAGGGCCAGGAAGGCCAGGCCCTGATGGGCGACCATGAATTGCAGCCCGTACCAGGGATTGATGGCCGCCAGCACCGACGGGTGCTTGATCACGTTCCACAGCCCGACGGCGCCCAGGGTGGCGAACCAGAACAGCATGAGCGGCCCGAACATGGTGCCGATGCTGGCCGTGCCCCGGCGCTGGATGACGAACAACCCGACCAGGATGCCGAGCGAAATGGGCAACACATAGGGCTTGAAGGCGGGCGTCGCCACCTCCAGGCCCTCCACGGCGGAGAGCACCGACATGGCCGGCGTGATGACGGCATCGCCGTAGAACAGGGCGGCGCCGAAGATGCCGAGCGCGGAAAGCAGCCACAGGATGCGTGGATTGGTTTGCGACGTCCGTAGCGCCAGGGAGGTGAGGGCCATGATGCCGCCCTCGCCGCGGTTGTCGGCGCGGGTGATGAACATCACGTATTTCAGCGACACCGTGATGGTCAGCGCCCAGAACACCAGGGAGAGGATGCCGAGCACGTTGTCCGGCGTCACCGGCACCGGGTGGTGGCCGCTGGAGAAGACTTCCTTCATGGTGTAGAGGGGGCTGGTGCCGATGTCGCCATAGACGACACCCATCGCCGCCACCGCCGCGCCGGCCAGGCCGCTCCTGCCGCCGTGTTCCGATTCCGAGGACACGATAAGACCCCTTTTCTTGTGGCCCTGCGGGCTTGTTCGGCCAGACGCGGACCCGTCTTCTTGAATGTCCGGCCACCGGAGGGCACCTCGTGGGTGCGGCAGTCGGTGCCCAGGATCGCGCCGGCGCGTGCGACCCGCCGGGCCGCCTCTTTCTCGTTCATGCACTGCACCATCGCGAGCGGATTATAGGACCAGTGCGGCAAGTGACGCGGCCTCCGGTAACCGTGGCTGGCGACTTCCAGCCGGCCGAGGCCGCGCCGCTGGCCTGGATGGCCGCCAGGCGGCCGGGTTTCGGCACCGCACAGCGCGCCGCCGGCGCGGCGCTGAATCCGAATCCGGGCTTGCTTCGTACAACAGGTTGCGGGGACTTCCCGCGACCCAACACTGGAGGACGCCCATGAAAACCGAATCCATCCACGCCGCATCGCGCTTGCTGTCCGTCACCGTGCTGGTTGCCGCCCTGGGCCTCGCCGGCTGCCAGTCCATGCCGGGCGCGCCCAGGGCCAGTCTCTATGAGCGGCTCGGAGGCATGCCCGCCATCACCGCCGTGGTGGATGACTTCGTCGGCAACGTGGCCGGCGACAAGCGCATCAACGGCTTCTTCGGTAGCACCGACATCCCGCGCCTGAAGCGCCTGCTGGTGGAGCAGATCTGCGCCGGCACCGGTGGGCCGTGCACCTACACCGGGCGCAGCATGCAGGCGTCCCATGCCAACATGGGCGTGCAGGAGATGCACTTCAACGCCCTGGTGGAAGACCTGGTGAAGACGCTGGACAAGTTCAAGGTGCCGCAGCAGGAGAAGGGCGAACTGCTGGCCATACTCGGCCCGATGAAGTCCGACATCGTGGCGCGCTGAGCAGGCGCGAAGCCTGCGCTTCGACCGGGCAGGCATGAAGGCTTCGCGGCGGCGCCGGCGAATGACCAGGCCGGCGCCGCCCTCCTGAGGCCCGTCGCAGACTGCGCTGCTCAGGCGAACTCCAACAGCAGGTCCTTGGCGTTGACGCGCTCGCCGTGGCGCACGTGGATGGCATGCACCGTGGCGTCGCGCTCGGCGGTGAGCATGGTTTCCATCTTCATCGCCTCGATGGAAACGAGGGGGTCGCCCTTGGCCACCTTCTGCCCGGCATGTACGGCGACAGTGACGATGGCGCCGGGCATGGGGGCGCCCACGTGCTTCGGGTTGCCGTCCTCGGCCTGTGGCCTGGCCCGCACCGCCGCGAGACCGGCTCTGGCCACGCGAATCAGGCGCGACTGGCCGTTGAGTTCGAAGAACACCTTGACGTGGCCCTCCTCGTCGGGTCCGGCCATGCCCTGCTGGGACACGATGAGGTTCTTGCCGCGCTCCAGATCCACCGTGATTTCCTCGCCGACCTGCAGCCCGTAGAAGAAGGCCGGCGTCGGCAGCTTGGACACGTCGCCGTAATGGCCGCGGTGGGCCGCGTAGTCCTTGAAGACCTTGGGGTACATCAGGTAGGAGGCGAGATCGGTGTCGCCGATCCTGCGCCCGGTGGCCGCCTCGGCCTCGGCGCGCTTCGCTTCCAGGTCCACCGCCGGCAGCCAGTCGCCGGCGCGCCCCGCCAGCGGCGGCCCGCCCTTGAGCACCTTGTTCTGCAGCCAGGCGGGGAAGCCGTCGGGCGGGAAGCCCAGTTCGCCCCGCATCAGGGAGATGACCGAATCGGGAAAGGCGATCTCGCGCGCGGGGTCTCTGACGTCCTCGGGCGTCAGCCCGTTGGCGACCATGAACAGCGCCAGGTCGCCGACGACCTTCGAGGTGGGCGTGACCTTGACGATGTCGCCGAACAGCAGGTTCACATCGGCATAGGCTTGCGACACCTCGCCCCAGCGGTGCTCGATGCCCATGGCGCGCGCCTGCTCGCGCAGGTTGGTGTACTGGCCGCCGGGCATCTCGTGGCGATAGACGTCGGCGGTGCCGGAGCGGATGTCGGCCTCGAAGGGGGCGTAGAAGCGGCGCACACCTTCCCAGTAGTGCGACAGCGATTGCATGGCGTCGAAATCCATGCCGGGATCGCGTTCGCTGCCGGCCAGCGCGCAAGCGACGGAGCCGAGGGCGGGCTGGGAGGTGAGCCCGCTCATGGCATCCAGCGCGCCATCCACGATGTCGCAGCCGGCCTCCACCGCCGCCAGCACCGAGGCGGCGGCGATGCCGCTGGTATCGTGGGTGTGGAAGTGCAACGGTAGCCCCACCTCCTGTTTGAGGGCGCGCACCAGTTCGCGCGCGGCGCGCGGCCGGCACACGCCGGCCATGTCCTTGATGGCGAGGATGTGGGCGCCGGCCTTCTCCAGTTGCTTCGCCAGGCCGATGTAGTACCCGAGGTGGTACTTGGGCCGGGCCGTGTCGAAGATGTCGCCGGTGTAGCAGATCGCTGCCTCGCACAGGCTGCCTGTCTCGATCACCGCGTCCATCGCCACGCGCATGTTCTCGACCCAGTTGAGCGAGTCGAACACGCGGATGACGTCGATGCCCGCCGCTGCCGCCTGCTGCACGAAGAAACGTACGACGTTGTCGGGGTAGTTGGTGTAGCCCACGGCGTTGGAGGCGCGCAACAGCATCTGGAACAGCACGTTGGGTACGGCCTCGCGCAGGCGAGCCAGGCGCTCCCACGGGTCTTCCTTGAGGAAGCGCATGGCCACGTCGAAGGTGGCGCCGCCCCAGCATTCGAGCGAGAACAGGCCCGGCAGCATGCGCGCGTAGTGCGGCGCGATGTCGGTGAGATCGTAGCTGCGCAGGCGCGTGGCGAACAGCGACTGGTGCGCGTCGCGCATGGTCGTGTCGGTGAGCAGCACCTTCTTCTCGTCACGCACCCAGGCGGCGAACTGGGTCGCGCCGAGCTGCTTCAGGCGGTCGCGAGTGCCGGCGGGCGGCTCGACGGACAGATCGCAGGCAGGCTTGACCGGCCTGTCCAAAGGCAGCGCCGGCAGCGCGCGGCCCTTCATCTCCGGGTTGCCGTTCACCATGACGTCGCCGAGGAAGCGCAACAGCCGGGTCGCCCGATCGCGCCGCTTCTGGAACCTGAACAGCTCCGGCGTCTCGTCGATGAAGCGCGTGGTGCACTCGCCCGACAGGAACAGCGGATGACGGATGACGTTTTCCAGGAACTGCAGGTTCGACGCCAGCCCGCGCACGCGGAACTCCAGCAGGGCGCGGCCCATGCGCCGCGCCGCCTCGTCGGCGGTGTGGCCCCAGGCCGTCACCTTCACCAGCAGCGAATCGTAATAGGGCGTGATCACCGCGCCGGAATAGGCGGTGCCCCCGTCCAGGCGTATGCCGAAGCCGGCCGGGCTGCGATAGACGTTGATGCGGCCGTAGTCCGGCGTGAAGCCGTTTTCGGGGTCTTCGGTGGTGATGCGGCATTGCACGGCGTGGCCGTTGAGCTTCACGTCCTGCTGCAGCGGCACGTAGGCGTCCGCCTCGCCGATGCGTGCGCCCTCGGTGATGCGGATCTGCGCCTTGACGATGTCCACGCCGGTGACCAGTTCGGTGACGGTGTGCTCCACCTGGATGCGCGGATTCACCTCGATGAAGTAGAAGCGGTCGGTGTCGGCGTCCATGAGGAACTCGACGGTCCCGGCGTGGGTGTAGCCGGCGGCCCGGGCCAGGTTCAGCGCGGCCTCGCACAGTTCGATGCGGCGCTGCTCGGACAGGTAGGGGGCGGGGGCGCGTTCCACCACCTTCTGGTTGCGCCGCTGCACCGAGCAGTCGCGCTCGAACAGGTGCACGAGCTGGCCGTGGGTGTCGCCCATCACCTGCACTTCCACGTGGCGGGCGCGGAGCACCAGCTTCTCCAGGTACACCTCGTCGTTGCCGAAGGCCGCGGCCGCCTCGCGGCGCGCCACCTCCATGGCCGGGCCCAGCTCGGCCTCGGTCTCCACCACGCGCATGCCGCGCCCGCCGCCGCCCCAGCTCGCCTTGAGCATCAGCGGGTAGCCCACGGCCGCGGCATTCCGCTTCGCCGCCGCCAGGTCACGGGGCAGGGCGCCGGTGGCCGGCACCACCGGCACGCCGGCGCGCTGCGCCAGTTCCCGCGCCGATACCTTGTTGCCCAGCAGGCGCATCACCTCCGGCGTCGGCCCGATGAAGGCGATGCCGGCCGCGGCACAGGCCTCGGCGAAGTCGGGGTTTTCCGACAGGAAGCCGTAGCCGGGGTGGATGGCGTCGACCCGCGCCTCCCTGGCCACCCGGATGATGTCGTCGATGTCGAGATAGGCCGCGATGGGTTTCTTGCCGGCACCCACCAAGTAGGACTCGTCGGCCTTGAAGCGGTGCAGGGCGAAGCGGTCTTCGTTGGAATAGATGGCGACGCTGCGTATGCCCATCTCGCTGGCGGCGCGCAGCACGCGGATGGCAATCTCGGAACGGTTCGCGACGAGGAGGCTGCGGATTGGTTTCATGGCAGGGAAGGGTTGAGTGGAAGGCTGGATGCAGCGCGAATTGTAGGGCCGATGACAGGTCCGGCGGCCCGCCATCATGCCGGAAAGTTTCGCACGTGGCGCGGCCCGCGTGCGCCGCCCCGGCCGGGCGATCCGTCGCCGGTGTCCCGGCCGGGCCGCACGTCGCCGCCGCCGCTGCGCCATACTTGCGCCTTCCTGCGGCCGCAGTGGCCGCCCGTCTGCGCGAACCCGCCACCATGTCCGACACGCCTGCAAGCACGCCCCCGTCGCCCGCGAGCCCCCTCCGCGCCGGGACGCCCCCGCCGCCAGGCGAGGCGGGCGCCATCCTCATCCGCGGCGCCCGCCAGAACAACCTCAAGAACCTGGACCTGGCCATCCCGCTGAACGAGCTGGTGGTGGTCACCGGCGTGTCCGGCTCGGGCAAGTCCTCGCTGGTGTTCGACACCCTCTACGCCGAGGGGCAGCGGCGCTACGTCGAGACCTTCTCGCCCTACGCGCGCCAGTTCCTCGACCGCATGGACCGGCCGCAGGTGGATCGCATCGAGGGCATCCCTCCGGCCATCGCCATCGACCAGACCAACCCGGTGCGCACCTCGCGCTCCACGGTGGGCACCATGACGGAGCTGAACGACCACCTCAAGCTGCTCTACGCCCGGGCGGCGCAGTTGTACTGCCGCGGTTGCGGCGCGCGGGTGGCGCGCGACGACCCCCAGACGGCCTGCGACGAGATCCTGCGCCGCGCCGCCGCAGCGGGCGATCCGCGGCTGGTCATCACCTTCCCGGTGACGGTGCCGGAGAACTATGGCGAGGCGGAAGTGCTGGCGCTGCTGCAGGCCCAGGGCTACACGCGCATCCACGCCCGCGACGGGCGCCGGCTGGAGGTGGTGCAGGATCGCCTGCGCGCCGGCAGCGTGCCGCGGGAGCGCATCGTCGAGGCGCTGGAAGCGGCTTTCCGCGTCGGCCAGGGGCGGGCGGCCGTGCACGTGGCCGCCGCGGCGCCGGCGGCGGATGTGGGAGCGGGCTTGCCTGCGAGTTCGGCGGGCGCAATCGCGGGCAAGCCCGCTCCCACCGGGGAGGCGAGCGCCGGGTCCGCGGCAGCGGAGGCGAGCGCCGGATCCCCGGCGGTGTGGCGCTTCTCCACCGACCTGCACTGCGCCGACTGCGACATCCACTACGCCGAGCCCACCCCCAGCCTGTTCTCCTTCAACTCGCCGCTGGGCGCCTGCGATACCTGCCGGGGGTTCGGGCGCATCATCGGCGTGGACTGGGGGCTGGTGATCCCCGACGAAGGGCGCAGCCTGGCCGGGGGCGCCATCAAGCCCTTCCAGACCGCCAGCTACAAGGAATGCCAGGACGACCTGATGCGCCACGCGCGCCAGCGCGGCATCCCCACCGACGTGCCGTGGCGCGAGCTGGAAGAGGCGCAGCGGCGCTGGGTGCTGGACGGCGACGGCCGCTGGGAGGATGGCCGCTGGTACGGCGCCCGCGGCTTCTTCGAGTGGCTGGAGGGCAAGGCCTACAAGATGCACATCCGCGTGCTGCTCTCCCGCTACCGCGCCTACACCGAATGCAGCGCCTGCGGCGGGGCGCGGCTCAAGCCCGAGGCGCTGCTGTGGCGGGTGGGGGGCGAGGGGGAGTCGGTGCGGGCGGGCCAGCCCGGCCTGGCCATCCACGAACTCATGGCCCTGCCCGTTGTACGCATCCGCGCCTTCATGGAGGGGCTGCGCCTGCCCGCGCCCCTGGACCGCGCCACGGACATGCTGCTGGCGGAGATCCGCGCCCGGCTGGCCTTCCTGGTGGACGTGGGCGTGGGCTACCTGACGCTGGACCGCCAGTCCCGCACGCTTTCCGGCGGCGAGGTGCAGCGCATCAACCTCACCACCGCCCTGGGCACGGCGCTCACCAACACCCTGTTCGTGCTGGACGAGCCGTCCATCGGCCTGCACCCGCGCGACATCGCCCGCGTGGTGGGCGTGATGCACCGCCTGCGCGACGCCGGCAACTCCCTGGTGGTGGTGGAGCACGACCCCCAGGTGATGCGCGCCGCCGACCGCCTGCTGGACATGGGCCCCGGCCCCGGCGAGCGCGGCGGCGAGGTGGTGTTCTTCGACCGGCCCGTCGCCCTGCCCGCGGTGACCGGGTCGCTGACCGCCGACTACCTGCTGGGCCGCCGCCGCGTGGATGCCGGGCTGGCGCGGCTGGCCGTGGCGGCGGACACCCCGCGGCTGGAAATCCTCGGCGCCACCGAGCACAACCTGCGCGCCATCGACGTGGCCCTCCCGCTGGGCCGGCTGGTGTGCGTCACCGGCGTGTCCGGCTCGGGCAAGTCCACCCTGCTGCAGGACGTGCTGCACCCGGCGCTGCTCAAGCACTTCGGCCGCCCCACCGAGGCGCCCGGCGCCCATGCCGGGCTGCGTGGCGCCGAGGGCCTGCGCGACGTGGTGCTGGTGGACCAGTCGCCCATCGGCAAGACCACCCGCTCCAACCCCGCCAGCTACGTGGGGGCCTTCGACGCCGTGCGCGCCCTGTTCGCCGCCCTGCCCGAGGCCCGCTCCCGGGGCTACACCGCCGGCACCTTCAGCTTCAACGCTGGCGCCGGCCGCTGCCCGGCCTGCGGCGGCAACGGCTTCGAGCACGTGGAGATGCAGTTCCTGTCCGACGTGTACCTGCGCTGCCCGGACTGCGACGGCCGCCGCTACCGCGCCGAGGTGCTGGAGCTGAAGCTCGGCGGGCGCAGCATCGCCGACGTGCTGGAGCTGACGGTGAGCGAGGCCCTGGCGGCCTTCGCCGACCATCCCGAAGTGGCGGCGGCCCTGGCGCCCCTGGCCGAGGTGGGGCTGGAATACCTGCGCCTGGGCCAGCCCGTGCCCACGCTGTCCGGGGGCGAGGCGCAGCGACTCAAGCTGGCCGGGCATCTGGTGGAGACGGTGCAGAAGAAGCCCGGCCGCTGGTGTGCGCCGGCCATTCCGTGGTGGTGATCGAGCACAACCTGGACTTGGTGGCGGCCGCCGACTGGGTGATCGACCTGGGCCCGGAAGGTGGCGAGGGCGGCGGCGCCCTGGTGGCCGAGGGCACCCCGGGCGAGGTCATGGCCTGCGCCGATTCCCACACCGGCGCGGCGCTGCGGGACTACCTCGTGCCGGCCGCCGCCCCGGGAGCGTGGACTGCGGGAGCGGGCTTGCCCGCGATCGCAGCCGCCGAGCTCGCGGGCAAGCCCGCTCCCACAACCCCGCCGGCATGGGCGGCGGAGCCGGCAGCGCCTTACCGCCCCGCCCTGCCCACCTCCATCGACATCCTCCACGCCCGGGAGCACAACCTGCAGGACGTGAGCCTCTCGCTGCCGCTGGGCCAATTCACCGTCATCACCGGCCTCTCCGGCAGCGGCAAGAGCACGCTGGCCTTCGACATCGTCTTCGCCGAGGGCCAGCGGCGCTACCTGGAATCGCTCAACGCCTATGCCCGCCAGTTCGTCCAGCCCTCCACCCGGCCGGAGGTGGATGCGGTGCGCGGCATCCCGCCCACCGTGGCCATCGAGCAGCGCACCAGCCGCGGCGGGCGCAAGAGCACCGTGGGCACGCTCACCGAGATCCACCACTTCCTGCGCCTGCTGTACGTCAAGCTCGGCACCCAGCACTGCCCGGACTGTGGCGTGCCCATCCAGCCCCAGAGCGAGGACGCCATCGCCGCGCGCATCCTGCACGACTGGCGCGGGCGGTGCATCCACCTGCTGGCGCCGCTGGTGGTGGCGCGCAAGGGCTACTACACCGACCTGGCCAGGTGGGCGGCGGGCAAGGGCTTCCAGCACCTGCGGGTGGACGGCGAATTCCTGCCCACGGCGGCCTGGCCGCGGCTGGACCGCTTCCGCGAGCACAGCATCGACCTGCCCGTGGCGCAGGTGGAGGTCTCGGCGCGGGGCGAGGCCGAGCTGCGCGCCGCGCTGGCGGAGGCGCTGGCCCACGGCAAGGGGGTGGTAAAGGTTTGCGAGGTGGCGGAGGGCGCTGGCGGCCAGGGCTCCGCACCCGCCCGCGGGGGCGGCGCGGGCGTCGTGGCCGGGGCGGCGTCCGGACCGGCCCGCGGGGCCGCCGGGCCGGCCTCCGCCCCGGCCACGGCCGGCGCATCGGCCGGCGCGGGAGCTGACGGGGGAGCTGACGGGGGAGCTGACGGGGGAGCCGGCGCGGGAGCCGACGCCGTGTTCTCCACCCTGCGCGCCTGCCCCGGCTGCGGCACCAGCTTCCCCGAGCCGGACCCGCGGCTGTTCTCCTACAACTCGCGCCATGGCTGGTGCACGGCGTGCTTCGGCACCGGCCTGCACATCGCCGGCTTCGACGCCGAGCAGTCCGGCGAGGAGATCTGGTGGAACGAGTGGTTCGAGGGCGAGGAGGCCCGCACCTGCCCGGCCTGCGCCGGCCGGCGGCTCAACCCGGTGGCGCTGGCGGTGCGCTTCCGCGACCAGTCCATCGCCGATCTGTCGGACCTGCCGGTGGAGCGGGCGGAGGATTTCTTCGCCGCCCTGCAACTGGCCGGCCGCGAGGCCGACATCGGCCGCGACCTGCTGGCGGAGATCCGCGCCCGGCTGGCCTTCCTGCGCCAGGTGGGGCTGGGCTACCTGGCCCTGGACCGCGCCGCGCCCACGCTCTCCGGCGGCGAGGCGCAGCGCATCCGCCTGGCCGCCCAGCTCGGCTCCAACCTGCGCGGCGTGTGCTACATCCTGGATGAGCCCACCATCGGCCTGCACCCGCGCGACAACCGCATCCTGCTGGACACCCTGGAGCGCCTGCGCGCCAAGGGCAACACCCTGCTGGTGGTGGAGCACGACGAAGACACCATCCGGCGCGCCGACCACGTGGTGGATCTGGGGCCGGGCGCCGGGCGCCTGGGCGGGCGGGTGGTGGCGGAGGGCACGGTGGCGCAGCTTTCCGCCGCCCCCGCGTCCGTCACCGGCCGCTTCCTGGCCGCGCCCCTGCGCCATCCCCGCACGCCGCGCCGGCCGGTGGAGGTCGGCACGGCGGCGCTGGAAATCGTCGGCGCCCGGCTGCACAACCTGCGGGACGTGGACGTGAGCATCCCGCTGGGCCGGCTGGTGGTGGTGACGGGCGTGTCCGGCAGCGGCAAGAGCACCCTGGCCCGCGACGTGCTGCGCGACAACCTGCACCGGCTGGTGGCCCGGGCCGCGGGGCGCGACGGGGCGGCGCGGGCGGCGCGGGCGGCGCGGCCGGCGGAGGACGCGGAGCGCGGAGCGGTGGGTCGGGCGGGTGAGGGCGCGCAGCAGGGCGGGAGCAAGGGTCGCGGGCGCGCCGCCGCGGCCGGGGCGGCATCGCAGCGTGCGGCGCCGCCGCCGGTGGAACTGCAGGGCTGCCGCGAACTGCGCGGCTGGTCGCAGGTGGGCCGCGTGCTGGAAGTGGACCAGACCCCCATCGGCAAGACGCCGCGCTCCTGCCCCGCCACCTACATCGGCTTCTGGGACGCGATCCGGCGCCTGTTCGCCGAAACACTCGAGGCCAGGGCGCGCGGCTACGGCCCGGCGCGCTTCAGCTTCAACACGGGCGACGGGCGCTGCCACGTGTGCGAGGGGCAGGGCCTGCGCACCATCGAGATGAGCTTCCTGCTCGACGTGAAGGTGATGTGCGAGCTCTGCGCCGGCCTGCGCTTCGACCCCGAGACCCTGGCCGTGCGCCTGCGCGGCAAGAGCGCCGGCGAGCTGCTGGCCCTGGGCGTGGACGAGGCGGTGGCGTTCTTCGCCGCCCACCCCGCCATCCACCACGCCCTGCGCCTGCTGCAGGACGTGGGCCTGGGCTACCTCACCCTGGGCCAGCAGAGCCCCACGCTGTCCGGCGGCGAGGCCCAGCGCATCAAGCTGGTGACGGAGCTGGCCAAGGTGCGGCCCGACTCACCGCCGCCACGGGGGCGCGGGGCCGCGCGGCATACGCTGTACGTGCTGGACGAGCCCACCGTCGGCCTGCACATGGCGGATGTGGAGCGGCTGCTGGCGGTGCTGCACCGCCTGGTGGACGCCGGCAACAGCGTGGTGGTGATCGAGCACAACCTGGATGTGATGGCGGCGGCCGACTGGATCATCGACCTGGGGCCGGAGGGCGGGGAAGGGGGTGGGCGCGTGGTGGCCTCAGGGTCGCCGGCGGCGGTGGCGCGGGTGAAGGCGTCGCATACGGGGCGGGTGTTGGGAGAGTTCCTGGCGGAGCGGGGGGTGTAGCGGGGCCCCTTGTTCGTCGGGATTCCCCGGTCCGCGGGAGTGCGGGATGACGTTTGCTCACCCGCACGGGAGGCGTACCATTCGATCCATGCAAGTCACCACCGGAACCGTTGTGGACGGCAAAGTCGTCGTCGAGGGCACTCGCCTCGTCGAAGGCTCGGTCGTCGCCGTGCTCTCCCGCGAGCCGAACGAGCCGTTCGTGCTGTCGCCGGAGGACGAAGCACAGCTCCTTGCCGCCGTGGCGGAAATCGAGCACGGTGAGTTCGTTTCGGCCAGCGACCTTCTCGACAGTCTTCGCAAGTTCGGGTGACCATGACGCTTCGCGTCAAGGTATCCGCCCGCGCCGCATCCCAGATTCGCCAAGCCGCCGAATGGTGGGCCGAGAACCGTCCCGCTGCCCCGGGTGCTGTCCGGAGCGACATCGGCGAAGCATTGGCTTTGCTCGCCGAACAGCCGGGTATCGGCTCTTCGTGCGAGGGCACCCGGATATCCGGTGTACGCCGCCTCCTCGTCGGGCGGGTCGGGTACTTCATCTACTACCGCCCAACACCGGATGCTCTTGAGGTGCTCGCGGTCTGGCACGCCAGTCGCAGCAAGCGGCCTACGTTGTGACCCGATGCTCAAGCTTCCCGGCTTGGCGAAACTGGTCCGGGGTGAAGTCGCGGTCACGGAGGGTACCCGAAACGGTGCGCGCTATCGTCTCGCGGCGGACGCATGAACGCCCCCATGTAGAGCAAGAACGCGGAAATCGGTCGGTGACGTTTGCGAGAACGAACCAAGTGCGGCAAAGAGATGAATCTAAGCAATTGATTTGACACATTGTATGGCTCGTCCCGTCACGGCCGAACGAGCCAAACGCGAGCCAGTGGATCGAACCGACATGGGCCGCGCCGACTTTGACCCCGAAGACCGCCTACGGCAGGACGTGGGCCTGGGCTACCTCACCCCGGGCCGGTAGAGCCCCACGCTGTCCGGCGGCCAGGCCCAGTGCATCAAGCTGGTGACCGAGCTGGCCAAGGTGCGGCCCGACTCACCCCCGCCGCGGGGGCGCGCCAGCGCCCGCCACACCCTGTATGTGCTGGACGAGCCCACCGTGGGCCTGCACATGGCCGACGTGGAAAAGCTGTTGGCCGTGCTCCACCGCCTGGTGGACGCCGGCAACAGCGTGGTGGTGATCGAGCACAACCTGGACGTGATGGCCTCGGCGGACTGGATCGTGGATCTGGGGCCGGAGGGGGGCGCGTCGTGGCCTCCGGGCCGCGGGTGGCGGGGGGGGTGTAGCGGCGCCTACGAGGGCGTCGGAAACTGCCGAGCGGGAACAGAGACAAGTGATTGCCGGGTGGACTCGTGCCGTCCTCGGGTGGGTACAGACAACGGCCCCTCCCACGGCCGCCGTGCTTGCGTACGCGATGCTGCGGAAATAGTGTCTTGGCGGACCCGTCGCCGATCCTTAGTCGGTTGCCACATTCGGTGGGGCGCCGGAGACCACCTCGCGTGCAACCCACCAAGTCCGAAGTGACGAAGAAACGCGAAGAAGACCACGCTCATCCTTCCGAGTAGTGGTTCGGCATCACGGCAAGCGCGCATAATCAGTCCGCCATGCTGCATGTCAAGGGCACGATGACCTAATGCCCCCGGCTCAGCTGTGGGAAATTTGCCGCCGGTGCGAACCGATTGCTGTGAGTAATCGACCCGAGCAAGATACGAAAAATGCAACTGAACTCGACTGAGCGAGTTCGCTTTCACGCTCTCTGTAGGAGCTTGTCCGCACGCGTAGCCGAAGGCCACGCGCCGGATGAACTTGCCCGTGCGCTCCTGGCGCGCTGGGTAAACCACGCTATTCCGCAGCTAGCGCCTCCAGCCTGCGAAACGGCGCTGCTAGAGGTGACATCCGTTTCCCGATTTGTCGACGAGTGGCTCTTGCCACGCGACACCCTTACCGGCGCATTCTGGCTGAGTTCCGCATACGCAGTGATGGTCGGCAAGGCTCGGCGCAAACAGCAAGCGATCTACTTCACATCGCCGCACCTCGCACGCCGCCTGATTGACGCCATGGCAGAGAGCCTACTCGACGGTCCGGTCATCGACCCGGCCTGCGGCGGGGCAGCGTTTCTTGCACCGGCGGCGAAGCGCATCGCGCGCAGGCTGCAGGAGAAGGGCCACACCAGCGAAGAGATTCTCACCTACCTCGAAGTTAACTTGCATGGCGCCGACATTGACCCGCTGCTGTGCGAGCTGTCGATAGGCTTCCTGCGCATGGTGCTCGCCGAGCACATCGCGGCAGCTGGCCGCGAGCCGAATTTCCTTGTGGCGCTCGACGACGGGCTCAGCACCACCTGCCTGCGGGCTGGCAGCTATCGTCTAGTGCTATGCAATCCGCCCTACCGCAAGTTGACTTCCGCTGAGGCGTATCCCTATCGGGCGGAGTTAGGCCACCTCATGCTCGGCCAGCCCAACCTCTACACCCTCTTCATCGGACGCGCGATGGGTCTTCTGGGGGACGGTGGCTCGGCAGCCTTCCTAACGCCAATGAGCTTTGTCTCTGGCCGGTCGTTCTCTGGTCTCCGCCTCGCCCTGAGTTCAACCGGACATGTCCGACAAGTGGATCTTATCCACGACAAGGTTGGCACCTTCCTATCGGCAGAACAGGACGCTGCGATCACCGTTTGGCAAAAGGGTGCTGGGGCAGATGCGGCCACGCGGATAAATGTCCTGGCCGCTGACGGCACTTGGCGTCCAACCGGCAAAGTGCGGCTCGCCGCGGGGAACGCGCCATGGCTGCTTCCGCGCGAGCCATCCGACACTCGCCTCCTGCCTTTGTTTCGGTGTCACGAAAAGGGTCTGACGCCTGAGCACACGCTCAAGACCTACGGCTACGCACCGAGGACTGGGCAGATCGTCATTCATCGCGACAAACGCCAGCGCTATGCAACGCGTGACCAGATCCGAAAGGGCGCTCGCGTGGTACCGCTGATCTGGCAGAGCGACATCTCCGCTACGGGCGTGTTGACACTCGCCGAGGGCTGCGAGACGCAGGCCCGCTACATCGAAATGGGTGCCGAACCCACTGCGCACGTCGTGTGCCGGCCCGCGGTGGCGTTGCAGCGGGTCACATCGGACGATCAGGCGCATCGGCTGGTGTGCGCCCCCGTCCCACAGTCAACCTACGACGAATTCGGTGGGGTGGTAGGAGAAAACCACGTCAACCTCATTGAGCAAGACGCTAAGGGCAGCCGAATTGATGCCGAGACACTGTGCGCAATCCTGCGCACGCGCACCATGGACCGGCTCTTCCGGATCATATCGGGCGTCACAAACGTCTCGGCCTACGAACTTATGCTGCTGCCCCTGCCTGACCCGGATGTGGTTCTGGCACGACTTGCTACCGGCAGCGACATCGAATCCGCAGTGCGAGCTGGCTTCAGCCTCGCGCCCGCTGTTGTGAGCGGCAGCAAAGGGCATGATCAAGGGTCTATGAACGATGGGATCAATCGGTTGCCCGGGGAAGCCTGTTACGGCTAAGTCCGGCCAAGACGAGAGCTGGGAACACGGAGAAGAAGTATCGGCGGGCACCCTGCTGCGTTACTTCGCCGACAGGGACGACGAGCACGCAAAGACGCTGGCTCCGGCCATGCACGGAATCGTCTCGCTCTACCTACATGCGGCCGCGCGTAGGAGCGCGCACGTCGCATTGGTCTGGCCTGGGCACCCGGATGCCGCCACGCTTATCCATGCGCTCGCTTGTTTCGCCCGCTGGGAGGCCGGATACAAGCGTGGTGTGCGCGCCTTGTATTACCCCGGCAAGCGAAATAGCTTCTACCCGCTCAACCACGTATTTGTGAGCCGCTCGCGCCTTGTGGATCTAGCCAACAAGATAGTCGAGTGCGGTGGCCATGAGCACAACGAGGCCGTAAGGGAAAGCTTTCCCGCAAAGGACGCATTCCTCTTCGCACCCAATAGTGTGAAGGATGACCTGCGCGAAGGCGCCATCCGCCCGACCGTGAACGAGTTGCTTCCGCATTTCTACCGGGACGCCGCCGATCAGCCTTGGCCGGACTACTCCTCCCGCTTCTACTCCCGCGTCCGCTCGAAGCTGCGTGGTCGCAGGCACGGCAACGCGCTCAAGAACTGCGTGTTCCCCGAAATGGGTGCGCCCAAGACGGCGCCAGATGCGAACTTCTGTTTCGGCTACCAGCTTTCGGAGGACGACATTGCCAGTACGCTACGAAACCTGAAGCGTACCGGCCCTACGCCAGAGGTGGTCTTGATTGACGCTAGCGCAAAGACGATGAGGCTCATGGCGCGCTGGCGCGCTGGCGCGAGCATATCGTAACTTTCATCCGGCTGGTACGCACGGTCTTCTACTCGGCTTGCCCTGGGATTGTGGTGCTGACAGACGAGCCCCGCAACATGACACAGCTACTCGCTGCGCTGCATCGAGAATTCCAGGTTGGCTCCACCGAAAACTGCTTCAAGTCTCACGGGTTCGTGCACCCCCGGCTCGATTCGGGACTTGCCAGAGCGGGCGACCCGGTCACGGTGCACGTGCCCGAATGCAGCCTTAGGGTGCATGTAACCGACTTCGAGGCCGAGACCCTCATCGAAGAGTTCTATCGCTGCGCTAGACGACTCGAGGACGCGGGCGTCGATGCCACGCCGGTCAGAAATGCGCTTGCCTTCATCGCAAGGAGTTCACGGCTACCGGGCAGTCTGCGTGCGCTCATGATGGAGCTGCACAGCGCAGGTATGCCCGTTCGCGTGATCACTGCGAACGACTGGTCGTACTTCAAAGCCGGGTTGATTCAGTTCGTCAATGACGGCTACGCGCAAAATCAGCATATAAGGCTAAGAGTATTGGTCGACAAGACCGATCGGCTGATCGACACTTACCGCAAGTCCACGCCATTGGGGCACGCGCTGGAAGGTGAGCTTCTGAGTGCCGTCCAGAATCGCCGCGAGTCGATTGTCGCAGTCCGCGGTGCGCTTCACCAAGCAGCGCTTAAGCGCTTTCTCGCACGGCCGCGGGGTGAAACCGAGACATGCTTGGCGGATGTTCCGGTGGTCACAACCGATATTTCGCTCGAGATGCGCGAGATTAGGGCAGATCGCCTCATACACACTGACGCCAGCGCGGAGGTCATCCGAAGCTTGGTCTGCGGTACTCCACCCTGCAGGGAGATAGTGCTGCTGCTCACAGCCCCGCTCGCCCGTCAGCTTAGATTCACGCTTGCGCCGCTCATGGCAATGCCAGAATTCAAAGTGTTTCATGAGCGCGTGGGCGAGATTCTCGGCAGAATCGAAGAACAGTTCGCAGTGGCTGGGTATTCGCTTCTGGAAGATATGGATCTATGGCAGCCGCGTTTCAAGATTTCTACCTTTGAGCAGGAGGATCCCGAGCTGAAGGACCAACCGTCGGTACTGGTCGAGCTCGAAAACGATCAACTATTGCGTCGCGGAGTCAATGCGCTTGTCTATGTCTATGATCCTGAAAGGGCCGCAGATGGGCACTCGGGCTTTCATTCTGTGCCGATCACTGAGCTCCTGGCGGGCCAACAGATTTTCGTGATGTCGGCTGATCTGCGGGCGCTCATTGAGGATACTCTGCGGGAGAAAGGCATCAGCCTCGGGCACCTCACCGACTTCGAGGGAAGCCTTCGCAACTACCACAGCGTCGTTGTGAAGCGCTTCAACCGCTACTTCGACCCGAAGCTCGGACGTGCCTCGCAGAAACGAATGTTGCGCGAGAGAATCGAGCGTATCGACAGCAAGGCGGCCTCCCAAGCATCTAACCTAGGCTACTGGGTGGACCTAGAGGATTCTCCGGACACTCCATTTGATGAACTGACAACTCGGGCGCCACGTGACTACGCAGTCTTTCGCGCCTTCTCAAAGGCGCTGGAGTTCAACGACGCCGAAATCCAGATGAACTGGGACTTCCTGGTCCGACCGCTTCGTACTGCCCGACGCATGGGCGGACGGTGGCTGAGCGACATCTATTCCAGAATTCTGTTCGAGCCTGACTCTGTCATCGCGCATACCGACCTCACTCGGGATACCGTCGATGCGTTGCGGCGCAAGGCGATGGAAAACGTGCTCGCAGTCTGCGAAGTGCTCCTGCCCGAAGAGGGATGCGAGGACAACAATGGCTGAACTACGCGCAGATCCCAAGAAGATCGCTACCTCCGTCAAAGAAGGCGTGGCCGAGGCGATCCTCAATATCGTGCACGCCCGCGTGCGCGGCGGCGGAGAGTTCGGACGCATCATTTACGGCGTCAAGCCAAGCGCACTGCTCTCGTCCGGCTTTCTGCTGCCGTGGCGCAATGTCGATGACGGCGACGAGGTCACCAGCCCAATCTGGATCTCCGGTCACGGTCTGGATCTTTTGATAGGCAGTAACGAGAAAGGAGCGGTTCGAATCAAGCCGCTAGCGAGCATCTACTTGCGGGTTCTGCCCACCGAGGAGGACGTGAAAACAAGACCGGACTGCAAGCTGCGCCTTCAGATGCGTACCGAGGCCGCTAGGCAATTGCGCCAGCGGCTGCGTGAAGCAGAGAACACAGAGTGGGCGCCGCTTGCAGAGCAATACAAGTACCGCCGCGAGTGTCCCGACTGGAAGGAGCGTCAGGACAAGGTACGGGAGAAGGTCTACAGCGAGATGGGCCTGCCGCCCGGGCTGAATCTTGAAGCGGGGTGGGCGGAGGAACCCGCCCTCCAGGACGCAGAGCTGCCGCAAGCGCAGTCAGCCGATGCGCAAGGGAACGAGGACGGCCCCCCGTTGGTGGCCGAACCGGATGAGGGGGAAATCCCCCAGCTGCGTGATGAGCACTTCGAGCGAATCAAGATCCCGCACAAATGGCAGCGCCTGGAACTCGACTTGCCAGAACTTGAATTGGACACCAGCGTGGATGCAGCCGAGCGCGGCGCCAAGCTTGCCGAACACGAGGCGCGCATGGATGAAACCGTCCGGCTACGGCTTGCCGCTTGGCTCGAAGATGCCGACCCGGCGAACGGTGGCAGCGGGCGAGCCTACTCGCATGGTGCCGGCATCGCGCCAAGCCAGTACAGGGGATGGGCAGCATTCCTGAGGTGCGTCGAGGACAGCCCAGGCCGCCCGGCGATTCCCCAAATCGAGTTGCGCTGGGACATCAGTATCTCGCCAGACTGGGCGGAACCTGGACGGTCGAGCCTGCATGTCGCTCTGGAGAATCGCTCGAACAGTTCACGCCAGCACAACGACGAGACCGAAGCGTCGGTCTTCCAGGTCACGCTCGACACGCGTCTGCCGGAGAGCCTGCTTCGCCGGATGACGCTCGAACGGGTTGAGGCAAGCTATCGCTACAACCGCTATCTCACCTATCCGGCCATCGGATACAACGGCGGCGTCATTGAAGCGCCATCGGCCGACGGCTTGGGCAGCAGAGGTGAAGTGCATCTCGCCACGACATGGATGCCGCTTTACCGTCAGCCGCGTATCGTGCCGGTGTCCTATCCGAGCGTTGAGCGCGGTATGCGCGCACTGGCCAACGGCACCGACATCGGTGCGCTGGAAGCCATTCACGATGCCTACAAGAATTGGCTCGCGAAGCTCCCGGCACAAGTCCAGCTCGATCGCGGCATCGAGGATGACATGCAGGCGATCAAACGAGAGGAGGCAGCGTTCGACGACCACCTGAAGCTATGGGCGCTCGAGGCCGACGCGATCCACTCAGGCGTCAAGCTGCTGCGAGAATCGCGCAAGCACTGGAAGGCGCGCGGCCCTCAGCCCGATCAGCGCGCGGTTCCCTACGAGGCCTGGCTCGCGATGAACGAGACGATGGCCAATCTCATGAAGAAGCGCACCGAAGACGACTCGGCCGAATGGCGCCTCTTCCAGCTCGCCTTCATTCTCGCGAGCCTGTGCTCGACCGCCTCGCGCATGCCCGAGTTCAAGGGCTTTTACGATGCGAAGCGCGACGACGCGGTCACTCTGCTCTACTTCTCGACCGGCGGCGGCAAATCGGAAGCCTTCTTCGGCTTCTTGCTCTTTACGCTCTTTCTCGACCGGATGCGCGGCAAGACGCTCGGCGTCACGGCCATGGTCCGCTACCCGTTGCGCCTGCTCACGATCCAGCAGGCGCAGCGCGCGGCTGCGGTGCTTGCCCAGGCCGAGTTGGTTCGCTGCAAGCGCGGCTATAGCGGCGAGCGCTTCTCCATCGGCTTCTGGGTCGGCAGTGGCGGCTCGCCCAACCGGCACAGGGCCAAAGGCGTTTCCGATATCCCAATGGTCGACGAGGTCGCCAAGGAAGAGAGGGTACTGCGCAACGACGACGCAAACTACGACGCCGTCTGTAAGGCGTGGATCAAGCTGCCGAAATGCCCGTTCTGCGACGGCCCGACCGGCCTGCGGCGTTTCCGCGACCGGGGCGGCACGCTCGCCCATGTATGCACGAACCCAAAGTGCCACTGCAACAAGGGCGGCATTCAGCCGCTACCCTTCTACATCTGCGACGATGACATCTACGATTTTGCGCCATCAGTGCTGCTCGGCACGGTCGACAAGCTCGCGCTGATCGGGCATTCGGCCTTCACGATCCAGCGCATCATGGGCATGCTCGGCGCGGCGCCTTGGTACGACCCGACAACCCGTCGGCTGCGAGTGCCCAACGATGACAATCGCGCAAAGGGCCCGGAGAGAAACGGCTGTGAGAAGGTCTTCCCCACCTACGAGGACGGCCGGAAGCTCTTCCTCGACCCCTTCCCATCGATACTGATCCAGGACGAAGCGCACCTGCTAGACGAGTCGCTCGGTACATTCGCCGGCCTGTTCGAATCAACATTGGACACATTGCTCACAAGGCTCGGTTGCTGGATGCGAAATGTCGTGGCCGAGGCCCCTGACGGCAAACGACGCCGGGCGAAGGTAATCACTGCGACGGCAACGGTATCAGACCCCGAGCGCCAGCTTCAGCACCTCTACCAGCGTCACGTGCCCGCCCTGCAGTTCCCTTGCCCCGGGCCCGACCTGCATCGGTCCTTCTACGCGGAGCCAGAGCAGCCTGACGAGGACGAGACTGAGCGCGTGGCGCAATCCGTGGACATGGTGGAGCAGCGTGCAAAGCTTGCCCGCATCTACTGCGGATTCATGACGAACGGGCGCCCACATACGACCACAACGGTCTCGGTTCTCGCGGCGTTCCATCTGACCATCACCGAGTTTTTCGATGCGCTCGCCGGAGACGATGCGGTCGCGCAGACAGCAGCGCGGAATCAGCTGGTTGCCTATCTTGGAGACTCGCCGATGGGCTCGACTCTGTCCGCGAAGCTTTCGGCCGCGACCTTCTCAGAGCTCGCAACCGTCGTGGACTTGCATCGGATCAGCCTCACCTATGTAACCAACAAGAAAGGTGGCGACCAAGTGATGTCGGCTGAGACCGAGGAGGTGCGAAAGACGCATCTCGCTCGCGGCAAGGTACTCGACATCCTGGTCACCCGTCTTATCACCGGCTCGGTCGAGCAGGGTGAGATCCAGGCGACGGTGCAGGAAGCGCAGACGCGTGTCCCCCCGGGCGAGCCGCTGCCACCGATTGACGAGGCGCTGCGCTCCGTAATCGCCACCTCGGCCATCTCGCACGGGGTAGATGTCGAGGAGTTCAACTCCATGTTCTTCGCCGGCATGCCCTCAGACATTGCCGAATACATCCAGGCTTCCTCGCGTGTAGGGCGGACACATGTGGGTCTCTGCGTGCTGATACCCACGCCGCAGCGACGGCGCGACCGCTACATCATTGAGGTCTTCGATTCCTTCCATCGCTTCCTCGAACGCATGGTCCAGCCCGCGGCCATAGACCGCTGGGCTACTCAAGCGATCCAGCGCGTGATTCCGAGCCTCTTCCAGTCCTACATCTGTGGCGCGTTGGCGATGAGCCAGATGATGCGGGCCGATGATGAGGGCAAGCTCAAGCTGAAGAGCAATGGCCGGATTCCGCACTTCCTGTCGGCCTATCGCAACGACGAAGTGGGCTTCGTCGACCGGGCCTCCGACTTCATCTGCACCGCGATTGGCTTGAACGACGACTTCGCCCCGGACGGCGAAGCCTTCTATCGGGCGGCCGTTCACAAACGCGTGCGGGAGCTGCTCGAAGACATGGCACGCCAGGAGAACGAGAGCGCTGCGCTGGGGGACTACTTCAACCAGTTCACAAACAGCCTGCAGCGCCCCATGACCTCGCTTCGCGACGTGGACCAGGCCGGCCAGATCCGGCTCGCCAAGAAGGGGTGGCGCGGCGGAATGCTCGACCACGCCCAAGTCCGCGATGTCTTGGCCTTCATCCGCCGAGGCTACGCCGAATCCGGGGACAACGAATAAGCGCCAGCCGGAGGACATTCCATCATGCTGAAAAACTCCGACAGCGACAATACGCGCTCGGCGCCAACCATGTCCCGTTCCCGCGGGCAGCTCGCGGGTGCCTATGCACCCGGCGCATTCTTTACCTTCGAAGGTGGGCTGGGCGCCTGCATCTCGATTCCGGACCGCGAGACCGAGCACTTCAAGCCGAGAATCTCGTGCGCCACGCAGAATCAGATCCTGCTGCGGCTGAACGAGGCGGTCAGCACATGGTTCCGGCGGGCGATCAACTGCCGAACGGCCGCCGATGCCGCGAAGTACCCGATCCCGCCAGAGCTCTGTGTGGACAGAACGCTGCTCAACGATCAACACAATAGCGTGCGCCCGATTGACCGCGGCCGCTTCATCTTCGTCGACCCGGTCAAGATGGGCTACGCGCCGGCTCCGCTCACCTTCGTGTGCAACGCCTGCGGACGCTACCGCGGCTTCAATAGCGGCACCGATTTCGAGCGCAAGAAAGCGCAGATGAACAGCAAGTGCTTGGCCGCCTCCGAGCGCAAGTGCCAGTGGCGCCAGCTCGACGTGATCTTCGTGCATTGGTCTGGCAGCTGGGAGCCGGTTGCGCCAGGCAAGTACAACTGGAACAACGACAAGAAGGAGATGATGGAACCGATCCGGCGCTGTGCGCACTGCCACTCTGAAGAGTTTCTGCTCGACACGAGCTCGCCCAGCATTGGCAACTGGTTCTTCAAGTGCGCAAACCCGAAATGCGGGCATGTCGACCCGAACGATTGGTACAAGAACGACCCGGAAACAGTACGCGCGCTGCGCGAGAATTTCGGCGCCCGCGTCACCGAGGGACGCATGGAGCCGATCTCTTACCGAGCCTCTGCAGCTCACTACACGCTTGCAGAGCAGTTCGTGGACTTCGGGGAAAGGTGCGAAGATCTCCTCGAGATACTCGACCCCAGTCAGCGCGCGCAATTCGAATCCTTCATCGCCGAGCACTTTGGGTTTGGCAAGACGCGCCCATCAGTCGAAGAGATGGAGAAGCAGCTCAAGGAGCGCGGCTACGGGGAGAAGTGGGCAAAGTACCTTGAAAGCAAGGACAGCTTGGCTGGCTACAAGGCACAGATAGCGAAAATGGGCGAGGTGCCGTCAATGATACAGGTGCTAGTCCGGGATCTGGAAAAGAAGCTGCAAGAGCAAATTGAAGGCTGGTTCGAAGGCGACAATCCGATCCTGCGTCCGATAACCGCCCTGCCGGTCGCCTTGAGCGCCCTGATCGCACAACGCGACCGCTTCACCACCCGCTACGATCCCTTTCGTCTCGCGGTCGAGCATGAAGCAATGCGGCGCACGCGTCTGACGGCGGCGCGCGGAGACGGCAACCGACTCCCCTTTGTGCGCTTCACTGAGCTCGACTACGACCTTGCCCCCAAGGAAGAGGAAGAGAAGGTTGTGCAGCAGAACCGTGCCCGAGAACTGTTCGGCCGCATGGGCGTTGCGACAATGGGCCTCATCCGGGAATTCGACCTATGCCGCTTCTCCTACGGCTTCACCCGCGTGAAGGCGCAGCCGGTCATCGAGAAGCGTCAGCGAATGATGCCTGTCAAGCTCAATCTATTCCCGACCATCCAGACGGAAGACGGGAGCAAGCACCCAATCTATGTGATCAAGCAGGCCAACGAGGCCGTCTACGTGCAACTTGATGAAAAGCAGGTCTACCGCTGGCTCCAGGCGCTCAAGACGAGTGATGCATTCGATTGGGCATCGCACGACGGCCCGCTCGGTGCAAAGCTTGTGGAATGCGCAATTCCCTTTGGACCCTTCCTCAGCGGGGTACCACGTCGGGGCGCTTCATCAAGCTATCTCTACGCCTACACGCTGCTGCATACATTCTCGCATCACATCATGAAGGCGATTGCCGAGCACTCGGGCCTTGACCTGGGCTCGCTCGGCGAGTACCTGTTTCCAGCCGATCTCGCCTTCGTAGTCTATCGAAATGGCACGACCATGGATCTCGGCAATCTATCGGCGCTCTGGCGAAACGAGAACACACAATTTCTCCATTACCTACTTCACCAGAAGACGCTCACATGCAATTCAGGCTCGCTATGCGATTCGAACGTGCAGAATCCCGGAGCCTGCCCTGACTGCATACTTGTGCCGGAGACATCGTGCATCGCGATGAACCAACTGCTGAGCCGCTCGGTGCTTCGCGGAGGCGCTGCGCCACGCGAAGACGGGGATCACGAGGGCCAGCGGATTCGGGGTTTTTTCGAGTTCGTTAATGCTGGCGATTGACTTCCAAACGTGCCAGATTTTCGAGGGGCGGGCATCGGAGAGTATTTCCTCGACAGCCTGTTCGCTGACATCGATGCGCTGGTGCTGTTCGCGGGTATTCGTCTTAAGCCGGACGGCAATCTGCATCGCACCATCGCCAAGCGTTTCCCGTTTGTGATCTATGACGATCCCTTAGGGAAACCGCCACCGTCGTGGCTGTGCTCGACTGCCGCCAGGATCCCGCGTCGATCACGGAACGGTTTACAGCGGCGTTGACCTCCGCCGTCCCGCCAGCGCCGATTTTCTGGAGACCCTGGTCCCCGGTTCGCGCGCACAGCCGCTGAATGGCGGGCCGGGAACCGTCTTGCTCGTCAGCCGATCACGGGCCATCGCCAGCAGGCCGATAATCGGCCGCTGAGGCCGTTGGGGAAGACGATGCGAACTTGTTCGGCGGTAATTGAACGGTGCCCGCAAACGAAGCTCTTCGTAGGCTTCGTCCCGGGCTTCCCGGGGGCGCACTCTCAGGGTGACACGCGGCTCGGCTGCACGCGATGACGCGGTCAGGTCCGGGGATGCCGGGTGGTACGGGTGATGGTCTACGGGCCGCGCTTGGCCATCGCGACTTCCCCCGGGGCACTCCCTCCCGGCGGGACGATCAGGAGTGGCGCTGCTTGCGAATTCTCACGCTGGACGAAGTGGCTGCCTACCTGAAAGCAGGCAAGAAGACCGTTTACCGCCTGGCTCAACACGGCCAGATACCGGGCTTCAAGCTGGGCGGCACCTGGCGGTTTCGGCGAACAGAGCTGGACCGCTGGATTGCAGCGCAAATTGCACAGACGCCACAGGGCAGAACATGAGCGACCCGCAAGACGATACCAACTTGGTCGCATCACCCAACCCCGCCATTGATCGCCGCGCGCAACTGGCCGCGCTCATCGCCGAGGCATTTTCCGAAGGCAAGCTGGACGTAGCCGCCCTCAAGCGGGCGCCGGGGCGAGAGCGTTGTCATCGAAGGCGGCGAACGCCATGCGCTGACCCGGGCAGGCAAGAGCGACGCCTGCAAGGTGCTGCAAACGCCGTCCACCGCCACGCTCCGGCCCGAGCGCGACAAATCGGTGAACTTCGACCAGGCGCACCACATATTCATCGAAGGCGCGAACCTGGAAGTGCTCAAGGTCTTGCAGAAGGCGTACTTCGGCAAGGTCATGCTCAAGACCAATCTGGACTTGCAGTGCCGCGATGCAGGCATCCGGTTCACCTGCTTGTAATGGGAGAAGCCGATGAAACCTTCTGTTGCGCTTGACCTGAAACGCGCTGCCGTGCGCGAGGCGGCAAGCCGTTTTCACACGGCAAATCCACGCATCTTTGGCTCGGTGCTCCATGGCGCCGATCAGGACGGCAGCGATCTGGACTTGTTGGTGGATGCGCTCCCCGGCACGACGTTGTTTGATCTGGGCGGCCTGCAAGGCGAACTCGAAGACTTGCTGGGTGTGCGAGTGTGACGTCCTTCCCTGTGCCAGGCCCCAGGGGATAGGGTTGTCACGGGGACATTTCGGGTGAGGGTGGAAACAAGGGCTTGAGGAGTGCGGGACGGACGGGAGGCGGGATAGGCTGGAACACCTCTGTTATCGTGGGAA
>JACQYB010000011.1 GCA_016208415.1 Betaproteobacteria bacterium | reverse complement strand
CGACCCCAAAATCCCATCACTCGAGGTACTTGATTCTTAACAGCTTTCAGGCCAGGACAGGCTCAACACCCACCCCAGACCCGCGCCAATAACCACCAAGCACCCACACCTATCGGCTGTTCGGTTTTGTTAAAGAACGGCGTCGCTGAGCGACGGAAGCCGCGCATTATACAGATCGAAGACACTTGGTCAACACTTCAAAATCACATGGCCACAATCCTGTAACACGGGTCCGGTACGCACTACTTGATCGTCACCCGCGCAAAGCGCCTCTTGCCAATCTGGAGTAATACGGTCGCGCCGCAGGGAATCTGTAGCGCCCGATCGGCGATGCGTTGCCCGTCAACGCGAACGCCTCCCTGGTCGATCATGCGCAACGCCTCCGAGGTGCTGGCGGTAAGCCCGGCCGTCTTGAGGATCTGCGTGAGCGGCAACGTTGCGGCTCCCTGGGCGGACACCGCCACGGCGGGCACATCATCGGGGATTGCGCCGTCACGGAAGCGCGCCTCGAAATCGGCCAACGCATCCTTGGCCGCAGCCGGGTCCTGGAAGCGCCCGACGATCTCCTGCGCCAGCATCACCTTGACGTCGCGAGGATTGCGCCCCTCCCCCACTTCGCCACGAAGCCGGGCGATCTCCCCGACCGGCCGGAACGACAGGAGCTCGTAGTAGCGCCACATGAGTTCGTCCGAAATCCGCATGAGCTTGCCGAACATCTCCCGCGGCGGTTCCGTGATCCCGACGTAGTTGCCCAGGGACTTGGACATCTTGTTGACGCCGTCCAGCCCCTCCAGCAACGGCATCATCAGCACCACCTGGGGGTCCTGGCCGTAGTGCTTCTGCAACTCCCGACCCACCAGCAGGTTGAACTTCTGGTCCGTACCACCGAGTTCCACATCCGCGCGCATGGCAACGGAGTCGTAACCCTGACAGAGGGGGTAGAGAAACTCGTGCACCGCGATGGGCTGCTGGCTGCTGTAGCGCTTCGAGAAATCATCGCGCTCCAGCATGCGCGCCACGGTATGGGTGGCGGCCAGCCGGATCATGCCGGCGGCCCCGAGAGGCTCCATCCAGGCGGAGTTGAAGCAGATCTCCGTGCGCTGCGGATCGAGGATCTTGAAGACCTGCTCCTGATAGGTTCGCGCATTCCCCTGAATCTGCTCCGGCGACAAGGGCGGGCGGGTGGCGTTCTTTCCGCTGGGATCGCCGATCATGCCCGTGAAGTCGCCGATCAGGAACATGACGTGGTGCCCCAGTTCCTGGAAATGGCGCAGCTTGTTGAGCAACACCGTGTGGCCGAGGTGCAAATCCGGTGCCGTAGGGTCAAAGCCGGCCTTGACCCGCAGCGGTCGTCCCCGCCCGAGCCTGTGCACCAGCTCGGCTTCGATCAGCAATTCTTCGCTGCCGCGCTTGACCAGGGCAAGCTGGGAGTCAATATCCTTCTTCATCGCGCTGCACCGGATTCCCGACCGCACGGGGCGGCCGGCGTTGACAATGGTGATACACTGCGCAGGGTTTTTTTCGTCCGCATCAGAGCATGCCCAAAAAGCGTTGGATTCTAGACCATTGCCCGCGTGCCGGCGATCGGCTGCCACGGCATATCGGCCTGGCCGCGACGGTTGCCGGCATATCCTTCCTGGGAGTGATGGCCGCGTCCGCCGTGCCGCCCGTGGCTCCGCTCCCCCCGGAAGCCCGGCAAACGGTGATCGAACCGCTCGCGCTGCAGCCGACCACCGAGACTCCCGCGGGGTCCGTATTCGTGCGCGAGGAGCAGGTGCGTCGCGGGGACACGGTGGCGTCGCTCCTCAACAGGCTCGGGGTATACGGGCCGCAAGCCCTGTCGTACCTTCGCGACCAACCCGCCGCCGCGCCCATTTTCGAACAACTCGCCCCCGGCAGGCAGGTGACGGCCGCCACCGACGCCCACGGGGAACTGCGCTGGCTGCGGTTTCCGCTCAACGACCACGAAACGTCGATCATCGTAGACCATCAGGGCGATGTCTGGGACGTGTCCCGACAGCCGCTGGCGGCGGAAACCCGCGTGGTGATGAAATCAGGGGTGATCCGGTCAACCCTGTTCGGCGCCACCGACGCCATGGACGTGCCCGACGCCATTGCGCTGCGCCTGGCGGAGATCTTCGGCAGCGAGATCGACTTCCACCGCGATCTGCGCGAGGGCGACCGTTTTTCCGTGGTCTACGAGATGGTCTACAGCGGTGGCCACGCGCTGCGCCCCGGCCGCGTTCTCGCCGCCGAGTTCGTCAATCAGGATACGCGCTACCGCGCCGCCTGGTTCGAAGATGCCCACGGCAGGAGCGATTACTACGACCCCGACGGCAAGCCGCTACGCAAGGCGTTCCTGCGCTCGCCGCTGGAGTTCTCCCGCGTCTCGTCGGGCCTGTCCATGCGCTTTCATCCCATCCTGCGCCAGTGGCGAGCCCACAAGGGTGTCGATTACGCCGCACCGGCGGGCACGAAAGTGCGCGCCACCACCGACGCTATCGTGGAGTTCATCGGTGGCCGGGGCGGCTACGGCAAACTCGTCGAGTTGCGCCACCAGGGCAGGACCACCACCGCCTACGCCCACCTGAGCCGCTTCGCCGCCGGCCTGCGCGCCGGAACGCGGGTTTCCCAGGGCGAGGTGATCGGCTTTGTCGGTGCCACCGGATGGGCCACGGGGCCCCACCTGCACTACGAGTTCCGCATCGACGGACGGCATCGCGACCCGCTGCGCGTCGCCCTTCCCGGGGCCGTCCCCCTCGCCGGTGGTCAGCTCTCCCGTTTCCGGACAGAGGCCGATCCGCTGCTGGCCCGACTCGACCAGATCGCAGGACTGAACCTCGCGCTGCTGGACTGAAGGACGAAGTACGGCGAGTGCCGTGCACCGTCCGGTGGCTGATTCCCCAGGAAAGCGCCTCTGCCGTGGCTCAGAGAAGTCCGGCATCTTCGTAGATGTCGTCGAGCGAAATGGCGGTTTCCAGGCTGCAGCAGATCAAGCGCACCACGTCGTCGCGATCGACCGCCTGTTCCGTCCACTCGCCGGTCTCTTCCCGTGCCGGTGAAACGAACGGGGTTACGCTACCTGAACAGCAACTTCCTTCAGTGCTTCAGCAGAAATACGCTTGCCGACGCCAAGGAGTTCGATACCTACAACCTGATCGTCCGCATTGAAATCAAGCACGACACCTGGCCGAACTTCTTCCGACTCGACAATGGCTGACTCGTCGAGCTTGAGGTACAGCGCATCGGCATCCTTGTCGAAGTGCAGTTTCATAGCTTTCCTTTCATTGTGCGGTCGAAATATGCGGTAATCACCATCACAGGGGCGGTTTCTCGTTTGCAGACAACACGCAACACACGATCGCCGTAATCGGCAATGACAGCCAAGCGGTGCTCAAGTTCAACATCCGCTGGATCAGGCTGCGTCAATATGGGGTGTTGCAAAACGCTGTCGATCCATTCCTGCTTGATCTTGCGTGCGGCGATGACGGTGGCGGCATGTTTGGTGGTGTCGAACATGAGGTGAGTATATGCCCAAACATAATCGTCGCTGCCGTCCCGCCAGCGCCGACTTTTGGATGGCCGCGACTGCGCCCTTATCCGCGTCCGGTGATGGGTGGGGGCGGTGAAAACACCCGCAATAATGGTATCAACCTGCAAGCCAAACGGCTGACCAGTCCCATGGCCGCAACGATCTTGTCAGCCGCAACACCCGTCATCGCGCCCACTATCGGCGCTCGGGAGAGTAGCGCAGCACATGCCGCCCGCCGGGCTACGTCCGGCCAGCGCAGGCCTTTCCCGGCAACCAGGTGGATGCGCCCTGCCGGGGATGGGCAGGCGATAAAAAAACGGGCGCCGAAGCGCCCGTTTCCAGTTCCGAACTGGCCAGGCCAGATTAGAACGTGTGACGCAGGCCCAGGTTGAACTGGGACTCGTTGCCGGCGCCGCTGTCCGTGGCGTTGCCCACGGAGAGGGTGGCGCCGTTCTTGTTCTTGATGCGGGCGTAGGCGGTGTACACGTCGGTGCGCTTGGACAGGGCGTACGTCGCACCCACAGCCATCTGACGTGCGTCAGCATTGGCGGCCGTCTTGTCGTTCAGGTTGGCGTAGGACGCGAGAATGTTGAACGCGCCCACCGGAACCGTCACACCCAACATCCAGGTGGCATTCTTGGTGGTATCGGTCGTGCCGTTGTTGCTCTTGTTCTGGCCATAGCCAGCATGCAGCTTGGCCGCGCCGAAGTTGAACGTGCCGCCGGCCGAGAGGTTCTTGACCTTGGCATCAGGATCGCCGACAGTTGCGTCGGAGATCTCATGATAGTTCAGGCCAACATAGACCGGGCCATTGGCGTAGTTCGGGTTGATGGCGACGGTACGGCCGTACTTCTTCTCGGACGTCGCAGAGTCTTCCGCCAGGGCATTGGTGGCGTACGCAGCAATCACGTTGAAGCCGCCGAAGGACGGCGAGACGTAAGCAGCAGCGTTGTTGACGCGGGCCACGTTGTTGAAGATGTTGCCCAGGTTGCCGGCGAAGCCGAGGCCGAACGGATCGATCTTGGCGTTCATCAGGTGCTGCGGGGTGTACATGCGGCCCATGATGAAGGTGCCGAAGCCACCGGTCAGGCCGACGATGGACTGACGACCCCAAGTCGTACCCTGGTTGATGCCACCAGTGTCGACGTCGATGCCGGCTTCGATGGTGAACAGGGCCTTCAGGCCGTTGCCCAGATCTTCCGTGCCCTTGAAGCCGAGGCGGGAGCCGGAGGCCACACCGCTGTCGAGGCGGGTCTTCTGGCCGCCGTCGACGTGGGTGGTGCCGGAGCGGTACTTGCCATTGACCACGAGGCCCATGTCGGCAATGCCGTAGATGGTGACGTTGCTCTGTGCGAACACCGGGGCCGAAACCAGACCGGCGACGGCGATAGCGATCAATTTCTTCTGCATGGATTTCTCCTCAAAATTGAAGTCGGATCCGCAGCGGGAATTTCAAGCCGCCTTGGCCCTCCCCACCTCTCTTATACGAGAAGCTGTCCGGATTGTGCAGAACGGGGGGAAAGCCGGGCAAGCGAAGATGGCCATCCAGGATACGTGCAGTCCCAAGTTTGTGGTTTTTTTGCAACAAGACTCCATGGCGCAGAGGAGATGAAACTCGGCTCACGACATCACTTCCCCCCGTCACGCCTCGCGCCCAATCCGAAAGCGGGGCAGGCCATCCTTCGCGTTGAGCAGGGTTCTTTCACGCCAAGTCCGGGGGTCCCATGGCGCTCAGTCCCAAGATTGAGTGGGGCAGCAGGCGCAAGGCGTTTGGCGAGGGGGGGAGGGAAAATGCGCGTTGACGTAAAGGTCGCGCAGCGACTCTGGAAGCTCCCCTCGCCTTCCTGGAGATGGGTTGGAAGTGGGCAGGTGCGATAGGCCCTCATCCTTGACGAGTTGCCGCAGGATGGCTACTATCTGGTCATAATGGTCATCTTGACCACCTGTCGCTCTTCGTCCAATGGAGTTATCCCATGCCACAAGTATCGGTTGCCGAAGCCAAGAGTCATCTTTCCGAACTCATTGCCAAGAGTGCCCATGGTCATGAGCGATTCGTCATTACCCGGCGTGACAAGCCGGTGGCAGCCCTGGTCAGCATCGACGATCTGAAGATCATCGAGCAGCATCAGGAGCGTCAGGGGCTTGCCGCCGTGGCCTCTTCCTGGCCGGACTTCGAGGAGGTTGCCACGACGCTGACCGATCTCGCAGAACTCCGACGCCAAGGAGGGGAAGGGCGCGATGTATCTCTTTGATACGGACATCATCACCAATATCTTCAAGAAGCAGCCTGCCCCCGGTTTGTTGGCTCGACTGGCCGGCATCCCACGCAGTCAGCAGCACATTTCCTCCGTCACTGTCTCGGAAATCGTTTATGGCGCCTGCAAGAGCGGCAGGCCCTCCCATCATCTGCGAAACCTGCAGGAAGTTTTGCTGCCTGCGGTCAATCTCCTCGGCTTCGACAGCAAGGCCGCTCTTGTCTGCGGTCGAATCCGCGCCGAGTTGGAAAAGGCAGGAACACCGCTGGACCTTGCCGATCTCGAAATTGCCGCCATCGCCCTGGCTAACCAGCTCGTTCTTGTAACCGGAAATATCCGCCATTTTGCTCGCATCCCCGGATTGGCCGTGGAAAACTGGCTGGTCTAGGAGGGAGTGAGGGGTGAGACGGGCATGACTTGCGTTACGAGGCAAGTCCCATTCAGCCGACGGGTGAATGTCCGTTCCTGCTCTGCGGCCTCGGTGTCTCTGCGATCTCTGCGTTGAAAGAGGTTCGACTCGAATCCGGAACCCGCGCGGTTCGATCTTGCCCGGGTCGCACACGACGAGGATGTCGGGCTGGAGGACGGTGTCGGTGTCCGCGTCGGACTGGCCGGGCACGGGCAGGCGCACATCCACCGGCGCAGAGAGAACGCGGCAGGGTCGGCCTTCGAGGTCGTTGCGTATCTGGCGGCCGATCTCGAAAACCAGCGTCTGGTGATCGGTACCCGGCGTCGGCGCAATCAGATACGCGACACCGTCGATCAACTCGTAGCGCTGGTCCTCGGGCCAGGCTGGCGCAGTTTCCTCTTGTGTAAAATTGACTGTACTGACAAACGTGCATACCATGGCCGTATGGAAGTTGAATTTGACCCCGAAAAGGCCGCAATCAACCCGATCAACCACGAGGGGGTGACCTTTGAGGAGGCGAAACCGGTCCTGCTCGATCCCTATGCGCTGACACGGGAGGATACGGACGCAGAGGGCGAGCAACGTTTTGTTTCCCTGGGCATGGGCGGCAAGGGGCGGATTCTTGTAACGGTGTGGACTTTGCGCACTGAGCGAATCCGCATCATTTCAGCCTGGAAGGCCAACCCGCTACAACGGAGACGTTATGAGAAACAATTCTGATCCACTGTTCGATCGCTACGCCAATGTGGATTTCGGCGATGCCAAACCCGTATCCGCCGTGCCGGCGCTTGCCAAATTGCAGGCCGAGCATGGCGGCAAGTCCCGCGTCACCATGCGCCTGGATAACGATGTGCTCGCCGTCTTCAAGGCCCGTGCGGAAATGACCGGTGGCAACTATCAAACCCTGATCAACCAGGCGCTGCGGGATGCGGCGCAGGGCATGACGCTGGCCGAAGTGGTGCGCCAGACCATTCGCCAGGAGTTGCACGCAGTCTGACTTGAACGGGAATTCGAAGGATTCGTTCCCCGGCCGGGGGGTCCCCATCCATCGCCGGCGAAAGAACGCTCCCGGCGGGCGAATGTTGCGGCGCCACGATCCGCTACGCGGTGAGAACACACTCAAATCCGGAACCCCCTCAATACAGCGCCTGCGGACCCAGCAACTCGACGATGGGCGCCCAGCGGATGGTCACCCCGGGGAGCACGGCCACGGTGGTTTCCCCGGCGAGGTCGAGGATCTCCGCTTCGCCGAAACGGCCGTCCTGCCGCCGGTAGATGGTGAGCAGCCGGTCGTTGGGATGCACCAGCCAGTATTCGCCCACGCCGGCGCGCTCGTAGACGCGGCGCTTGGCGATGTGGTCGTGGCTCGCGGTGGAGGGGGAGAGCACTTCGACGATCCAGTCCGGAGCGCCCTGGATGCCGCGCGGTTCGATCTTGCCCGGGTCGCACACGACGAGGAGGTCGGGCTGGAGGACGGTGTCGGTGTCCGCGTCGGACTGGCCGGGTTCGGGAAAACGCACATCCACCGGCGCAGAGAGAACGCGGCAGGGTCGGCCTTCGAGGGCGTTGCGTATCTGATGGCCGATCTCGAACACCAGCGTCTGGTGATCGATGGTGGGCGCCGGCGCCATCATGTAGGCGACGCCGTCGATCAGCTCGTAGCGCTGGTCCTCGGGCCAGGTGAGGTATTCGGCGTAGGTGTGACGGCGTTCGTCGCGTTGTGCAAGTCCCATGGCGGTCTCCGGCGGATCATGCGGGAAAAGCTATCACAGGGCGAGAAGGCGCGAAAGCCCGGCGCCGGGACCCGGGGCACGGATGAAGGCGTCTCCGACAGGAAAGGCCTCGACGCAATGGCCGTACCTCCGGATTTCAGCTTGCAGGAATTCGCCGCGGGTTTTCCCGCAGACGAAGCAGCTCCGGGGCGTAGGAGTCCACGATCAGGACGTAGATCTCGGCCAGTTTTTCCGGAAGGTAGTCATGCACGATGCGGTTGCGAAGCTCCCGCATGCGAAACCACAGATCCACGTCGGAAATCATGCCCCACTTCGCCGCATTGCCGAGGAGGGGCGGTAGCGGGCAAGCGACGCCGCCAGCAACTTCGCCGCATCGTCGAAGCGGCGGCATACCGCTTCGACCAACAGATCAATGTCGGAGGACATCGTCGAGCGGCACCAGCTTGAGCGTACGCAGGAACACCTGCTGCTCCTCGGTGGGCGAATCGGGATTGACGACCAGCACGTCGAGCTTGGCATCCAGCGCCCGGGCGAAGCGGCTCGCCGCCTCGTGGGCGACCGAAAATGCCGAGGCACGTGAGTACACCAGAATGTCGATGTCGCCGCCGCGGCGTGAATCATCGGTGCGCGATCCAAAGAGGAAAGCCCGCTCGACCGGCAAGCCGGTGAGCGCTTCACGCAAGGCGCGGATTTCCTCGCCGGAGAGTCTCATGGAGCTATCTTGCCGCGAAAAGGCGTTCAAGGGCGAGCCCCGGATCGGACTGGCGCATGAAAGCCTCGCCCACCAGAAACGCTTCCACCCTGGCGGCGCGCATGCGCGCCACATCGTCGGCGGAGAGGATGCCGCTTTCCGTCACCACCAGCCGATCCACGGGAATGCGGGCGAGCAGGTCGAGGGTGGTTTCCAGCCGGGTCTCGAAGGTGCGTAGGTTGCGGTTGTTGATGCCGATGAGCGGGGTGCGCAGGGTGAGCGCCAAGTCCAGTTCCTGCGCGTCGTGCACCTCCACCAGCACCGCCATGCCCAGGTCCTCCGCCGCGCCCTCCAGCGCGCGCAACTGCCCGGCCTCCAGCGCCGCGACGATGAGCAGGATGCAGTCGGCGCCCATGGCCCTGGCTTCCAGCACCTGCCAGGGGTCGATCATGAAATCCTTGCGCAGCACCGGCAGCGGGCAGGCCGCGCGGGCGGCCACCAGATACTCCGGCGCGCCCTGGAAGAACTGCCGATCCGTGAGCACCGACAAACAGGCGGCGCCGTGGCGCGCGTAGGACGCCGCAATTTCCGCGGGGCGAAAGTCCTCGCGCAGCACGCCCCTGGACGGGCTGGCCTTCTTGATTTCCGCGATCACCGCGGGCCGGCCCGCGGCAATCCTCGCCCGCAAGGCGCCCACGAAGTCCCGCGGCGCGTCGGCCGCGGCCGCCCTGGCGCGCATCTGCGCCGCGGGACAGGCGGCCAGGCCAGCGGCCACCTCGTCGCGCTTGACGGCCAGGATGCGTTTCAGGATATCCGACACGAACCGTTCCTTCTATTCAAGCGGCCCCGGAAGCTTTTGTGGGAGCGGTCTTGCCGGCGATGTCCGCGGCCGAATTCGCCGGCAAGCCCGCTCCCACAACCCGCTCCCGCAGCATCTGGCAGGGCCGCGGCCTTTGGGCACGGAAACTGATCAGGCCGCCGCGCCGAAGCCGCGCGTGGCGGCGACATACTCATCCACCTTGGCCCGCGCCGCGCCGCTGGCGATGATCTCCAGTGCCCGCTCCACACCCTCGGCCAGCGTATCCGCCGCGCCCGCTACGTAAAGCCCGGCGCCGGCGTTGAGCGCGACGATGTCCCGGGCGGCGCCGATGCGGCTCTCCAGCGCGCCCAGCAGCATGGCGCGGGATTCCTCCACCGTACCCACCTGCAGCGTCCTCGGATCATGCACCGGCATGTTGAACTGCTCGGGATGGATCTCGTATTCCGTGATGCGCCCATCCTTGAGTTCGCCCACCAGCGTCTGGCCGGAAATGGAAATCTCGTCCAGCCCCTCGCGCCCGAACACCGTCATGGCGCAGGTGGAGCCCAGCCGCGCCAGCACGCGGATCTGGATGCCCACCAGATCGGGATGGAACACGCCCAGCAACTGGCGCTGCGCCCCCGCCGGGTTGGTGAGCGGCCCCAGGATGTTGAAGATGGTGCGCACGCCCAGCTCGCGGCGCACCGGCGCGGCGTGCTTCATGGCGCCGTGGTGGTTGGGGGCGAACATGAAGCCCAGCCCCACGCGGTCGATGCACTCGGCGATTCTCTCCGGCGTGAGGTTGATGTTGGCGCCGAGGGATTCCAGCACGTCGGCGCTGCCGGACTTGGACGACACCGAGCGCCCGCCGTGCTTGGCCACCTTCGCCCCGGCCGCCGCGGCGACGAACATGGAGGCCGTGGAGATGTTGAAGGTGTGGGCACCGTCGCCGCCGGTGCCGACGATGTCCACCACCGCGCCGGGGTCCGCCACCGGCACCCTGGTGGCGAACTCGCGCATCACCTGCGCCGCCGCGGCGATCTCGCCGATGGTTTCCTTCTTCACCCGCAGGCCGATGGTGAGCGCGGCGATCATCACCGGGCTCATCTCGCCGCTCATGATCTGTCGCATCAGGTCCAGCATCTCGTCGTGGAAGATCTCGCGGTGCTCGATCACCCTTGTGAGCGCGTCCTGCGGTTTCATGTCCTGTCCCCTTCGATGAAATTGCGCAGCAGGTCGTGACCGTGCTGCGTCAGGATGGATTCCGGATGGAACTGCACGCCCTCCACCGCCAGCTCGCGGTGGCGCACGCCCATGATCTCGCCATCGTCGGTCCAGGCGGTGATTTCCAGGCAGGCGGGCAGGGTGTCGCGGGCGATGGCGAGCGAATGGTAGCGGGTGGCGATGAGCGGGTCGGGCAGGCCGCGAAACACCCCCACGCCCCTGTGGTGGATGGGCGAGGTCTTGCCGTGCATGAGCTGCCTGGCATGGACGATGTCGCCGCCGAAGGCCGCCCCGATGCTCTGGTGCCCCATGCACACGCCGAGGATGGGAAAGCGCCCGGCGAACTCGCGGATCAGCGCCACCGAAATCCCTGCCTGCGCCGGCGAGCACGGCCCCGGCGAGATCACCACGCGCTCGGGTGCCATGGCCCCCACTTGTTCCAGGGTGATCTGGTCGTTGCGGAACACCCGCACGTCCTCCCCCAGCTCGCCCAGGTACTGCACCAGGTTGTAGGTGAAGGAGTCGTAGTTGTCGATCATCAGCAGCATGGGGGTGCCCGTCGCTCGTGTTGAATTGCCCCGGGCTGCGTCACGCTGCCGCCCGCTTGCCAGCCCTGTGCAGCAACTCCAGCAGGAATTCCGGGGCCAGATCTGCCCCGTTGGCCCATGCCGCCGTGCGCATGACAGGATGCTGGTAGGCGGTGGCGAACTGCTCAGGGTCACGCAATGGCGCGAACATCTCGCCGTCCAGTTGGTCGGACAGATCCACTTCTCCGGCCTCGCCGTTGTTGAAGCGCAGAAAGAGGCGGTATTCCGGGAGCGGGATGACTTCCGTGGTGTGCAGGATCATTGCAGTCACTCCAGGGGATCGATCGGTTTCAAGGGCATCTTCGCCAGCGCCAGCGCCCAGTCCTCGGCCAGTTCGTCCCGATGCAGCGCCAGCCATTCGCGCACCAGCGACAGTGCGCGGCCCGGCAACGATGCACCCTGCCATCCAGGGTGATCAGCGCCTCATGCTCGCCATAGACCGCATGAAAGTGTACCGGCGGATGGTCGCGCCAGTTCATGTAGATGATGATGCCGAAGAAGCGGGAGATTTCGGGCATTGCTCTGGTTCCGGACGGATCGCTCGACGATTTCGGCGCGGGCAGCGGACTTCAGAACCGCGTGTCCAGACCCGACTCCGCCATCTCGGCGGCGCGCAGCAGCGCGCGGGCCTTGTTCTGCGTCTCGACCCATTCCGAGGCTGGATCGGAATCGGCGACGATGCCGGCGCCGGCCTGCACGTGCAGGCGGCCGTCCTTGATGACCGCGGTGCGGATGGCAATCGCCAGGTCCATGTCGCCGTTGAAACCGAGGTGGCCCACCGCCCCGGCGTAGATGCCGCGCTTGACCGGCTCCAGCTCGTCGATGATCTCCATGGCCCGCACCTTGGGCGCCCCGGAAACCGTGCCCGCCGGGAACGAAGCGCGCAGCACGTCCAGCGCGCCCAGGCCGCGCTTGAGCCGCCCCTCCACGTTGGAGACGATGTGCATCACGTGGGAGTAGCGCTCGATGACGAACTGCTCGGTCACGCGCACGCTGCCGGTGTGCGCCACGCGCCCGGCGTCGTTGCGCCCCAGATCCAGCAGCATCAGGTGCTCGGCGCGCTCCTTCTCGTCGGCCAGCAGTTCCTCGGCCAGGCGCTCGTCCTCTTCGGCGGTGGCGCCGCGCCGGCGGGTGCCGGCGATGGGCCGCACGGTGACCGTCTCGCCCTCCAGCCGCACCAGGATCTCCGGCGAGGCCCCCACGACGTGGAAGTCGTCGAAGTTGAAGAAGAACATGTAGGGCGACGGGTTCAGCGCCCGCAACGCCCGGTACAGCGCCAGCGGCGTGGCGGCAAATGGCTTGGACAGGCGCTGCGACAGCACCACCTGCATGATGTCGCCATCGACGATGTACTGCTTGGCCCGGGCCACGGCGGCCTTGAACGCCTCCTCGCCGAAACCCGACTCGGCCGGCGCTGGCGCCACGCAGGTATCCGCCGGAATGCTCACCGGCGCACGTAGCCGCTCCAGCAGGGCGCGCAGCCGCGCACGCGCCTTCTGGAAGGCCCCCGGCACCCCCGGCTCGGCGTATACCACGAGGGTCAGCTTGCCCGAGAGGTTGTCCACGATGGCGATTTCCTCGGACAGCATCAGCAGGATGTCCGGCGTGCCGACCTCGTCCGGCTTCTCCGTCTGCGCCAGCCGGGGCTCGATGTAGCGCACCGTGTCGTAGCCGAAGCAGCCCACCAGGCCGCCGCAGAAGCGCGGCAGACCCGACATCGGCGGCACGCGGAAGCGCGAGGCGTACTCGCCGATGTAGGCCATGGGATTGCTGTAATCGCGCCGTTCGGCGATGCGCTGCCCGGTCAGCGCCAGGATGGTGTTGCCATAGACCTCGACGCGGGAGGGCGAAGCCAGGCCGATGATGGAATAGCGGCCGAAACGCTCGCCGCCCTGCACGGATTCCAGCAGGTAGGTGTAGGGCTCGTTGGCGAGCTTGAGGTAGATGGACAGCGGCGTGTCCAGGTCGGAGAAGGTCTCCAGGGTGACCGGAATGCGGTTGTAACCCTGGTCCGCGAGCTGCAGGAATTCGGTTTCAGTCATCATGGCTGCGAGCGTGCTACGGATCGGAATCCGGGTCCGGCCGGTGATGGCCGGGGCACCGGCCTGCGGGGCCGGTTGTTCGGGCGCGGCGCCCGATTATGCTCAGCCGCGGCGCCAGCGACGCCAACGCCCCGCGCCACCGCGCGGCGCCGTGACAAGCATCGATCCGAACAAGCCCTGTCGAGTCACGATGAGATTGGACAGATTTCGAGGTTGCGAAAAACTATGCAGTGACGATGCGCAAGGCCGCATCCATCAGGTTGGAAACTATAGCATCACAATCCACCTCGCGCACATCCTCGCCCTCGTTGTAGCCGTAGGGCACGCAGAATACCGGGCAACCGGCGGCGCGCGCAGCGGAGACGTCGTGGCGGGAATCGCCGATGTGGAGGTTCTGGCTGGGATGCACCCCCATGCGTTCGCAGGCGAACAGCAACGGCAGGGGATGGGGCTTCTTCTCCGGCAGGCTGTCGCCGGAAACCACCACCTGCAGGTAATCGGCCAGGCCGCAGACCGCCAGCAGCGGTTCGGTAAAGGCCGCCGCCTTGTTGGTGACACAGCCCAGCTTGAGCCCCATGGCGCGCATGCGCTCCAGCCCTTCCATCACGCCGGGATAGGCGCGGGTACGCCGGCCGTTGGAAACCGCGTAATGACGGCGAAACGCCGCATTGGCCTGCTCCAGCAATGCGGCGGAGGGTTCGGCGTCGCCGCTCAGGCAACGCTTGACCAGGTTGGGAATGCCGCGCCCGACGAAGCGGCGGATCTCGTCCTCGGAACGCTGCGGCCGGCCGAGTTCGCGCAGCATGGCGTTGGCCGCCTCCGCCAGGTCGGGGACGGTATCCAGCAGGGTACCGTCCAGGTCCAGGGTGACCGAACCCACGCGCAGGGGGAACCTCATCCGGCCCGCGCCAGTTCGGCGCGCAGGGCGGCGATGATGCTGTCGTAGCGGTTGGGATCGGAGTCGCGCCCGGCGCCGTACACCGCCGAACCGGCCACGAAGGCGTCGGCGCCGGCACGGGCGATTTCGGCGATGTTGTCCGTCTTCACGCCGCCGTCGATCTCGAGGCGGATCTCGCGGCCGGTGCGGTCCTTGTAGGCGTCGATCCTGCGCCGCGCCTCGCGCAGCTTGACGAGCGTCTCGCCGATGAACTTCTGGCCGCCGAAGCCGGGGTTGACGGACATCAGCAGCACCAGGTCCAGCCTGTCCATGACGTGGTCCATCCAGGCCAGCGGCGTGGCCGGATTGAACACCAGGCCGGCCTTGCAGCCCGACTCGCGGATCAGCGACAGCGAGCGGTCTACATGCTCGGAGGCCTCGGGATGGAAGGTGATGATGTCGGCCCCGGCCTTGGCGAAGTCGGGGATGATGCGATCCACCGGCTTGACCATCAGGTGCACGTCGATGGGCGCCTGGGTCAGGGGACGGATGGCCTCGCACACTAGCGGACCGATGGTGAGGTTCGGGACGTAATGGTTGTCCATGACGTCGAAGTGGATCCAGTCGGCGCCGGAGGCGATGACGTTGACGACCTCCTCGCCGAGCTTGGCGAAATTGGCCGAAAGGATGCTGGGGGCAATGATGTGCATGGCTTCTCCTCTTGGGAGGATCAATTCTAATCAGAATCGCCGGTCGCGAATCTGAGTTTTTCTTATGCGATCAATAACCACAGCTTTGCCTGCGCCGTGGCCCCCAAGGCGGCCTGCTGCGGGTCCAGGGGGCCTGTTGCTCCTGCCGGCCGTTTCTTGCCACTGCCGCCGAAATGCGATTCAATAGCCCCATGGTCGATAGCCGAAAGTACGAGATTCACGTAGCCGCGGCGACGCAATTCCTTCCCGAGCAATCGGATCTGGAGGAGGGGCGTTTCGTGTTTGCGTACACCATCACCCTCCGCAACGACGGCAACGTGCCCGCCCAACTGATCAGCCGCCACTGGATCATCACCGATGCCGAGGGTCGCGTGCAGGAGGTGCGCGGCCTGGGCGTGGTGGGCAAGCAGCCCCTGCTGGCCCCCGGAGAGAACTTCGAATACACCAGCGGCTGTGCCCTGCCCACCGCCGTGGGCACCATGCGCGGCAGCTACCAGATGGTGGCCGAGGACGGAGTCCAGTTCGAGGCGGTCATTCCCGAATTCACCCTCGCCATGCCGCGGGTGTTGCACTGAGCCGCGGAGTCGGCGTTTCGACCGGGCCGCGGCGGCGGTGTTTCGACCGGCTCGCGGAGTCGGCGTTTCGACCCCGGGCCGCGAAGGCGGCGTCTCCACCCGCCATGCGGTGCGTTTCGGCAGCGCCTGTCACCCCCCGGGTCCCATGTCCCTCAAGCACAGCTACAAGCTGATCGCGCCGTTCTATGACCTCGCGGTAGATGCCGCCACCCGCGGCGCCCGGGCACGCAGCCTGGAGGCCCTGCCTGGGGCGCCGGGCCGCGTGCTGCTGGTGGGCGTGGGCACCGGTCTCGATCTGCCGCTGGTCCCGACGCAACACGCCTATGTCGGCCTCGATCTCACCGCAGCCATGCTGCGCCGCGCCCGGCCGCGTGCCGCCGCACGGAACTTCCACGCCGTGCAGGGCGATGCGCGGCGCCTGCCCTTTTCCGCCGCAAGTTTCGACCACGCCGTGCTGCACCTGATCCTGGCCGTGATACCGGACGCAGCGGCCTGCCTGGCGGAAACGGCGCGTGTGGTGAGACCGGGAGGAACGCTGCTGGTGTTCGACAAGTTCCTGCGCCCGGGCGAGCGCGCGCCCTTGCGCCGTGCCCTCAACCCCCTGGTGCGCCACATCGCCACGCGCACCGACGTGGTGTTCGAGGACGTGCTAGCCGCCTGTTCCGGGCTGTCGGTGGAAGACGACCGCCCGGCACTGGCCGGGGGCTGGTTCCGCCTGATCCGGCTACGCCGGGCGGCCTAAGTCGCCGAGAAAGAACAACTTGAACATTGTCCAAGTTATTTTTTCTCGACTCCTAACTTCGGTAGTCGGCGTTGATCTTGACGTAGTCGTAGGACAGGTCGCAGGTCCACACCGTGGCACGGGCCTGCCCCCGCCCGAGGTCGACGCGCACCGCGATCTCCGCCTCGGCCATCACCCGGGCGCCGTCCTCCTCGCGGTAGCTGGCGGCGCGTCCGCCCTGCTCCGCCACCAGCACCTCGCCCAGCCACAGGCGCACGCCGCCGGCATCGAGATCGGCGATCCCGGCGTTGCCGATGGCGGCCAGGATGCGCCCAAGGTTGGGGTCGGAAGCGAAGAACGCAGTCTTCACCAGCGGCGAATGGGCGATGGCGTAGGCCGCGGCGCGGCATTCATCGCGGCAGCGCCCGCCTGCCACCTCGATGGCGATGAACTTGGTGGCGCCCTCGCCGTCGCGCACGATGGCCTGGGCCAGTTGCGCCGCCACGACGGTCAGGGCCTCCCTGAGCGCCGCGGCCGCCGGCGACGCGGCATCGTCGATGGGCGCGCCCCCCGCGCGGCCGGTGGCCATGATCACGAAGGAATCGTTGGTGGAGGTGTCGCCGTCCACGCTGATGCAGTTGAAGGACGCATCCGCCACCTCCGCCACCAGGCGATCCAGCAGTTCCTGCGACACCGCGGCATCGGTCGCCACAAAGCCCAGCATGGTCGCCATGTCGGGGCGGATCATGCCGGCGCCCTTGCTGATGCCGGTGACGGTGACGGTGCGACCGTCAATCTCCACGCGCCGCGAGGCGGCCTTGGGCAAGGTGTCGGTGGTCATGATGGCCAGCGCGGCATCGAGCCACTGCCCCTCGGCCAGGGCCGAACAACACGCCGGCAGCCCGGCCAGGATGCGCGCCACGGGCAGCGGTTCCATGATCACACCGGTGGAAAACGGCAGCACCTGCCCTGCCCCGCAGCCCAGCCGCTGCGACAGCGCGGCGCAAACCTCCCGCGCATCGGCGAGACCCTGTTCGCCGGTGCCGGCGTTGGCCACGCCGGTATTGACCACCAGTGCGCGGATGCTGCCGCCCGCCAGATGCTCGCGGGCCACCCGCACCGGCGCGGCGCAGTAGCGGTTGCGCGTGAATACGCCGGCCACCCGCGTGCCGGGCGCAAGTTCCATCACCAGCAGATCCTTGCGCTCCGGCTTGCGCACCTGGGCGGCGGTGACGCCGAGTCGCACACCTGAAACGGGGAAGAGGCGGCTCCCATCCGGGGCCTGGAGATTGACGGGCATGGCGCAGGTTCCTCTGCCGGGCACCGCGGCGCGGCGCCAGAAGCGGGCGATGATACTGGATGGGCGCGGCCTGCGGCGCAGCGGTGCGGCACGTGGGAGCGGGCTTGGCCGCGATTGCGGCGGTTGAAATCGCGGGCAGGCCCGCTCCCGCACCGCCCAACCCGATACCCCCCGATCGACACTTCACCCCGTCGCCACGCGCCCGTGGCGAGAACTCAGCTACGCCGCTCGGCCCGCGGCAGCGACAACTGCAGCCCGATGGCGGCCTGCTGCGCGAAGTGCTGAAAGGCGGTCCAGTCTTCCTGGCTGAGGCCCCGCCCGTCGCGGCGGTCGGCGTAGATCAGTCCGAGGGCGCGCGCGCCCACCACCAGGGGTACGCACATCAGGGGGCCATGACCCACCACCGTCACCACCCGGTCGGACATCAGATGCGCCGATTCGGGCGCCCGGCTGTCGGCGATGAATACCGGGCGCATGTGCTCCATGACCTCGCCGATCGCATCGCGGCCATTGCGGTCGCGCTGAAAGCGGAACTCGCGCGAAAACGAACTGGCGCCCAGACCCAGCGCCAGCTTGGCCTCGACGAGATTGCCCTGCACCAGCGCGATGACGGCGCGGTCCATGGCCAGGCCGTGGTAGATGCCTTCGAGGGCCAGGCGCAGGACCTGGTTGGGAGAGGCGTCGCTGCACATGAGTGCGGAGAGCTCACGCAGGTGCGAGAGCTGGGCCTGCAAGTCGGGCGGCGGCGGGGCTTTGAGCGCCACCGGCGCGGCGGCCGGTGCCCCGTCCGTGTGCGCGGCGGTCGGCTCCGCGGCTGCCGACTCCGCGGCTGCCGCCGTCCCTGCCGCCATGGCACCGCCGCCGGGCGCCCGCGGGATCAGCCGGCCGGCGTCTGCGGCGCCAAATATGGTCGCGATGTGGGCCGCCTCGTCCGCCGCCAGGTGGAGCAGCGGGCGCACATCCTCGACCCGCTGGCCGACGTGGGCGGCACAGGCGCCAATGGCCTCGACGGCGCCATGGCTCTCCCAGCCCTGCTCCAGCGCCAGGGCGAGGCGATGACCGAGCACCACGCAGCGTACCCGCTCATCGGCCGGATTGTCGCCCTGCAGCACCGACAGCAGCAGCCCGGTGAGCTGCCAGTGCCGCGCCAGTCCCAGGCTCAACTGGCGCAGGCGGAAGCCCAGCAATGCCTGCTGCGCGGCCTCCGGCTGCGTGCCGGGCGTATTCACCAGTCGGTCGAGACGTTCGGCGGCTTCCCCCCCCAGGCACCAGAAGGCCATGTCTCCCACCTGGTAGAGCAGCGCCGCGATGAAGACTTCCTCGGCCACCGCGGGATCGACGATGCAACTGAGCGTGCGCGCCTGCACGGCCGCCAGGAAGGCGCGCGCCATCAGGGCCGTCACGCGCTCGCGCACGCCCCCCTGGAGCAGGGCATCGATGAGCCCGACGGACATGGCCACGTTGCGCACGGTATCGAAGCCGAGCACCACGATGGCCCGGGAGATGGTGTTGACGGCCTTGGGGGGGGGGTTGAAATGGGGCGAGTTGGCCAGGCGCAGCACCCGCGCAGTCATCCCCGCGTCCTGGAGGATGACCTGGCCCAGGGTCTGGGCCGTGGAATTGTCGCTGTCGGTGATGCGCTGGATTTCGAGCACCGTGCTCCCGAGCACCGGCATATCCTGGTTGCAGATATACCGCACCCAGCCGTCCAGGCCGCGAGGCATGTCGGGCTGGAGCTGCGCGTTGGCAGACGAGGTCACGATGGGTACTCCGGGAACAGGGCGGCGACAAGCAAAATTAACGGCCGAGGGGCGGGCGCCTTGAACGGCGCCGTCCCATCGCCTGGCCGGTTGCGGCGGCGTTGGACGAGGAGGCAGGAAGGGTGAACCGAAAAACCCCACTTGACGCAGAGAACGCGGAGAAACGATGAGAACACAAAGCGTTACGAGGCAAGTCCCATTCACCCGGCGGGTGAATGTCCGTTCTGCTCTGCGGCCTCGGTATCTCTGCGGTCTCTGCGTTGAAAGCGGTTCTACTGCGGTTTCAAGGATGAAGGCAGGACCCGCCTTCCCAGGCCGGCAAACGCGCGCCGTTTGGGACTTTTCAGCTCAGGCGCCCGTGACAGTGCTTGTACTTCTTGCCGGAGCCGCAGGGGCACGGATCGTTGCGTCCGACCTTCTGGGCGGCGCGAACCGGCGACGGCGCCGGCCGGGCCTCTGCTGCCTTGGCCAGCGCCTCGTCGTAGTCGGCGTGGTGGTACTGGACGTTTTCCACCGCCATCGCCGGCTCGGCCTCGGCGATCTCCTCGCGCGAGCGGATCTGCACCGTCACCAGCACCTGCGTGACTTCCCGGCGGACGGTGTCCAGCAGCGCCTCGAACAGTTCGAAGGCCTCGCGCTTGTATTCCTGCTTGGGGTTCTTCTGGGCGTAGCCACGCAGGTGAATGCCCTGCCGCAACTGGTCCAGCGCCGCAAGATGCTCGCGCCAGTGCGTGTCCAGGCTCTGGAGCATGACGCTGCGCTCGAAGGAGCGGAAGTTCTGGGCACCGACCAGTTCCACCTTGGCCGCGTAGATGTCGTCGGCCGCCGCGACGATGCGCTTGAACATGTCGTCGTCGGACAGGCTGGGCTCGTCCTTGAGCCATTGGCCCACCGGCAGCGGCAACTGGAATTCGGCCGCCAGCGTCTTCTCCAGGGCGGCGATGTCCCACTGTTCCTCGACGCTGTCCTGCGGCACGTACAGGCGGAAGGTGTCGCTCAACACGCCCCGGCGCATGGCCGTGACGGTCTCGGAGATGTCGTCGGTGTCGAGGATCTCGTTGCGCTGCTGGTAAATGACCTTGCGCTGGTCATTGGCAACGTCGTCGTATTCGAGCAACTGCTTGCGGATGTCGAAGTTGCGCTGCTCCACCTTGCGCTGCGCCGACTCCAGCGAACGGGTGACCATGGCGTGCTCGATGGCCTCGCCCTCGGGCATCTTGAGGCGCTGCATGATGGCATTGAGGCGCTCGCCGCCGAAGATGCGCAGCAACGAGTCGTCCAGCGACAGGTAGAAGCGCGAGGAACCCGGGTCGCCCTGGCGCCCGGAGCGGCCGCGCAACTGGTTGTCGATGCGCCGCGATTCGTGTCGCTCGCTGCCGATGATGTGCAGGCCGCCCGCGGCCACCACCTGTTCGTGCAACGGCTGCCACTCGCCGCGCAATTGCGCGATGCGAACCTCCCGCTCGGCCTCCGCCATGTCGTCCACGGCATGCAGGGCATCGACCTGCTTTTCCACGTTCCCGCCCAGCACGATGTCGGTTCCGCGCCCCGCCATGTTGGTGGCGATGGTGATCATGCCAGGACGACCGGCCTGGGCGACGATGAGCGCCTCGCGGGCGTGCTGCTTGGCGTTGAGCACCTGGTGCGGCAGCTTCTGCTTCTCCAGCAGGCCGGAGAGCAGTTCCGAGTTTTCGATGGAGGTGGTGCCCAGCAGCACCGGCTGGCCGCGCTGGTGGCAATCCTTGACGTCGGCGATGATTGCCGCGTGCTTCTCGGCGGCGGTGCGATACACCTGATCCATGCGGTCGTCGCGGATCATGGGCTGGTTGGTGGGGATGACCACCGTCTCCAGGCTGTAGATCTGGTGGAACTCGTAGGCCTCGGTGTCGGCCGTGCCGGTCATGCCGGACAGCTTGCCGTACATGCGGAAGTAGTTCTGGAAGGTGATGGAGGCCAGCGTCTGGTTCTCGCTCTGGATCGCCACCCCCTCCTTCGCCTCCACGGCCTGGTGCAGACCGTCGGACCAGCGCCGTCCGGCCATGAGGCGGCCGGTGAACTCGTCGACGATGACCACTTCGCCGTTCTGCACCACGTAGTGCTGGTCGCGGTGGAACAGGCTGTGGGCGCGCAGGGCCGCGTAGAGGTGATGCACCAGGGCGATGTTGGCGGGTTCGTAGAGGCTGCGTCCCTCATGCAACAGCCCGGCCTGCTCCAGGATTTCCTCGGCATGCTCGTGGCCCGCCTCGGACAACAGCACCTGGTGAGCCTTTTCGTCGACCCAGTAGTCGCCGGGTCCGTCCTCGGCGGCGCAGCGGGTCAGTAGCGGCGCCACGGCATTCATGCGCACGTAGAGGTCGGTATGGTCTTCGGCCTGGCCGGAGATGATCAGCGGCGTGCGCGCCTCGTCGATGAGGATGGAGTCCACCTCGTCCACGATGGCGTAGTGCAGCCCCCGCTGCACCTTGTCGGCCACCGAATACACCATGTTGTCGCGCAGGTAGTCGAAGCCGAATTCGTTGTTGGTGCCGTAGGTGATGTCCGCCGCGTACGCCTGCTGCTTCTCCTCATGGGGCATCTGCGACAGGTTGCAGCCCACGGTCATGCCGAGGAAGCGGTAGATGCGCCCCATCCATTCGGCGTCGCGACTCGCCAGGTAGTCGTTGACGGTCACCACATGCACGCCCTTGCCGGTCAGCGCATTGAGATACGCCGGCAAGGTGGCCACCAGGGTCTTGCCCTCGCCGGTGCGCATTTCGGCGATCTTGCCGTGATGCAACACCATGCCGCCGATGATCTGGACGTCGAAGTGGCGCATGCCCAGGGCCCGCCGTCCAGCCTCGCGCACCACCGCAAAAGCCTCCGGCAGCAGGTCGTCCGGCTTTGCCCCGGCGGCCACGCGAGCGCGAAGCTCGTCGGTCATGCCCCGCAACGCCTCATCCGAGAGCCCCTGCATCTTGGGTTCCAGCGCATTGACGGCGCGGACCACCTGAGAATACTGGCGCAACAGGCGGTCGTTGCGGCTGCCGAAAATGCGCTTGAGGACACCGGAGATCATGAGCATGAAACGGGGGGAGCCGCGGGTAACCGGAAAGGGCCGAAGTTTACCATGCGGGCACAATCGCGCCGGCGCACAAAGCGAAGGCGGCGGCCACAGGCCGCCGCCACGTCAGGATCCGGAAACCAATCAGCGCGAGGCGAGCAGCCCTCTCTGGGCGTTGCGCAGGAAGCGGTGCGGATTCACCGCCACCCCGTCCTTGCGCACCTCGAAGTGAAGATGCGGCCCTGTGGAACGGCCGGTGGAGCCCACCTCGGCAAGCTTCTGGCCGCGCTTGACCACGGCACCCTCCTTCACCGTGAGCCGGGACGCGTGGGCGTAGCGGGTCACGAGGCCATTGCCGTGGTCCACCTCGACCATGTTGCCGTATTGGGGATGGCTCGCCGCGGCGATGATGACGCCCCCCGCCGCAGCCTTGATGGGCGAACCGATGCTCGACGGAAAGTCCACCCCTTCGTGCAATGCCCTGTGGCCCGTAAAGGGGTCAATGCGCCAGCCGAAGCTGGAAGTCATCAGCCCGCCGCCGATGGGCATGGTGGTGGGCAGGAGATTGCGCCGGATGCGGTCGTCGATGAGTTCGGCCTCCACCAGGCCGAGGTAGTCACCGCGATTCTCCAGTTGATGCGCCAGCGCCTCCACCTGCTGCTGCAACTCCTCGGCCGAGATGGGGCTCGTCGGGCCGGTCTGCACGCCACCCTGGCCGGGCTTCTCGTTCAACCGCAACTCCTGCGGCTTGATTCCCACGAGGCGGCCAACCCGTTCGCCGAGCGAGTCGAGGCGCATCATCTGCGCCTGCATCTCGCCAAGCCGGATGGCCATGGCATTGAGGTTCTCGCGCATGAAGTCCTGCGTCTTCTGCTCCTCTTCCTTGCGCAGGTTCAGCGCCATCTCCTGGAACAGGGGAAGGCGAATCTCCGCCGCATGCCGAATGGTAATGAAGGAAAACAGGGACGAAAGGCCGACCACGATGCCCACAAGGGCCAGACCGGCAAGCATCATGACGCGTGGCGTGATGGTGACCGTGCGCGCTGTTGCCATCCGGTCGGAAACAAAAATAATATGCATCTTCTTCCCCTTGGGATCCGCCCATGATTGCACGAAGCCTTAGAGCGGTCCTTGATTCTTCGGCAGAGCTGGCGCACACAACGACCCATGTGCGGCGCCTGATGGCTCTGCAACGGACGTTTGCGGCTGTCGCGCCAGACTACCTGACTTCGGCCAGCCGGGTCGCGAACTATTACTCGGGGAGGATAATTATCCACGCCGACAATGGCGCGGTCGCTGCCAAACTGAGGCACTTGGTGCCAAGGCTGTACAGCGAGTTTGTGAAAAACTGTGCGGAGGTTACCGAAGTTCGTATTCGTGTGCAAGCACCTTCACACTCGGGCACGCGCAAGTCAGCCACCCGGAGGATCCTGGCGGACGGGACACGGGCGAGCTTGTCCGAACTGGCGGAATCGCTCCCTGACGAAGCCGCGCTGCGGCGCGCCATACGCAAGCTCCTCGAGCGGAACTGACGTCCCTTGCGGCACGCGGAGCCGCAACCGCGGACACGGGCGGCGTCACAGCTGCGGCGACAGGATCCGCTCCACCACCATCAAGCCGAAAAAGATGGCCGCCAGCACGATGCTCCAGCGGGTGATCCGCCATGCGCTATGGAGGCGACGACGCTCGCCGGTGACCAGGAATGCCAGTACGTTCAGGCCGATCGCGACCGCGGCCAGGATCACCAGCACCCGCAGGACGATCAGCATGGATGGGGGGGCGTCGCGCGGTCGAAGCGTCGACTTCGCGGTTCAGGCCGCCTGAAGTCCGTAGAGACGCGCGAGCGACGAGGGGACGTCTTCGTCCCGCCGGAAGCTCGTCATGTCCCACGCGCTACGGTCGGCCAGCAGCGCCCGCAGCAGGGAATTGTTCAGCGCATGGCCCGACTTGTGGGCGGTGAAGGAAGCCAGCAGCGGGTGGCCGGCCAGGTAGAGGTCGCCGATGGCGTCCAGAACCTTGTGCTTGACGAATTCATCGCCGAAACGCAGCCCGTCGACGTTGAGCACACGGTACTCGTCCATCACGATTGCATTGTCCAGGCTGCCGCCCAGCGCCAGGCCGGCCGAACGCAACGCCTCGACGTCCTGCATGAAACCGAAGGTCCGTGCCCTGGCCACGTCCTTGACATAGGACTGCTCGCTGAAGTCCACCGTCACCGCCGAACCGCTGCGATCGAGCACCGGATGGTTGAAAACGATGGAAAAGCTGAGGCGAAAGCCGGCATGGGGTTCGAGCCTTGCCCACTTGTCGCCGTCACGGACTTCCACCGGCCGCAACACGCGGATGAACTGCTTCGGCGCCTCCTGCTCCTCGATCCCGGCCGATTGCAGGAGAAACACGAAGGGCGCCGCGCTGCCGTCCATGATGGGGACTTCGGCGGCATCCAGATCGACGCACAGGTTGTCGATACCCAGGCCGCACAGGGCGGACATCAGGTGTTCCACCGTCGACACCTTGACGCCGTCGCGTTCGAGGCAGGACGCCAGCCGGGTGTCGCCCACCAGGAACGGATCGACCCGCAGGTCCACCGGAGGCTCCAGATCGACGCGCCGAAACACGATGCCGGTGCCGGGTGCCGCGGGGCGCAAGGTGAGGGAAACCTTGGCCCCACTGTGCAAACCGACGCCGGTGGCGCGGATGATGGCTTTTGTTGTGCGTTGCCGCAGCATGGCGGAGAAATGCTCGGAATGGAGGCGAATCTTAACATCGAGACCGGTTCTCCGCCTTCAACGAAAAGGCGGGCAAAAGGCTGACACTTCCACCGATCGGCGCCAGGGCGGGAGCGGCATACTCTCCTCCATGGCGCCGCAACGGTGGTGCGGCCAACGCACCTGACGATCAGTCCGCCTGCTTGCGCAGGAACGCCGGAATCTCGTACTCGCGCACACCGGTGGCCGTCATGGCCTCCAGCATGGCGGCCCGCCGGCCACGGATCACGGCCGGGATGTCGAGATCGTTGAAGTTGACGCTTTCCACCGGCATGTTGTCGGTGCCGGTGCGCTGCACCACGCTGATCACCGGTCGGCTCTGGGCGCGCTGCTGCGCCACGCCCAGGCCCGTGGCCACCACGGTCACGCGCAGTTCGTCGGCCATCTCTTCGTCGAACACCGAGCCGAAGATGATGTGCGCATCGTCGGCGGCGAACGAGCGGATGGTGTTCATGACCTCGTTCACTTCCTTCATCTTGAGCGACTTGCTGGCGGTGATGTTTACCAGCACGCCGCGCGCCCCGGAAAGGTTGACCCCCTCCAGCAGCGGGCTGGCCACGGCCTGCTCGGCGGAGATGCGGGCGCGGTCGATGCCGGCGGCGGAGGCCGAGCCCATCATGGCCATGCCCATTTCCGCCATCACCGTGCGCACGTCCTCGAAGTCCACATTGACCAGGCCGGGGAAGTTGATGATCTCGGCGATGCCGCCCACGGCGTTGCGCAGCACGTTGTCCGCCGCCTTGAAGGCGTCGAGCACGTCCACGTCCTCGCCCAGCACCTCCATCAGCCGCTCGTTGAGGATGACGATGAGCGAATCCACGTGCTTGGACAGCTCCTCGAGGCCCGCCTCGGCGATGCGCGTGCGCTTGCCCTCGAAGGCGAAGGGCTTGGTCACCACCGCCACCGTGAGGATGCCCAGCTCGCGGGCGATCTCCGCCACCACCGGCGCGGCGCCGGTGCCCGTGCCACCGCCCATGCCGGCGGTGATGAACACCATGTGGGCGCCGAACAGCGCGTCGGCGATGCGCTCGCGCTCCTCCAGCGCGGCGTTGCGCCCGGCGTCCGGCTTGGAACCGGCGCCCAGCCCGGTCTTGCCCAACTGCAGCTTGACGCCGGCGGAACTGCGCGCCAGGGCCTGGGCGTCGGTGTTGGCGCAGACGAACTCCACGCCCTGCACCGCTTCGCGGATCATGTGCTCGACGGCATTGCCCCCCGCACCGCCGACACCCACCACCTTGATGATGGTCCCGTTCGGTTCCTTGTCCATGATTTCAAACATGCTCGCCTCCTGTTGTTGCACCGGTTTAACCCTTGCCCGCCGGCGGCTGACCCCCGCCGGCCACGCTCAAAAATTGCGTTCGAACCACGACTTCATGCCGCGCCACACATCCTTGTAGGAGCGCGTTTCCCGCGCCGCCAGGCCGCGCCGGCGCTGCGCCGCCGCTTCCAGCAGCAGGCCCACGGCGGTGGCATAGCGGGGACTGCGCACCACATCCGCCAGCGCCCCGCGGTAGGCCGGCACGCCCACGCGCACCGGCAGGTGAAAGATGTCCTCGCCCAGTTCGGCCATGCCCTGCATCACCGACGAGCCCCCCGTCAGCACCACCCCGGAGGACAGCAGATCCTCGTAGCCGCTGCGGCGCAGTTCGGCCTGCACCAGCTCGTAGAGCTCCGTGATGCGCGGTTCGATGACGTCCGCCAGCGCCTGGCGCGACAGCTTGCGCGGCGCCCGCTCGCCGATGCCCGGCACCTCGATCATTTCCTGGGCATCGGCCAGTTGCTGCATGGCCACGCCGTGGCGGATCTTGATTTCCTCGGCATCGGGCGTGGGCGTGCGCAGCGCCATGGCGATGTCGTTGGTGACCTGGTCGCCGGCGATGGGGATCACCGCGGTGTGGCGGATGGCGCCCTGGGTGAACACGGCGATGTCGGTGGTGCCCCCGCCGATGTCCACCAGGCACACGCCCAGTTCCTTCTCGTCGTCGGTGAGCACGGCGTTGGCCGAGGCCAGCGGCTGCAGCACCAGTTCCATCACCTCCAGCCCGCAGCGGCGCACGCACTTGACGATGTTCTGGGCGGCCGACACCGCGCCGGTGACGATGTGCACCTTCACCTCCAGGCGCACGCCGCTCATGCCCACAGGCTCGCGCACGCCGTCCTGGCCGTCGATGATGTATTCCTGGGTGAGGATGTGCAGGATCTGCTGGTCGGCCGGGATGGGCATGGCGCGCGCCGTCTCCAGCACGCGCTCCACGTCCAGGGTGGAGACCTCCTTGTCCTTGATGGCCACCATGCCGTTTGAGTTGAAGCTGCGGATGTGGCTGCCGGCGATGCCGGTGTGCACGTCCCGGACCTTGCAGTCGGCCATCAGCTCCACTTCCTGGACGACGCGGGAGATGGCCGCCACCGTGGTCTCGATGTTGACCACCACGCCGCGCTTGAGCCCGCGCGATTCCTGGCTGCCGATCCCCAGCACCTGGAAGTACCCGTCCGGCAGCATCTCCGCCACCACGGCGACGATCTTGGAGGTGCCGATGTCCAGGCCGACGATCAGATCCTTCGTGTCCTTGCTCATGACTTCCCTTTTGCCATGTCCGGCCGGCGATCCACGCGCAGCGCGAAACCGTTGGGGTAGCGCAGATCCACCGCCGCCACCGGCTTGCCGAGCTTCTTCGAAACCCCGGCGTAGTGCGCCACGAAGCGCGACAGCCGCTCCGACACCGGCGACTTGGGCTGATCGCGGCCCAGTTCCAGCACCATGCCGTCCTCCATGCGCAACTGCCACGCCAGGCGCGGCGACAGCGCCACGCCGCCCGTCTTCCGTCCCAGCGGCTCGGTGGCGCGGGAAAACTCCCGATAGCGCCGCAGCACCTCCGAGGCGCTGCCCGCGGGACCTTCGAGGCTCGGCAGCGGCGCGTCGGTATGCGCCCTGAACACCTCGCCCATTTCATTCACCAGTTGCGCACCCGCCTCGCCGCCGTCGCTCCAGCGCGCCACCGCCACGTGCTCCTCCACGCCCAGTTCGATGGCCGCGGGCCAGCGGCGACGCACCGTGGCGGCACGCACCCAGGGCAGTTCCTCGAAGGCTTCCCGTGCCCGTTGCAGGTCCACGGTGAAGAAGTTGCCGCCGAGGGCGCGCCGCGCCACCCGTTCGATCTGCGCCGTGCCGACGTGCCCCGAAGGCGTGACCAGCCGCACTTCCCGCAGCGGAAATACCGGCAGGCGCAGCAGGCCCGCCATCGTTGCGGCGCACAGCCCCAGCGTGGCGAACACCAGCAGCATGTCGGCCACGCTGTTCATCAACGCCGGCTGGTGCCAGAAGCCCTGTCCGGTCGGCGGGGTGGGTTTGCGCGCGCTCTGGTTCACGGCCGTCTCAATCCACCTGCGCCAGTGCCAGGATGCGCAGCACCAGCGCATCGAAATCCATGCCCGCCTGGCGCGCCGCCATGGGCACCAGCGAATGCCCCGTCATGCCCGGCGAGGTGTTCATTTCCAGCAGGAACGGCTCGTACCGGCCGTCGGCGTGGCTGCGGATCATCAGGTCCGCCCGTCCCCAGCCGCGGCAGTCCAGCAGGCGGGCGGCCTGTGCCGTCAGCGCCTGGGCGTGGCGCTCCACCTCCGGCGGCAGGCCGCTGGGGCAGTGGTAGCGGGTGTCGTCGGTGAAGTACTTGTTCTGGTAGTCGTAGTTGCCTCCCGGCGCGACGATGCGCACCAGCGGCAGCACCTCATCGCCGACGAAGGCGCAGGTCACCTCGTGGCCGGCGATGAAGGCCTCGGCCAGCACCAGCGGGTCGTGGCGCACCGCCGCCGCCCAGGCCGCGGGCAGATCCTCCACGCGTTCCACCTTGGTGGCGCCGACGCTGGAGCCTTCCCGCGCCGGCTTGACGAAGATCGGCAGTCCCAGTTGCGCCGCCACCGCCGCCCAGTCGCTGTCGCCCGCCAGCAGGCAGGACGCCGGCGTGGGCAGGCCCGCGGCCTGCCACACCAGCTTGGTGCGCCACTTGTCCATGGCCAGGGCCGAGGCCATGACGCCGCTGCCGGTGTAGGGAATGCCCAGCACATCGAGCGCACCCTGCACCGTGCCGTCCTCGCCGCCACGCCCATGCAGGGCGATGAAGGCGCGGGCGAAGCCCGCCGCGCGCAACTCGCACAGCGAGCGTTCGGCCGGGTCGAAGGCGTGGGCATCCACCCCTTGCCGGCGCAGCGCCTCCAGCACCGCATTGCCCGACAGCAGTGAAATCGCGCGCTCCGCGGACGCGCCACCCATGAGCACCGCCACCTTGCCGAGGTCCGATGCCGCGTTGCCGCTCGCCTGAGCCGTCATGACCGTTCTCCCTCGGGGCAGGGCACCGCGGCGCCTGCCGCCTCTCCGACGATGCGCACTTCCCGCACCAGTTCCATTCCGAAGCGCTCCCGCACCGTGGCCTGGACCCGGGCGATCAGCGCCTCGATGTCCGCAGCCGAGGCCGTGGCGCCGGGATTGACGATGAAGTTGGCGTGCTTCTCCGACACCTGGGCACCGCCCACCCACAGCCCCTTCAGCCCCGCCGCCTCGATGAGGCGCGCGGCGTGATCCCCGGGGGGGTTGCGGAACACCGAACCGGCGTTGGGCAGTTGCAGCGGCTGGGTGGCGATGCGCCGCTCCAGCAGATCCTTGATGCACCGGCGCGCGGCCTCGCCGTCGCGCGGCGAAAGCCGCAACCAGGCCGCGGCGAAGCGCTCGTCCGTGGCGTCGCGCAGGCCGCAGTGGCGATAGCCGATGCCGAAGTCCGCCGGCGCGCGCTCGCGCAGGCGGCCGAAGCGATCCAGGGTCAGCACGCCCGCGACGATGCCCCAGGTCTCGCCGCCATGGCAGCCGGCATTCATCGCCAGCGCCCCGCCCACGGTGCCGGGTATGCCGGCCAGGAACTCGGCACCGCCCAGGCCGTGGTTGGCAGCGAACCGCGCCACCTTGGGGCTGGCCACGCCGGCCTCGGCGTAGATCAGGCCGTCGTCTTCCAGCCGCAGGACCGACAGCGCGCCGTGGGTGAAGACCACCGTGCCGTCGAAGCCGCCATCGCGCACCAGCAGGTTGCTGCCCAGGCCGACGAACAGCAGCGGCTCGTCGGCACGCAACCTCCCGAGGAAGGCGGCCAGGTCCTGCAGGTCGGCGGGAAAGTAGGCGCGCGCCGCCGCGCCGCCGGCCCGCCAGGTCACGTGCCGCGCCATCGGCTCGTGCACGCTCAGCCGGCCGCGCAGGGCAACGGGGGCCTGCCGGATCACGGACGGCCTCCCGCAGCACCGTTGCCCGTTGGGCGCCCCCCTGCGGGCGCGGGCTGGCCCGCCATTGCGGCCGCCGATATCGCGGGCCAGCCCGCTCCCCGAGACCCGGAGAATCTCGCGCGCCAGCCCGATCCCGAAGCCCCGATCATGTTGCGGCCTGGCGTCCATGCCATCAGCCCTGTCCCTTCAGCCGGCCCGGCACCGCGCCGATGGATCCGGCTCCCATGGTGATCACGACGTCGCCGTCGCGGGCGACCTCGAGAATCTGCTGCGCCATCTCGCCGATGTCCTCGACGAAGATCGGCTCCACCCTCCCCGCCACGCGCACCGCCCGTGCCAGCGAGCGACCGTCGGCGGCGACGATGGGCGCCTCGCCGGCCGGATAGACCTCCGCCAGCAGCAGCGCATCGACGCTGGAGAGCACGCGCGCGAAATCCTCGAAGCAGTCGCGGGTGCGCGAATAGCGGTGGGGCTGGAAGGCCAGCAGCAGCCGGCGCCCCGGGAAGGCGCCGCGGGCCGCGGCGAGGGTGGCGGCCATTTCCGTCGGGTGGTGGCCGTAGTCGTCCACCAGCGCGGCATGGCCGCCGCCGGGCAGGTCGATGTCGCCGTAGCTCTGGAAGCGCCGCCCCACGCCCTTGAATTCCGCCAGCGCGCGCACCATGGCGTCATCGGCCACGCCGATCTCCGTGGCCACGGCGATGGCCGCCAGGGCGTTCTGCACGTTGTGCACGCCCGGCAGGTTGAGCACCACCTCCAGGCGCGGATCGCCGTTGGCTCGCAGCACCCCGAAGCGCGTCTGCGTGCCCTGGGCGCTCACCTCCACCGCCCGCACCTGGGCGGTTTCCGCCAGGCCGTAGCGGATGATGGGCTTGGAGACGAAGGGCATGATCTCGCGCACATTGCGGTCGTCCTCGCACAGCACCGCCGAGCCGTAGAAGGGCAGGTGCTGCAGGAACTCCACGAAGGCCTGCTTGAGGCGGGCGAAGTCGTGGCCGTAGGTCTCCATGTGGTCGGCGTCGATGTTGGTGACCACCGCCAGCACCGGCTGCAGGTAGAGGAAGGAGGCGTCGGATTCGTCCGCCTCGGCCACCAGGAATTCCCCCGTGCCCAGGCGGGCGTGGGCGCCGGCGGAATTGAGCCGGCCGCCGATGACGAAGGTCGGGTCCAGCCCGCCCTCGGCCAGGACGCTGGCGATGAGGCTGGTGGTGGTGGTCTTGCCGTGGGTGCCGGCGACGCCGATGCCCTGCTTGAGGCGCATGAGCTCGGCCAGCATCAGGGCGCGGGGCACCACCGGAACATGGGCGGCCCGGGCCGCCCGCACCTCGGGGTTGTCGTTGCGCACCGCGCTCGACACCACCACGGCGTTGGCACCGGCGACGTTCGCGGCCTCGTGCCCGAGCATGATCCTGGCGCCCATTGCCCCCAGGCGCCGGGTGGCGGCGTTGTCCGCAATGTCCGAGCCGCTCACGGTGTAGCCCAGGTTCACCAGCACCTCGGCAATGCCGCTCATGCCCGAACCACCGATGCCAATGAAGTGGATGTGCTTGACCTTGTGCTTCACGTCCGATCCTCTCTCTTCGGCGCCGTCACGCGCCGGCCAGTTCCGTGCACACCGCGGCCACGGCCGCCGCGGCGTCGGGCCGGGCCAGCGCGCGGGCGCGCAGCGCCATGTTCAGCAGGCGCTCGCGGCTCAGTTCGGCGAGCAGTTCCGCCAGGCGCGCGGCCGTCAGTTCCCGTTGCGGCAGCAGCAGCGCCGCGCCGGCATCGGCCAGGTAGCGCGCATTGCCGCTCTGGTGGTCATCCACCGCATGGGGGTAGGGCACCAGCACCGAGGCCACGCCGGCAGTGGCCAGCTCCGCCACGGTGATGGCCCCGGCGCGGCAGATCACCAGATCCGCCTGGCCGTAGCGCGCAGCCATGTCGTCGATGAAGGGCAGCAGTTCGGCTTCCACGCCGGCCTCGCGGTAGGCGCAAGCGAGGGCTTCGAACTGCCTGCTGCCGGACTGGTGGGCGACCCGCGGCCGTTGCTCCTCTGGCAGTCGGGCCAGTGCTTGGGGCACGGTCTGGTTGAGCGCCATTGCGCCCAGGCTGCCGCCCACCACCAGCAGTTGCAGCGGACCGCGGCGCGCGCCGTAGCGCGTGGCCGGATCCGGCAGTTCGGCAATTTCCGGGCGCACCGGGTTGCCCACCCAGCGGCCCCGTTTCATGACGCGGGGGAAACCCGTGAGCACCCGCTCCGCCACCCCCGCCAGCACCCGGTTGGCCAGTCCGGCAACGGAGTTCTGCTCATGCACCACCAGCGGCCGGCCCAGAGCCGCCGCCATCATGCCGCCGGGGAAGGTGACGTAGCCGCCCATGCCCAGCACCACGTCCGGGCGAATGCGGCGCAGCGCGCCCAGCGCCTGCCAGAAGCCGCGCAGCAGGTTGAGCGGCAGCACAGCCGCGCGCAGCCAGCCCTTGCCGCGCAGCGCCGAGAAGCGCATCCACGCCATCTCGTAGCCGCGTCCCGGCACCAGCGTCGCCTCCATGCCGGACGGCGAGCCCATCCACACCACCCGCCAGCCGCGACTGCGCAGCAGGTCCGCCACCGCCAGGCCGGGGAAGATGTGGCCTCCGGTGCCACCGGCCATGACCAGGAGCGTCTTCACGCCGGCACCCCCCGCATCAACGCCCGGTTCTCGAAGTCCACCCGCATCAGGATGGCGATGGCCACGCAATTCACGGCGATGCCGGAGCCGCCGAAGCTCATCAGCGGCAGGGTGAGGCCCTTGGTGGGCAGCAAGCCCATGTTCACGCCCATGTTGATGAAGCCCTGCAAGCCGATCCACAGGCCGATGCCCTGGGCCACCAGCGCCGCGAAGGGCCGCTCCAGCATCACCGCGCGCCGGCCGATGGCGAAGGCGCGATGCACGATCAGGGCGAACAGCGTCACCACCGTGAACACCCCGGCGAAGCCCAGCTCCTCGGCGATCACCGCCAGCAGGAAGTCGGTGTGGGCCTCGGGCAGGTAGAACAGTTTTTCCACGCTCGCCCCCAGCCCGACGCCGAACCACTCCCCGCGGCCGAAGGCGATGAGGGCATGGGTGAGCTGGTAGCCCTTGCCGAAGGCGTCGTCCCAGGGGTGAAGAAAGTTCAGCAGCCGCTGCAGCCGGTAGGGCGACACCCAGATGAGGACGACGAAGCTCGCCACCAGCACCGCCACCAGGCCGACGAACAGCCGCGCCCTCATGCCCCCCAGGAACAGGATGCCGGCCGACACCACGACGATCACCACCAACGCGCCGAAGTCCGGTTCGCGCAGCAGCAGCGCTCCCACGAACACCATCACCGCCGCCATGGGTGCGAAGCCGCGCAGCAGCGAGCGCATGTCGGCGAGCTTGCGCGAGGTGTAGTCGGCGGCGTAGAGCACCGCGAACAGCTTCATCAGTTCCGAGGGCTGCAGGTTCACCGGTCCCAGCGGCAGCCAGCGTCGCGCCCCATTGACCTCCCGGCCGACAAAGGGAATCAGCACCACCACCAGCAGCACGACGCCGAAGATGAAGATCCACGGCGACCACTGCTGCCACACCCGTACCGGCACCTGGAAGGCGGCCAGCGCCGCCGCCAGCCCGACGCCGACGAAGACCGCATGGCGCACCAGGAAGTAGCCCTGCTGGTGGCCGGTGAAGCGGCTGCCCTCGGCGGTGGCGATGGAGGCGGAGTAGACCATCACCAGCCCCAGCAGCAGCAGCGTCAGCGCCGACCACAGCAGCGTGGTGTCCAGCTCCGCGCCGCGCGTCTGCTGGTGTGGGAGCGGGCTTGCCCGCAACTTCTGCCGCACCATCGCCGGCAAGCCCGCTCCCCCATGCGCAATTGCGCGGCTGACGGCGCGCGGGCCCGTGGAGCCGGCGATCCTCATGGCTGCGCCACCGCTTCGGCGAGCGCCCGCACCGCGGCCACGAACACCTGGGCGCGGTGGGCGTAGTCGCGGAACATGTCGAAGCTGGCGCAGGCCGGCGAGAGCAGCACCGCATCGCCCGGCTGCGCGCAGGCGAAGGCGCGCGCCACGGCGCGGTCCATGTCGGCGGCGGACTCCAGCGGCACGCCGCAGCCGGCCAGCGCGGCCCCGATCAGCGGCCCGTCGCGGCCGATGAGCACCACCGCCCGGGCATGGCGCGCCACCGCTTCACGCAGCGGACGGAAGTCCTGGCCCTTGCCGTCGCCGCCGGCGATGAGCACCACCGGGCGACCCAGGCCCTGCAACGCCGCCAGCGTCGCCCCCACGTTGGTGCCCTTGGAGTCGTCGTAGAACGCCACGCCGCCCACGTCCGCCACCCGCTCCACGCGGTGGGGCAGGCCGCGGAAGCCGCGCAGCGCGCTCACCAGCGGCGCCGCCGGCAGGCCGACGGCGCGGCACAGGGCCAGCGCCGCCAGGGCATTGGCCACGTTGTGGCGCCCGGCCAGCGGGAGATCGGCCGCAGACAGCAGCAGTTGGTCGCCTTCGGCCAGCCACGGGGCACCGTCGCGCTCACGCAGGCCGAAGTGGCCGGGGCCGGGCGGGGCGTCGAGGCCGAAGCTCAGGGTGCGCTGCCCGGCGCGTGCCATGGCCATGACCCGCGCGTCGTCGCGGTTGAGCACCGCGATACCGGCACCGTCGAAGACGCGCGCCTTGGCCGCGCAGTAGTCGTCCAGGCCGTCGTAGCGGTCCAGGTGATCATCGCTGACGTTGAGCACGGGGGCGGCATCGGGCGCCAGCGTCGCGGTGGTTTCGAGCTGGAAGCTCGACAGCTCCAGCACCCAGGCCTCGGGAAGGGTGCCGGCATCGAGGTGGTCCAGGAGCGCAGTGAGCGCGGAGGGCGAGATGTTTCCGGCCACGGCCGTCGCCAACCCCGCAGCGCGGCACATCTCCCCGACCAGGGTGGTGACCGTGGTCTTGCCGTTGGTGCCGGTGATGGCGATCAGGCGCGCGCGCTCACGCCCGCCGACCTGCCGCAGGGCGGCGGCGAAAAGCTCCATCTCGCCCGTGACCGCGATGCCGCGCTCGCGCGCCGCCCGCACCACCGGTTCCCGTTGCGACAGGCCCGGGCTGATGGCCAGCACCTGCATGCCATCCAGCAACGGCTCGCGCAACGTCCCGGCCACCAGTTGGGCCGCGGCGGCCAGATCCCGCAATGCGGCGGCACAGGGCGGCGCGGCGCGGCTGTCGGCCACGCGCACCCGGGCCCCCTGGCGCACCAGCCAGCGCGCCATGGCCAGGCCCGACTCGCCCAGTCCCAGCACCAGTACGCCCTTGTCCGCGATTTCCATGGTTCAGCGCAACTTCAGCGTCGACAGTCCGAACAGCACCAGCAGGATGGTGATGATCCAGAAGCGCACCACCACCTGCGTTTCCTTCCACCCCCCCAGTTCGTAGTGATGGTGCAGCGGCGCCATGCGGAAGATGCGCTTGCCGCCGGTGAGCCTGAAGTAGAGCACCTGCACCATCACCGACAGGGTCTCGGCCACGAACAGGCCACCCATGATGAACAGCACGATTTCCTGGCGCACCACCACCGCCACCGTGCCCAGGGCCGCGCCCAGAGCCAGGGCGCCCACGTCGCCCATGAACACCTCGGCCGGATAGGTGTTGAACCACAGGAAACCCAGCGCCGCCCCGGACATGGCGCCGCAGAACACCGCGAGTTCGCCCGCGCCCTGGATGAAGGGCACGCCCAGGTACTTGGCGAACACGGCATGGCCGGCGACGTAGGAGAAGATGGCCAGCGCCGAGGCGATCATGGCCGTGGGCATGATGGCCAGGCCGTCCAGGCCGTCGGTGAGGTTCACGGCGTTGCTGGTGCCGACGATGACGAAGTAGGTCAGCACCACGAAGCCCACCACCCCCAGCGGGTAGGCGAAGCTCTTGAAGAAGGGCACGATGAGTTCCATCTGCACCGGCGCCGTGGCGGAGAGCCCCAGGTACAGGGCGGCGGCCAGGCCCACCAGCGACTGCCAGAAATATTTCCAGCGCGCCGGCAGTCCGCGGGGATTGCGCTGCACCACCTTGCGCCAGTCATCGACCCAGCCCACGGCACCGAAGCCCACGGTCACCCCGAGCACCACCCAGATGTAGCGGTTGGACAGGTCGCCCCACAGCAGCGTGGTGATGGCGATGGCCAGGAGGATGAGCGCCCCGCCCATGGTCGGCGTGCCCGCCTTGGTGAGGTGGGACTTGGGGCCGTCGTCGCGCACCGCCTGGCCGATCTTGTAGGCGGTCAGCCGCCGGATCACCGGCGGCCCGAGGACGAAGGAGATGGCCAGCGCCGTCATGGCCGCCAGCACCGCGCGCAGCGTGATGTAGCCGAAGACGTTGAAGGCGCGGATGTCCTTGGCCAGCCATTCGGCCAGTTCAAGCAGCATGTCTGGTGACTCTCCATGTCATCCCTGCCCGGCGGCGAAACGCCCCGGACAGGGCAGGCGCCCCCCGGGGGGCCTGGCAAAGGGCGCGGCTGCGGGCAGTCATGTCGCCGCCGGGCCGCCCCAAGGCGGCATGCCGCCCCCGCGGGGGGCAGCGAAGCGTGGGGGTCGTCATCATGTCTCCTCCTGCGCCAGCGCTTCGACGATGCGTTCCATGCGCATGAAGCGCGAGCCCTTCACCAGCACCACGGTGTCGGGGTCGAGATGCGGCCGCAGCGCGCGCACCAGGTCCGGCGGGCGCGTGAAGTGCCGGCCGCCGCCGCCGAAGTTGCGCACCGCCAGTTCGGTCAGCGTACCCAGGCCGAACAGCAGGTCTACGCCCTGGCTCTTGGCGTAGCCGCCCGCTTCGTCATGGAACTCCCCCGCCCGGTCGCCGGCTTCGCCCATGTCGCCGAGCACCAGGATCCTTCGTCCGGGCAGGGCGGCGAGGACGTCGATGGCGGCGCGCACGGAATCCGGGTTGGCGTTGTAGCTGTCGTCGATGAGGGTGGCGCCACCCGGTAGCGCGCGAGGCTGCAGCCGGCCGGGAAAACCGCGGTAGGCGCCCAGGCCCGCGGCGATGGCCTCCAGCCCCGCGCCGGCGGCGAGCGCGGCGGCCGCCGCGCCCAGGGCGTTGCGCACGTTGTGCAGTCCCGGCACCCGCAGGGTGAAGCTCGTGTCCCCGGCCGGGGTGCGCAGATCGACCACGGTCTCGAGCCCGTGGGCGTGGACCCGGGCGCCGACGTCGGCATCGCCGCCGAGGCCGAACGTCAGCACCCGGCGATCGCCGGCCATCTCCAGCCACAGATCCCGGTGCGGGTCGTCGGCGTTGATCACCGCCACGCCGTCGGTGCCCAGGGCCTCGTAGAGCGCCCCCTTCTCGCGCGCCACCTCGGCCACGCCTCCCAGCCCGGCCAGGTGGGCGCGCTGGGCGTTGGTCACCAGCGCCACGGTGGGGCGGGCGATGTCCGCCAGGTAGGCGATCTCGCCGGGGTGGTTCATGCCCATCTCGATGACCGCGGCGCGGTGGGCGGCACTGAGCCGCAACAGCATGAGGGGCAGGCCGATATCGTTGTTGAGGTTGCCGCGGGTGGCGAGCACGGCCTTTCCTTGGCGGTGGTCTTGCCGTTGCTGCCGGTCACCCCCACCAGCGGCAGGTCGAAGCGGGTGCGCCAGTGGCCGGCCAGGCTGCCCAGCGCCAGGCGGGTGTCCGGCACCACCAGCAGCGGAGCCGGGCAGTCCTGCGCGCCGGACCAGGCGGCGTCCACCATGGCGGCGGCGGCGCCCTGCTCGATGACGTCGTCGATGAAGGCGTGGCCGTCGTGATTCGGGCCACGCAGGGCGATGAACAGCGCACCGGCCTCGATGTGGCGCGAATCGGTGCTGACGCCGACAAACAGCGGGTTGCCGTTGCGGGTCACGCCGCCGGTGGCCAGGGCGGCCTCGGACAGGTGCATCATCCTTGATTCCTCGGTTGAACGCGCCCGAGTGTGGGCCTGCCGGGTTGGCTGGCAAGGCGCGACGAGGCCGCGGGGCCGCCCCCCGCTTTGATGCGCAACGCCGCCAGACGACCCGGCAGGCGCGCAATCGGGCGCGTAGCGGGCTCACCCATCCGGTGCGCGTGGGCGAAGGCACGGACCTCAATCTCCATGCGGCCTCCCGAGGGAAAACGAGCGGTCAACTGAGCGCCCCCAGGAAACGTCTGTGACGTTTCCGCCCCCCGAGGGGGTCAAGGAAACTGGGGGCGGCCCGGCGTTTCCTTGAGAGGAATCAAGGATCATGTGCGCCTCCGCCACAGGGACAGCGCACGAGCCACTTCCTCGGCATCGGAGAAGTGGCGGCGCTGGCCGTGGGTTTCCTGATAGTCCTCGTGCCCCTTGCCCGCCACCAGCACCACATCGGCGGACTGTGCCTGCCCCACCGCCGCGGCGATGGCGCCGGCACGGTCGGTGATGCGCGCCGCCGCCGCGGACATGCCGGCGGCGATGGCGTCGATGATGGCGTCGGGGTCCTCGCTGCGCGGGTTGTCGCTGGTGAGCAGCACCCGGTCGGCGAGCCGCGCCGCCACGGCGCCCATGAGCGGGCGCTTGCCCGGGTCGCGGTCGCCGCCGCAGCCGAACACGCACACCAGCCGTCCGCCGCGCACGCGGGCGGTTTCCCGCAGCGCCCGCAGTGCCTGTTCCAGAGCGTCGGGCGTGTGGGCGTAGTCCACCACCACCAGCGGTTCGCCCTCGCCGCCCTGCATGTCCATGCGCCCGCGCGGCGGGGTGAGCCTGTGCAACGCCGCCACCGCCGGCTCCAGGGGAAGGTCGAGGGCCAGCAGGGTGGCCAGCGTCGCCAGCAGGTTGGCGGCGTTGAAGCGGCCCACCAGGCGGGCCTCGATGGACGCCTCGCCGCCGGGGGTGCGTACGCGCACGCGCTGGCCCTGCGCGGTCAGCTCCACGCTCGTCGCGGCCACGATTTCGTCCACGTCGCTGTCACGCGTCGCAGCGCCGTCGAGCGTGTAGCCGATGCGGCGCACGCCGCTGCCCTTGAGCCGACGCGCGATCTCCCGGCCGAAGGCATCTTCCAGGTTCAGCACCGCCACGCCGACACCCGGCAGGGAGAACAGTCCGGCCTTGGCGCGGGCGTAGTCCTCCATGCTGCCGTGGTACTCCAGATGGTCGCGGCTGAGGTTGGTGAGCACCGCCACGGCAAAGCGCACGCCGTTTACACGACCCTGGTCCAGGCCGATGGACGACACCTCCATGGCGGCGGCCGTGGCGCCTTGGCTGCGGAAGCCGGCCAGCAGGCCATGGACCGTGACGGCATCCGGGGTGGTGTTGAGCGCCGCCACCAGCGCCCCCGGAAAGCCGCTGCCGAGCGTGCCGATGACGCCGCAAGGGCGCCCGAGGGTGCCCAGGGCGGAGCCGATCCACTGGCTGACGGTGGTCTTGCCGTTGGTGCCGGTGACGCCGATCACCGCCATGTGCTCGGAGGGGCAACCGAAGACCCGGTGGGCGAGGTGGCCGGACAGGTTCTGCAGCCCGTCGACGGCGACGTTGGGAACCTCAAGGGTCTCGTCCCAGGCGTAGCCCTGGCGTTCCCACACCACGGCGGCGGCACCGCGGCGCACGGCGTCGGCGATGTGGCGCCGGCCGTCGGCGCGCTGGCCGGGGTAGGCCAGGAACAGGTCCCCGGGCTCCATGGCGCGGGAATCGGCGCACGCGCGCGACGGCGCCACACCACGCAGGGCCGGGTCGGCGAGAATGCTGCGGGCCATGGCGTCGGCGCTCACATCGGCACCTGTGCGGCGCCGCGCGCCATCTGCATCGGCTTGACCGGGGCGTCCGGCGCCACGCCCAGGTTGCGCAGTGCACCCTCCATGACGCGGGCGAACACCGGCGCGGCCACTTCGCCGCCGTAGTAGATGTTGCCGCCGGGTTCGTCGATCATCACCGCCACCACCAGGCGCGGACTGGACGCCGGCGCGAAGCCGACGAAGGAGGCGACGTAGCGGTCGGCGTAGGTGCCGCCTTCCAGCTTGTGGGCGGTGCCGGTCTTGCCGGCGACCCGATAGCCCGGCACCCGGGCGCGCTGGGCGGTGCCGCCGGGCTCCACCACCATCTCCAGCATGGCGCGGACCTGGCGCGCGGTTTCCGGCGAGAACACGCGCCGGCCCTCGGGCAAGCGCCCGCCCACCCGCTGCAGCGACAGCGGGGGAACGTCTCCGTCGCGCGCGAAGACCATGTAGGCGCGGGCAAGCTGCATCAGGCTGACGGAGATGCCGTGGCCGTAGGCCATGGTGGCCTGCTCGATGGGCTTCCACGTCCTGTGGGGCCGCAGCCGACCGCCCGCCTCGCCGGGGAAACCCAGGTGCGGCGGCGCCCCGAACCCCAGCGCGTCGAACTTGCCCCACATCTGCTGCGGCTCCAGCATGCCCGCCATCTTGGCGGCACCCACGTTGGAGGACTTCTGGATCACCTGGGCCACGGTGAGCAGGCCGTTGGGGTGGGCGTCCGAGATGGTGCGACGGCCGATGGTGAGGTGCCCCGGCGCCGTCTGGATGACCGTGTCGGAGCGCACCTTGCCGGCCTCCAGCGCCATGGCGACGGTGAAGGGCTTGAGGGTCGATCCCGGCTCGAAGGTGTCGGTGAGCACCCGGTTGCGCAGTTGCGCACCGTTGAGCTTGCCGCGGTTGTTGGGATTGAAGGTCGGCAGGTTGGCCAGGGCCAGGACCTCGCCGCTGCGGGCGTCCAGCACCACGATGCCGCCGGCCTTGGCCTTGTGCTCGGCCACGGCGTCGCGCAGGGCGGCGTAGGCCAGGTACTGGATCTTGCCATCGAGGGCGAGGGCCACGTCGTGCCCGTCCTGGGGCGCACGCACGCTCTCCACGTCCTCGACGATGCGCCCGCGACGATCCTTGATCACGCGGCGCGAGCCCGTCCTGCCCGACAGGTCGTCGTTGAACGCCAGTTCCACGCCCTCCTGGCCGGCATCGCCGACGCCGGTAAAGCCGAGGATGTGGGCGGTCACCTCGCCGGTGGGGTAGTAGCGGCGATATTCGCGCTGGTCGTGGATGCCCGGCAGGCCAAGCGCCATCACCGACTCCGCCACGTCCGGCGCCACCTGCCGCTTGAGGTAGGCGAAGTCGCCCTCGGCCTGCAGGCGCCGGGTGAGATCGCGCGCATCCATCTCCAGCAGTCGGGCCACCTTGCGCAACTGCTCGCCGTTCACCTTCCCCGCGTCTTCGGGGATGGCCCACACGGATTTCACCGGCGTGCTCACCGCCAGCACGTCGCCGTGACGGTCGGTGATGCGCCCGCGCGTGGCCGGAAGTTCAATGACTCGCGAATAGCGGGACTCGCCCTTCTGCTGCAGGAACTCCTCGTTGACCGCCTGGAGGTACAGGGAGCGCCCCAGCAGCGCCACGAAAGCACCCAGCAGGACGAGCAGCACGACGCGGCTGCGCCACGCCGGCAGCATGTCGGACAGCAGGGTGGCGCGCACGGTCCTCACGGCTGGCGCTCCCGGGGAGGTTCGGCAACCACCACGCCGCCGGCGGCGGGCAGGCGCATATGCAGGCGCTCCCGGGCAATGCGCTCCACCCGGGCGTGGGCCGCCCACGTGCTCTGCTCGAGCTGCAACTGGCCCCACTCCACCTCGAGCTGGCGGGTGCGTTCCTGCTCGCGCTCCAGATCGATGAACAGCTTGCGCGCGCTGTGGTTGGACGCCACCAGACCCATGGCGCACGCCAGCGCCGCCGCAAGCAGGAGGAGATTCAGGCGCAGCACGGCGGGGGCCTCAGATGCGTTCGGCGACGCGCATCACTGCGCTGCGCGCGCGCGGGTTGGCCGCCACCTCGGCGGCGGATGGCCGGCGGGCGCGTCCGAGCAGGCGCAGTCGCGGCGCCGGCAGATCGCGGGCGCGCAGCGGCAGGCGCGCCGGCATGTCCGCCCAGGGCTGCGCCTGGGCGCGCATGAAGCGCTTGACGATGCGGTCTTCCAGCGAATGGAAGCTGATCACCACCAGTCTCCCGCCCGGACTCAGCAACCCCACGCACTGGGGAAGCGCAGCCTCGAGCTCTTCAAGCTCGCGATTGATGAAAATCCGTACAGCCTGAAAGGTCCGCGTGGCCGGATGCTGGCCGGGCTCCCGCGTGCGCACGACCTGTGCAACGAACGCTGCAAACTGTCCGGTACTGGCGAGCGGAGGCTGATCCGGCCCGCAGCGCGCAGCAACAATCTTCTTTGCAATCGCATGAGCAAACCGTTCTTCGCCATAGTCCCTGATCACCCCCACGATTTCCTTCTCGCTGGCCGTCGCCAGCCACTGCGCCGCCGTCTCCCCGCTGCCCGGATCCATCCGCATGTCCAGCGGGCCCTCGCCGCGGAAGCTGAATCCGCGCCGGGGGTCATCCAGTTGCGGCGACGACACACCAAGGTCGAACAGCACACCGTCAACCTGCTCCACACCCTGCCCGCGCAGCGCGTTGCCGAGCCGGCTGAAGGGTGCGTGCACCACTTTCAAACGGCCGTCGCCGACGCCCTGCGCCGCGGCCACCGCGGCCGGATCCCGGTCCAGCGCCACCACCCGTCCGTTTTCACCCAGCCGTGCCAGGATCCCGCTGCTGTGGCCGCCGCGCCCGAAAGTGGCGTCCACATAGACGCCGTCCTCACGCACCGCCAGGGCATCCACCGCCTCCTGCAACAGCACCGGCGCGTGTTCCACCGCCCCCGCCACGACGCCGCTCACAGCATCAGGTTCTCGAGCCCCGGCGGCAGCAACTGGTCGCCCAGGGCGAAAATCGCCTCCTGCTGCTTCTGCCAGCCCTCGTCGGACCAGATCTCGAAATGGTTGCCTTGCCCCACCAGCCACACCCCCCTGTCCAGTCCGGCATAGCCGCGCAGTTCCGGCGCGACGAGCAGGCGTCCTGCAGCGTCCATTTGCTCTTCACGCGCAAAACCGACCAGCAGCCGACGCAACAGCGACGCCTGCTGTTCCAGACCCGAGGTGGCAAGCACACGGTCGCGGATCGGTTCCCAAGCCGGTCCGGGATAGAGCAGAAGGCAGCGATGCGGATGTGCCGTCAGCACCAGAGCGCCCTCCGAAGCAGCAGCCAGGGCGTCGCGATACCGTGCCGGAATCGCCAGGCGTCCCTTGGCGTCCATGCTGAGTGCGGCGGCACCCTGGAACATCGGCTCCCCTCTGCAAAGGACTGGGAAATCAGTGTTTCCCACAAATCTCCACTTTTCCCCACTCTAGTGCAGTTAATTCCTTTGGTCAAGCCGAAAGCGTTGCCAATTGTTAATACGGACAATGACTTAGCCGAAAGTATTACACCCTCCATGCTTGCCCTTCGTCAGCAAAATTAACGACATAGCGAAGGCGTTTCAATCTGCTTCTGGCATGGGACGCCGACACAGGCGGCATGAGGGGCACGACACGCCTCCGGGCGGGTAAATCCTGGGAGTGAATAAGGGGGGGAGTTCGCCGATAAGCCGGGTTCTGTCGTGGGCAGTCATTCCTCTGGGCGCGACGTTGCCGGCGCGCTCTAGCGGCCTACCCGGAAGCGGCGCGAGCCACGCCATGGCTTCCCTATTTGGCCTTGCCCCGGATGGGGTTTGCCGTGCCGTCCGTGTTGCCACGTCCGCGGTGGGCTCTTACCCCACCGTTTCACCCTTGCCTGTGCCCACCCCTCCCGAAGAAGGGCACCTCCCTTGCGGGAGAAGGACATTGCCGCCTTGCGGCGGCGCCGTCGCAGGCCATCGGCGGTCTGCTCTCTGTTGCACTTTCCGTCACCTCGCGGTGCCCGGCCGTTAGCCGGCATCCTGCTCTGAGGGGCCCGGACTTTCCTCCACACGGCGTGCCGTGCAGCGACTGCCTGGCGAACTCCCGTGACCATTTTACCGCATGGCCGGGTCCGCCGCTTGCAAGTACCCACTGCGGCGTCGAGACAGGAAGGAGGGAAATTCCGTGCCGCGGGCGTCGGCCCGATGCAGCGGCGCCAACACATGGCCTGTCTGCGCTCGGGTGCGGCACTCATAATGGCAGGCCGCCGTACCCGTTGCGACCGAACACGAACTCCGAGCGCCCGCCCATGAGCCGTTCTTCCCCCGCCCTGGCCCCCGACGTGCGTCCCCGCGAAGTATGGGCGTGGGCGATGTACGACTTCGCCAATTCCGGCTACACCACGGTGGTGCTCACGGCGGTGTTCAATGCCTACTTCGTGGCCGTGGTGGCGGGCCGCGCACCCTGGGCGACGCTGGCATGGACGGCTTCGCTGTCCCTGTCCTACCTGCTGGTGGTGGTGAGCGCTCCGGCACTGGGCGCCCTGGCCGATGCCTACGCCTGGAAGAAGCGCCTGCTGGCCCTGTCGACGGTGGGCTGCGTACTGGCCACCAGCGCGCTGGCGCTGGCCGGGCCAGGCGCCCTCGCCCTGGCGGTACTGGCCACCGTGGCCTCCAACTTCTTTTTCGCCACCGGCCAGAACCTGGTGGCCGCGTTCCTGCCGGAACTGGCGACCAGCCGCGCCATGGGCCGCGTGTCGAGCTGGGGCTGGAGCCTGGGCTATCTCGGCGGGCTGGCGGTGCTCGGACTGTGCCTGGCCTACATCACCCACGCCCAGGGCCTGGGCGCCGCGGCTGCCGAATTCGTGCCGGTCACCATGCTCATCACCGCGGCGTGCTTCGCCGCCGCCAGCCTGCCCACCTTCCTGCTGCTGCGCGAGCGGGCCGTGCCCCAGAGCCTGGAAGCGGGCCACGTGGCGCGCGCCGCCTGGGCGCGGCTGCGCTCCACCCTCGCCCAGGCGCGGCGTTTCCGCGACCTCGGCCGCTTCCTGCTGTGCACCGTGTTCTACCAGGCCGGCGTCGCGGCGGTCATCGCCCTGGCAGCCATCTACGCCCAGGAGGCGATGGGGTTTTCGACCCGCGAGACGCTGACGCTGATCATCGTCGTGAACCTGACCGCGGCCCTGGGCGCCCTGGGCTTTGGCCACCTGCAGGACCGCATCGGCCACCTGCCCGCCATCGCCCTGACCCTGGCGGGCTGGATCGCCATGGTGCTCATCGCCTGGGCGGCGGAGGGCGCCGCGGCGTTCTGGATCGCCGCCAACATCGCCGGCCTGTGCATGGGCGCCTCCCAGTCCGCCGGGCGGGCGGTGGTGGGAATCCTGGCACCGGTCTCGCGCCTGGCGGAGTTCTTCGGCCTGTGGGGCCTGGCCACCAACGTGGCCGCCATCCTCGGCCCCCTCACCTACGGCCTGGCCAACTGGCTCACCGGCGGCGACCACCGCACCGCCATCCTCGTCACCGGCAGTTACTTCGTCGCCGGGCTGGTGCTGCTGGCCGGCATCGACCTGCGCCGCGGCCGGCGCGCGGCGCGCCGCGCGGAGCGCGAAGATCTGAAGTTGGCGCAAGGCTGAACCCCCGGCAGGGAAGCGCGCGCCGCAGCCAAAGGAACCATTTACCTTCATTGCTGCCACAAAGTGATAGTTCCCCTGACCATTCCAGTCGACTACCCTTGGTCAGGTTGGCGGTGCAGGTGGCGGGTGCGCCTGCAAAAATCACTGCCGGGCATCTATCCGCCCGCGGCTCTAAGGAGAACATGAATGGCCATTCGTCTGGGCATGCACTCCCATCGCCTGTTCAACGGCGGCGTCTCGCTTCCCCCCACCTATCGCCTGTCCGTGTGGCGCGACTGGGACTGCGAGGGCCTGCACTGCTTCAGCGTCTGGAAGCCGGACAACAGCATCGATTTCGCCACCATCGAGCGCGTCTACGCGCAGTGGAAGAGCCGCGGCGTGAAGGTGGTGAAGTGCTTCGGCGCCGTGCCCACCTGGGCGGCGTTGCGCCCCACCGAACCCGACACCTACGACGGACGCACCCTCTACGGCGTGCCGGGACGCCGCTCCGGGCCGAAGGACCTGGCCCAGTACGAGGATTACTGCTTCCGCTTCATCTCCTGGGCCTGGGCCGCGGGTTATCTCTACGCTGCCGAAGGCTGGAACGAGCCCATCCCGGAATTCTCCTCCATGGACTGGACCCGCCTGGCCGACGTCCAGCAGCGCGTGTTCCGGGCGGCCCGGCGTGTCAGCGCCGCCATCCCGGTGTACTCGCCGGCGCAGAGCTACTGGACCAGGATTCCCGAACTGCTGGCGGCACGCTGCTCCGACGGCACGCTGCTGTCGGACTGCTTCGACGTCCTCGCCTGGCACCCCTACAACTGCGGCGCCGCCTCGGTGGGGGCGCCCAGCACCATCGAATCGACCGTCTCCCAGGTCAAGGGCTGGTGCGCGGCGGCCGGCAAGCCGGCCATGCGCCTTGCCATCTCCGAACTGGGCTACGGCCCCACCTGGGGCGGACAATGGTTCGCCGCGCTCTCCGCCGACCAGAAGGGACGGGCGCTCTACGAGACCACGCGCGCCTGCAGGGACGCCGGCCTGGACTCGGTCATCTTCTACGCCCACGACAATTACGAATCCGGCGTCGGGCTCATCGGCGGGCCGGAGAAAAACGCCACCATCAGCTCGTGGCTGGACAAGGGCGCCGCCAACCTCGGCCTGCTGCTGGCCGATGTGGGCATCGCCGCCGCCGCCACCGTCGGACCCTACGTGGCCACCCCCTACGACGGCGCCTCCATCACCGGCGACGATGCGCTGGTGGCCCTGGTCGTGGTGAAGCCCGGCCAGGTGGAACCTCCCCCTCCGCCGCCGCCTCCGCCGCCTCCGCCGCCTCCGCCGCCTCCGCCGCCTCCGCCGCCTCCGCCGCCTCCGGTGGTGGGCCCGGTGGAATTTGCCGCCGCAGCCCCCGGGGTGGCGGCCAGTGCCGCCGCCTCCATCACCCTGGCCCGGCCGGCGGCCGGCGCCGCGGGGCAGCTCGCCCTGGCCGCGGTGTCGGTGTTCTCCAAGACCGTGACGGTGGCCACCCCCGCCGGCTGGACCCGCCACCTGGCCCAGGATGCGACCTTCGGGCGCTCCAAACTGTGGGTGTTCTCGCGCCTGCTCGGCAGCACCGAGCCGGCCAGCTACGCCTTCGCCCTGAGCGCGCCGGCCCACTGCGTGGCGGCCCTGTCCATCTATTCGGGCATCGACGCCACCACCCCCGTGGCAGGCGTGGGCGTGCAGAACAGCGGCTTCACCACGCAGTTCCGCTCCGGCACCGTCGCCGTGGGCCAGGCCGGCTCGCGCGTGGTGGGGCTGTTCGCCACCGGCAGCTGGCCGCGCAGCTTCACCGCGCCCGCGGCCATGGCCGAGCGCGTCGATGTCAAGGGCGCCGCCAACCTCGGCCTGCTGCTGGCCGATGTGGGCATCGCCGCCGCCGCCACCGTCGGACCCTACGTGGCCACCCCCTACGACGGCGCCTCCATCACCGGCGACGATGCGCGGGGGGCCCTGGTCGTGGTGAAGCCGGGGGCGGGCGGCTGAGCGCAGACGGGGCCGCCAAGCCGCCCCCGCTCACCGCCAGTCCGGCCCCCATGCCGTTGGGGCCCGCGTCACGTGCCGGAGGCGGCGCGTCTCCGGCACCCCTCCGCCCCCGGCCGGTCGGGATGCTGCGGGGTGTCTCCCGTCGTCCGGGCGACGCCCCCCAACCAGGCCCGGCGGCGCTACCGGCGCTGCCACCCGGCAGGCGCTGGCCCGCCCTGGCGGGTCGGAATGCCTTTTTCAATTTTTTCCGCCTCAAAGCTAATCTTTCCCCAATCCCGTCCGTTAACCCCACGTAGCGACAACAAGCCAGCCCCTTCATCGTCCGGGGACTGCTTGCGCGCCACACCCTGCAGCCCAGCGTCGGAGACCCGTGTGCGCGACGTTGGGGCGTATGCATCGGCGACCTCTCGCACCCTCAAGGAGACCGAAACATGGCCATTCGTCTCAGCATGCACTCCCATCGCTTGTTCAACGGCGGCGCCTCGGTGGCGCCCACCTATCGCATTTCCGTCTGGCGCGACTGGGATTGCGAGGGATTGCACTGTTTCAGCGTGTGGAAATCGGACAACACCATCGACTTCGCGAAGATCGAACGGGTGTACAGCCAGTGGAAGGCGCGCGGGGTCAAGGTGCTCAAGTGCTTCGGTGCCGTACCGACCTGGGCCGCCCTGAGGCCCACGGAGCCCGACGCCTACCAGGGGCGCACGCTCTACGGCATCCCCGGCCGCCGCTCCGGTCCGCGGGATCTGAACCAGTATGAGGACTACTGCTACCGCTTCATCACCTGGGCCTGGAACGCCGGCTATCTCTACGCGGTGGAAGGCTGGAACGAACCCATCCCGGAATTCGCCTCCATGGACTGGACGCGCCTGGCCGACGTGCAGCAGCGCCTCTACCGCGCCGCCAAGCGCGTCAACAGCGCCATTCCCGTGTACTCGCCGGCGCAGAGCTACTGGAGCATGATTCCCCAGTTCCTGGCGGCGCGCTGCTCCGACGGCACGCCCATGTCCAACTGGTACGATGTCCTGGCCTGGCATCCCTACAACTACGGCGCGGCCGCAGTGGGCGCGCCCACCACCATCGAGTCGAGCATCAACCAGGTCAAGGGCTGGTGCGCGGCGGCCGGCAAGCCGGGCATGCGCCTGGCCGTCACCGAACTGGGCTACGGGCCGACCTGGGGCGGCGAGTGGTTCGCGCGCATGAGCGCCGACCAGAAGGGGCGCGCCCTCTACGAAACGACCAAGGCCTGCAACGCCGCCGGCCTGGAGGCGGTGTGCTTCTACGCCCACGACAACTACGAGTCCACCGTCGGACTCATCGGCGGGCCGGAGAAGAACGCCACCATCAGCGGCTGGCTCGACAGGGCCTACGCCGACCTGGACGGCGGACGCATCACGGAACCGACCCCGGCCCCGCCCCCGGCGCCGCCCCCCGCAACCACCACGGGCACGGTGGAATTCGCCGCGGCAGCGGCGGGAATCGCCGGCACGGGCGTGAGCGCGAACCTCGCGCGACCCTCGACGGCGGCCGCGGGCCAGTTGGCGGTGGCGGCGATTTCGGTGTTCTCGAAGAGCGTGGCGGTCACCCCACCCGCGGGCTGGACCCAGCGCCTGGCCCAGGACTGCACCAGCGGCCGCTCGAAGCTGTGGGTGTTCACCCGCGTGCTCGGCTCCGGCGAACCCGCCAGTTATTCCTTCGCCCTGAGCGCCAGCGCCAACCACGTGGGAACCCTGGTCACCTACAGCGGCGCGGACGCCAGCAGCCCCATCGGCAACATCGGCGTGCAGAACAGCGGCTTCAGCAGCCAGTTCCGCTCCTCCACCGTGACGGTGGCCAAGGGCGGTGCACGCGTCATCGGGCTGTTCGCCTCCGGAAGCTGGCCACGCAGCTTCACCCCGCCCGCCGGCATGAGCGAGCGCAGCGGCGATACCGACACCAACACGTATACAAATACAAACACCAACACGAACACGAACACGAACACCAATACGAATACAGGCACGACGCCCCCGCCCACCACCGGCGTGGTGGAATTCGCCACCGCCGCACCCGCCATTTCCGGCGCCGGCACCAGCATCAACGTGGCGAAGCCATCCGCGGCGGCGGCCGGACAGCTCGCCGTGGCGGCGATCTCGGTCTATTCGAAGAGCGTCACCGTCACCGCACCCAGCGGCTGGACCCAGCGGCTGGCCCAGGACTCGACCTTCGGCCGGTCGAAGCTGTGGGTCTTCACGCGCACCCTGGCCAGCGGCGACCCGGCCAGCTTCACCTTCCGCACCAGCGCATCCGCCGAGTTCGTCGCCGGCCTGACCACCTACGGCGGCGTCGATCCCAACGCCCCGGTGGAACGCGTGGCGGTGCAGAACAGCGGCTTCACCACCCAGTTCCGCTCGCCCAGCATCGCCGTGGGCAAGGCGGGATCCCAGGTGGTGGGCCTGTTCACCTCGGGAAGCTGGCCGCGCACCTACACCGCGCCCTCGGCCCTCACCGAGCGCATCGATGTGCGGGGCAGCAGCCACCTCGGCCTGCTCGTGGCCGATGCCAAGGTCAGCCTTGCCGGCACCGTGGGCCCCTTCACGGCGACGCCCTACGACGGCACCCGGGTGACCGGCGACGACGCCCTGGCGGCGCTGCTGGTGCTGAGCCCCTGGCTGGGGTAGGTTCCCGACCCGCAACGGTTGCCGGATCATCGGCCCGGGACGCGGCGCAGGTCGTGTCCCGGGCCGGTGGTCCGTGCAATGCCCGCAAGACCGCAGGCCTCGGCGCGTCCGCCGCGGCTCAAGCCCGAGGGATCTTCAGAACTGCGGGAAGGGAATTGCCGACGGCCCGGCGGCGGGGGGTGAGCCCCCACGCTGCGCTGCCCCCCAGGGGGGCGGCCCTCGCCTTGGGGCGGCCCGGCGGCGAGAGGGTCAGCGCCGGGCCACGGGAGCTTCGGCCGCAACGAAGCGCAGGCGACCCGCACGCTCGTCGAACGAACCCAGCAAGGTGCCGGTTGCCTGCTGTCCGGGCGCTTCGGCCTTCTCCAGGCTGCAGCGTCCGGTGTCGATGGAATACCAGGTACGGCCGCGCTTGAACAGGAAGTGGCCGGATTGGGTCTGGTAGAGGTCGCTGCGCGCCTTGCCGTCGCGGGAGGCCACCAGGTGGTGGCGACGCTGGCATTCGGGCAGGCGCGCCACCACCAGTGCCAGGTCCGCGCGCTTGCTCCAGAAGTAGGGTTGTTGCCGGATGAGGGTCAACGCCGGCTCCTGCCCCTCGGCCTGAAACGTTGCGGCGTCATTGACGCAGCCCGCCAGCAGCATCCCGGCCAGGCTCAGCATTCCCGCCATCGCGGGCAGTGGTCTCGACGACATCTTTCCCTGTCTCCATCAATCGCCACGCCACCGTCTCGCCGGCGCGTAACGGCACCAGTTCCTCGCCCGCGCCGAAGGGCTGCGCGCAGGGTACCGCCCAGGCCTCCCGCACCAGCGTGACGCGTTCCCCATTGCGCGGCAGGCCGTAGAAATCCGCGCCATGGAAGGCCGCGAACCCCTCCAGGCGATCCAGCGCCCCGGCCGCCTCGAAGGCCTCGGCATACAGCTCGATGCCGGCATGGGCGGTGTAGCAGCCGGCGCAGCCACAGGCCGTTTCCTTGGCGCCGCGCGCATGGGGCGCCGAATCGGTGCCGAGGAAGAACTTCGGATTCCCCGACACCGCCGCCGCCACCAGCGCCCGGCGGTGCTCCTCGCGCTTGAGCACCGGCAGGCAGTAATGGTGCGGGCGCAGGCCGCCGGCGAAAATCGCGTTGCGGTTCATCAGCAGGTGGTGCGCCGTGATGGTGGCCGCCACCTGCGGACCCGCCTCCACCACGAACTGCGCCGCCTCGCGCGTGGTGATGTGCTCGAACACGGTTCGCAGCCGCGGGAAGCGCTTCAGCAACGGCGCCAGCACCCGGTCGATGAACACCTGCTCGCGGTCGAACACGTCCACCGCCGGATCCGTCACCTCGCCATGCACCAGCAGCGGCACGCCCAGTTCTTCCATGCGCGCCAGCGTTGCAAGGCACTCCCCGATGTCAGTCACGCCGGCGTCGGAATGGGTCGTGGCGCCGGCGGGGTAGAGCTTCACCGCGTGCACCAAACCGCTCTCCCGCGCCCGGTCGATCTCCTGCGGCGGCGTGTTGTCCGTCAGATACAACGTCATCAGCGGCCGGAACTTGAGGCGCGGCGGCAGGGCGGCGAGGATGCGGTCGCGGTAGGCCGCCGCCTGGGCGGTGGTGGTCAGCGGCGGGCGCAGGTTGGGCATGACGATGGCGCGGGCGAAGCGGCGCGCCGTATCCGGCAGCACGGCCGCCAGGGCCGCGCCGTCGCGCAGGTGCAGGTGCCAGTCGTCGGGACGGGTGAGGGTGAGGGTGGGAGCGGTCGTGGTCATGTCTCGGGGCCAGCGGTGGATTCGACGTCGCGTGCGGCGGCGAGCGCGGCTTCGTACAGCCGCTTTCGCGGTGCGCCGGTGATGGCGGCGGCCAGGCGCACGGCGCTGGCCAGGGGCAGTTCGGCGCGCAGCAACTCCAGCGTGCGCAGCGCCTCGGCGGACAGATCGTCGGCGGGGGGCGGGGCCGAGACCACCAGCACGAACTCGCCACGCCGGTGGTCTGGATCGGCCGCCAGCCAGGCCGGTGCCCGGGCCAGCGGCATGCGCCGGATCTGCTCGAACAGCTTGGTGAGTTCGCGGCAGATCACCACTTCGCGCTCCGGTTCCAGGCCGGCGGCCAGGTCGTCTACGCACTCGGCGATGCGGTGGGGCGCCTCGTAGAACACGAGGGTACAGGGCAGTGCGCGCAACTGCTCGATGGCCGCGCGCCGCGCCTGGGGCCTGGGCGGCAGGAAACCGCAGAAGTGGAAGCGCTCCGCCGCCAGGCCGCTGGCGCACAGGGCCGCCGCCACGGCGCTGGGGCCCGGGATCGGAATCACGCGATGGCCGGCGGCCTGCACGGCGGCCACCAGCCGCGCGCCGGGATCGGAGATGCCCGGCGTGCCGGCATCGGACACCAGCGCCACCGCCTGGCCCTGCGCCAGGCGGGCGATCACCTGGCCGGCGGCGGCGGCCTCGTTGTGCTCGTGCACCGCCAGCAGGCGCGTGCCGATGCCATGGTGGCGCAGGAGCCCGGTGGTGTGGCGCGTGTCCTCCGCGGCCACGCAATCCACCGCCGCCAGCACCTGCAGGGCGCGCAGGGTGATGTCCTCCAGGTTCCCGAGCGGCGTGGCCACCACATATAATGCCGGCGCCATCATCGCCACCGCCCGCCCATGCCTGTCCTCCGTCATCCGCGCATTCTGCCGCCTCGGGCCGTCCCGGGCAATCGCGCCGAAAGCCGCACCGGAAGCCGCCCGTGAAGCCCGGTGAGGCCGCCGAGGCGCTGGCAGCGGACTTCCTCGCCCGCCAGGGCCTGCGCGTGCTGGTGCGCAACTGGCGCTGCCGCGGCGGCGAGATCGACCTGGTGGCGCAGGACGGCGCCACCCTGGTGTTCGCGGAAGTGCGCCTGCGCCGCAACAGCCGCTTCGGCGGCGCCGCCGCCAGCATCGACGCCCGCAAGCGCGCCCGCATCGTGCTGGCGGCACGCCTGCTGCTGGCCAGCCGCCCGTCCTGGGCCAGCCGCCCGTGCCGCTTCGACGCCATCCTGCTCGACGGCCTGGACGCCGCCCGCATCGAGTGGGTGAAGCATGCCTTCGATGCTGGATAGCCGATGAAGGCCAAATCGAAGCGGCGAACCTGGCTGCGCGCGATGCCGGCCCTGGCGCTGGCGGGGCTCGTGGCAGCCTGCCCGCCGGCGTGGGCGCAGCAGATGCGCATCCTCGTGCAACGCTCCCCCCTGGCCGGCTTCTCCTTCCACGACGGCGAGCAGGTGTGGGAGCAGTTGCGGGTGGGCGACGAACTGGCCCTGGTGCGCGAACCCGACAATGCCCACGACCCCCGCGCCGTGCGCGTGGAATGGCAGGGCCGCAAACTCGGCTACCTGCCGCGGGCGGAGAACCGGGTGGTGTCCGCGGAGATGGACCGGGGCACCCGGGTGAGCGGGCGCATCGCCGCACTCACCCGCGCCCGCAATCCGTGGCGGCGCATGCAGGTGGATGTCCTGGCGGAAATGCAGTGACACCCCGGCCACGCACCGCCGCTCGCTCCCCCGCCATGCTCCGGAAGTGGTACCGGGGGCATGGGAGTGCAGCCCGCCATGCTAGAATCCGGAACGCTTCGGGCACCCGTTTCATCCAATGAGCATCGATCTCGTCTCCCGCATCTCCGGCCAGTTCCACGAAAGCGCCGACCTCAAGCTCAAGTCGCTGGATTCCCTGTCGGCGCCCATCGCCGCCGCGGTGGAACTGATGGTGGGCTGCCTCATGGGCAGCGGCAAGATCCTCGCCTGCGGCAACGGCGGCTCGGCGGCGGACTGCCAGCACTTCGCCGCCGAGATGCTCAACCGCTTCGAGATGGAACGGCCCGGCCTGGCGGCCATGGCGCTGACCACGGATACCTCGACGCTGACGTCCATCGCCAACGACTACGCCTTCGAGCAGGTGTTTGCCAAGCAGGTGCGTGCGCTGGGCCAGCCCCAGGATGTGCTGCTGGCCATCTCCACCAGCGGCAACTCGCCCAACGTGGTGGCGGCCATCGTGGCGGCCCACGAGCGCGAGATGCGCGTGGTGGCGCTCACCGGCGGCAGCGGCGGGCGCGTCGCCGGCCTGCTGGGGGCGGGCGACGTGCAGGTCTGTGTGCCGGCTCAACGCACCGCCCGCATCCAGGAGGTGCACCTGCTGACGCTGCACTGCCTGTGTGACGGCATTGACTGTTTGCTTCTGGGAGTGGAGGAATGAACATGCGATATTCGGCAACGCTGGCCGCTGCCCTTCTGGCCGCCACGGTTCCCGCGCTGCAGGGTTGCTTCCCGGCGGTGGCCGCCGGGGTGGGCGCCGGCGCGATGATGTACGCCGACCGCCGTAGCCCCGGCGCCTACATCGAGGACGAGGCCATCGAGATGAAGGCCGGGCGGCGCATCGACGACCGCTTCGCCTACGACGCCCACGTCAACATCACCAGCTTCAACCGCACCGTGCTGCTCACCGGTGAGGCCCGGGACGCGGCCATCCGCGACGAACTGGCGCGCATCGCCTCGGGCGTGGACAACGTGAAGGGTGTGATCAACGAGGTGCAGGTGGGCCCCATCAGTTCCCTGTCCAACCGCAGCAGCGACGCCTACATCACGTCCAAGGTCAAGGCGCGCTTCGTCGACGCCGCGAAGTTCTCCGCCAATTCGGTGAAGGTGGTCACCGAGGCCGGCGTGGTCTATCTGATCGGCATGGTGACCAAGCGCGAGGCCGACGACGCCTCCCAGATCGCCGCCACCACCGGTGGTGTGCTGAAGGTGGTGCGGACCTTCGAATACGTCGACGACGCCAAGGCCCGCCAGCTCGACAACCGGCCGCCGGAACCGGTACCCGCCGCCGGTAAGTGAGCGTCCCACCGGGGCGGGCGTGGCGCCCCGGTTTGCCCTCCCCCATTCCCGCCCCCAAGCGGCAGGGTCCGCGTTTTTGACTTAAGCGCGGCAAGGCACCCTGGTTTCCCGTGGTTCCCCGCTCCGCGCGGCAGGAACCGCCGCCGCGGGAAAATAAGTTCGCAAGTTTGTTTCTATAAAAATCATCAATTAACGCACCGCAGCAATCTTCGTATACTCGGTGCTTCACGAACACGGGCGCGGCGCAACCGCGCCCGTGACCCGTCGGGCAGACATATCCCGTCCGCCTGTCCCAGTAGGCCGGACCCGATCTTCGGCCGCACCGTGAAGGGCTCCGCGGCCCGCGCCCGCAAGGCGTTTGTCGCGGAAGCCCAAACGATAATTGTCCTGCCTGCCGGATTTTGCGCGTCAGTCGTATCGATGTGCTGCAGGCATTGCGGCAGCGCATCATTCCCTCGGAACCTCGGACAACATACGGACACGGCATCATGGACGCACGAGCGAAATCAAAGGCGACAGCGCAGGTCAACGCCAAACATCCAGGCATCCCCAGCGTCATTCATGGCAACGGCGCGGTCGCCCAGGTCATGGGGCATGTGTGCGGCGGCGTGATCGGCTACCCGATCACGCCTTCCACGGAGATATCCGAGATCTACGAGGCGTTCCGCGCCGACGGCGGCCGCAATGTCTGGGGCAAGCACCCCTTCTTCTTCGAGCCGGAAGGCGAGCATTCGGCGCAGAGCGGTGCGCTCGGCGCGGCGCTGACGGGCGGGAAGTTCGTCTCCAACGCCTCGTCGAGCCAGGGCATCCTGTACGGCCTCGAAGCGCACTACGTCACCGTCGGCAAGAAGGTCGGCGGATTCGTGCTGCATGTGGCGGCGCGCGTCGTCTCGAAGCATTCGCTCAACGTGATGGCCGGCCATGACGACGTCTATGGTTCGGCGCCAACCCCCAGGAAGCCGCCCATCTGGCGGCGATCTCCTACCGCGTGAGTTCCCTGTCGCTGATTCCCGTCGCCTACGCGATGGACGGCTTCTCCACCAGCCACATGATGAGCGAGGCGATGATGCCGGAGCCGGAACTGCTGCGCGAGTTCCTCGGCGACCCGGCCGGCCGGATCGCGGCGCCGACGGTGGCACAGGAGGTGCTCTTCGGCGCCAAGGGCCGGGTGTTCCAGCTCGGCCAGTACCTGGCGCGCCGCGAAGGCGACATCGCAGCGGACAGCATGAAGGCGATCCGCAGTTGGCTGGAAGCCCATGCCGCCGAAATCGAGAAGGACAACGAAGGCGCGAAGATCGCCGAGACGCTCGCCTGGATTCCGGAGGAACTGCACGGCCAGTGGCAGCGCCAGTGGTTGAACGCCCACGAGAAGGGCACGCGGCAACTGGTGCCGGCGCTGGTCGACATCCACAACCCCGGACTGACCGGCGCGGTGCAGAACCAGCCCGACTTCCAGGCCGGTGCCGCGGATCACCGCGCCCACTTCGCCAGCGAGGTGCCGCGTTTCGTGCGCCAGGCGATGGACGAATACGCCGAACTGACGGGACGCGAGTACTCGCCGGTGCAGACCTTCGAGTGCGACGATGCCGAAACGGTCATGGTGGGCCTGGGTTCGGTCACCGACGACGCCGAGGCGGTAGCCGCCTACCTGCGCGCGCAGGGCAGCAAGGTCGGCGTGGTCTCCATCAAGCTGCTCCAGCCCTTCCCCGAGGCCGAACTGGTGGCCGCGCTGGCGGGCAAGAAGGCGGTGACCGTGCTGGAGCGTTCCGACCAGACGGCGCTGACCGGCCTGGTGACGCAGGCGCTGTGCAAGGCGCGCGAAAACGCCGCACAGGTCCGGCACGCCGGCATCCCGCCGATCGATGCGCTGCCCAGGATCACCACCGCGATCTTCGGTCTCGGCGGCCACGACCTGCAGCCGCGTCACCTGATCGCCGCCTTCCGCAACATGGACAGCGAGAGCAGCGCGCCCTTCGTCTACCTCGGCTCCCAGTTCTTCTCGAAGAACCCCGCGCCGCGCATGGCCGAACTCCAGGCGCGCCTCAAGGCGGCCTATCCCGAGACCGAGCTGATGGCGCTCGATACCGGGCCCAACCCCAACCTGCTGCCGGAGGGCGCGTTTCGCGTGCGCTTCCACTCGGTGGGCGGCTACGGCACCATCGCCTCGGGCAAGCTGCTGACCGACATTCTCGCCGGGGTGCTGGGCCTCTATTCCAAGTCGGCGCCGAAATACGGCTCCGAGAAGAGCGGTGCGCCGACCAACTACTACATCACCCTGAGCCCCGCGCCGATCAAGATCACCAACGCCGAGCTGGAAGACGTGGAAATCGTCATCTCGCCCGACCACAAGGTGTTCAGCCACACCAACCCGCTGCGCGGACTGGCGGCGGGGGGCACGTTCATCATGCAGTCGAATCTCCCGCCCGAGGCGGTCTGGCGGGAACTGCCGGCGCAGGCGAGAAAGACGATGCGCGAGCGCAAGATCCGCTTCCACATCGTCGATGCCTTCGCCGTCGCCAAGAAGCACGCGCCGACCTCGGAACTGGAAACACGCATGATGGGCATCGCCTTCATCGGCGCCGTGGCAGGCCATGTGGACCGGGTGGTGGCCGATGCCTCCGCCGACTCGATTCTCGACAAGATCCGCAGCCAGATCGCCAAGAAGTTCGGCGGCAAGGGCGGCGCCGTGGTCGAGGGCAACATGGCGGTGATCCGCGAGGGCATCGAGGCGACCCACCGCATCGACTATGACGCACCCGCGTTCGTCCTCGCAGACGCCCAGCCTGCCGCCGGCCGTACCCGCGGCGTGGCCCTCTCGGCCTCGATGTGCCGGCCATCCGGGTCGTCGGCGTGCGGCGGCTTCCTCGACCGCGACTACTACGAAGACATGGTGGCCGGCCCGTTCCGCGAGGGCACGATGGGCGAGGCGCCGGTATTGCCCGGCACGGGCCTGTTCATCCCGGCCGGCAGCGCGGCCTGGAAGGACAAGGGCCTGTTCCGGCGCAACGTGCCGGAATTCCAGGCCGATCTGTGCACCGGCTGCGTCGAGTGCGCCCTCGTCTGCCCGGACGCGGCGATCCCGAACACGGTGCACGACATCCACGAACTGCTGCTCGCCGCAATCCGCCGGATCGACATCACCGAGGCGCAGCGGGAAACGATGCGCGGCCATGTCTTTGCGCTCGCTGAAGCGGTGCGCGAGATCTATCGCCAGAACAAGAACCCGCGCCCGTTCCACGAACTCGTGGCGGAGGCGGCGTCCGGCCTGGAGACCGACAACGTCATCCTGCTGCGCAATCTCGGCAAGCTCGCCGATGCGCTGGCGGTCTATCCGGTGGCCAGGACGCGGCCGTTTTTCGACGCCATGGAAAAGACCAGCCCCGGCAGCGGAGGGCTCTACGCGGTCAACGTCGACCCGTGGAAATGCACCGGCTGCCTGGAATGCGTCGCCGTCTGCGGTCCCGGCGCGCTGGTGGCGCGCGAGCAGGACGCGGCGCTGCAGGAAACCCTGCAGGCCCGTTTCGAATTCCACGGCGCGATGCCGAACACGCCGGCACGCTTCGTCGACGCGGCGATCCGTCCGGACGGCGAAACCAAGCGGCTGATCCTCGACCGCGCCAATTACTATGCGACCACCGGCGGCCATGGCGCCTGCCGGGGCTGCGGCGAGGTCACGGCGATCCGCCTGGTGATGGGGGCCAACCGTGCGATCCATGACAAGCGGCGGCGCGAGCACGTGCGCGAACTGGAACGCCTGATTGCCCGCCTCGACGTCAAGCAGGCGGAGCTTGCGCCGGAAGCGCTCGAGCGGCGCGAACGCATCGCCGGTGTCATCGACAGCCTCTCCAAGCGGCTCTACCTGTTCGAGAGCGGCCCCTCGGGCAATGGGCCGGCCAACGCCGTGATCGCCAATTCCACGGGGTGCAGCAGCGTCTACGCCTCGACTTTCCCCTTCAACATGTACAACGACCCGTGGGTCAACAGCCTGTTCCAGGATGCCCAGCCGCTGGCCAAGGGCATTTTCGAGGGGCTCTGCGCCTCGGCGGTGGACGATGTGCGGGCGCTGCGCGTGGCCAGCCTGGAACTCGACGACGCCTACGATCCATCGGTCCACGACGCGGCCTTCCGCAACCTCTCCTGGAGCCAATTCACCGCCGAAGAGATGGGCCTGATGCCGACGGTGATGACCATCGGCGGCGACGGCGCCACCTACGACATCGGCTTCGGCGCGCTGTCCCGGATCCTGGTGACCGACACGCCGATCAAGGTTCTCGTCCTGAATACCGGCGCCTATTCCAACACCGGCGGCCAGGCCTCGACGGCGAGCCTGTCGGGCCAGGACTCCGATCTTTCGCGCATCGGTGCCGCGCACGCGGGCAAGCAGGAAGACCGCAAGGAACTCGGCCTGATCGCCGCTTTCCACCCGAACGTGCTGGTGGTGCAGACCAACACCGCGCTGCACGGCCACTTCCTGAAGAACGTGATGGAGTTCCTCACCTGCACGGACTCGCCCGCCGTGCTGGACGTCTACACCCCCTGCCAGCCGGAACACGGCATCGCCGACGACGCCTCGAACCGCCAGGCCAGGCTGGCGGTGGAAAGCCGCATGAGCCCGGTGTTCGTGCATGACCCGCGCCGCGGCAAATCGCTGCACGAGTGTTTCGTGCTCGACGGCAATCCCGATCCCGACAAGACGTGGACGACGACCTCGATCGAATACGCCGATGACGACGGCGCCGTCAGGCTGCTCGCCGTGCCGCTCACGCCGGCCACCTTCGCGCTCGGCGAGGGCCGGTTCAAGAAGCACTTCCGCAAGCTCGCCGCCGATGCCGGCAATGCGGTGCCGGTCGAGGATTACGTCGACCTCGACCCCGCCGGGCGCGAGGGCAGGACACCGTTCGTCTGGTCGACCGATGACAGGAAGCGCCTCGTCAAACTTTCGGTGTCGCCGACCCTCGTCGGGCTCGTGGAAGAACGCCGCAAGTACTGGCACATGCTGCAATACCTGGGCGGACATCATGTCGCCCGCAAGGAAGCGGACCATCGCGCCGGACTGGAGGCCCTGCAGGCGCAGGTCCAGGCATCGCTGAAGCAGCGCGAGTCCTCCCTCGACGCCATCGCCCGGGCCATGTCGGAGCTGGCGGCATCGAGCAGGGCGCCGGTCGGAAACGGCTTCGTGGTGCCGATCGTCCCGGCGCCCGCCGTGGGGGCGCCCGCGGCCGGCGGCACGGCGGCGGCCGCCACCGGCGCGATCGTCACCATGGATGACGAGACCAAGTGCACCGACTGCAAGACCTGCTACCAGGAAATCCCCGAGATCTTCGAGAAGACCAAGATCGTCGTGGACGGCGTGGCCAAGGACGTCGGGCACATCATCCCCGGTGCCCTGGAACGCGTGACCGTGACGCCGGAACTCAAGGCCCGGATCGCGAAGGTCGCCGCCAACTGCGACGCGGAGATCATTCGATGAGCACCGGACCCGTCATCCCCGGCGACGGCGGCGACCTGCACCGCTACCTGCAGGCCAGCAGCGCGCTCGAAAGCACGCGTTCCCAGCTTGTGGAACTCGAGCAGACCGAGGCGGTGGACGTCTTCCAGAAACAGCTCGCGCTGCTGCGCCGGCGCCTCCTCAACGAGCCCCGGTCGTTCCGCGAGATGTTCGTCTCCGACGGCACCAGCGCGGTGGCCTGGGAGTTCCAGCAGGACGAACTCAGCCCGGGGTTCGTGCGCACGATGTGGAACCTGATGCTGCGCGACGACGACATGAGCCGCGTGCTGATGCGCTTCGTCTGGAACGTGCCGCTCAAGCTCAAGCGCAAGTTCGTGCGCGCCATCGACCTCCACCTGTCGGACCGCTACCCGATGTTCAAGGGCCTGTCCGAGAACTGGCCGGCCGAGAACTTCATCCCGCCCTACATCCGCGATCCGGACGAGCGGGCCACCGACTTCGATCTCGTCAACCAGGGCTATCTGGGCTACATGAACATCGGCTACAGCGCCCGCGAGGTCGAGATGTTCGTCTGGCTCGAGGCGTTGCGCGACAAGCAGTGCGAGGAGAAGCCCTGCGAGATCGGCGTGCACGTGCCCGGCAAGTCCGAGCCCAAGGGCGGCTGCCCGGTCAAGATCCACATTCCGGAAATGCTGGAGCTGCTGGGCACCGGCCGCTTCCGCGAGGCGATGGAACTGATCGAGAGCTGCAACCCGCTGCCCAACGTCACCGGCCGCGTCTGCCCGCAGGAACTGCAGTGCCAGGGCGTGTGCGCGCACCAGAAGCAGCCGATCGAGATCGGCCAGATCGAGTGGTACCTGCCGCAGCGCGAGAAGCTGGTCAACGCCGAGGGCATCGCCGCGCGCTTCGCCGACCTGCCCGATCCCTGGGCCAGGGCCGACAAGCCGCCCGTCGCCGTGGTGGGCTCCGGCCCCGCAGGCCTCATCAACGCCTACCTGCTGGCGGCCGAGGGCTTCCCCGTCACCGTCTTCGAGGCCTTCCACACCCTGGGCGGCGTGCTGCGCTACGGCATCCCGGAGTTCCGCCTGCCCAACGAGCTGATCGACGACGTCGTCGGCAAGATCAAGCTGCTCGGCGGCAAGTTCGTCGTCAACTTCCTGGTCGGCAAGACCGCGACCTTCGATGACCTGAAGAAGGCGGGCTTCTGGAAGATCTTCGTCGGCACCGGCGCCGGCCTGCCGCGCTTCATGAACGTGCCGGGCGAGCACCTGCTCAACGTCATGTCGGCCAACGAGTTCCTCACCCGCGTGAACCTGATGCAGGGCCTGTCCGACGAGTACGAGACACCGTTGCCGGAGACGAAGGGCAAGCGCGTCATCGTCATCGGCGGCGGCAACACAGCCATGGACGCCGCCCGCACCGCGCGCCGCCTGGGCGGCCTGGTCACCATCGTCTATCGCCGCACCCAGGCCGAGATGCCGGTGCGCGTGGAAGAACTGCACCATGCGCTCGAGGAAGGCATCGAGCTCAAGGTGCTGCGCGGCCCGCGCGAATTCATCGGCGACGACAAGACCCATTTCGTTACCCACACCAATCTTGAGATCATGGAACTCGGTGAGCCCGATGCCTCGGGCCGCCGCAGCCCGGTCGCGACCGGCAGGACCGAGCCGATGGCCATCGATCTCGTCATCATGGCGCTGGGCAACACGCCGAACCCGATCATCAGGGACTCGGAGCCCAACCTCAAGACGACCAAGTGGGGCACCATCGACCTCAACAAGGGCTCGCAGCAGACCTCGCTCGAAGGCATCTATTCCGGTGGCGATGCCGCGCGCGGCGGCTCCACCGCCATCCGCGCGGCCGGCGACGGCCAGGCCGCGGCACGCGAGATCGTCGGCAACATCGACCTGACCCCCGCCGAGATCCGGGCCATGGTCAAAAAGGCCGGGCACTACACGGAACTGGGTGCCGCGCCGCAGACCATTCTCGAGAAGATCGAACTGGCCGACGGCATCGTCGAGTTCATCGTCCATTCGCCGCTGGTCGCCAAGGCAGCCCGCGCCGGGCAGTTCGTGCGCGTGCTGGCCTGGGAAAAGGGTGAGCTGATCCCGCTGACGCTGGCCGACTGGGACGCCGAGGCCGGCACCATCTGTCTCGTCGTGCAGGCCATGGGCACCAGCAGCATCGCCATCAACAAGATGGAAGTGGGCGAGGCCTTCAGCGGCATCGCCGGCCCGCTCGGGCTGCCGAGCGCCCTGCACCGCTACGAGGGCCACCAGACGGTGGTGTTCACGGCCGGCGGCGTCGGCCTGCCGCCCGTGTATCCGATCATGCGCGAGCACCTGCGCCTGGGCAACCACGTCACCCTGATCGCCGGCTTCCGCAACGCCGACCTGCTGTTCTGGGTCAAGGAGAACGAGCGCGTCGCCAGGCTGCAGGTCGAGTTCCCCGAGTTGCTGGAAGTCATCTACACCAGCAACGACGGCAGCTTCGGCATCAAGGGCTTCGTCACCACGCCGCTCGAGACGCTGCTCAGGCACAACCAGGAAGGCAAGGGCCGCAAGATCGCCGAAGTCGTCACCATCGGCCCGCCACTGATGATGCGCGCGGTCAGCGACCTCACCCGGCCCTATGGCGTGAAGACGGTGGCCAGCCTGAACTCCATCATGGTGGACGCCACCGGCATGTGCGGCGCCTGCATGGTGCCGGTGAACCTCGACGGCAGGATGGTACGCAAGCACGCCTGCGTCGATGGCCCCGAGATCGACGGCCACATCATCGACTGGGACAAGTTCCTGCCGCGCTTCGGCCAGTTCAGGAAGCAGGAACAGGAGAGCAAGGCCAGGCACGGCTTCTGACCTTCATCCGCAGGGGGTGACGGAAGAACGGCAGCGGGGCGATCCGCTGCCGTCTTTCCTTCCGGGTCACCGTTGGCACGAAACCGGGCGGCGGCAAACCCAGTGGCGACGCCCTCGCCCCGCGCAGCGGGACCCTCTGGCGTTCCTCTTGTCGGCGGCAGCAGGGCAGGCGGACGTGTGCGCGGCTACCCTACCGGGCGCGCACCAGCGCGCGCAGCCCGCGCATCGGCCAGGACAGCAGCGGCAACTGGCTGTAGAGCTGTCCGGCAGGGTCCCAGTAGTCCCGATGCTGGCTCACGCGCCCGTCCGGCACCAGGCGCAGATGGCTGACGCCGCGGATGATGCGCCGCTGCGACGGCCACCACCAGCGCAGCCGATAGTGCAGTTCCCACGCCAGCATGACGCCTCTGCCGTCCACCAGCGTTTCCGTGACCACGAGGCGCGGCTGCTCCACCCGCCGAAACATGTGCCGTAGCACGCCCTCGATGGCCTCCACGCCCTTCACGTCGTGGAACGGATCCTGGAACCAGGCCTCGGGCGTGTAGAAGCGGATCACCTCGGGGATCCGCTCCGGGGTCAGGTTTTCGTAGAAATCGATGAGGCTGCTGAGATCGGGCATGACGCGGTCCACGGGCAGGGTCACCCGGTCAGGATATGCCATTTTAGGCCGGAGTGCGGAGACTCCGGCGGCCTTTCCAGGGGGGGGGCCGCCCGGCGCGTCCATCCATCCTGCGGCCGCGGGGCCGCCCCCCGCAACGAGGAGCAACGCCGCCAGACGGCCCGGCAGGCGCGCAATCGGGCGCGTAGCGGACTCACCCATCCGGTGAGCGTGAGCGAAGGCACGGACCTCAAGTTCCATGCGGCCTCCCGAGGGAAAACGAGCGGTCAACTGAGGAATCAAGGTTCAATCCGATCGATGCGGGAGCGGGCTTGCCCGCGATGAGTGCCGCGGTTCGCGGGCAGGCCGCTCCCACTCCCTGTTCCTCCGCGAACGAGCCGTTGCGTTAAGGTAGAATGCCGCGGCGAAGGGAGGAATGAGAATGCTTTATCCGGAACTCTTCAGGTCGCTGGAGGCGGCGCGCTGGAACATGGCCAGCGACGTGCCCTGGGATCGCTTCGACCCGGCGCTGCTCAGCGACGAGCAGGCCCTCACCGTCAAGATGAACGCCATCACCGAGTGGTCCGCCCTGCCGGCGACGGAGATGTTCCTGCGCGACAACCTGGACGATTCCGACTTCTGCGCCTTCATGTCCATCTGGTTCTACGAGGAGCAGAAGCACGCCCTGGTGCTCATGGAATACCTGCGGCGCTTCCGTCCCGACCTGATGCCCTCGGAAGCGGAACTGCACGAGGTGCGGTTCGAGTTCGACCCCGCCCCGCCGCTGGAAACCCTCATGCTCCACTTCTGCGGCGAGGTGCGCCTCACCCAGTGGTACCGCCGCGCCAGCGAGTGGCACACGGAACCGGTGATCAAGCACATCTACGATCTCATCTCCCGCGATGAGGCGCGCCACGGCGGCGCCTACCTCAAGTACATGATGCGGGCACTGGAAAACCTGGGGGACGGCGCGCGGGCGTCCTTCGCCAGGATCGGCGTACTCATGGCTTCCAGCGGGCGCAGTGGCAAACCGCTGCATCCCACCAACCTGCACGTGAACAAGGGGCTCTTTCCCCGCGACACGGTGCAGAGCCGCCTGCCCGACCCGGACTGGCTGGAGCGCTGGCTGACGGAACAGATCCGCTTCGACAAGGCGTGCGAGGCGCGCGTGGTGGGCGGCATCCTGCGCAACCTGTCGAGCCTGTTCGGCGAGACCTTCGCCAGCGTTTCGGACCTCAACCGCTACCGCAAGTCCATCCCGGCGGCGGCATGATGACCACCCCCACGCTTCGCTGCCCCCCGAGGGGGCGCATGCCGCCTTGGGGCGGCCCGGCGGCGGCATGAGCCACTTCGCCCCGCCCGCCTTCGAGGCCAAGATCTGCCCGCCCGGCGAACTGGCCACCCGGGTGGCTTTGCTCGCCCGCCCGCTGGTCTTTACCAACGGCTGCTTCGACATCCTCCACCGTGGCCATGTCACCTACCTGGCGCAGGCCCGCGCCCTGGGCGCGGCGCTGGTGGTGGCGCTCAACACCGACGCCTCGGTGCGCCGCCAGGGCAAGGGCGGGGAGCGCCCCATCAACGGCCTGGAAAGCCGCGCCGCGGTGATGGCGGCGCTGGAATCCGTCGACCTCGTCACTTGGTTCGACGAGGACACGCCGCTGGCCCGCATCCTCGAATGTCGTCCCGACGTGCTGGTGAAGGGCGGCGACTGGCCGGTGGAGGCCATCGTCGGCGCTTCCGAGGTGCAAGCCTGGGGCGGACGGGTGCATTCCATCGCCTTCCTTCACGACACCTCCACCACCGCCACCCTGGCGCGCATCCGCGGCGCCGCCTGTTAGGTCCGAGGGATGTGGGAGCGGGCTTGCCCGCGATCAGCGGCCCGTCGCGGGCAAGCCCGCTCCCACCAAGATCTTCCGCAACTCTTGACGGCCTGCTCGCGGCCCGCAGCACCCCCTTCCCGTACCAACATTCAGCCGATGATCGAAGAAGGGCATTGACGCCCGGTCCGCCCGACCGATAGGCTTGCGGTCCACATTGGGGGGATCCCCGGCGCACGCCAGATGAAGCTCTGCAAGCTGTCCCTGTTCTTTTCCGCGGCCCTGCTGCTGATGGTCTGCGTCAACGGCGCGCTGTCGATCCTGGTGATGGGCACGCACAAGGACGTGATGCGCGCCCAGGAGCACCGGCAGGACGCCACGACGCTGGTGCACAACCTGCGCGGCGAAGCGGACACGCTGTCGCGCCTGGTGCGCGCCTACACCGCCACCGGCGAGACCCGCTACCTGCTCTACTACTACGACATCCTCGGCATCCGCGACGGCGACAAGCCGGCCACGCACGACATGGCCACCGTCACGTACTGGGATCGCGTGATCGCCGGCGGGATCAGTCACGACATGCCCCGGACCGGAACCCCGCGATCGCTGCGCGCGCGCATGACGAGCCTGGGCTTCGACGAGACGGAACTGGCCGCCCTGGAAGTGATCCTCGCCGCCACCGAAGGGCTGAAGGCCATGGAGCAGATCGCCTTTGCCGCCACCCAGGGCCTGTACGACCCCCGCAGGCGGCGCTTCGTGTCCGAAGGACCACCCCGGCTCGACTACGCCAGCCAACTCGTCTACAGCCAGGCGTACAACGCGCAGCGCGCCGGCCTGTCGGAGGCGCTGGACAAGCTCGCCACCCGGGTCAACGAGCGCACCGGCGCCCAACTCGACAAGCAGCGCCGCCAGCTCGAGAAGTGGATCGCCTCCCTCATGCTGGGTTTCATCCTGACGGCCACCCTGGCGTTCCTCGCCTTCGGCACCGTCAGGCGGGGCGTGATCAAGCCGATCCTGCGCATGCGCCGCATCACCGACCGACTGGCGGCGCGACAGTACGACGCCCGGGTCGTGCCTCACCACGACGTCGAAGAGATCCGCGTCCTGGGCGAGACGATCAACGCCATGGCCGGCGCCATCCAGGCCGACATCCTCCAGCGCGACGCGGTCCGCGAGGAACTCGAGGCCGCCCGGGCGAAGGCCGAGCACGCCACCCGCGCCAAGTCGCGGTTCCTCGCCAACATGAGCCACGAAATCCGCACGCCCATGAATGCCATCCTCGGCATGGCGCACCTGGCGCTGAAAAGCGGGCTGCCGCCGCGCCAGCATGGCTACGTGGCCAAGGTGCACGCCTCCGCCAAGGCGCTGCTGGGCATCCTCAACGACATCCTGGACTTCTCCAAGGTGGAGGCCGGCCGCCTGGAGCTGGAAGCCATCCCGTTGCGCATCGAGCAGGTGGTGGCCGACGCCTTCGTGCTGGTCCAGCAGGAAGCGCAGGAAAAAGGGATCGAACTGCTGTTCGATCTGCGAACCCCACGCCTGCACGGGAGCCACGGCATTGTGGTCGGCGACCCGCTGCGCCTCGGCCAGGTGCTGGGCAACCTGTTGTCGAACGCGGTGAAATTCACCGAGACCGGCCACGTGTGCGTGAGCGTCGATCTTGAAGCGCAGGCCGCCGACCGCCTGGTGCTGGGCATCAGCGTCGAGGATACGGGCATCGGCATGGCCGCGGATCAGGTCGAGCATCTGTTCGAGGAATTCGTCCAGGCCGACGGCTCCACCACCCGCCGCCATGGCGGCACCGGGCTGGGCCTGGCGATTGCCCGCCGCCTGGTGGAAATGATGGGCGGGCGCATCGCGGTCCACAGCGAGTACGGCCGGGGGAGTACCGTGCATTTCACCGTCGGTGTGGCCCGCGCCGAACCCCCGCTCGCCACCGCCGCGACCGATGAGCCTGCCGTTCGCGAGGCGAACGTGCTGGTGGTCGACGACCGCCCCGAAACCCGGCTGGTGCTCATCGACCTCCTCAACCTGCTGGGCGTGGAACAGGTCGACTCCGCCGCCGGCGGCGCGCAAGCCATCGCCTCCCTCGAAGCCGCCCAGGCGGCACAGCGTCCCTATGACCTGCTGCTGCTCGACTGGAGCGGCCCGCACGCGGCCGGCGCGGCGGTGTTGCGGGCACTCGACGAGCGCGGGCTGCCGGCGCCCCGGCTTACCGTGATCCTGTCCCCGGCCGAGGCCATCGGCGCGGAGGTGTCGCTTCCCGGGAACGTCGAATTCCTGCCCAAGCCCGTCATGCCGCAAGCCCTGCAGGACGTGCTGGCACAGCTCTCGGGCCAGCCCCCCGCGGCATGGCAACAGCCGGGCGACCAACCCCTGCGCACGCTCCCCGGCATGCGCCTGTTGCTGGCCGAGGACAATGCCATCAACCAGGAACTGGCGGTGGCCCTGATGGCCGGTTGGGGCGTGGAGGTGGACGTGGCCAACAATGGCCAGGAAGCCATCGAGAAACTGGACGCCGCCATGCCCGGCCAGTACGCGCTGGTCTTCATGGACGTGCAGATGCCGGTGATGGATGGCTACGAGGCCACCCGCCGCCTGCGGGCCGATCCACGCCACGCCACGCTGCCCATCTACGCCATGACCGCCCACGCCGTGCGCGAGGAACGCGACCGGTGCCTGGCTTGCGGCATGGACGGCTGCCTCACCAAGCCGTACGAACCGCGCGACGTCCACGCCATCCTGGAACGGCATTACCCTCTTCACGGGCCGGCATCTCAGGCGCGCAGCGCCGTCGTGCCGGCACCGGCGGGCCTGCTGCCGGAATGCCTGTGCGACATCCCGGGTCTCGACGCCCACGGCACCATCCACGGCAGCGGCGTCGCCCCCGATCTCTATCTGCAGCTCCTCGAGCGCTTCACGACGCGCCACGAAGGCGGCCGGCAGGCGCTGATTGCGGCCGTCGCGCAACGGGACTGGCCGCAAGCCAGGCAACTCGCCCATTCGCTGAAGGGGCAGTCGGGCATGCTGGGGATGAGGACGGTCCACGGGGTCGCCGGTGAACTCGAACAGGCCGCCATCGCACGGGATGCAGACACGGCGGAGCGCCTCATGAAAGTCCTCGAGGAACGCCTGTCACCGATTCTTGCCGGACTGCGCGCGCTGGCGACAGACGGCGGCGAAACGTCGCCCCGGCATGCCCCGGCAGCCTGCCCGGAGGATGCTGCCCCCACCCCGGCCTGCCGGCACGACGAAGCCGGCCACGCCGCGCACAACCTGATTTCCGGTTGACACCCATCCCGCGACGTTGCGACTCCCGAAGCACCTGCCTACATTTCCTGCCTGGGCCATGCTGGGCCTCGCGCTGCCCGCCGCCGCGCAGGTCAGCGTTCCCACCCCCGGCGCCATCGGCTACATCGACGAGGCGGATGCCGGGGCGCACCTCCACATCCTGCTCAGGAAGTAGCGGCGACGCCGCGCGGCCTCGCCGGCGGCACCCCCCGCCATGCATAGAGGGAGTTAAGGCCCCGCTAATCAACTTCGATTTGCCGCGCACCTTCGGCGCGCTTATCCTCGCCGCCCATCCACGTCATCGAGCGCCCGCCCATGCAGTCCGGCCCCAGAGAGATCGTCACCCCTTACCGGCCCATCCCGCTCGAAGTCCCGGAGGGCATGAAGCCCAACGAGTTCTTCAACAGCGCCGAGAACCTCGCCGACCTGGTGCACAACAACGGCCTGCTCGCCAACCCGGAAGGGCTGCTGCTCTACCGCAAGGCCCTGGGCCACAGCAACGACTTCGACACCTCAATCATCTACAACACCTCCCGCAGCATCCTCGACCCGCTCGGCCGGCCGGTGCGCCGCACCCAGGTGCCGGAGCAGGTGAAGAACGTGTGGAACCGGATGAACCAGGTCCTCGTCGAGTACATGCTCGAACAATACCCGGACCCGGCCGCGCACCTTGTGCTGGCCGGCGAGGCCAGCCTCGACGCCACCTGGCCGCTCACCTCGCCGGGCGTGCCGAGCATCCGCATGCTGCACAACCACTTCATCGTCTTCGACAAGGAAGAGCTGCGCCGCGCGCCCATCGCCGACGCCAGCAACCCCAACCTCACCGACGGCGGCCAGCACTCCCTGTTCCAGGCCTACATGCGCGACGTCTATCGCGCCTTCTTCGACGAACTCGAGCTGCGCATCCTCAAGCCCTGCGAGTCCGGCTCCTGCCGCATCAGCCTTACCGGCTACCCGCAGGGGCTGCCGAGCTGGGAAGTCCAGGGCGGCGTGGAGGCGCTGAAGGAAGTCCGCTTCTGGAAGGAATACGACACCATCCTCAAGGGCTTCATCGATTTCTACCGCAGCTTCTTCAGCCAGGTTTCCACGCGCAACGCGCCGCTGCCGCGCGACATCTACTTCCCGGAACTGGTGGAGAACAAGCTGCAGTTCAACAACGATTTCCTGATGACGGCCAAGATGGTGCGCGACCGCTGCATCCACGACGCCAAGTACGCCAACGCCATCCGCTGGCAGCCGGCCTTCAAGCAGCTCATCTACCGCAACGACGCCGGCCAACTGATCGTCACCATCAGCCAGAACTCCATCGGCAACGCCATCACCGAACTGCTGGGCGTGGTCGTCAAGCGGATTCCGGATGCGGATGCCTACGGCCGCGCCGAGCCGGCGCTGATCGAAAAGCTGCTGGAAGTGCGCCGGCGCCTGGTGGAGGCCGACCTGGGCGAGGGCATCGCCACGCCGTATTGGGACGCCGGTTAGGAGCCGAGAAAGAATAACTTGGAGGAGCCGAGAAAGAATAACTTGGACAATTGGCCGCTTGCAGACGAGATGCCAGGCAAGGCGCAAGAATGCGCCGTGTGGCTGGCCACACAAGCATTCTTGCAACGCCGCATGGCGCTCGGCTGCAAGATGGACAATGTTCAGGTTGTTCTTTCTCGGCGACTTAGCCCGTCGAGGTCGCCGCGTGGCAGGCAACGCGAGAATGACGGCGGGACCCGCAGCCGGGCATGCCCTTCTTCACGACCATGAAGGCGGCCAAGGTCGCGGGGCCTGCGCTTGTCGCGCCGGCGTGACCATCATTTGTCATAATGGAAGCGGCAGGAAATGACGATCAGCCTGTTTCCCTCAACCCTATAGACAAGCCGATGCTCCCTGGTAATACGGCGTGACCAGCAACCCGTCAGGCTGAAGCGCAGCGGTTCCGGCTTTCCGAGGCCGGAGAAAGGATGCTCCAGCGCGTCGGCGAGGAGACTTCTTATCTTGTCGGCGACCGTGCGGTCCAGCCGCTTCCAACGGTCATAGTCCTTCTTTGCCTCTTCCGTGAACTCAAGCTCACAGGTCATCGAGGCGGACCTTCACCGTCTTCCCTTCCGCCGCCTGTTTCAGGCTGGCCTCGAGGTGCTCCCGGTTGGCCGCCGACGAAAGCAGATGCTCGGTCTCCAGCCTTGCCGCCCATTCGTCTTCGGATATCAGCACGAAGTTCTTGCCGTCTGCCCGCGTCACCGTCACCGGCTCGTGCTCCGCCTGGTCGAAGACCTCTGCCAGATGCCTTCGGAACTGTGTGTAAGCGATGGCGCCCATGATGATCCCCGGTTCCATGAATGAAACGATTCTACGCCCGCAGCGGCGCCAACCCATGGGACTGCTGCCGAACGGTGCCGAAGGCCCGCACGCACGCACCACAGAGGCGAGGCGGTCGTCTATGGAGGCATCACCCGCCCCAGGGCGTTAGAAGGCGCGGAGGGTGGCGGACCACCGGGCGACCAAGGCCGGCGGCGCCACAACAGTGGGAAAGAAGTCGGATGACGACGCCCCCTGTCCCTCGACGGGCAACACGGCAAGAATGCGCCCCTTGAGCAACGGATCGTCGCGCGTCTCCCACATTTCAAGAAACTGCCCGCGGGAATGGCGGCGGTTGCCCAAGGACGGGAAGCGGACGCCGGCTACGTCGGGATTCCCGGCGTGCGCGAATGCCGCGTGCGGGTGGGCGACGCTGAGGCACGCGCCGTGGCGTACATGCGCTGGCCGGTGGCGGACGTGGCTGCGGCGGGAGGCAGGGAGAACCGGCCGGAGGCGCAGGAGCGCCGCAGCGTCGATGCCGAATGGACCTGCCCGGACTACCTGCCGGCGGAGCTGGCGCCGCCGGGTCAGTAACTCACGGCGTAGCGGTGGCTGCCCGGGGGCAGGCGGTCGAAGACCAGGGCCGTGCGGAAGCGATCCACGGGTCTTGCCTTCGGCGACGGCGCGCCTCCGGAGGTGGCGCGCACCGCCACCCAGGCATCGGCCCCGGGATGGGTGAAGAACACCGTCACCCCCTCCACGGGACCTCCCCCTGCCGCGACGCTGACCTGCACGTCCAGCCCCGAGCCGCTGGCGTTGGCCGTCACGCCCACCCGCTCGCGCTGGCGCCACCACCGGGCCACCTGGCCCGCCGGCGCGACCCACACCGCGTCGCGCCGCTCCCGGGCATGGCGCAGCAGCGGCGGCAGCGCCTGGGTCATGAGGGATGTTTCCAGCAGGCGCTCCGGCTGGGCGGGATCGCCGAAATTCTGGGAATGGATGCTCAGCATCCCCAGCCCGCCCATCTCCAGGTTGCTGTCGAACTCCCGCACCAGGGCACGGGCCACCTGCGGCGCCTCCACCTTCTCGCGCAGGTAGTTGATGTCGTCGCGCTGGGTGCGGGGGATGACGACGAAGTCGCCGCCGGGTTTCCCCCGGGGGCCCGGCGCGATGAACGGCAGCCTGGCGTCGGTGGTGGAGGGATCGGTCACGTGATGGCGGATGCCGCGGGCCCGCAGCAGCGCCTCGGTGGTGGCATCGAAGCCCTCGGTGGGCGCGCGGAAACCATCCACCCCGGCGGTGTCGGGCAGAATGCCCTTCATGTCCGCGATCATGCGGTCCAGCCGGCTTTCCTGTTCGGCCTGCGGCTGGTCCTTGAAGCCGACGTGAATTTCGCCGTGGTAGGCGATCTCATGGCGACGGGCGAGATCCTTCACCACGTCCGGGTATTTCGCGGCGACGCTGGTGAGGCAGTAGAACGTGGCGGCGGCGTCGATGCCTTCCATCATGCGGGCGAACGGCAGGGCGTTGGGAAAGCCCTGCTCCGTGTCCATCTCGATGATCTGCGCCGCGGCGCGCCCCGACGGCCACGCACCGAGCCAGGCATCAGGGGTGCGGCCCAGCCAGGCCAGGGCATCTGCCGCCACGGCCTCCACGTCCGCCAGGGCAGTGTTCCACACCGTTTCGGCGAAACCGAACGCCACCCAGCGCCCCTGGCCGCGCTGCTGCGGCCCTTCGTCGAACAGGATCGCGGCACCCGCGGCGCCGGCATCGACCACGTCGCGCGTCCAGTCCATGAACCGGCCGGCGGCGCGCCCCGCGCCTTCGAGCCGCAGCAGGCGCTCCGCGGCGCGGCCCAGCCAGACGCGCTTGCCGGCGGGCAGGGAATGGGTGACGGGGGAATCGCCGAAGGGGATGAGGAAGCGCTGCGCCCCCTCGGGCGGCACGTCGCCCGCCACCTTCACGCCGAGCAGTTCGTCCAGGAAGCCATAGCCCAGCCACTCGCCCTTGCCGTCGCGGGCGCCGGTGGCCCAGGTGGCGAGGATGTTGCCGCCGCGCAGCCGGAAGGCGAGCAGGGCCTTGCGCTCCTGCCCGTCCAGCGCCACGGCCGAGGGAACGACCAGGGTTCCACCCCTGACCCCCGCCAGATCCGCCGCACCGGCGATCTCGCGCACCGCCATCGCGCGGCGGGCAAGGAAGTCGCGCCAGGGTTTCAGCATCACGCCGTAGTCGCCGCCCACGGTGGGGAAGAATGCCTGGGTGGTGGGCGAGATGTAGAGATGCACGGCGGCAGCGGCCTGATCCCCACCCCGGCGCGCCCCGGCGGCGCGCTCGTCCGCCGCCGCCGGCGGGCAGGCCAGGGCCACCGCTGCCACGGCCAGCCACGAAAGAAATCCAAGAACCCCCGCACCGGCCCGCGACGGGGCCATGAGTGTCGCAACCATCGGATCGAACTCCCTTGCTCCCGCCGGGCTCCGGCGACCAGAGATATCGGCAGGGACCGGGGGACAGCGCAGCGGCAACCCCCCCTTTGACCTGAAACCACTCGTACCCGGTGGAGTGTGAGCGGGCTCGCCCGCGATACCGGCCGCCGCAATCGCGGGCAAACCCGCTCCCACAGAGGCACGGTTTCAGCCTCCGCGGGGTACCGAAGCCCTGTCCGTCAGGCCTGGATGTCCCCGCGCCGCTCCATGCCCCGGCGCACCAGGGCAATGTGCTGGCGCAGGGTGTAGAGCTGGTCGGCGAAGGCCAGGGGCGTGCGGATGCGGCTGGCGTTGCGCTCGATGTTCTCCAGACGCTGCATCCACTCGTTCGCTGGCCGTGCCCGGGGATCGCGCTCCATCTCGTCTTCCAGGAACTTGAGCTCGCCGTACCAGCGGTAGATGCGGCTGCGCACCCGCCAGCCATAGAGCGACGGGGCGAACTTGAGCACCGGAATGAGCACCGCGAACAACGGGATGAGCATCACCAGCATGCGGTCGAGGAGGGTGGCGATCCAGAACGGCAGGTAGCGCTGCAGGAAGGGCTTGCCGGAACGGTAGAAGCGCTGCGCCTCGGGCGAGAGCGGGAAGTCCACCTGGGTGGCACGGGGAAACTCGCCCTGCTTCTGGAACAGCCCGTGGCCGCCGTGGGCCTCCTGGGCGGCCTGCAGCAGCAGGTCGATCAGCGCCGGATGCAGCCCCTCCCGCACCACCAGGGTGGCCACCGGGGCCACCAGATGCACGTCCTGTTGCGGAATGCTGCGTTCCAGGTCGATGGCGCCCTGGGGCAACACCAGGTGGGAAAGGTAGGGGAAGCGGCGCGGATAGGCCTCGGCGTTGGCCAGGCTCATGAGCCGCACCCCGGGGGTGTAGAACGCCGACCACACTGCCGCCGAGTGGGCCGCACCCACCACGAACAGGACATCCACGCGCCCCTGGCGCAACGCCTTGACGGCCTCCAGCCCGGATAGCGGCAGCAGGCGCGTCGGTGCGGCGGCGATGCCGTTGGCCTCGAGCAGTTCCAGCGCCAGCTTGCGGGTGCCGCTGCCCTCGGGCCCCACCGCCAGGCGCAGGCCGCGCAACTGGCCGAGGTGGTCCAAATCCCGGTGGCCGCGGTAGAAGATCCACAGCGGCTCGGGATAGAGGCTACCCAGGGAGACCAGCCGGTCGGTGGCGATGTCCGCCCCGGTGCCGCCCTGGACGAAGGCCGCATCGACGTCGCCGTCTTCATCCAGCAGGCGCTGGAGATTGTCGATGGAGCCGGCGGAGGGCCGCTCCCGCAGCTCGATGCCCTCGCCGGACAGGATCTGCTGGTAGCGCGCTGCGTAGAGCTGGTAGGCGCCGCCCTCGCCGCCCGAACTGAAGACCAGGAAATCGGGCGGGGCCGGCTTGATGAACTGTGCCGCCAGCCAGAAGCCGGCCACCAGTACCAGCACCAGCGGCAGGCCGACGGTGAGCGCGTCGCGCAGCGACAGTTCGCGCAGCTTGCGACGGGGCTTCAGCGCGGCCATCACGTCGAGACTCCCGGCGCCCGAGCCGCGCCCATCGCCTTGCCGCCGAACCATGAACAGAGCATCGCCGCCCCCATGCGCCACGCCATGGGTGGGATGTTAACGCGAAACTGCCCGTACCCGGAGGAGCAGGGAGTGGGAGCGGGCTTGCCCGCGATATCAGCCGTGGCAATCGCGGGCAAGCCCGCTCCCACAACGGCGCGCCCCCACCGCGGCCTGGTGCCGGAATGGGGGCGAGGTGGAACAGAAATTTGTTTGGAGCGGCAATGCGGGACCGGTGGCGCCCGGGCGCAACCCGCTCGATGCCGGCTTACTGCACCTGCTGAATCCCCGCCAGCACCCAGCCATGGCTGCCATCGCGCGGCTTGACCATGTGCCAGAGCTCGTCCACCGGGGCGGGCGCGGCGTCGTCGCCCTCGCGCAACAGACCGCTGAAGCGGACGCTGACCACGTAGCGCTCGGCCTCTTGCGCGACGTCGATCACTTCGGCATCCAGCTTCACCACATCGGTCTGCTGTTGCGCGGAACCACGTTCGGTGATGTTCATGCGGATCTCGGCGAACATCTCCGGCGTGGTGAACTCGCGGATGTCGGCAAGATTGCCGGCGTCGTTGGCGGCCTGCAGCCGGATGAAGCTGACCTTGGCGTGGCGGACGAACCCCTCGGCGTCGAAGTCGGCGGGCACATTCCCCGCCTGGCCGGTGGAAGTCGCCGCAGCGCCCGCCACCGGGCTGGCCGGCACGGCGGAGCCGATTTCAACCGGCATCGGCGAAGACTCGCGGCCAGCGTAACCGGCGCGGCCGGCATCGGCGCCGGCGCCGGCGCCGGCGTATTGCATGCCGCGCGCCCCCGCCATGGCCGGCTGCTGCGCCGCGGCGCGGCGGCGCATGATCATGCCGACGACCGCCAGCACGGCCAGCACCATCAGGCCGATCATCAGCATCGACGCCAGTTCCTCGCCAAAGCCGAAATGCGACGCCAGCGCGGCCAGGCCGAGTCCGGCGGCCAGACCGGCCAGCGGTCCCATCCAGGAGCGCTTCGGCTGGGCCTGCGGAGCCGCGGCGGCCCCCGGCTGGCGCGCCGCCATGGGCGTCGCGGCCTGGTTGGGCGCCGGCGTCGCGTCGGGGGTCTTGCGGGTGACGGGCGCCTCGCGCTGCATGCCGAAGGACTTGCCGCCGCCAAGGCGCCGCGCGGCCTCGGCATCATCGACGGCCAGCGTCAGGCCGAGCACGAGCATCGCGCACATCAGGACCAGGGATTTCATGCGTGTCTCCAGAAACAGTTTGCCAAACCCAAGCATAGCTCCAATCGCCGCCATGGGAAAACAGAATAAACGCCGGCAATCATTCGAAAAATGTTGGCAATTCCCCACATTCCGCAGGGCAAGTGCCCGCCATCGGCCGACACGGCGACGCGCGGCAGCCCCGACGCCGCGCCCGCCATCGCCTCACGCGCCGCCATCGGGCTCGGCAGGCCGGGCACCGTCCGCCAGGCGACCTGCCGCCTTGCCGAAGATCTCGTGCTGCGCGTTGTCGCTGATGGCGATGATCGCGGGATGAACCAGCCTGCGTTCCGTGGTGATGGCGAACAACTGTTCGACGACGCTGTCGATGCGCCCGATCGCCTCGACGCCGAACTGCTCCACCACATGCTCCGTGATGGCCGTGGGCGCCACGAACAGGCCGGCGCCGGCCTGCCCGAAAGCCATCAGCAGGGCGCTGTCGTCATACTCGCCGACAATGCGCGGGCGCAGGCGCCGGGCCTCGAACCACTGCATCAGACGCGGGCGCACGGCGGCGTCCTCGCCCGGCAGCAGGAACGGGGCATTGTCGAGCATGCCGGGAAATCCTCCGCCCAGACCCCGCACCAGCGCCCCGGACCCGAAGACGGTCATGCCGCTCTCGCCGAGAAAGTGGTTGTAGCCGCGCACATTCAGGTTGGTCGGCATCGGCCGGTCGGCGATCACCATGTCCAGGCGATGCACCGCCAGATCGGCGAGCAGCGCGGCGAGGCGGCCTTCGCGGCAGGTGAGCCGGATCGGGCCCTCGATGCGCAGGGCCGGCTCGACCAGCCGGTAGGCAACCATCTTGGGCACCGAATCGGCAATCCCCACCCGGAACGGCACGCTCTTGCGCGCCGGCTGCTCGCGCGCCGCTTCGAGCAGTTCGTCGCCCAGCGCGAAGATCTCCTCCGCGTAGCCGAGGATGCGCCGCCCGGATTCGGTCAGTTCCAGCCCGCGCCCGGCGCGCTGGAACAGTTCGACGCCCAGGCTGTCCTGCAGGGCCTTCAACTGTCCGCTGATCGACTGCGGCGTCAGGTGCAGTTGCTCGCCGGCACGGGCCACGCTGCCCGCCTTGGCGACCATCCAGAAATAGCGCAGGTGCTTGAAGTTGAGGCTCGCCATGGCGCCGTGCCGCTCAGTGCAACACCCTCCCCGCCGGCACCGACCGCAAGCCGACATGGATGGCGATGACGCGATGGCCCAGCAGGACGATGCTGCCGCGGCGGCGGTTGTCGCCGGTGTCGCTGTACTCGAAGCCATAGACGCGCTGCAGCCGCAGCCGCCCGTCATCGTCGCGGACGGGCCACAGCTTGCGGAAGGACACGGTGTCGTCGAGGAACTGCAGCCCCTCCGCGGCGCAGGCATCCCGCGATGCGGCCACGGCGATCTCGCGCGCCCGGGTGCCGTCGAACCACAGCCAGGCCAGCGCCGTCAGGGCGATCCAGCCAACGATTTCCAGAAGGTCCATGGGTGTGCGGTCGATGCGCCCCTGCCGCGGGCAAGCGAGGAGAGCCTGTCGGTTGCGACTGACGGACATAGCCCGGAAAGTGAATCCTCGTCTCTGTGGGAGCAGGCTTGCCCGCGATTGCGGCGGCAGGTATCGCGGGCAAGCCCGCTCCCACTCCTCCGGGTACGAGCAATTTCGTCAAGACGGAAGCCGCGAGGGCTTCCGCCGGGTTGTTCGCAGTCCGGAGAGAAGCGTCAGAACGGAATGTCGTCGTCGAAATCGCTGAAGCCGGACGACGGGGCGGGCTTGCGCTCCTCCGGCGCCGCGGGGGCTGCGCCCGAAGCCGGCGGGGCCGACTCCCGCGACTGCTGCGCCTCGCCCATGCCTTCGCGCTTGCCCAGCATCTTCATCGTGTCGGCGCGGATCTCGGTGGTGTAACGGTCCTGGCCGTCCTGGCCCTGCCACTTGCGGGTGCGCAGGCTGCCCTCGATGTAGATCTGGCTGCCCTTCTTGAGGTACTGCCCGGCGATCTCGGCCAGCTTGCCGCTGAACACCACGCGGTGCCATTCGGTCGCCTCCTTCTTCTCCCCGGTCGTCTTGTCCTTCCAGGTGTCGGTGGTGGCCACCGTGACGTTGGCGACCGCGTCGCCGCTGGGGAAATATCGGATTTCGGGGTCGCGCCCCAGGTTGCCCACCAGAATCACCTTGTTCACCGATGCCATTTCATGCTCCCGTATTGATCAGCGCCAGCGCACCGGCCTCGTCCCACTCGCCCATGCGCACTTTCAAATATGCTACACCCTCTTCCGCAATCACCACCGCCTCCGCCACACCGTCGATGCGCGCCAGCGCCGCCGACAACTCGCGGCCGCGCGCCGCGCTCATGTCCCCGACGTGGAACAGCCGCGTGCGCACCGCCGGCGGCGGCTGCATGGAGACGGCCAGCAGCAGCCAGGCCACGGCCAGACCGGCGGCGAACACGAACACCGCCGCCGGCGCCACGTGCTGCGCCAGGAAGCCCCCCAGCGCCCCGCCCAGGAACAGGCCCAGGAACTGGAAGCTGTTATACACGCCGATGGCCGTGCCCTTGCTGCCCGCCGGGGCGATCTTGGACACCAGCGACGGCAGGGTGGCCTCCAGCAGGTTGAAGGCGAGGAAGAACAGGAACAGCGTGGCCACCACGCCGGCGAAGTCGTCGATGAACACGGCCATGAGCAAGGTGGCCAGGACCAGCAGCGCCACCGCCCCGACGAACACCGGCTTCATCCTGCCCCGCGCCTCGGCGGCGATGATGGCCGGCACCACCGCCACGAAGGAAATCGCCATCACCGGCAGATAGACCTTCCAGTGGTCCTCCACCGCCAGCCCGCCGACGCTCACCAGCACCAGCGGGACGACCACGAACAGCCCGCGCATGGCCGCGTGCAGGCTGAAGATGCCGAAGATCAGGCGCTGCAGTTCGGTGTTCCACAGCACCCCGGCGATCTGGGCCGGCACCGTCTCGGCGTCGGCATGCACGCGGCTGGCGATGGGGTCCGGCACCACGAATCGCACCACCACCATGGCCGCCAGCGCCAGCACGCCGGTCAGCGCGAAGATGCCCGACACGCCCATCACATGGGCCAGGGCCGGCCCCGCCACCATGGAGGCGCCGAAGGTCACGCCGATGCTCATGCCGATGCCGGCCATCGCGCGGCTGCGGTGTTCCTCGCGGGTGAGATCGGCCACCAGCGCCATCACGGCGGCCGCCACGGCACCGGTGCCCTGCACCAGGCGGCCGAGGATGATCATCCAGATGTCGCTGGCCCCGGCAGCGATGAAGCTGCCCAGAGCGAACAGCAGCAGCCCGGCGTAGATCACCCGCTTGCGCCCGTAGCGGTCGGACAGCAGACCGAAGGGTATCTGCAGCCCGGCCTGGGCCAGGCCGTCGATGCCCAGCGCCACCCCCACCAGGAAGGCGTTGGCGCCGCCGGGCAGGCCCTGGGCATGCACCGCCAGCACCGGCAGGATGGAAAACATGCCGAACAGGCGCAGCGCAAAGACCACCGCCAGGGCGGAGACGGCGCGCCGCTCCAGTGCACTCATGTGGATCGGGACATTCATCGGCGGGGCGGGGCGAAGGCAAAGCGCCTATATTATCGGGTTCGCCCCAAGCCCGGCCAGTGCTCATCCCGGGGACTGCGCCGCTCGCTTGATCCTGATGGGTGTCTGGCGCGATTCGTCGCAGCCATGATTCGAAGAAACGGGCGTGATCGGCAACTGCAAGCGGAGAGAGAGTTTCAAAACCGGCGGCTGGCGCCGCCATGGATTCGCTTACTCGCTTGACAGCGGCCGACTAATGGACGTCCCCCATTTCCGCGTGGTGCAGCCATTTCGTCGTCCAGGTGCTGCCGGTGAGCTCCAGGATGGCCACGGACTGGCCGCCCGCCGTGACGAAGGGCGGTCGCCCGGGGCGGTGTAGCGCTCGTAGGCCAAGGCGTTGGCGGCATCGGGGTGGACGAAGATCGTGGTGGCCCCATCGCTGGCGACCTGCCTCACGCGCTGGTGCTCCGGCCCATAAGTCCAGGTGAGGCTGGCCCCGCTGCGGGCCAGCGTGGCCGGCAGGTTGTAGCTGGTATAGCTGATGTTCCGGCCCGCCCCCGCGGTGAGGTTGCCGTTGGCGTCGTACTGGTAGCTGGGGTCGGCCACCCCGTCGACCGTGCCCGCTACACTGGCCACGACATGGGGCAGGCTGCGCGTGCCCCCGCCCGGCAGGGTCACCGTCGCCCCGTAGCTGTAGTTGGGGCTCGTGGCCGAACAGGCGGAGAGGTCGGTGCGGCAGGTGAGGTTGCCGAGGCGGCATGGGTGGAAATCGACTTCCCGCTTTGGACCAACATGCCTGACGCTGCACAGCCATTCACTTGCACTGTACAGGGACTCTGCACTCCGGAGGATGATAGCTTGGCGCGCCAATGACAAAGCCATTCAGGCAGGCACCGCGCGTTCGCAAAGCTTCTGCGACCATTACCTCGATGCGTATGTGATGACTGTCGCATCTGCCGGCCACCTCGCCGAGGTCCACAAAGAAAATGAACCTCGCTCCGTACGGCGACGCACCCTGTAACTGGAATCGATTCTCGTCGGCACTAACGAGGGCACTTCGTGCTCCAGCGCTGCATGAAACAACCAGCAGAGGAAGCACGAAGCGCCAATAGTACGTGTGAAGTTTCATGCGTGAGAGGCTTTCTGGATGTCAGTGTCGGCGCGCGTTTAAAACTGACCAGTTGTGCGCGTTGAATTTTGACCAGGGGCTATAGCCGCCCGTCATTAGTTCGGCTGTGGATAAGTGTAACGCATTCTCTGGTTTGGTTTCCTCCATTGATGTTGGCCTGTAGGCGGTTGCGCGGGGAAATCCGCGCAGGGCGTAGCCCGAAGCGGATTTCCCCGCGCAACGTCCCCTTCCCCAGCTATCGAATCCAAATCAACTTGAAGGAGGTCACAGTCCAGGGAATGCGCTACACTTATCCACAGCCCTGCCTATGACGGGCAGCTAATGTCCCTGGGTAAAATTCAACGCGCACAGATGGGTAGTTTTAAACGCGCGCCGACAAGCCTGCGTCATCATTGGCGCGCCACAGGCTGCGCAGTCCGGCGGAGCGCCCGTCCGGGTAGCGGTAGTCCCACAGGAGGTCGGCCTTGCCGTCACCGTTGAAGTCGACGGCGATGGGCACGTAGACGGCGTACAAACCATCGGCCCAGCCCAGGGTATCGCTCTTGACGAAACTGCCGTCGCCGTTGCCCAGCCACAGCTCGCGCTTCTTGCCGTTGGCGTTGGCGGTGGAGCGGCCATAGGCGTCCTTCGGGTCCCAGAGGATGTCGGCGCGTCCGTCACCGTTGAAGTCGGCAATCAGGGGGGCCGAAGGGATGAGGTTGTCCGTCTCCGGGGCACTCGCCGAGCCGATGCCGAATTTCAGGCTGAAGGTCCCGTCCGCATTGCCCCACCAGATCACGCGGGTCACGGCGCCGGGCGCGGCGGGCGCCGGGCGTCCGTACTCGTCCTCGTAGTTCCACAGGATGTCGCTCCTGCCGTCGCCATTGAAATCCGCGATGTACGGCTTGAAGCCAACATGGATGCCGTTTGCGCCACCAGGATTGGCTCTCACGGCAAACGAGCCGTCGCCATTTCCGACCCACAGTTCCCGCGCAATGTGGGTCGAGCGGCCGACCCCGTCCTTGGGATCCCACAGGATGTCGGGAATGCCATCGCCGTTGAAATCGGCGATCAGCGGGGAGCGCTCCACCATCTGTCCGTCGGCACCATTGAGGTTGGCGGAGGTGGCGAAGCTGTTGTTTCCCCCGGCCGGTGGCGTGAGCCACGCGAACTGGTTCGGCACCAGGCAGGTCCCCACCTGGTCGCACTCGGTGACCGTGGTCACGCGCGAGCGCCCGGCCTGTCCCTGGTTGTCGTAGGTGAGGCGGTATTCGCGCACCAGGTTGGCCCCGGAATCCTTCCACATCTGCACCTTGGTGAGGCGGTTGATGGTCTTGATGGCCGATCCGGCGTGATGGAGTTCGCTCGCGTCGGGGCGGTTTCCGTCATAGACGAAGTGCACCCACTGGGTCGCGCTCAGGCCGGAGTGGGGCTCCAGCCGGTGGTGTGGGTGCGCGCAGTGAAGAGCGCATCGCCCGTGGCGGTGACGGCATCGCCGGCGGCGCCGTTGCAGTTGCGCGTGGTGCTCTTCTTGCGGTTGCCGAAGCCGTCGTACTCGTGTTAGGTGACCAGGCACAGGGCGGGGTCCGTGGGATCGATGACCTCCTTCACCAGCTCGCGGCTGGTCAGCTCGTAGCTGAAGGTGCCGGTGCGGGTCTCGGCAACCGCCGGGGCGCTGACGAGCATCAGCCCGGGCAACCGGAGCACACAGGGGCGCAGGCGCTTCATGCGGTCTACCAGCCCCGGAAGCGCCGCTCGATGTAGCACTGGTGTTCCGGGCTGAGATAGCGATATCCAACGCCGCGACCGTCGGCGGCGGTGATGTACTCCAATTGGCAGCCGGTCTTGTCATTGATGATGAGCCAGATCGTGCCACCGTCCGGCGCGGATCGCGGCTGACGGCGGAATCCCTCTCCCCGTCCTATGAACATCAGATCAATTGAGCGGCCATGTTCAACGTCCCATTCGAGCGAGCGACGAAACAATCTGGGATCGCCGGGTCCGGCGGCAACGCAACCGCCAACTGCTAGGAGCAAGGCAACACAGCAAAGCAACCCGCGAAGGTTCCTGCAAGGTAGTGAGGCCCGCATCTAACGCCTCCGCGAAAGTAGGGCCGGGGCATATACCTGCGCCGTCGCCCCGGCGACAAATGGAACTGCGACGGCGACGTTCAGCGCATTGCCAATGGATGCGACCGTGTCCATGAAGCCCGTCACCGCATACTGCCCTGCCCCGTTGTAGGTCCAGGAATTCAGGTAGTCATGCGGACCGGCGAAGGCTTCGACCACGTGATCGAAGAAAGAACCTGGGTTGTACGAAGCGCCCAAATCAGCACCACCCGCACTCAGTGTCTCGCCGTTCCATCCAAGGCCGAAGTAGCCAATGCCTCCCTGTCTGCCGCCAAGCGGCGAAATCCCGGCGTATCCGTCGGGGTCAACTCTCCCCCCGCCGAGCTTAAACCCATCCCCGAACCACCCCACACTGATTCCCGCGGCATTGCGCGGGTCCTTCATCGAATCGAGGATCATGCGCTGACGCATGTACTGCGAGGTCTCGCCCAGGGCCAGCATCGGCAGCGCGTTCTTGAAGCCGTCCATGAAGCTGCCCCCGCGCAACCGCGTTGCGGTGCCCGTAATGCCTGCCTCACCCAGCACCTTGGTCACGCGCTGCCCGCCCGAGAGCATCGGATTGGAGTTGTGATCGAACTGCGTGTGACTCATGTCGAACCAGGCCTCCTGGGTCAGCGCGTAGTTCAGACCGGAGAAGGCCGCACCCGTGGCCGCCCCGAATGCACCCGCGCGAGCCGCCTCCTTCAGATCGCCCGTCATGATGGCGGTGGAGACGAAACTTCCAACACCACCTGCGGCAGCCCCTACGGCCAAGGCGGATCCGGCCGTCGCCGTGGCACCCACGGTCGCCGCCGCCACCGAGGAATAGCCCATGGACGAGGCCGCCCAACCGGCCGCCGCGCCGCCCGAATAGACCGCCGCGACGATCGCCACCACCGTCGTAAACCACCGCTTCCGCCAAAACGGCTTGAACCCTGTGGGATCGGTGAAGAGCAACGGGTTGTTCAGCACATAGCTGTAGCGGTTGTAGCTTTGCAGATCGTAGGGCGCCTGCACGTACGAATCGGCCCCCATGAACCGCCCCAGCGAGGGGTCATAGAGCCGCCCGTTCATGTGGACGAGGTCGAACCCGTCCAACATCTGATGGTTGGTGAACCCCCGATCCGTGGCCTGCCCATCCACCATCCCCGTGGGATCGGCGGTGCCATTGGCCCAGCGCCGTTTGCCGAAGGGCTCATAGGCCAGCCGTTCGATCACCGCCCCGGCGGCATTGGTGATGGCACTCACGCTGCCCAGATGATCGGGGTGCAGGTACTTCGTCGTCCAGACGGTGCCGGTGAGCTCCACGATGGCCACGCTCTGCCCCCCGGCACTCACGAAGTGCTTGTGGGTCACCGCCCCGCCCGGGGCGGTGTATTTCTCATAGGCCAGCCCATTGGCGGCATCGGGATGCACGAAGATCGTGGTGGCCCCGTCACTGGAGACCTGCCTCACGCGCTGGTGCTCCGGCCCATAGGTCCAGGTGAGGCTGGCCCCGCTCCTGGACAGGGTGATGGGCAGGTTGTAGCTGGTGTAGCCGATGTTGCGCCCCGCCCCCGCCGTGAGGTTGCCGTTGGCGTCGTACTGGTAGCCGGGGTTGGTCACTCCGTCGACCGTGCCCGCCACGCTGGCCACCGCATGGGGCAGGGTGCGCCCGGCCACCACCGCCCCGTAGGCGTAGTTGGGGCTGGCCCCCGAGCAGGCCGACACGTCGCTGCGGCAGGTGAGGTTGCCCAGCACGTCGTAGGCGTAGGTGGTGGTCTGGAGGCCGGTGGCCGGGGCGTTGAGCGTGGCCTGCGTGAGCCGGTCCAGGGCATCGTAGGCGAAGCCCTCGGTGAGGGCCTGGGTGGCATCGGTCCGATAGGCCAGGCGCCCGAGGGCGTCGTACTGGTAGCCCAGGGCCTGCACCGCATTGCCGGGGCCGGCTTGAGTAGCGCTCAGCCGCCCGGTGTGGGGGCTGTAGGTGGACTGTGTCACCACGCCGTTGCCGGCGCTGGACTGGGTCAGCGCGCCTTCGGCGTTGCGCGCTTCCACCCGCCAGATCAGGGTGTTGGCGCTGGCGTTGCGCACCTCCTTGAGCTGGCCCAGGCCGGTGTAGCTGTAGGCCAGCGTGAGGCCCGTGGACCATTGACGGGTGGCCGGGCGCCCGTGGGCATCGTAGTCGAGGGTCTCGGTCTGGACGGGCACACCGGCCAGCGCGGTGGTGGTGCTGGCGGGGCGCCCCTTGTCGTCGTAGCCGTGGCTGCGGGTGGTGCCGGTGTCGGCGCCGGCCTGGCACAGCTTGCCCACGCCGCGGGGGCAGGCGTCCCAGCTCCAGGTGGACACCAGGTCGGGCTCGGTGCGCTGGATCAGGCGCCCGAGCCCGTCGTAAGCGAGGGTGGTGCTCTGGGCGCGGGCATCAAGCTGGCCGACGAGCTCGCCGGCGGCGTTGTAGCGGTAGCTCCAGGTGCCCAGGTCGGGGTCCTGCAGCGTGGTCTTGCGCCCGCGCACATCAAAGCTGAGCAGCGTGGCGTTGCCGGCCGGATCCACCGTGCGGGTGAGATTGCCGAAGGGGTCGTACTGGGAGCTGAGCGTGAACCCGGCGGCATCGGTGACGCTGACCACCTGGCCCTGGCTGTTGAGCACGGTGGTGCGCTGGCGCCCCAGGGGGTCGGTGACGGTGGTGGTGCGCCCGGAATACGTGGTGGTGGTGGCGCGCACGGTACCGCTGTCGTCGGGGGCTTCCACCCGGGTGATGCGCCCCGGGGGGTGATAGGTGGTGGTGGTCCCCAGCGCGGTGGCCGGAGGGGTGGGGGGGCGGGAGGTGCGCCACAGCCGGCCGTGGGGGTCGTATTCGGTGAGCACCACCACGGTGGGGGCGCTGCCCGGCGCGCCGAAGCCTTGGGTTTCGCGGCGGATCTCGCGCCCGAGGGCGTCAAAGTAGCTCTTCACCCAGGGGCCGTTGGCGTTGCCGTCGGTGCCCAGCGGGGTGACCTGGATCAGGTAGGCGGCACTGCTCACCTGGGTGTTGCCGGGGCAGGCGCCATTGCACAGGCTGTAGCTCCATTGGGTGCGGGTGGCATCGGCGCGGATTTCCAGCGTCTTGCGCCCGAAGCCGTCGGCGCTCCAGGTGGTGGTGAGATTGTTGGGGCCGGTGAGGCTGGCCACGCTGCCAAAGCGCGCATCGTAGCTGCGGCTCTCGGTGTGGCCCAGGGCGTTGGTGGCGCCCACGGCGAAGCGCCCGTCGGGGCCCCAGGTGGTGGTGCTGGTGCGCGCGGTAATCACGGCGTCGCCGCTGGGGGCGGGGGCTTCGCCGCCGCTGCCGGCGCAGTTGCGCGTGGTGGCCGCGCTGCGGTTGCCGAAACCGTCGTAGCTGTGTTCGGTGACCAGGCACAGGGCGGAGTCGGTGGGCTCGATGACTTCCTTGGTGAGCAGGCCGCTGGCCGCGTCGTAGGTGAAGGCGCTGGTGCGGGTGAGGCTGGCGGCTGACACCGGGGGAATGGTGAGCAGCAGTGCGCACAGGGGGAGCAGCAGGGGGCGCAGGCACTTCATCGCAGACCCTTCCGGTTCTTGTTGGGCAGCTTCGCGTTCGTCACGGGGTGGTGCTGGTGACCGCCGATTGCGTCAGCCGGCCAAGGAGCCAATTCACGGTGTCGTTGGTGTAGGCATTGACCGTGGTCTTGCTGTAGCCGCTCGCACCACCGTCTTCGTTCCGGGTTTGCACGCTGATCTGGGTGGCGTTGCCCCAGTCGTCGAACTGGTTGGTGACGAGTTGCCGGTTGATGAAGGCACCGTTGAGATCGCGCTGCGTCTCGCTGCTCGATGCCAGATGGACGAAGCGGCTCGCCCCGCCGTTGAGCACCGTCACCCCATAGGTGTTGGCGGCCGACTTGAGTGCGGTGGAGCCGTACATGCTCTGGACGGAATCGACCAGCCCGCTGGTCGGGAAGGTCTGGTTGTAGGTGGTGATGCCCGTGATTCCGGTCTGGGGGTCGGCCACCGTCATGGTGTGGAAACCGAGGAAGCCCCGCCCCTGCAGGTCGGCCTTGGCCCCGGCGTAGGTGTAATTCATCTGGTAGGTTCCGCCGATGCCGTTGCTGGCGGCATGGCTCGAGACCACCTGGAGCGGGAAGCGCAGGTCGACCCGGGGATAGGTTTCCGTGTCTTCCTTCGTGTAGACCGAGGCGTCGGTGAGCGGCTTGTAGGTGATGGTCGTCAGCGCGCCCAGGCCGTTGCCGAGGGCGGACACCATGTCGGTCTGGCCGATGGTGTTCGTCCAGCGTCCCGCCGCCCCGGTCGTGCGGTAATACTCGTCTTCCTGAACCAGCACGACATCACTCTTGCCGTCGCCGTCGAGGTCCATGACCAGCGGCACCTGGTAACCGGTGGCGGCGCCGCTGATGGCTTGATTGTCCGCGCCGGCGATATTGAAGTACGCATCGAAGGTGCCCGCCGGGTCGCCCCTGTTCAGCCAGAGGGTGCGATGGCCGATGTTCTGGCCCCATTCCGGGGTATGCCACAGCACGTCGGGGCTGCCGTCACCGTTGAAATCCCCGAGACTCAGTGCCCAGCCGCACTCGAGCGTGTAATTGTGGCCCGCGACATTGGAGTTCGGGTACACGAAGTTGCCGTCGCCCTTGCCATGCCACAGGATGCGCACACAAGCTGAATAGCCATCCGCACTGCGGTAGTCCCACAGGATGTCGGCCTTGCCATCGCCGTTGAAGTCGGCGATGACCGGAACGTAGCCCAGATACCAGGAATTGACGCCGCCGACGTTGTCCGTAACCCAGTCGAAGCCGTCTTGGTCATTCGCCAGCCAAAGACTGCGCAGTCCTGCGGAGCGCCCGTCCGGATAGCGGTAGTCCCAAAGGATGTCGGCACGCCCGTCGCCGTTGAAGTCCGCCACCAGCGGCGCATAGAGCAGATTGATTCCGTCGGCCCACGCCAGCACGTTCACTTTCTCAGTGAATGTGCCGTCGCCGTTGCCCAGCCACAGCTTGCGCTTCTTGTTCTGCCACGCCGCGTTGGAACGGCCATAGCCGTCCTCCGGATCCCACAGAATGTCGGTGCGCCCGTCGCCGTTGAAGTCCGCAATAACTGGTGCATAGGCAATCAGGTTGTCCTGAAGGGGTGGGATGGACGTGGGATCGTAGCTCACGGCAAACGTGCCGTCGGCATTGCCGAGCCAGATCACGCGGGTATATCCGGCAGCCGAAGCACAGCGGCCGTACTCGTCTGAATAGTTCCACACGATGTCGGCCCGCCCGTCGCCGTTGAAGTCCGCGACATGGGGCTTGAAGCCCTGGAGCACGCCGTTGGCGCCGCCGGGGTTGGTCTTGACGGTAAACGATCCGTCGCCGTTTCCAATCCACAACTCCCGGGTCAGGGTCGTCGAACGGCCAAACGCGTCCTTGGGATCCCACAGGATGTCCGGCCTGCCATCGCCATTGAAATCGGCGACGATCGGCGCGCGCCCGGCCATCTGACCGATCGCATTGGGCAGACTGTTCGAAACGGTGTAGCTGTTGTTCGCCCCGGCGGGAGGAGTCAGCCAGGCGAACTGCGTCGGCACAAGGCATGTCCCATCCTTGTCACACTCCGAGACCGTGGTGACGCGAGAGCGCCCGGCCTGGCCCTGGTTGTCGTAGGCGAGGCGGTACTCGCGCACCAGGTTGGCGCCGGAGTCCTTCCACATCTGCACCTTGGTGAGGCGGTTGATGGTCTTGATGGAAGAACCAGCGTGGAAGAGTTCGCTGATATCAGGGCGGATCACGGGATCGTATACAAACTGCATCCACAAAGACGTGCTTAACCCGGCAGCGGCGTTCCCCGTGTAGTAGATGTAGAGGGGGTAGTACTCGCCGGCCTCCGCGTTTTCGTAGTAGGCGATGGTGAAGTAGTTGCCCTTGGTATCGGTGACCTTGTTCAAGGCCCACACGCGCGCCTCGGATCTTCCCTTGGCCTCGATGCGCGAATCGGCGGTATTGCCGTATTCCATGGTCAGGCCGGCCTTGGTCTTGACCACGAAATACGCCGGGCCGCTGCCGGCGGCCCCATTCGCGTCGACCTTGCTGAAGCTCTCGCGCTCGGTGCGGTAGCTGGTTCCGGGTGCGCCGTAGGCGCCGCCGCCCACCACCATGAGCCGCTGTCCATCCAGGCAGAAGCGATCATTGGCGTCGTAGTTGACGCGACCGCGAATGCCGTCCTGGGCCTGTGTGCGCGGGCAGCGCACGATGGCCGACAGGCCGGCAAGCGACCAGCCCATGCCCAGCAGGCCGTTGCCGGCCTGGCTGTTGTAGGTCAGTGCCAGCCTGGGCTCCATGCCGGCCGTGCCCGGGGGCACCTGCAAGGGGATGGTGTAGCTGGCCGCGCCACTCTCGCTCACGGCAAACTGGCCGGGCGTGTGCATCTGCGCCTGGGCCGGCAGCGATAGCAGGGCCGCGAGCATCGGGACCAATGACCGGGCGGCACGGTGCAGGAATCCGGCCAATCGCGCTTCGTTCATGGATGTTTGTCTTGTTCGTGTTGATTTGCGCTGCGTGCAATTTGGGGGGCATCACAGGCCCGCGCAGCCGTATGAGATGCGCTCACCCGCGCGAGCCGACCCCGCGATTCGTCACTGGGCGGGCGATGCGGACAGGGTGGCGCGCAAGCAGGCCACGTTATCCTCGCCGAGCTTGGATCCGCAACTGGCCAGTGCGGCATTGTGGCGCTCGCACGAACCGCGCTCCTTGGCCGTGAACATCTTGCAGTCCTGTGGCGGGGGCCCCGGCAGGCGCTTGTGCATGCAGCGCTTGAAGTCCAGGCCGGCCTCTCCCTTGCAGGCCTCATGGGCGTCGTTGATCTTGTTGCAGTAGGCCGGATTCGGATCCTTCTTGCAGTCCATGAGCCGCACCGCCTCGGCTTTGAGTGGCGGAGGGCCGTCGGGCAGCACCACGCCCGGCGGCGGTGCCGCCCAGACATGCGATGCGGCCAGACACACCGTAAAATATGTCGCCACCAGCGCCAGGGCGCGCACCGGCAGGCTGGATGACCCACGGCACGACCGGGCGCACACCCGCGCCGGCGCGGTAACGCCGCGCCCGCTCCCACAACGCATGAACCATGGCATGAGCTTCACTTTCTCCTCTTTCCGAGCGGTGCAGCACCCCGCCCGACAAAATCCCTGCAGCCCGCCTGGCGCCGGCTGTGCGCCACACCGACGCGCTATTCGTTCGGCGTAGTTCGTTGTGGTGGTGATTGTAAGACAGGCATGCACATCGCTGTTAACCGGTATCATTACAGGCAATTGTGACAATTGCGCATGAAAGCCCAACAGGGCCTCTAATGCCTCATATCCGCCGAAACGTTAGAACCGCCGCAAAGTACATGAAGCCCATGTGCCTCACCTTGCCCGCCGCGGCCGCCCGCTTCTCCCCTACCCACCACCCCACCCGGCCGACGGAAGTGCCGCGCTGCGCCGCCCGCGGCTTCACCCTGCTCGAGCTGCTGGTGGTGATGGTCATTATCGGCCTGCTGGCCGGTTACGCGGCGCCGCGCTACTTCGCCCAGGTGGGCAAGTCGGAGGTGAAGGCGGCGCGCGCCCAGATCGACGCCCTGGAGAAGGCCCTGGAGACCTACCGCCTGGACGTGGGCAGCTACCCCAGCACCGCGAGCAGGGGCTCGACGCCCTGGTCAAGCAGCCCGCCGGCCTGGCCCGGTGGCAGGGGCCGTACCTGAAGAAGGCCGTGCCCCCAGACCCCTGGGGGAATGCCTATGGCTACACCCAGCCGGGCACCCACGGCGACTTCGACCTGCTCTCCCTCGGGCGCGACGGCCGCCCCGGCGGCGAGGGCGAGGATGCCGACATCACGAACTGGTAAGCCGTCCGTGCCCGATCGCCTCGGCTCCGCCCCTTGAGCCGAACCGCATGACTGGGGGCCTGGATTTCCGCGTGAGCGCCTATCGCCCCGGCCGCGAGCTGGTCGAACTGCGGCTGGGCGCGCCGGACCAGACCCACGCGGCGGCCCTGGCCGAAGCCCAGGGCTACCGCGTGGTGGCGGTACGCCCGGCGCGCCCGGGCGGGCGCCTGTCGTGGCGCCGCGCGCCCCGCTTCTCGGTGCCGGGCTTCGCCCAGGAGCTCGCGGGGCTGCTCGATGCCGGGCTCAATGTCATCGAGGCAGTCGAGACGCTGGCGCGCAAGGCACGCCACGGCGGAGGACCGGCCGTGCTGCAGCAGGTACTCGCGCGCCTGCGCGAAGGTCTGTCCTTCTCCCAGGCACTGGAGGCCCAGCCGCTGGCCTTTCCCACGCTGTTCGTGGCCACGGTGCGCGCCAGCGAACACACCGGCAGTCTGCACCAGGCCCTGGAGCGTTATCTAGCCTACCAGCGCCAGCTCAACGCCGTGCGCGACAAGGTCGTGAGCGCCTCGGTCTATCCGGCGGTGCTGCTGGTGGCCGGCGGGCTGGTCATCGTCTTTCTGCTGGGTTACGTGGTGCCGCGCTTCAGCCGCGTGTTCGAGGACATGGGCGACAAGGTGCCACGGCTATCGCGTCTGCTGCTCACCTGGGGCGGATTCGTGGAGACCCACGCCCTGGCGGTGCTCGCCAGCGTGGTGCTGCTCGCCATGCTGGCCTTCGCGCTGTACTGTGCTCCGGTGCGCGCCGCTGCGGCGCACGCCCTGTGGGGCCTGCCGGGACTGGGCGAGCAACTGCGTCTCTATCACTTGGCGCGTTTCATGCGCACCCTGGGCATGCTGCTGCAAGGGGGCATTCCGCTGGTACGGGCACTGGACATGGTGGACGGCCTGCTGCGCCAGCCAGCACTGCACGCCGGACTGCAGCAGGCCGCGGGCGCCATCCGGGAGGGCGTGGGAGTGTCCGAGGCGTTCGCGAGGTGGGGCTACGACAGCTGGTGGTGGGGGAGCGCTCCGGCCAACTGGGGGCCATGCTGGAACGCATCGGCCGCCTCTACGACGAGGACATCGCGCGCGATTGAAAGGCGCGGAGGGCATTGCCAGGGTGTTTTGCTGCACCCTGGTCAGGCGGCGCATCGTGATGCTGCACGGCTTTATCAAGAAGTCGCAGAAAACGCCCACGCGCGAATTGAAGCTGGCCCGCCAGCGACAGAAGGAGATGCAAGATGCTGACGCATAAGGAATTCAAGGCAAAGATGCTGAAGGACCCGGTTGTCCGGGCGGAATACGACCGCCTCCAGCCGGAAATGGAACTGCTGGATGTCCTTCTCAGCGCGCGGGAAGAGGCGGGGCTGACCCAGGCCGAGGTGGCTGAACGGATGGGCACCAAGGCCCCCGCCGTGGCACGGCTGGAAGGGGCGTTGGCAACGGGCAAGCACTCCCCTTCCGTCGCCACCATACGGCAATTGGCCGCTTGCAGACGAGATGCCAGGCAAGGCGCAAGAATGCGCCGTGTGGCTGGCCACACAAGCATTCTTGCAACGCCGCATGGCGCTCGGCTGCAAGATGGACAATGTTCAAGTTGTTCTTTCTCGGCGACTAAGCGCAGCAATACATGACCGACGACACCCAGCTCCCGCTCACCTCAAAAAATCATGGTGAAATCGTCTGACGCACGGCTTGCCTCCTGCCACTAGCCCTCATTCCCCTATGGACGCGATTCGCATCCGCGGCGCCCGCACCCACAACCTGAAGAACATCAGCCTGGACCTGCCGCGCAACCGGCTCACGGTCATCACCGGCCTGTCCGGCTCCGGCAAGAGTTCCCTGGCCTTCGACACGCTCTACGCCGAGGGCCAGCGCCGCTACGTCGAATCGCTCTCGGCCTACGCGCGGCAGTTCCTGCAGCTCATGGAAAAGCCCGACGTGGACATGATCGAGGGCCTCTCCCCCGCCATCGCCATCGAGCAGAAGGCCACCAGCCACAATCCCCGTTCCACCGTTGGCACCATTACGGAAATTCACGATTACCTGCGCCTGCTTTTCGCCCGCGCCGGCACCCCCCATTGCCCGGAACACGGCCAGCCCCTGGAGGCGCAGAGCGTGGCGCAGATGGTGGACCATGTCCTGGCGCTGCCGCAGGAGACGCGGCTGATGATCCTCGCCCCCGTGGTGTCCGGGCGCCGCGGCGAGCAGCAGGACCTGGTGGCGGAGCTGCGCGCCCAGGGCTTCGTGCGCCTGCGGGTGGACGGGCGGGTGGTGGACATCGACAGCCTGCCCCGGCTGGAGCGCAACGCCCGCCACACCATCGACATCGTGGTGGACCGCCTCAAGGTGCGCCCCGACGCCCGCCAGCGCCTGGCCGAGTCCTTCGAGACGGCGCTCACCCACGCCGACGGCCGCGCCCTGGCGGTGGAAATGGACGGCGAGCGCGAGCACCTGTTCTCCGCCCGCTTCGCCTGCCCCCACTGCGGCTTTGCCGTGCCGGAGATGGAGCCGCGGCTGTTCTCCTTCAACAACCCGGCCGGCGCCTGCCCGCGCTGCGACGGCCTGGGCACCGTCAGCTTTTTCGACCCGCAAAGGGTGGCGGCCAACCCCCACCTCTCGCTCGCCTCCGGCGCGGTGCGCGGCTGGGACCGGCGCAACCAGTTCTATTTCCAGATGCTGGCCGGCCTCGCCGCCCACTACGGCTTCGACATCGAAACGCCCTTCGAGCAGCTCCCCGAAGGCGTGCGGCAAGTGGTCCTGTACGGCAGCGGCGCCGACGAAATCCACTTCCGCTACCTCAACGACCAGGGCAGGACGGTGGTGCGCAGCCACGCCTTCGAGGGCATCGTGCCGAACCTGGAGCGGCGCTGCCGCGAGACCGATTCCTCGCTGGTGCGCGAGGAACTGGCCAAGTACCTGTCGGTGCAGCCCTGCCCGGAGTGCCAGGGCACGCGCCTGCGCGCCGAGGCGCGCCACGTGCGGGTGGGCGGACGTACCCTGCCCCAGCTCGCCGCCCTGCCCCTGGGCCAGTGCCGCCAGTTTTTCGACGAACTGCGTCTCGCCGGCCACCGCGCCCGGGTGGCGGACAAGGTGGCCCACGAGATCCGCAGCCGGCTGCGCTTCCTCATGGACGTGGGGCTGGACTACCTCAGCCTGGACCGCCCGGCGGACACGCTTTCCGGCGGCGAGGCGCAGCGCATCCGCCTGGCCTCCCAGATCGGCTCGGGCCTCACCGGCGTCATGTACGTGCTGGATGAGCCCTCCATCGGCCTGCACCAGCGCGACAACGCGCGGCTGCTGGCGACGCTGGCGGCACTGCGCGACCTGGGCAACACCGTCATCGTCGTGGAGCATGACGAGGAGGCCATCCGCGGCGCCGACCACGTGGTGGACCTGGGCCCCGGCGCCGGCGTGCACGGCGGCGTGGTGGTGGCCGAGGGCACGCCCGGGCAGGTGATCGCCCATCCGGACTCCCTCACCGGCGCCTACCTCTGCGGCCGGCGCGCCATCGCCGTGCCGGCCCGGCGCCGCGCCCCCGACCCGCAGCGCCGGCTGGTGCTCGCCGGCGCCCGCGGCAACAACCTGCGCAGCGTGACCCTGGAACTGCCGCTGGGGCTGCTGACCTGCATCACCGGCGTGTCCGGCTCCGGCAAGTCCACGCTCATCAACGACACCCTGCAGACCGCCGCGGCGCGCGAACTCAACGGCGCCGGCGCCGAGCCCGCGCCCTTCGACGCCCTCGCGGGACTGGAACATCTCGACAAGGTCATCAGCGTGGACCAGGCGCCCATCGGCCGCACGCCGCGCAGCAATCCGGCCACGTACACCGGCTTGTTCCAGCCCATCCGCGACCTGTTTGCCGGCGTGCCCGAGGCGCGCTCCCGCGGCTACGGGCCGGGGCGCTTCTCCTTCAACGTCCGGGGCGGACGCTGCGAGGCCTGCCAGGGCGACGGCCTGATCAAGGTGGAGATGCACTTCCTGCCCGACGTGTTCGTGGCCTGCGACGTCTGCCACGGCAAGCGCTACAACCGTGAGACCCTGGAGATCCGCTACCGCGGCAGGACCATCTTCGAGGTGCTGCAACTGACGGTGGAGCAGGCGCTGCAGTTCTTCCAGGCCGTGCCGGCGGTGGCGCGCAAGCTGGGGACGCTGATGGAGGTGGGCCTGGGCTACATCCAGCTCGGCCAGAGCGCCACCACGCTGTCCGGCGGCGAGGCGCAGCGCGTCAAGCTGGCGCTGGAACTGTCCAAGCGCGACACCGGCCGCACCCTCTACGTCCTGGACGAACCCACCACCGGCCTGCACTTCCGCGACATCGAGATGCTGCTCACGGTGCTCCAGCGGCTGCGCGATGCCGGCAACACCGTGGTGGTCATCGAGCACAACCTGGAGGTGATCAAGACCGCCGACTGGGTCATCGACCTGGGCCCCGAGGGCGGCGACGGCGGCGGGCGCATCATCGCCAGCGGCACGCCGGAGGAGGTGGCGGGGGCACAGGGGAGCCATACGGGACGCTATCTGGCGCGGGCACTGGAGCGATAGAATCGCCCTACGCCGGAAGTGGAGGGGACGCAAGAAGATGCGATACAGGTCATGCCGCGGATGGCGCCTATCTGGCCAACCCGGAACGCAAATACGCCTGGGGCGATGCCAACCAGGCCAGATCACTCACGAAACGCGACACCGGCCGCACCCCCTACGTCCTGGACGAGAGTCCTCTCCCCCGACAGCGCCGCCATCGCGACTTGCGCCTTGAACTGCGCCCCGCGTTGCTTACGTTTCACGACCACGTTTCATGCCTCTTCGGTCCGGTCGACCTTACCTTATCCGACTGCCCGAAAAACCGAGGCCGCCGCATGCGGTCGGTGGTGGTAGCGCTCAGCGCAGGCTCACCTCAATGACAAGATCGGAGTAGCGGGCCAGCATGGCGTCCGTGGTGAGCAGATGGGCGGGCAAGGCTTGCGCCTGTGCCACAAGCAGCGGGGGGTGCGATCCTCCATGTATGCAACGAATGTGCGCGAACTGAAGAAGAACCCATCGCTGGCCCCGCGCCAGGCGAAGGAAGCCCCGGTCCTCATCCTCAAGGGCAATGAGCCGAATGCGGTTCTGTTGCACCTGCAAGAGTCGCTTGCCGCCACCGAGGCGAGCCTGCGCCCGGGCCTGGCTTCAAGCCTGTACTGTGACGGCGTGCTGTCCCTTGGCGCCGCGGCAAGGCTGAGCGGCATGGCGCTTTCCGACTTCGTCCGCCACCTGGGGAGCCTCGGCATCGAGATCGTGCGCGCGGACGAAACGACCAGCCATGAAGCCGGCGATGTCTCGGCATGGCTGTCGTCATAAGCGATGCCGGCCCCCTGATCGCACTGGCCGGCGCGGACGCGCTGAACATCCTGCCCGGCCTGTTCGGCAAGGTTCATGTTCCTCTGGCGGTGTGGCAGGAGTGCCTGGCGAAGGACTCAAGGACCGGCACGGATCGCCGTAGACGAAGGACCGGCGGGCGCCGTACGCTCCAGCATGCCGCTCGCGCGTTTTTTCGCCTGCACATCGTCAGGGAGCCCCACCATGATCGGATTCGAGGATTACCACACGGAAGTCCGCGCCATCGAACGGGAAATCACGCTCCTCGGGATGGCGCTGCGCGTCGACTGGAACGACGCCGCCGCCGTGCGGCAACTGGCGTGCCAGGCCATGGACTGCCGCCTCGACGGGGAGGATGCCCACGTCAAGTCCGGCGACCGGCTGCGGCTCACCCACATCAAGCTCTTCGGCGCGGCGCAACTGATGCTGACGGTGATGGAGAAGAGCGCCAGCCGTGGCATCGACATCCACGGCGGCCCGGTGTGGAAGGCCTTCGGCCGGGCCTTGTGGGCCGAGGCGCGGAGCCGCACCGAATGCGCCGGGACCGACGGCGCCTGAAACGGCCGCGGCGTCCTACAATGGCTGCGTCGCCAGCAGGACAAGTCCGCGCCGGCCCGCGGCCGAACCGCGAACTCCCGCATGAATCGAACCGAGCGCTTCTACCTCATCGACCAGTTGCTCCACGAGCGTGGCCTCATGAGCTTCGACGCGCTGCTCGGCGCCCTCGGCGTCTCCCGCGCCACCCTCAAGCGCGACCTGGAGTGTCATGCGCAACCGCCTGCACGCGCCCATCCTGTGGAACCGTGACGCCGGCGGCTACCGCTTCGAGGCTTCCGCCAGGACGGCGGGGCCGCGCTACCAGTTGCCCGGATTGTGGTTTTCCGCCGCCGAAATCCACGCCCTGCTGACCATGCAGCAACTGCTCGACGGGCTGGACACCGGCGGCCTGCTCGGCCCCCACGTCCAGCCGCTGATGGCGCGGCTCAACGGCCTGCTGGGCAGCGCCGACAACACCGCCGACGAGGTGCGCCGGCGCATCCGCGTTCTCGGCGCCACACCGCGGCGCCTGGTGCTGGCGCACTTCCAGACCGTGGGCGCGGCACTGCCGAGGCGGCGGCGGCTGCACATCGTCTATCACGCGCGCACCCGCGACGAGGTCTCGGAACGCGAAATCTCGCCCCAGCGCCTGGTGCATTACCGCGACAACTGGTATCTGGACGCCTGGTGCCATCTGCGCCAGGCGCTGCGCAGCTTCGCCGTGGACGCCATCACGCAGGCCCGCCTGGTCAATGAGCCCGCGCACGACGTCGCGGAGCGAACGCTGGACGAGGAACTGGGCGCCGGCTACGGCATCTTCGGCGGCCGGGCGCAGCACCTCGCCCGCCTGCGCTTTTCGCCCCGACGGGCGCGGTGGGTGGCGGCGGAGCAGTGGCACCCGCGCCAGAAGGGAGAATTCGACGCCCAGGGCCGCTACGTCCTGGAAGTGCCCTACGCCGACCCGCGGGAACTGGCGATGGACATCCTGCGCCATGGCCCGGAGATCGAAGTGCTGGAACCGGCCGACCTGCGCGCCGCCATCACCACCGCCGTAGCGGACATGGCGGCCCTCTACCGCCCGCCGCCGGCCGACCCGCCGCTCAGGGAATCGCCCGCTCGATGAGCCGACGCCACCACGGCTTGCGCGGCGCCCAGCTTGTGACAGGTGCGCCCGGTTGTACGGGCACGACGGCGGGCGCCGCAACCCGGCGCAGCGGAATCACGACCGCGGACGCAAACAGGCCCTCGCGGGGCAATGCAGTCTTGTCATGCATGGTCGCTCCTGACGCGAATGGGAACCGCGGGCATCCCACGGCGGGCGGCCCGCAACACAACCAGCGTCGGACAAGAGCCTCTGACCTCGGAAGAATCGCATCGCGTGGCGATGCCCAGAGAACGCGAGGCCTCGGGGCCTCGTCATTTTGCCGGCCCCCCTGTCCCGATGCAGGCCGGATAACGCCTTGATAATACTTTCGGCTTAGTCAGTCAATGGCGGCAGCGTTTTATATCTGCAAACTTTGCACGGTCGACCCGCCGTGTCGGGCGCCGGCACGTTCCGCCCGCACTCCCGCCCCGGCACCGGACAGGGCGCCGTTACGCCACATGGCGCCGGCGCCACGCCGTGCAATTCGCGCACACGGCGGGCAGTTTTCCTTTATCATCGTCACGCGGTACCCGGTCCGCGGATTCCTTGTGGAGAAACAGTCAATTGGGCAAGAAACTATACGTTGGCAACCTGCGCTACACCGTCGATAGCGCTGAACTCGAACGGCTCTTCGGTGCCCACGGCACGGTGCAGTCCGCGCAGGTCGTGATGGATCGCGAGACCGGACGCTCCAAGGGCTTCGGCTTCGTGGAGATGGGCAGCGACCAGGAAGCGCAATCCGCCATTGCCGCGCTCAACGGCAAGGACATGGGCGGGCGCAACATGGTCGTCAATGAGGCCCGGCCCCAGCCCGGGGGCGGCATGTTCCGCGCCGGCGGTGCCCGTCGCGGCGGCCCCGGCGGGGGCGGCGGCGGTCCCGGCGGCCACCGCCGTTCCTGACACCCTGCACCACGCCACCGCCCGCGTCGTCCCCGCCTAGACGCGGGGGGGGGGCGTGGCGTGCCTTGCGCCGGCGGTGCCGTGGCGGTTTCTGGCGCGCGCGTCTTCAGGCGCCGCGCCGCGCGGCGCTTTAGCCCCTTCAATCATCTGACGGATTGCCATGCCCGGCCAGCCTGAAATCAAGAACATGGCCCTGTTCTGCGACTTCGAGAACGTCGCGCTCGGGGTGCGCGAGGCCAAGTATCCCAAGTTCGACATCCAGAAGGTGCTGGAGAGGCTGCTGCTCAAGGGCAGCATCGTCGTGCGCAAGGCGTACTGCGACTGGGACCGCTACAAGGAATTCAAGGCCGGCATGCACGAGGCGGCGTTCGAACTGATCGAAATCCCCCACGTGCGCCAGTCCGGCAAGAACTCCGCCGACATCCGCATGGTGGTGGACGCCCTCGACCTGTGCTACACCAAGTCCCACGTGGACACCTTCGTCGTCATCAGCGGCGATTCCGACTTCTCCCCCCTGGTCTCCAAACTGCGGGAGAACAACAAGCTGGTGATCGGCGTGGGGGTGAAGAAATCCACCTCCGACCTGCTCACCGCCGCCTGCGACGAGTTCATCTACTACGACGATCTGGTGCTCGTCGAGGCGCAGAAGGAAGCACAGAAGAAGAAGCGCTCCGGCCGCAAGTCGCCGTCCAAGGCCGCCGCAAAGGAAGCCGGCAAGGACGGCACGAAGGAGGCCGCCGCACGCGATACCGGTCGCGAGGCCACCCGCGAGGCGGGCAAAGAGGGCACGTCCCCCGTGCAGGACGAGCCTTTGGTCCCGCGTGAGGAGTCCTCCGCCCGCGACGAGGCTCCCCCCGCCCGCAACGGCAACGAAGAAGAACGCCGCCAGATGGCCATCGATCTGGTGGTGGAGACCACCGAGGCGCTGCACGGCGAACGCGGCGAGGAAGAACGGGTGTGGGGCTCCATGGTCAAGCAGGCCATCAAGCGTCGCAAGCCGGGGTTCAACGAGTCCTACTACGGGTTTCGCTCCTTCGGCGCCGTGCTGGAGGAAGCCGAGAAGCGCGGCCTGCTGCAACTGGAGCGCGACGAGCGCTCCGGGGGCTACATCATCAGCATTCCGACGGAACCGCGCGAGGGGTGACAAGGGCCGACGAGTGAGGATGGGGCATCCCTTCGCTGCACTCCTCACTCCTCACTCCTCACTCCTCCCCCGCGCCTCCAGCGCCGCCAGAATCCCCTCCACGGCGCGCCCCAGTTCCTGCGCCAGCGTTCCGGCTTCCTGGCGTCCCTCCCGCGCCGCCTGTTCGGTGCGGCATGCCACATCAAGGGCGGCCGCCGCCATGAGGTTGCCCGCCATCCCCTTGACGGTGTGGGCGGTCACGGCCAACGCCGCCAGATCCATCGCCAGTGCTTCGCGTCGCAGCCGCTGCGGAAGAGGCAGGATGCTCTCCCGGGCAATGGCCAGCAGCCGGTCGATGAACGCCGTCTTGCCCTTGAAGCGCGCCTCCAGCCCGGCCCAGTCGATCACGGGCGGCACCGGGGCGCCCCGCTCGGGCGCGCCCTCGGCCAGGTCGCATTCGGCTCCGCCCGGCTTCTCCGGGCGCCGGCGCACATGGCGGCGAATGGCCGCCACCAGGGCGTCCAGATTCACGGGCTTGGTCAGGTGATCCGCCATGCCCGCCTGCAGGCAGCGGGCGCGTTCCTCCGCCAGGGCACTGGCGGTCAGGCCGATCACCGGCAGTTCGGGCCAGCGCAGCCGGATCTGCCTCGCCGTCTCGTAGCCGTCCATGTCCGGCATCTGGATGTCGGTGAGAACCAGGTCGTAGCACTGCGCGCCGTCCGTTTCCAGCCGCTGCAGCGCTCGCCGGCCGTTTTCCACCTGGAGCAGATGCACGCCCTCGTGGCCGAGCATGGCCTCCAGCACCAGGCGATTGACCTCGTTGTCCTCCGCCGCCAGGATGCGCAGCCCCTGCAGGCGCGGACGCCACTGCGGCGCCGAATCGGCCGCCAATTCGGCAATCCTGCAGGCCTCCGCGATCTGGCGCGCGCGCAGCGGCCGCTCCAGTACGCGGACCTGGGCACCCGGCGGCACGAACCTGCCCTTCGCGCCACCGTCCTCGCCGAGGGGCGCGAGATTGCCGTCGGCGCCGCCCTCACCCCCGGGCGACTCGCCGCAGGCATGGGCGTGACCCGGCGTGGCCACCAGCACCACCCGCTGCCCGCGCCTGCGGGCGCGTTCCATGGCCGTTTCGAGGCTGGCATCCAGGGCTGCGGCATCGAGCACCACCAGCTCGCAGGGCAGGTCGAACGCGGCCCCGGCCGGCACCACGCGCACCCGCTTCCCTCGCGCCTCCAGTGCCCGGCGCGTGCGCCGCGCCTCGGCCGGGGGCAGTCCGCCGAGCACCACCCAGGCGCCGCTGTCGGCCGCGGGCGCAACGGCATCGATCAGCGGCAGGCGCACTTCCACGGTGGTGCCTGCCCCCTCCCGGCTGCTGACGTCGATGCGCCCGCCCATCAGATCCACCAGCCGCCGGGTGATGGCCAGGCCGAGGCCGGTGCCGCCGAAGCGGCGCGTCGTGGTCGAGTCGGCCTGCTCAAAGGGTTCGAAGAGCCGCGCCAATTGCTCCGGGGTCATGCCGATGCCGCCATCGGCCACCCGCAGCACCAGCTCGTCGCCCTCCCGGGCGGCCGTCATGGCCACCTCGCCGCGGTGGGTGAATTTCACCGCGTTGGACAGCAGATTCACCAGCACCTGGGTCAGGCGCAGCGCATCGCCGCGACAGGTGGCTGGCAGATCCGCCGCCTCATCCACCGTAAACTCCAGGCCCTTGGCGTAGGCGCGGGCCGCGGTCACATCCACCGCGCGGTCGATGGCGCCCCCGAGGCCAACCGCCACCCGCTCCAGTTCCAGCTTGCCGGCATCGATCTTGGACAGGTCCAGGATGTCGTTCACCAGCCCCAGCAGCAACTGACCGGCATCGGCGATGCGGGCGAAGGTGTCGCCGGCCTTGCGTCCGGCGCTGTCGCGCAGGCCCACCTGCGCCAGACCCAGCACGGCGTTGAGCGGCGTGCGGATCTCGTGGCTCATGTTGGCCAGGAAATCGGTGCGCATGCGCGCCAGCCGCCGCGCCTCGGTGAGGGCGGCGTGGGTGGCCTCCTCGGCACGACGCCGCTCGGTCACGTCCATGAAACTGACCACGGCGCCGACGATGGCGCCGTCGCGCAGCATGGGCCGGGCGGCGTAGATGACCGGCAGCGCCCGGCCGTCGGCGTGCCAGAACACCTCGTCGCCCTCCTGCACATGGCCTCCCGTGCTCAGCGTACGCAGCATCGGGCAGTCCTCCGGCGGATAGGGCGTGCCGTCCGGCCGGCTGTGGTGGATGCGCTCATGCACGCGCTGCCCCATGAGCCCCGCGGCGGTGTAGCCCAGCATGTTGCAGGCCGCCGGGTTGACGAAGGTGATGCACCCCCCGGTGTCCATGCCGAAAAGGCCGTCGGCGCTGGAGTCGAGCACCAGGCGTCCCCGCGCCTCGGCCTCCCGCGCTTCGGCGGTGCGCAGCGCCACGATTCTCTCCAGGTGCGTCCGGTGGGCCTCCAGGGCCAGTTGCGCCTCGCGCGCCTCGGTGATGTCCTGGGTCATGCCCATGGCCCTTGCCGGCCGCCCCTCGGCGTCGAACTGCACCTCGGCTTTCACATGCAGCCAGCGCAGTTCGCCGTCGATCACCACGCGATATTCGATGTCGTGGGGTTGCCCCGCCAGCGCCGCCTCCCACGCCGCCCGCCAACGCTCCCGGTCATGCGGATGGATGAGCTGCAGCAGGCTGTCCATGCCCATCACCGGCTGCGTCCATCCCAGGTTGCGCGCCGCCTGCTCCGAGAGCGCGAACCGGCCGCCGGCGATATCCAGCGTCCAGCCCCCCACCTTGGCCATCGCCTGGGCGTGCTCCAGCGCCCGCTCGCTGTCGCGCAGGGCCTGCTCGGCGCGGCGGCGAGCCGTCACGTCCTGCCTGACGGAGATGAAATGCCGGATCACGCCGGCTTCGTCGCGCACCGGCGTGATGGTCTGGTCTTCCGCGTAGAGCGTGCCGTCCTTGCGACGGTTGACCATTTCCCCCTGCCAGGTCTGCCCGCCCAGCACGGTGCGCCACAGTTGCTCGTAGACATCGCGCCCCTGGACGCCGGACTTCACCAGTTGCCGGGGGTTGCGGCCGAGAACCTCCTCCAGGCCGTAGCCGGTGAGGGCGCAGAAAGCGGGGTTGGCCCACTCCGTGGTGCCGTCGGCGTCGGTGATGACGATGGCGCTGCCGGCGGCCTCCAGGGCGGCCCTCAGCAGGCGCAACTGCCCGCCGGCGCGATGGCGCTGCGCGGCTTCCCCCACGCTGCGTTCGATGGCCGGCAGCAGGCGCTCCAGGTTCTCCCTGAGCACCAGGTCGGCAAAGCCGAGCCTGAACAGATCCACCGCCCGCTCCTCGCCGACGCCGCCGCAGAGCAGGATCACCGGCAGATCCGGGCAGCGCGCCCGGATCAGTGCCAGGCTGTCGCGCACATCCATTCCCGGCACGTCGAGGTCGTACAGCACCGCGTCCCAGCCGCCCTCCTCCAGGGCGGCGGCCAGCGCCGCGCCGGTGGACACCCGCCGACAGGCGCCCGCACGGCCTTGCCGCCGCAGGTGCCCCTCCACAGCATTGAAGGCGGCCTCCGTGCCCTCGACGACGAGCAGGCTCAAGGCCAGGTTCATCCGCAATTCATCACAAGAAACACACACCCCGTGCCTTCGTCATCCCGCCGCCCATGCCATGCGGAGGATCGTGCACCCGCACAAATTATCCTTGATTCCTCAGTTGAACGCGCCCGAGTGTGGGCCTGCCGGGTCGGCAACGCGCCCGAGTGTGGGCCTGCCGGGTCGGCTGGCAAGGCGCGACGAGGCCGCGGGGCCGCCCCCCGCAACGAGGAGCAACGCCGCCAGACGGCCCGGCAGGCGCGCAATCGGGCGCGTAGCGGGCGCACCCATCCGGTGCGCGTGGGCGAAGGCGCAGACCTCAAACTCCATGCGGCCTTCCGAGGGAAAATGAGCGGTCAACTGAGGAATCAAGGATTATGCCCTCCTGCTCATGCCCGACGCCATGGGGAAACCTCCCATGCGGGGGCCGGGAGAATACCCGGATTGCGGGGCGGCAATCCCGTAGTTCGCCGGGCACCGCGGACGACGCGAAAAGCGCGCGCCGGAGCCGGCGCCGATTGCGCCAGGATTGGCCCGGGCGGCGCATGCCAGCCTGGCCTCGTCCGCCAGACGAAGCATCGCCGGCACGACGGTCAAGCTAAAATGCCGCTTTGCCCCCGCCCCATCGTCGCCCATGCCCCGCCGCATCCTCGTCACCTCCGCCCTGCCCTACGCCAACGGCGCCATCCACCTCGGCCACCTCGTGGAATACATCCAGACCGACATCTGGGTGCGCTTCCAGCGCATGCAGGGCCACGAGGTGCATTACGTGGGCGCCGACGACCAGCACGGCACGCCCATCATGCTGCGCGCCGAGAAGGAGGGCATCAGCCCGCGCGAGCTGGTGGGCCGGGTGCTGCACGAGCACGCCCGCGACTTCTTCGGCGGGCTGGAGACCCAGGCGGCATGGAAGAAGGGCGCAGGCGTGCTGGGCGGCTTCCTGGTCAGCTTCGACAACTACCACGAGACCGATTCGCCCGAGAACCAGTGGTTCTGCGAGGACATTTACGCCCGGCTCAAGGTGGCCGACCTCATCGCCTCGCGCCCGGTGGAACAGTTCTACGACCCGGTGAAGGAGATGTTCCTGCCGGACCGCTTCATCAAGGGCGAATGCCCCAGGTGCGGCGCCGCCGACCAGTACGGCGACTCCTGCGAGGTGTGCGGCGCCACCTACGCCCCCACGGAGCTGAAGAACGCGTACTCCGTGGTCTCCGGCGCGGCGCCGGTGCGCCGGTCCTCCGAGCACCACTTCTTCCGCCTCTCGGACAGCCGCTGCATCGACTTCCTGCGCGGCTTCACCCGCGCCCCCGGGCGGCTGCAGCCCGAGGCCGCCAACAAGCTCGACGAATGGTTCCGCGCCGGCCTCTCCGACTGGGACATCTCCCGCGACGCGCCGTACTTCGGCTTCCGCATCCCCGGCACCGCGGACAAGTTCTTCTACGTCTGGCTGGACGCGCCGGTGGGCTACTTCGGCAGCTTCCGCGACTACGTGCGCAAGCAGCAGGCCCGCGGCCTCGCCATCGACGAGGACGCCTTCCTGCGGGCCGACCGCGCCCAGGCCGAGGGCACCGAGATGGTGCACTTCATCGGCAAGGACATCCTCTACTTCCACGCCCTGTTCTGGCCCGCCATGCTGGAGCATGCCGGCTACCGCGTGCCCAGCCAGATCAATGCCCACGGCTTCCTCACCGTCAATGGCGAGAAGATGTCCAAGAGCCGCGGCACCTTCATCACCGCCGGCAGCTACCTGGATCTGGGCCTCAACCCCGAATGGCTGCGCTACTACTACGCCGCCAAGCTCAACGGCAGCATGGAGGACATCGACCTCAGCCTGGACGACTTCGTGGCGCGGGTGAATTCGGACCTGGTGGGCAAGTTCGTCAATATCGCCAGCCGCTCGGCCTCCTTCATCGCCAAGCGCTTCGACGGACGCATCGGCGAACTGGACCGGCTCGATCCGCGCTTCACCCGCTTCTCCGAGGCCTGGGCCGAGGACGCCATCCCCGAGGCCTACGAGGCCCGCGACTTCGCCCGGGCGCTGCGCGAGATCATGGCCCTGGCCGACCAGGCCAACGGCTACGTGAACGACGCCGCGCCCTGGGTGCTGGCCAGGGATCCGGACCGGGAAGAGCGCCTGCACGTGGTGTGCTCCACCGCGCTGGAGCTGTTCCGCCAGCTCGCCATCTGGCTGGCGCCGGTGCTGCCGCGCCTAGGCGCCGAGGTGGAGCGCTTCCTCAACGTGGCGCCGCTGACCTGGGCGGATTTCGCCCGGCCGCTCACGCCGGGCCACGTCATCAACGAATACCGCCACCTCATGACCCGCGTGGAGCCGAAGCAGATGGCGGCGCTGGTGGAAGCCAACAAGGAATCCCTGGCGCCCACCGCGCCCACCGCGCCCGCCGCAGACGCCCACTCCCGGCAGCGCCACGCCGAACACCAGCAGAACATCACAAAAAAGGAGGCCGAGGCCACCGTGGAACAGACCCCCCCCACCCTCTCCATCGACGACTTCTCGAAGGTGGACCTGCGCGTCGCGCGCATCATCAATGCCGAGCACGTGGAAGGCGCCGACAAGCTGCTGCGCCTGCAACTGGACATCGGCGAGACCGAAAACGGCCAGATCCGCCCGCGCCAGGTGTTCGCCGGCATCAAGAGCGCCTACGATCCGGCCGCGCTGGTGGGGCGCCTGACGGTGATGGTGGCCAACCTGGCGCCGCGCAAGATGAAGTTCGGCCTCTCCGAGGGCATGGTGCTGGCCGCCAGCGACGGCGGCGGTGCCGTGCCCGGGCTGTTCCTGCTCGCGCCCGACCAGGGCGCCGTCCCCGGCATGCGGGTGAAGTAGCGGTGGAACACCCGCGCCGCGCACGTACCCGGGGATCCTCCGCAGGAGCCTTCCGCCGGGCCGCCCCAAGGAAGGCTCGCTCCCGCTTGGCGGGACGGCGCTCAGCGCCAAGGGTGCCCCAGTGAGCGCCCGCCGAGTCCTCGTCCATGGCCAGGTGCAGGGCGTGGGCTTCCGCTATGCCATGTGCCGCCAGGCCACTCACCTGGGCGTGCAGGGCTGGGTGCGCAACCGCCGCGACGGCGCGGTGGAGGCCCACATCGAGGGGGCGGACGGCGCCATGGCGGCGCTGATCGAATGGGCCCGCGGCGGCCCGGCCGGCGCTGGCGTCAGCCACGTGGAGGTGGAACTGGCGGCCGAGGGCAGCTTCGCCGGCTTCGACATCCGGCCGACGGCCTGAGCATCCGGAACGCGAGCGCTTCGAGCACCCGGGGCCTTCTCGGCAGCTAGACGGGCTGCGCCTTCCCCACGCCCGGACCGCCGAGCAAGTCCGCCACGTCGATGGAAACATCGGGCAGGCATTGCGGCGCAACCGTGCCCGACGCGAATTCCATGGCGCGGCGGTACCCCGCGGGACGGGGGTCGCGGAACACGGTGAGGCAGCGGGACTGCACATCCACCAGCCACGCTTCGGGGATGGCGTGGCGAGCGTAGAGCGGGATCTTCACGTCACGGTCGCGGGCGAGGCTGGAATCGGCCACTTCCACCACCAGCAAGGCGTCCGAAGCCTGCGGCAATGCATCGCGATAGCGATCCGGGCGCGGCTTGAGCAGCAGCAGATCCGGCGCGGGTTCGTTGTTGGGAGACACCTCCAGCGGCCCCTGGACGCGTACCAGAACCCGCCCTCCGGCGCCGAGCGTGAAGCGCTCCGCAAGAAAGTCCACGATGCTCGCATGCCTGCTGCCTATCGGCGCCATGTCGAAAAGCTCCCCCTCGATCAGTTCGACGCGATCGTCCTCGCCAAGAACGCCTGCCTCGGCCATGCGGCGGAAATCGGACACCGTCAGCCGGTGCCGGGCCGCCGCAAGGATGCGTTCGGGAAGTTCGGCCAATACGGACTCGGGCATGGATGACCTCCTGCGCTCGCCAATGCGACTCATCTTACCGCGCGGGATGCGTCATTGAAACCGCAAGCGCTGCCGTGCCATGCCTTGCACCGGGGACGACCAGCGCCATGTCCGGTGGCTCGACGCAAACAAGCGTCGGGCAGCGCGCGGCCAGGTGATGCGCCTCAAAGGCACGACGCCCCCGCCGCCACTCAAAGCGCCGCCAGGATCTCCGCCAACCCCGCCACCCGCACCCCCTCGGCGAGGGGAAAAGACGCCTCCCCCGGCACGGCAACCCACAGCGCGTCCAGCTTCAGGTCTTCCAGCGCCACCCGCATGGAGGGCGTGAGCCGGGGTGCCGAGGTGTATTTCACCTCCACGCCGATGCGCCGCCCGCCCGCGGTGAGCAGCAGATCGAGCTCGGCGCCACTCTGGGTGGCCCAGAACCAGGCGTCGCGCTCGCCGGTGCGCTTGAGGATCTCCTCGATCACGAAGCCCTCCCAGGACGCGCCCACCTTGGGATGGCCCTGCAGCGCCGCCGGGTCGGCAATGCCCAGCAGGGCGTGCAACACGCCGCTGTCGCGCACGTACACCTTCGGCGAGCTGACCTGGCGCTTGGACAGGTTCTCGTGCCAGGGCTGCAACTGCCGCACGACGTAGGCGCCGCTGAGGATGTCCAGGTGGCGCTTCACCGTGTGATGGCTCTCGCCCAGGGAGCGGCCGATCTCCGAGGCATTCCAGATCTGGCCGTGGTAGTGGGCGATCATGGTCCACAGGCGGCGCAGTTGCGGCGTCGAGATGGAAAAGCCCAGGCTGGGGATGTCGCGCTCCAGGAAGGTCTGGATGTAGGCGTCGATCCACACCCGCGCGGCGGCGTCGCTGCGCGCCAGCCACGCCCGCGGAAATCCGCCGCGCCACCACAGGCGGCGCAGCGCCGCGGCGGGGTCTTGCGCCGCCGGCACCACCTCCTCCAGCGAAAAGCCGGTCATGGGCACGAAACCCGTCCGGCCGGCGAGGGACTCGGAGGCGCCGCGAACGAGATCCGGCGAGGCGCTTCCCAGCAGCAGGAAGCGGCTCGGCCGCTGCGGCCGGTCCGCCAGCACCCGCACCACTTCCAGCAGGCCGGGCGCGCGCTGCACTTCGTCCAGCACCACCAGCCCCGCGAGGCCGGACAGCGCCAGCAGCGGGTCCGCCAGACGGGCCTGATCCGCCGGGTTCTCGAGATCGAAGAAGTGCGCCTGCGCCTCGCCCTGGGCGACCAGCCGGGCGAGCGTGGTCTTGCCGCACTGGCGCGGCCCCAGCAGCGTCACCACCGGGAAGATGTCGAACAGCTCCAGAACCTCTTCGGTGAGCCGCCGGCGCGGGATGTCGGGGGAGTCCATGGCCTGCATTCTGGAACATGATGTTCCAGAATTCAAGGTGAAGCCCCGCGCGGGAATTCCGGCCGCGGAAGACGACCGGACACGAAAGCCTCCGTCAGGACGCAGCCCTCGCGGGTGCTCAGCCGAACAGTTCCTCCTGCCCGATGGCGACATCGCCGGGGCGTTGCGCTGCTGCGCCGTGCCGCTGCCGAGCCGCCCCAGGACAGTTGCGCGCCCGTCGGAGGCTGTCGCGCAGCGACCCGGCGCACAGCGCTAGCCCGCCGTCGTCACCCGCCGAACCATCGCCATCACCGCCGGCGCGGCATTGATGGGCCGCAACTCCACGGACGGGTGGCCGGCGGCAAACACCCTGAAGACTTCGTCGGCGAAGGCCTGCCCGATCTCCTCCACCCCCGCGAAATCCAGCACCACGTGGCGAAAGCGCTCGAAGCGCGCTACCAGCCGCCTGGCCTGGCTGCGCGACACCAGCGAGTTGCCGGGAGGATAAGCGCATGGGGCGATGTTGGTCGCTCGCGGGAACCGACTCAACCACGTCCCCGCACCGACGCCACCGAAACACCTGCCGCATCCAGGTGCCTTCGAGCTGGGGCCAGGCGCAAGGTGCGTTCGTCCTGCAACCGGGCGCGCAACGCCACCAACTGCTCGTTGGTGAACAGCGCGTAGGCGGGAACGCCGTCCTGCTCGGCGAGGCCCTTGCGCAGTCTGCGCAGGTCCGCGAAGACGGCGAAGTCCTGCTCGTTGAGCACCTCCCGGTAATCGATGCGCTCGCGCTTGCCGCCGGGCTGGCCTTGAACCGGCGCGCGCCCCTCGATCCAGGCAATCGGGCCAGGAAGCAGCCTCGCGGCCCCTCCCGCCCACGCCACCGGAGGTACGGATCACGTATCCGGCGGATCGATGAGGAACTCCCACCGGGGCGCAAGGCCCGGCAGTCCCAGGCTCATGAAGAAGCGCAATGGGGGCGCGATCGCCAGGGCGGGCGCCTTCGACAGCCGCCCTGGACCATGGGCCGACTTGCCGGTGTTCCACGCTCCGGGCAGCACCCCGGCGGCCTACTTCCAGTTCAGGTTCAACTTGCGGTGAGAGGCCGCGCAGTCACGCAAGTAAAGGTTGATGAGGCTTTGGTACGGAATGCCAACCTCCTCAGCGAGTGACTTGAAGTAGCTGATTGATTCCTCGTCCAGGCGGATGGTGACCTGCTTCTTCAACTGAGAAGCGTATGGATTGCTTCTGGCGGTGGAGAAGTCATATTCCTTGCGCATGTGGCACCCCTACAGGCAGGACTTCATTTCCTTGGCGGTTGCCTTGCGGGCCGAGATGATTCGGATCACTCCCTCATCACTCCGGTAGCAGTGGCAGACGACCAGGACCCTCAGCGCAGAGCTCAGGCCGAGCAGGATGAAACGGTCTTCGTCTTCGGAATGGTCGGGGTCGTCAAGCAGCTTGGCGCGTTCATCGTAGAAGGCGGACTTCGCCTCCTCGAAGCTCACGCCGTGCTTCCTGATGTTGGCAGCAGCTTTCCGTTCGTCCCACTCGAAGTGCAGTGCGCTCACAGGACAAGTGTAGTTACATCGTAGTGCGCTGCCAAGTGGCGATTGCCGGGACCATGGGCGCCAACCAATCATGATCCCGCGCCACGCCCCCGAACATGAAAGCGGCGCGATAGGCCCCTGTGGGCTCCAATCGGGATAAGAAGAAGCCTCGCGGCCCCTCCCGCCCACAGTCGGCGGCGGCGATGTCCTCAAGCGCGACGCGCGTTCGCTTCATCGCCGCTCGCCGGCCCGGCGGCAAAGGCGTGCTTCAACGCCCCGAGGAAGACCTCCCCGTAGCGCTCCAGCCTTGACTTGCCGCAAGACGAATTCAGCGCCTCTTCGCCCGGCTCGGGCGAAGAGGCGAAGGCCTTAAAAACGCGGAATCTCATTTGCGCTTTACCCTCTTGCCCCCCCGGCTTGACCGGCTGGGTGGATGCAGACCCTTGACCTGGGGCGAGGCGCAAGCCGAAGAGGACGTAGCGGTAGCCAGGCACGTGCCCGCTGCGGCCGGCAGAACGGCAGAACCCGCCGTCGCCGCCCCACGAGCCGCCGCGCAACACGCGCCCGGCGCCCTCGGCTGGCCCCGTCGGGTCGGTCTGGGCTTCGGGCGAATACGTGCCAAACCTATCAGCGCACCATTCCCACACATTGCCGTGCATCTCGTACAAACCCCAGGGGTTGGCCGGAAGCGTTTTCACCGGGACGGTCTTTAGTCACTGCCCGCGCGACACGAACGGATTCTCGATCCGCATCGCCCCCACCCGCCGCCCATCCTTCATGTCCTCGCTCAACAGCACGAGGCAGCCCGACTGGATGGCCGCTTCGACGATCAGGCCGTCCCGGAAGGACAGCATCTCCTCGCGGTGGCGCCGGATCGCCTGCAGCACCAGGTCGGCGCCCACCGTGACCACCGGGTACTCGGCCAGTTGCCGCACGAATTCCTCGGCCACGGAAGCCGGCACCGGCTGCCTGAGCTTGCGCGTCGCAGCGACAAAGAACTCCTGCAGGACCTGCGTGCTCAGGCAGAGGTTGCCGACCGCGCCCTGCCGGGCCAGCAGTTCCTGCGCCGTCTTCTGCTTCTCCGGTTCGCTGGTGTCGAAGACATGCACCAGCACGTTGGTGTCTACGAAATACTCAGCGCTCATGCAGTTCATCCCGCGACCAGCGCCGGCCGTCGCTGGCGGCCGTCGAGTCCTGCGCCAGTTCGAGCATGCGGCGCGTGGCGCGCTGGCATTTCTGATCCTGGCCGGCGTAGTTCTCGAGGTAGCTTCGCAGCAGGGCATTCACCGAAGTGCCTTCTTGCAGCGCCCGCATGCGGGCATCCCTGAGCACCTGTTCGTCAACGGCGATGGTGAGATTGGTCATGCGCATAACCCGTGTATCCGTGTAACACGGGATGAGTGTGGCACCGCCCCCGAACGCCCATCGCGCATTGACAGCGCCCCCCGTGCCCACCCACAATTGTTGAAACCTTCAACAACCGGGGCGCCCGATGGCCACCATGAACTTCAGCATCCCTGACGACGTCAAGGAGCGCTTCAACAAGGTTTTCGCAAATCAGAACAAGAGCGCGGTGGTCACCGCGCTGCTGGAGGAGGCCATCGAGCGGGCGCAGCGCAAGGCGCTCAGGGACGAGGCCCTGGAGAGGATTCTGGCGCGCCTGGATCAGCGTCCCGTGGTCAGCCAGAAAGACATCGACCAGGCGCGCCAGGAAGGCCGGCCCTGATGGCCCGCCTCACGCTCGACGCCAGCGTGACGCTGAAGTGGTACCTGCGAACGCAGGATGAAGCCGACCTGCCGCAGTCGAAGGCGCTGTTGCGGGCAATTCTGGCCGACGAAGTGGAACTGGTTCGGCCGATCCATGCCCTCGCGGAGATCGCCGCGGTGCTGGCGCGGGAGAAAGCGGCCAGTGCGCAGCAGGATTTCGCCGACGTGGAGCGGGTTTTCGCCGCCGGCACCGTGGTCGATTCGCCGGCCGTCTACCGGGGCGCCATGGGGCTCGCGCAACGCCTGCGACACCACCTTTTCGACACCCTCTACCACGCCGTGGCGCTGGAGGAAGACGCGACCCTGGTCACGGCGGACGAACGCTACTTCCGCACGGCCGCGGCCGAGGGCCACATCGTGCTGCTGCGGGATTTCGACGCGCCGGGCCGTCGCACCGGATAGACCGACCCGGCCGAAACGCTCGCCCCTCGCGTCTTGCAGGCGTCTTCGAACTTGTCGACGATCGGGCGCTGGTCTTCCGACCGCCAGGAGTACGAGACAGATACGCTCACGTCAGATTCTGACGCGGGGCCGCTCCTTCTTGCCACTCGTCATAGGACTGCCCGACCACAAAGACCATCGAGACAACGGGTTAACTGGCCGGGAATTTCCGCCGACCGCAGCTTCGCATCCGGCGCGCAATTGGTTATGCTTTCCCCGTCAGCGAAACCGGAAGCATCCATGGCCCTGCCTCTGCCGCAAGCCACCTTCGACGCCGAAGCTTATCTGGCGTGGGAAGCGACCCAGCCCGAACGCCACGAGTACATCGGTGGCGAGGTCTTCGCCATGACCGGCGCCCGCGACGGCCACAACACCATCGCGCTGAATATTGCCGCCTGGCTGCGCAGCGCCTTGCGGGGAGGCCCCTGCCGCGCCTTCGTGGCGGACATGAAGGTGCAGGTGGAGGCCGCCAACGCCTTTTTCTATCCCGACGTCTTCGTCACCTGCGACCCGCGCGACCGCGGGCCGGAGGCAGACCTCGCCAAGCGCCATCCGGTGCTGGTGGTGGAGGTGCTGTCGGACTCCACGGCCGGCTACGACCGCGGCCGCAAATTCGAGTTCTACCAGCAGATCCCCACCCTTCTGGAATACCTGCTGGTGGAGGCCGACCGGCAGCACGCCGATCTCTTCCGGCGCAATGCCGAGGGACTTTGGGTGCTGCACCCCACCGCCGCGGGCGGCACACTTACCCTGGAAAGCCTGGGGCTCGAACTGCCGATGGATACGGTCTACGAGGACGTGGAGCCTTCCGGCCAGGCGAACATCGCCGCCTGAGCGCGATGGATGCCTGACGGTAGCACCGTCCGGAATCGTCGCTCGTGCATCGACGATGCCGACCGGAGCGGCTCGGAAGTGGAGCTGATTCAGTCGATCCCTACGCTGGCGGAACTCGCCGCCGTGCTCACCGCAGCGCACGCCTCACGGGTGCTCACACCACCCGCCACACCCCGCCCCGCCTCCCATCCCCCGCGCCGCGGAAACACCGGCCGTCGAACTCCACCGCATGCACGCCGCCGAAGAACAGGTTGCGCTCCTCCCAGACATGGGTGTCGGCGTGCGCGGCGGCCAGCGCCCGCACCACGTTCCCGCCGAACAGGTCCTCCACGCTGAGGCGCCCGCCCTCGAAGTGGATGCGCGGCGCCTGCACCGCGTCTTCCACCTCCATGCCGAAATCCGCCAGGTTGGACACCACCTGCAGGATGGCGCTGCGGATGCGGTTGGAGCCGCCGGAGCCCAGCGCCACCGTGCGCCCGTCGGGCCACTGGAGCATGGAGGGCGACATCATGGACGTCATGCGCTGGCCGGGGGTCCAGCGGTGGAAGCCGCCGGGGTTGATGTCTTCCTCGCCCAGCATGTTGTTGAGCATGACGCCCGTGCCCGGGAGCATGCGCCCGCAGCCCTCGCCGTTGGAAAGGGTCAGCGACGCCAGGTTGCCGTGGCGGTCCATGACGCTGATGTGGGTGGTGCCGCGCAGGGCGCCGGCACGCCCGCGCACATGGCGGCGGTAGCGCTCCAGCAGCGCCGGGTCCAGCAGCCGCGGTGCGCCCGCCTCCACGCCAGCGTCCAGACGCGCCTCGACGCGCGCCCGGTTGGTCTGGTCCATCACCTCCGCCAGCAGCGTCAGATGCTGGCGCGAGCCGAAGCTCCATTTCCCCGGCGGCGCCTGGTCCAGCAGCCGCAGCGCGAAGCCGATGAGCAGCCCGCCGGAGGCCGGCGGCGCATTGGTGGCGAAGCGCGCGCCGCGGTAGTCCAGGTGCAGGGGGGCGCGGTGGGCAACGCGGTAGTGCTCCAGGTCGTCGCGCCCCAGATGCCCGCCGCCCTGGCGGCAGGCGCGGTCGATTTCGGCGGCGATCTCGCCGCGGTAGAAGAGATCGTCACCCTCCCGCGCCAGCGCCTCCAGGGTGTCGGCCAGTTGCGGCTGGACGACGCGGTCGCCCTCGCCCGCCGGCTGGCCGTCGCCGCGGCCGCCGCCGTAGATGGCCAGGGCCTCGGGCGTGGCGGTGTAGATCGGGGCGACGACGCGGAAGATGTAGGCCTGCAGGGCGTTGAGCACCACGCCACGGCGGGCGTGCTCCACCGCGGGGGTGACGATCTCCGTCATCGGCATCGAACCCAGCCGGCGGTGGATGTCGAACAGCCCCCGCACCACCCCCGGCGTGGCGATGGCCCCCAGGCCGATGTGGAACTCCTGCCGGGCGGTGCCGAAGTCGGCGTGGATGGGGAAGAAGTCGAGTTCGTCTTCCGGGCGGCGCCGGCGCGGCGTGTGGGGGAAGAAGTCGAACACCGTGGTCTCGCCGGCCGCCGTGCGCGCCAGCATGAAGCCGCCCCCGCCCAGGGAACACAGCACCGGCTCCGCCACGCAGGCCGCGCACAGGGCGGCCAGCGCGGCGTCGAAGGCGTTGCCGCCGGCGCGCAGCATGTCGGCGGCGGCATCGGCGGTGAGTTCGTGGCCGGCGGCCACGGCGCCCGAAGGATGGTGCGGGGAAGGCTTCATCCTGGAAACGGCGGTTCGACCCGTTTCAACGCAGAGACCGCAGAGTGGCAGAGACTGCGGCGGACTGATCGGCATTCACCGACCGAGCGAATGCACATGGCTTGGTAACGCTCCGCGTGCTCGGTGTCTTTCTCCGCGTTCCCCGCGTCAAACGAGGTTCCTGGTTTCATGTGTCGTGTCTGGCCGAACGGCCCGGGTGCGCGACCATCGGCGGTCTTCACGGCCATGCCACACCCGCAGGCGGGCGCCCCAGACAGGCGGCCACGCACCTCAGCACCTCGTAGTCGTAGCGGCCGCCGAAATGCTCGAACACGGGCTTGAGGCGCAGCGCGGTGGCGCCCGCTCCCTCGCCGCCGTCGGGCGCCTGCGCCTGCAGCGCCTCGACGATGGCCGCGATTTCCGCGGCCTCCAGGCGCACCACCTCCTCCAGGTCCAACAGCCCCAGGGCGATGGCCTCGGCGCAATGGCCGAAGACGGTGGTCGCCTTGAGGCCGCGCTGCGCGGCGATGGCCGGCACGTCCAGACCCTGGCGCAGCAGGTGCAGGGAGTGGCTGGCCGTGTCGTTCAGGCCCTCGATGGCTGGAAACTCGGGCGGGGGCGTGTCCACTTCGGCGGCGCCGGCGGCCGTGGCGGGGGCCGCAAGTGCTCCGCCGGCGGCGCCGGCGGCAGCGGTGGCAGCGGCGGGCGGCGACGCGCCGAAGGACAGACTCGCGGACGGCGTGGCCGCGGGTGGCACGGTTGCAGCCCTCGGCCCCGCGGCCTCGTCGCCACCGGCCTCCGCGCCCGCCGCCGGCAGGCCATGCTCCGGCGCATGGGCGCCACACAGCTCCAGCAACGCCGGCCCGTAGCTCTCCAGCTTGCGCGCCCCCACCCCCGGGATGCCGTGCAGGTCCGTCGTGGTGCGCGGGCAGCGTCGCGCCACTTCCAGCAGCGTGGCGTCGTGGAAGATGACGTAGGCCGGCACGCCGTGCGCCTTGGCCGTCTCGGCGCGCCAGGCCCGCAGGCGCTGGAACAGGTCATGCCCGGCGGCCGTGAGTTCCCCGGCGACGAGGTCGCCGCCACCGGCCGGCGAAGCGACTGCGGCTGCGGCGCGCCGGACCTTCTCCTTCGCGCGGGCCGGAGGCGGCTGGCGCAGCATCACCGTCTGGCTGCCGCGCAGCACCGGCCGGGCGGCCTCGGTGAGGCGCAGCCCGCCGTGGGCGGCGTCCGCCTCCAGCAGGCCCAGGGCCACCAGTTGGCGGAAGATCGCCCGCCATTCCCGCTCCGGGTGCTCCCGCCCGATGCCCCAGGTGGTGAGCCGGTCATGGCCCCACTGCCGGGTGCGCGCGGTCTCGCGCCCCAGCAGGACGTCGATGAGCTGTCCGGCGCCGAAGCGCTGGCCGCTGCGAAAGACGCAGCTCAATGCCTTCTGCGCCGCCACGGTGCCATCCACCGTCTGCGGCGGCTCCAGGCAGACGTCGCAGTTGCCGCAGGGGCCGCTGTCTTCGCCGAAATGGGCGAGCAGGCGCTGGCGCCGGCAGGTGGCCGACTCGCACAGCGCCAGCAGGGTGTTGAGGCGGACCTGGGACAGGCGCTTGTGGGCTTCGTCGGCCTCGGACTCGTCGATCATGCGCCGCTGCTGCACCACGTCCTGCAGGCCGTAGGCCATCCAGGCATCCGCCGGCAGGCCGTCGCGCCCGGCGCGGCCCGTCTCCTGGTAGTAGCCCTCGATGCTCTTGGGCAGGTCGAGGTGGGCGACGAAGCGCACGTCGGGCTTGTCGATGCCCATGCCGAAGGCGATGGTGGCCACCATGACGAGGCCGTCCTCGCGCAGGAAGGCGTCCTGGTGGCGGCGCCGCGTCTCGGAATTCATGCCGGCGTGGTAAGGCAGCGCGCGCAGCCCCTGGGCGCCGAGCCAGGCGGCGGTCTCCTCCACCTTCCGGCGCGACAGGCAATAGACGATGCCCGCCTCGCCGGCGTGGTGGCGGCGGAGGAAGCGCAGCAACTGGCCGCGGGCGTCCTCCTTGTCCACGATCCGGTAGCGGATGTTGGGCCGATCGAAGCTGGAGACGAACACCCGCGCCCGCTCCAGTTGCAGGCGCTGGATGATCTCGGCGCGGGTCTGGGCGTCCGCCGTGGCGGTGAGCGCGATGCGCGGCACGGCGGGGAAGCGCTCGTGCAGCACCGAAAGCTGGATGTACTCCGGGCGGAAGTCGTGGCCCCACTGGGAGACGCAATGCGCCTCGTCGATGGCGAACAGCGCCAGCCCCGAACCCTGCTCCAGTGCCTCCAGCAGCGACAGGAAGCGCGGCATGAGCAGGCGCTCCGGCGCCACGTAGACGAGGTCGAAGGCGCCCTGGAACAGCCCGCGTTCCACCGCTGCCGCTTCGCCCGGTGCCAGCGACGAGTTGAGATAGGCCGCCGCCACGACGGCCTCCCGCAGCGCCGCCACCTGGTCGTGCATCAGCGCGATGAGCGGCGACACCACCACCCCCACGCCGGGGCGCAGCAGCGCCGGGATCTGGTAACACAGGGACTTGCCCCCGCCCGTGGGCATGAGCACCAGGGCGTCGCCGCCGCCGGCCACGTGTTCCACGACTTGCGCCTGGTGACCGCGGAAGGCCGGGTAGCCGAAGACTTCGCCGAGGACGGACAGGGCGCGCACCGCCAGGGGGGCGAGGGGCGCGCCGCCCGGGCGCTGCGCGGCCTGGCCGGCCGCCGCGGTCCCTGCGCTCACCCAAAGCGCTCCCGCAGGTCCCGCAGGCCGTCGTCGATGGCCTCTTCCGCCGACCGGTCGCCCGTCGCCCGCGCCATCTCGCGCCGCGCCATGAGGACGGCGCGCCACTCGGTGAAGTGGTATTCCTCGCGCTCATGGACGGGCAGGAGCAGTTCCCGCGCCGCATCCAGCTCGCCGCGGCGGGCCAGGACGCGCACCAGCCCGGCGCGGGCGAAGACGTAGTCGGCATCGATGCCGAGGGCGCGGCGGTACAGCGCCTCCACCTCCTCGTCCGGGTGGTGCAGGCCTTCCTTGATGGCCGCCAGGTTGCCGATGGCCGTCGGGTAGTCCGGCAGCCGCGCATGCAGTTGCTGCGCCAGTTCCAGCGCGCGCGCGCTCGCGCCCAGGGAGGCCATCTCCACCGCCTCCTCCAGCAGGTCCTGGTCCGCCTCGGACAGATCGCTTTCCTGGGGTTCGGCGGTGATCGTCACCGACAGGGGCATGATGCTGCGCAGCCTGCCGCCGACGAGCATCTCCACCCGATCGCCGCGGGCGAGGAAGCCGCGGCTCGCCAGCCAGTGGTGCAACTGCGAGCGGTCCCGGTCCGGACCGCAGGGGCGCCCGAGCAAGGCCTTGATTTCCGCCAGCGCCACCTCGTCGCCGTCCGCGGCGCGCTGCTGCAGGATCGCCACGGCCACGGCGCGCACCGCCGCGCCGCCATACTGCGCCGCCGCGCCCAGGTAGTCCGCCGTGGCGTCACAGCGGCCCAGCAGGCGCACCAAGGCATCGCTGTCCTTGCCGCTGCGGCGGATCTCATGCAGCAGGGACACCGGCAGCCAGCTCCCGAAATCGCCCACTTCCACGTCCACGGCTCCGGGGACGCGGTGCAGCCTGGCGGCCAGCCTCGCCTCGGCGGCCGCCGCGAAATCCGGCTTTGCCTCCATGGCGGCCCGGCTGCGTTCCCGGGCATCGTCCCAGTGTTCCAGCGCCATGGCCGCCACGGCGCCCAGGTAGTCGAACAGGGCACGCAGCGCCTTGTCGCTGTCCTTCCAGAACCGCGCCGCCCCGTGCCCGGCCCAGGCCCGGTCGGCCTGCTGCGCCTGCCCGAGGACGATCAGCCCCGACAACTGGGCCACGGCGTCTTCTCCCCGCAGCGGCACGGCGCCGGCCAGGGGCCCCGCCAGCGGCGCGGCGGCGTCGTGCCCGCCCACCCACAGTCGCAAGCGCATCAGCCGGTCCAGCGCGAACAGGTTGCCCGGCCACGCCTGCCACGCCTCCTCCAGCGTCTCCCGCGCCGCCGCCACGTCGCCCCGGGCAAACTGGGCCAGGCCCATGTTGTTGCGCGCCGAAGGATGGTCCAGGTGCCGCATCAGGGCGATGGCCTCGTCGTAGCGTTGGTCGTTGAGGAAGACCTGCGCCAGATCCATGTCGACGCCCTGCGCCAGCGTCAGGTCGCCCAGCGGGTTGTGCAGCGGCGGCAGTTCCAGGGGCGGCCGCCCGTCCATCGCCCGCAGACGGTTGATGGCCCAGGCACCCAGCGCCGCGCGCCCCGCCGCCAGCGCGCTGTCGCGCAGGGCTTCCAGGGCCGGGACGCTCGCCGCGACCGCCTGCACCCAGTCCCAGGCACGGCTGGTCGCCGCCATCGGGTTTGCGGCCTCGCGCTCCACCTCCCAGGCCAGGTGATGCAGCGGGCGGAAGGCGGGAAAGGCCGCCCGCAGCGCCCGCCCCCGGGCCCGCGCCTCGTCGTGCCGGCCGGCGCGCGAGGCGCGGCGCACCGCCTCCATCTGGGCGGTCTGGGGCTTGGCTTCCCCGGCGCGACGCGCAGCACCGTGACGTGGCTTTCCGGACATGTTTCGGACCCCCTCCCAATGACGTGCGAGACGCCGCCGCGACGGCGCCCACGAGTGCGGCATTTTACGCGCGCTACGTGCCCGTGGCAGATCACGCCAGGGAGACCGGCGTACACCCCGTCGGCCCGGCGCAACGAGACACGGGCGGCACGGCGGGCGCGACACGCTGGCGGCGCCATCGCGGATGGCGTAAGTTACATTTCACGTCACCTTGCAGGAACACACACATGAGACTCCCGGCCGAACGGCCCGCCCGCTACGAAGACCTGTTCGACCTGCCCGCCAACCTGGTGGGCGAGATCATCAACGGACGCCTGGTGACCCACCCCAGGCCGGCGCCAAGGCATGCGCACGCCTACTCCAGCCTGGGCGGCGAACTCGTCGGTCCCTTCGACAAGGCTCGGGGCGGTCCCGGCGGCTGGTGGATCCTGGACGAACCCGAGATCCACATCGGCGCCGACATCCTGGTGCCGGACCTGGCCGGATGGTGCCGCAGCCGCATGCCGCACCTGCCGCAGACGGCGTGGTTCGACCTCGCCCCGGACTGGGTGTGCGAGATCCTCTCCCCCTCCACCGCGCGCGACGACCGGGTGGAAAAGCTGCCCATCTACGGCCGCTGGGGCGTGGGGCACGCGTGGCTGGTGGACCCCGACCTGCGCATCCTGGAAGCCTACGAGAACGCGCTACAGCGCTGGACCCTGATCGCCACGCTCAAGGACGACGACGAGGTGCGGTTGGCGCCCTTCGATGCCATCGGGTTTCCTTTGGCGGGGCTGTGGGCCGAGTGAGGCGGCTTGACGGACGCTGGCGTGTCGCTGCTGGCCATAGTGGTCGTGGCGCCGGGGGTGCTGGCCTCCGTCATGTCCTGACCGGGCCTCGGCCCGGGATCCCCGTCGCCCGCTGGTCGGGTGCCGACGGCTCCGAGCGCGCCGACTACCAGCTCTTCGTCACCGAGCTGTGCGAGCTGCCGGGCCTCCCCAAGCCCGACCCGGCGCGCGCCGACACCCGCGACCACGAAGTTTCGGTGCAGGCTGATGCGAGCGGTGCGAGCGTCAAGCCGCGGCTGGGCCGACGTGCAGGCGGCCGCGCTGCTGCTGGCCAACGAGGGGAAAGAGAAGGAGGCCGTCGCCGAGATCCGCGCCTTCCACCACCGGCTGTGCCAGTTCCGGGTGCTGGACCCGGCCTGCGGTTCCGGCAACTTCCTCTACGTCGCCCGGGGGCGCTGTGGGGGCGGGAGATGCGCCACAGCCGACCGGAACCCGGGCAGCCATGAGCCCCGCGCTTCGCCGACGTCGAAGATCAGACGTCGTTGCTCAGACGATGTCCAGGTGGCCCACGCCACTGGCCAGATCCCGATCTCCCGCATCCTTGCCGTTGAGCTTGATGTTCAGGCGCAGGTCATTGACCGAGTCGGCATTGCGCAGCGCGTCCTCGTAGCCGATCTTGCCGGCCTCGTAGAGATCGAACAGCGCCTGGTCGAAGGTCTGCATGCCCAGCTCGCGGGAGCGCTTCATCACGTCCTTGATCTGCGCCACGTCGCCGCGGAAGATCAGGTCGGCGATGTAGGGCGAGTTGAGCAACACCTCCACGGCGGCGACGCGGCCCTTGGCGTGCTTGATGGGCAGCAGCCGCTGGGAGACGAGGGCGCGCAGGTTCAGCGACAGGTCCATGAGCGTCTGCTGGCGCCGCTCCTCGGGGAAGAAGTTGATCACCCGGTCGATGGCCTGGTTGGCGCTGTTGGCGTGCAGCGTGGCCATGCACAGGTGGCCGGTCTCGGAGAAGGCCAGGGCGTACTCCATGGTCTTGCTGTCGCGGATCTCGCCCATGAGGATGACGTCCGGCGCCTGGCGCAGGGTGTTCTTCAGCGCCACCTCCCAGGACTCGGTATCCACGCCCACCTCGCGCTGCGTGACGATGCAGTTCCTGTGCTGGTGCACGTACTCGATGGGGTCTTCGATGGTGATGATGTGGCCGTAGCTGTTCTGGTTGCGGTGATCCACCAGCGCCGCCAGCGAGGTCGTCTTGCCGGTGCCGGTGCCACCCACCATGATCACCAGCCCGCGCTTGGACATGGCCACGTCCTTGAGTACCGGCGGCAGGCCCAGTTCGTCGATGGTCGGGATGTGGGTGTTGATCACCCGCAGCACCGCGCCCACCCGGCCCTGCTGCAGGAAGGCATTGACGCGGAAACGGCCGATGCCCAGCGGCGTGATGGCGAAGTTGCATTCCCGCGTCGCCTCGAACTCCGCCGCCTGGCGGTCGTTCATCACCGCCCGCGCCAGCGTGGACGTGTGCTGCGGCGTCAGGACCTGGTTGGACTGGGGCGTGATCTTGCCATTGACCTTGATGGCCGGCGGATAACCGGCGGTGATGAAGAGGTCCGACCCCTTCTTGCTGACCAGCAGGCTCAGCAGCTCGTGCATGAACTTGATGGCCTGATCGCGTTCCATATTCCCCTCCTCCGCCGTCCCCTCGGCGCTTGCGCGCTTTCAACAGGGGGATCGCACCGCTCAGCCGATGAAGCTGTCCTTGTTCTGTGCCTTGACCCGGGCTTCCGCCGAAGTCACCAGGTTGCGCCGCACCAGATCTGCCAGGCACTGGTCCAGCGTCTGCATGCCCACGTTCTGGCCGGTCTGGATGGCCGAGTACATCTGGGCAATCTTGTTCTCCCGTATGAGGTTGCGGATGGCCGGCGTGCCCACCATGATCTCGTGCGCCGCGGCCCGCCCCTGGCCGTCCTTGCGCTTGAGCAGCGTCTGGGAGATCACCGCCCGCAGGCTCTCGGAGAGCATCGTGCGCACCATCTCCTTTTCGGCCGCCGGGAAGACATCGACGATGCGGTCGATGGTCTTGGCCGCCGAACTGGTGTGCAGGGTGCCGAACACCAGGTGGCCGGTCTCGGCCGCGGTGAGCGCCAGGCGGATGGTCTCCAGGTCGCGCAGTTCACCCACCAGGATCACGTCCGGGTCTTCGCGCAGCGCCGAGCGCAGCGCGTTGTTGAAGGAGCGGGTGTCGCGCCCCACCTCGCGCTGGTTGATCAGCGAGCGCTTGCTCACGTGGACGAATTCGATGGGGTCCTCCACCGTCAGGATGTGGAGGTACTGGTTATCGTTGATGTAATCGACCATCGCCCCCAGGGTCGTGGTCTTGCCCGAGCCGGTGGGTCCGGTGACCAGCACGATGCCGCGCGGCTGGTTGGAGATTTCCTTGAAGATCTTGGGCGCCTCCAGCTCCTCCAGGGTCAGCACCTTGGTGGGAATGGTGCGGAACACCGCCCCCGCGCCCCGGTCCTGCACGAAGGCATTGACCCGGAAGCGCGCCAGGTTGGGAATGCCGAAGGAGAAGTCGCACTCCAGGTGTTCCTCGTATTCCTTGCGCTGCTGGTCGTTCATGATGTCGTAGATCATCCCATGAACTTCCTTGTGCTCCATGGCCGGCAGGTTGATGCGGCGCACGTCGCCATGGACGCGGATCATGGGCGGCATGCCTGCCGACAGGTGCAGGTCCGAGGCCTTGTTCTTTACGGCAAAGGCGAGCAGTTCGGTGATGTCCATGTAGTTCCGTCTGGATGCAATGGCGCGTGGGGCCGTGTTCAGGGCGATGCTATACTGGCGACGCCCCCGCCGGCCCGACGTCGGAGGCGCACGAAAGGCCGACGCCACGCCGTTTGGCGCTTCAGGCACAGCGATGGCCCCGCCGCCCCGGTCGCGCCGCAGCTTTCACGGCGGTTCGGGAGACAGGGTTCCTCAACGGCATCGCGCGCGGCAATCTTGAATGCCGAAGGGGCCGGCGCAGGACACCGCGACCCGGCGCCGCACTCCGGAAACGGCGCGTGCGACGCGTCGTACAGCAAAAACAAGGGAAGCCCCCGCCGATTATGATGACTATGGCTGGCCGCCTGCAAGCCATTCACGCCCGCATGGAGGCGGCGGCGCGTCTCGCCGGCCGCGATCCGCGCGCCATCACACTGCTTGCCGTGTCCAAGGGCTGGCCGGCGGCGGCGGTGGCCGAAGCGCTGGCGGCGGGGCAGCACCGGTTCGGCGAGAGCTACGTGCAGGAAGCCGTGGGCAAGATCCGCGCCCTGGCAGGCCGTGGCATCGAATGGCACTTCATCGGCCCGCTGCAGAGCAACAAGACCCGGCCCGTGGCCGAGCATTTCGCCTGGGTGCACTCCGTCGACCGGCTGCACGTTGCCGAGCGCCTTTCCCGGGCGCGGTCGGGCGACGCCGAACCCCTCCAGGTCTGCGTGCAGGTGAATGTCAGCGGCGAGGCCAGCAAGAGCGGCGTCGCGCCGGACGAGGCGCCCGCCCTGGCGCAGGCCGTGGCCGCCCTGCCGGGCCTGCGCCTGCGCGGCCTGATGACCATCCCCGAGCCGAGCGAGGACGAGGTCCTGCAGCAGCGTCGCTTCGCCACGCTGCGGGCGCTGTTCGACCGCCTCAACGCCGCCGGCCTGGCCCTGGACACCCTGTCCATGGGCATGTCCGACGACCTGGAGGCGGCCATCCACGAAGGCGCCACCGTGGTGCGGGTCGGCACGGCGATTTTCGGCACCCGCCCTGCCCGGGCCGGAGCAGAGGCCCCCCAACCGGGAGGAACATGAACCACCCCCACGCTCACGATGTTCGCGAAGGTCTCGCCTTGCACGGCTCGCCCGTTTCGGCGGCGCCAAGCGGAGCTTTGCGAAACCCCGCCTCAGCCCCCCCGAGGGGGCGCATGCCTCCCTTGGGGCCACCCGACGGGAGGCATGACCGATGAAGATCGCCTTCCTGGGCGGCGGCAACATGGGCTGCGCCCTCATCGGAGGATTGCTGCAACGCGGCTTCGTCGCCGCCGACATGCACGTCGTGGAGCTGTTGCCGCAGGCGCGGGAGCGTCTCCAGGGCACTTTCGGCGTCGCCTGCCACGACGCGGTGGACGACGCGGTGCTCGCCTGCGACGTGCTGGTGCTGGCGGTCAAGCCGCAGCAGATGCGCGCAGCCTGCGCGCCGCTGGCGGGACGCCTGCGCTCGCAGCTCGTGGTCAGCATCGCCGCCGGCATCCGCCTGCCGGACCTGGCCCGCTGGCTGGGCGGCCATCGCCTGCTGGTACGCGCCATGCCCAACACCCCGGCGCTCATCGGTGCCGGCGTCACGGGGCTCTACGCCGACGCCGCGGTGAGCGCGCAGCAGCGCAGCCAGGCGCAGTCCGTCCTCGCCGCCGTCGGCACCACGCTGTGGGTGGACGACGAAGGGCAGATGGATGCCGTCACGGCAATCTCGGGCAGCGGGCCGGCCTACTTCTTCCATTTCATCGAAGCGCTGCAGCAGGCGGCGCGGGAGCTGGGCTTCAGCGACGAACAGGCGCGGACGTTAAGCCTGGGCACAGCCCTGGGCGCCGCGCAACTGGCGGCCGGAAGCGATGAAGACGTGGCCGTGCTGCGCCGGCGGGTGACCTCGAAAGGCGGCACCACCGAAGCCGCCCTGGCGAGCCTGGCGGCCGACGGCGTGGCGGCAGCCATAGGGCGCGCCGTGCGGGCCGCGGAGCAGCGCGGGCGGGAGCTGGGCGAAATCATGGGCAAGGACACGGGCAAGGACTGAGACATGTTGACGCAACTGTTGCTGATGATCATCAACGCCATCGGCGCCTTCATTGTCGGACTGCTGCTGGTGCGCTTCCTGATGCAGTGGACGCGGGTTTCGTTCCGCAACCAGGTCGGCCACTTCGTCACCAGCCTCACCGACTGGCTGGTCCTGCCGCTGCGCCGCTTCGTGCCCGGCATCCTCGGCCTGGACCTCGCCACCCTGGTGGGCGCCTGGCTGGTGCAGACCCTGCTGGTGCTGGTGGAAGTCTGGCTGCGCGGGCTGCCCTTCGGCGCCACGGCGCTGGCGGGCCTGGGCATCGTGCTCGTGCTCGGTTTCTTCGAGATCCTGCGCCTGGGGGTCTACGTCATCATCGGCATCGTGCTGATCTCCGCGGTGCTGAGCTGGGTCAATCCCTACGCGCCGCTGGCGCCGCTGTTCAACGGCTTGGCGCGCCCCTTCCTGCGACCGCTGCAGCGCGTCATCCCGACGGTCGCCAACATCGACCTGTCGCCGCTGGTGCTGCTGCTGCTCCTGCAGGTGGTGCTGGTGCTGCTCAACTCCCTGCGCGCCAACCTCATGGGCGCGATGTTCTGACGACCCGCGCCCGCCGTCCGGCACGCGCGCTGCGGCCGCGTATCCCGGTGGATAGCGACTGGCTCGGAGACGACGGGGCGGGCAAGCTCACGCTGCGTCTGCACGTCCAGCCCGGTGCGCGCCGCACCGAATCCGCCGGCCTGCATGGCGACGCCCTGAAACTGCGCCTGGCGGCACCTCCCGTGGACGGTCGCGCCAACGAATGCCTGATCGCGTTCCTGGCGCAGCAGGCCGGCGTGGCCAGGGCAGCGGTGGAACTGGCGAGCGGCGCCGGCTCGCGGCGCAAGGTGGTACGCATCCACGGCGTCGGCGCCGCGGGGATGCAACGGCTGCGGGCGCTGGCAACGCCCGGGTAGGCACTCGTCACTCCCCGCCCGACCGATCCGCCACCGGCGCCCCGGTGGGAGCGGGCTTACCCGCGATTGCAGCCTCCGCACCGGCAGCGACGGGTGAAATCGCGGGCAGGCCCGCTCCCACACGGATCGTCACCTCCAGCCCACCTTCGGCACGATTGGCCGCGGCGATGCTGCCGCCGTGGCGGCGGATCGCGCGCCGCGCGATGGCCAGCCCCAGGCCGAAACCGCCGCTCTGGCGGTCGCGGGCCTCGCCCACCCGCACGAAGGGTTCGAAGATGCGCTCCAGCATCCGGGCGGGCACGCCCGGACCGTGGTCGGCGATGCGGATCACCGCCTCGGTGCCCGACGCCGGCATGGCCAGTTCCACGCTCACCGCCGTCCCCGGCGCCGTGTGGCGGATGGCGTTGCGCACCACGTTTTCCAGGGCGCTGTGGAGCAGTTCGGCATCGGCATCGATGGTCACCGGTGCCAGGCTCGAAGTTTCCAGGGTGCAGCCGCGCGCCTCGGCCTCGATGGCGGCGTCCTCGGCCACGGCGCGCAGCAGTTCGTCGAGTTCCACCGGTTCGCGTCGAAGGGCGGCGCCCTGGGCCTCCTGGCGCGACAGGGTGAGGATCTGGCCCACAAGTTCGTTGAGCCGCTCGGCTTCGCGTTCGATGCGCTCCAGGGCGGCCTCGGCATCGCCGCCGCGCGGGCGCGCCGGCCTCTGGGTCGCCTGCTGGCGCGCCAGCCCTACCGCCGCCTGCAGGCGCGCCAGGGGCGTGCGCAATTCGTGGGAGACGTCGCGCAGCAGCGCCTGCTGGGAGCCCATCAGGGTGTCCAGGCGTTCGGCCATGTGGTCCAGGGCCAGCGCCAGATCGACGATCTCGTCGCGTCGCCGCCCCAGGGTGGGGCCCACCCGCTGGCTGAAATCGCCGGCGGCGTAGGACACGGAGGCGCGCCGCAGCCGTTCGATGGGTGCGGCCAGGTAGCGCGCCAGCAGCAGGCAGACCAGCCCGGCGGCCAGGGCTGCCGCCAGCAGCGGCACGGCGATCACCCGTGGGCGGCCGAGAAACCGCCCTAGGCTGACGCTGCGGAAGTCGGGCACCAGCCGGTATTCGCCACCGTCGGGCAGACGCACCACGGCGCTTGGTCCGATGGCCGGGGGGCCCATCATGCCCCGGGGGCCGACGGCGGACGGCGGATGGCGCGGCATGCCGTGGCGCCTCAGGCGTGCCAGCAGGTGGGGCGACACCTCGCGGTCGAGCACGTCGCGGCCGTCCCGGTCGAGCACCAGGACGGGCACCAGTTCATGGCGGTCCACCTCCCGCGCCCAGTCCTGCAGCGCCGGCAGCCCCCCCAGGGCGGCGTCCCGGGCGGCGGCGATGTGGCGGCTGACATGATCTTCCTGGGGCGCGCCGTCGGGTCGTTCACGCTGGCGGTCGATGTAGAGCGCCAGCGCGAGGATGACCGCGGCGGCGAACAGGATCAGCGCCGCCCAGAACGACAGGAACAGTTTCCAGAACAACCGGTGCATGCCTCGCCCCGAGCCCTCACCCCCCCGGCGCCGGGCCGCCCCAAGCCGGGGGGGCGCCCCCTCGGGGGGCAGCGCAGCGTGGGGGCTCACCACCCGGCGCCAGGCCGCCCCAAGCCGGGGGGCGCCCCCTCGGGGGCATAAGCGCTAACATAATATTCATGTCTCGAGCTTCTCACGTTGATACCGTCGCTTTCGCGGCGATTCGCGCAGCTTGGCGGCGATGTCGCGCCAACCCTGCATGCAGCGGTGCAAGGACAATGGTGGGTTGCAGG
>JACQYB010000015.1 GCA_016208415.1 Betaproteobacteria bacterium | reverse complement strand
CTAATGACGGGCGGCTATAGCCCCTGCTCAAGATTCAACGCGCACAACTGGTCAGTTTTAAACGCGCGCCGACACAGGGACGGGAATTCCACGCACAGCCCCACATGCTCGCCATCTTCAGGTGACCAGGTTACGTGTCGCGAGGCGTGGGTCAGGCGAAGTGCACCGACCCTGCATGTGTCAGCCGGCAGCGTAGGGAGATTCGCGGTCGCACCTATCCGTCCTTCCCGGCATATAGGCACGGCGGCGGCGAAACGCCGATCGGGTATTCGGGTTAACCCATCTGCGGGATGTGCGGGGCATTGCATCCTGCCACTATGAACACGGGACGCAGGGTTTCGCGTCCGGCGGTCAGGGCCACCAAGGCGAGAAGGGGTAAAGGGGGATCCGTGAACGTTCGGAATCTTCCTTGACTTTGCGGTTCGCCGGATAGTGGATTGACGTTTCTTGCTCTTCTACCAACTATCTACGAGAGGAGATTTGCCATGACAACAATTCAAAGCCTCACTGCAAGCGTAGGTGGCGACATTTCGGCCGCCGTGTATCTGGATCCCACTGGGGGAACCCCGGTAGAGGTCGTTCGAGAGGACAATGCGTTCTCCGTGAAGGCCGATTGGAGTGTGAGCAGTTCGGATGCGGTAGACCCCGATGGCGATGTGCGGTCGATGCTGCTTGGCCGGCAGTGGCGGGTACAAGCGTGGGTGGAGAGCATCAGCGCGGGCTTCGATGGGCAAGTCGGGGGTAATGTGTTGGTTGCCGTGCCGGCCACAGTGGCAAATGGGACGACGTTCACAGCCACGATTGATGTGCCGGCAAATACACTCGTCGAGGACATTTACGAGGTCGTCGTCCGACTCGATCTGCGCGATAGCGGTAACACCAGCAACATCGGCGTCTGCGGGTACGCCGAACTGCCGAAGCTAATGGTCTTCAAGAGGCCATAACCGGCCACATGGTGGCGCGGGCACTTCGGTTCGCCCGCGCCGCCATGTGCAGGGCGAACGGACGCCCGACCGTCGAAGGATCGGCATGCGGGAGCGGAAATCGTGCTGCTGGCATCTAGAATCCCCGTCGACCAGCCTGCTGCCCCAGGGGCAGCCCGCGAAACGCGCGCACCGCCCCTGCGTTTTCATGTCGGGTTGTCGGGCCTGCGGATTTCCGATGACGCCGCCTTTACCGTGGCTGTGGGGGAGATTCCCGCTGTCGCCCCGCATCCGCTTCCACCCGCGGTCAGCCACCTGCCCTGCAATTGCGCCTGGAGCGTGATTTTCGACTGGGAGACCAGCGGGGAACTAACGCGGTTTCTGGCCGGGCAGTGGGTGTGCTGCCTGCACATCAAGCATTTTTTGCGGCGACACCGGGCGCATTCCATACGCAACGACGCTCGTTCCGCTGGAAGCGGAGCCCCACAGATACACGATGGTTCGTACGGTGCCAGAAAGGATCGTCGAGCCAGGTCTCTACCGGCTGGGCCTGACCGTATCGCTCGAAGGTCCGGGGGGCGCAAGGGCGCCCGTGGTCGGATTTGGAGTCAGCGACATGCTGTATTTCTACGACGTGGCAGGGGGATAGCCCGGGCCGGAGGGGCAGGACGTGCGACGGCGGGGTTCAGATTTGCGCAGGCGTCTTGGGGTCAACCGCGGACACCATGGCGGGATCGGCATTCGTCAATGCAGGTGTCCGTGTTCGCGGCGGGGGACGGTTCTTTCGGCAGGCTTCACTTGGGCGCTGTCGAAACTCAATGGTCCGTGGGAGCCATGATGAAGCACCGACTCATCGCCCTCGTTGAGCACGACGATCTTCAGCTTGCCGTGCTCCGGCTGGTGGCGCATCACCACCCACCTGCCGCAGGCGGGGCACGACCATTCCTCGGCCCCGGAGGGGTAGGTCCGCTCGAGGTGCATTGTGTGACGTATGGGGTCCGACATCTGGGTTCTCCTGGAAGATCAGCCATCCGGACTCACAGCTTAGTTCCGAGACGTGCGCTTTGCTGCGCAGTGCGTCACGAACGTGCCCCGCAGGTCACTGGCACCGGCCAGGGGGTATTTCGGTGGATGAATCCATGTTGCAAGGAGGCCAAGGATGCGTAGCAGGCTTTCCGGTCCATGTCATCGCATACCCTTTAAGGCGCTCCTGTTGTCGGGAATCCTTATGCTCTGGACGCAGGGGATCATGGCGGCCCACGGGCCGGAGCAAGCGCTCCGCTCCCCGCAGGCCCGGGAAGCGGCCGGGGCTGTCGCCCAGCAGACCACCTGCCCCCCCGGCACCCGGCCGGTGACCCGATGCACCGGCTCCGGGAAGTGCACAACCGTCTGCCGCTGAGGGGCAGTCATGCGGTTCCGCCAACTGCTGACGCCGTTCCACAGAGCCCTGCAGGGAATCGCCGACGGGATTTCGGTGATGTTTCTTGGGCTGGGTGTGGTGATCGGAGTCGCCGCCGTCCTGGCCCATGAGGAAACGCTCCTGCCCACGTGGAACCTGAGTGTGGAACGCCAGGGCGCCAGCGCCGCCGATCCGGCCGGGCGGGTCATCGTCACGCTGGATTGCGCGGGCGGAGACTTCGATCAGGAATGCTCGATGAAGGCCCGAACCCTCGTGGTGGCCTCCGCCGCGCCGCCCGCGGCCGGCGCCGGCGTGCCCGTGGCGCCGGCCGCCGGCAAGGACGGGCAGTTCGTCGTCGGTCTGGGAAATGGCCCGTTTCGGGACGACTTCTCCGTTTCCGTCGTCGCGGCGCCGTCGCCGGATCTGCCGCTGGAGAAGGTGGCGGAAGTGCCGGGCATCATCCTCCACTGCGAAGACGCCAGCGGCGCGCGGCATTGCCGCGAACAATGGGACGGCCTCGCACTCCTGAGCACCGCCATTGGTTCCGGCCTGCTGGCCGGAATGCGGGTTCCCGAGAACATCGCGGACTGCCTGCTGAGGGGCTTCAAGAACGGGGAATCGTGCGATCTGATTGGGCGGGTCGGCGGCCAGGCCGAGCGGCAGCGGCTTTCATTGCGGGCATCCCGGTGAAAGCCACGCCCCTTCGCCGATCTGCCACGAATGAACGGAGCGCCACACTTCAGGAGCTTGGCGGTGCGTGAGCCCGCGACGACATGGATGTCGGAGGGGCGTATGATCGATTCCGTTCGATGGCATGCGTATTGGCTTCTCCATGACTACCGTTTCCGCAGCTCCCATATCCACGAAGCGCGACCTCCTGCGCCTGTTGCGTGCCAATGAATCGGTCATTCGCAACTTCGGCGTGGCGCGCCTTGGGGTCTTCGGCTCCTTCCGGCGGGACGCTGCACGCACTGACAGCGACGTGGATCTGTTTGTCGAATTTCGTCCCGGCGAGACGACCTTCGACCATTTCATGGGGCTGAGCTTCTTCTGCGAGGAACTGGTCGGGCGGCGGGTGGAAATCGTTACGCCCAACAGCCTCAGTCCCCACCTCGGACCACGCATCCTTGCGGACGTGGAATATGTACTGCCCTGAACTGAACTACCTCAGGCACATGCTGGACGAGACCGGTTACCTGGAGGAGCGCGCCGCCGGACTGGAGCGAGAAGCCTTCCTCGCGGACCCGACACTGAAGCGTGCCTTCGTCCGCAGCCTGGAGATCATCGGCGAAGCTGCCAAACACGTCCCGGAGCCGTTTCGCATCCGCTGCCCGTCCGTTCCGTGGCGAGCGATGGCGGGGATGCGGGACCGTGTCATCCACGACTACCTCGGTGTGGACTACGAGGTGGTGTGGGATGTCGTACACAACAAGATTCCTGAATTGCGGAAAGAACTGGAACGCATCCTCGCCGCCGATCAAGACGCTTCAGACCATCGGCCTGGATGACCGGCTGATTCAGGACGCCGGCCGCCGTCCCTTGGCGGGCAAGTTCCGTGAGTCCTCTTTGGTGACCCGCACTACGGTGCCGGCTTCGCCACCAGCACCACCGTGCTGCGCCCGTTGGCCAGGTAATGGCCGGGCGGATCGATCGGCACCTCCTCGCCCAGCTCCGTGAAATCCTCCCCCGCCGCCAGGCTGGTATCCACCACCCGCCGCCAGCGCTTGCCTTCCACCTCCGGCAGCACCACGGCCTGCATCCGCCAGTCGGCATTGAGGATGAAGAAGAGCTGGTAGTCGCCGCCGGATTCGGCGCCGTCGAGCCGGTAGCAAAGTGTGCGCGCCTCGGGGTCGTCCCAGCGCGGGGGGTTGAGATCGGTGCCGTACCAGGCGACGTCGGGCACGCGGTTGCCGTCGCGGTCCAGGCCGAGCAGGAACTTGCGCCGCTGCAGCACCGGGTGGCGGCGCAGGAAGGCGATGGCTTTGCGCACGAACGCAAGCATGTCCGCGTTCTGGTCGACCAGCCGCCAGTCGAACCAGTTCACCGCGTTGTCCTGGCAGTAGGCGTTGTTGTTGCCGCCCTGGCTGCGCAGGAACTCGTCGCCGCCCAGCAGCATGGGCGTGCCGTTGGCGAAGAGCAGCAGGCAGGCGAGGTTCTTCGCCTGGCGGCGGCGCAGCGCCAGCACCGCCGGATCGTCGCTCGGTCCTTCGGCACCGCAGTTCCACGAGGCGTTGTCATCCGTGCCGTCGCGGTTGCCTTCGCCGTTGGCCTCGTTGTGCTTGCCGTTGTAGGCGACCAGATCCGCCAGGGTGAAGCCGTCGTGGCAGGTGACGAAGTTGATGCTGTTGTAGGGCGAGCGCCCGTCGTCGGCGTAGAGGTCGGCGGAGCCGGTGAGCCGGCTGGCCAGGTCGCGGATCTGGCCGGTGTCGCCCCGGACGAACCTGCGCGCGGTGTCGCGGAAGCGCCCGTTCCATTCCGACCAGTCCACGGGGAAGTTGCCCACCTCGTAGGTGCCCAGATCCCAGGGTTCGGCGATGAGCTTGACCCGGCACAGCACCGGGTCCTGGGCGATGGCGTCGAAGAACGAGGCGCTCTTGCGGTAGAAGCCGTCTTCGCGCCCGAGCACCGAGGCCAGGTCGAAGCGGAAGCCGTCCACGTGCATCTCCTGCGCCCAGTAGCGCAGGCAGTCCATGACGAAGCGGATCACGGCCGGGTGGTCGAAGTTGACCGTGTTGCCGCAGCCGGTGTGGTTCAGGTAGTAGCGCGCAGGCTCCCACTGGCTGCCGGTGAGGGCGTACCAGGTGGGGTTGTCGATGCCGCGGAAGCTCATGGTGGGGCCGCGTTCATTGCCTTCGGCGGTGTGGTTGAAGACCACGTCCAGGATCACCTCGATGCCGGCCTTGTGCAGTTCGCGCACCAGGGTCTTGAATTCCGTTACCGCGCAGCCGGGCTCGCGCCGGGTGGAATAGAAGGATTCCGGGGCGAAGAAGGCGATGGTGTTGTAGCCCCAGTAGTTGGTCAGATCGCGCTCGGAGAGCGCGTCCTCCACATGGAATTCCTGCACCGGCAGCAGTTCCACGGCGTTGATGCCCAGCTCCTTCAGGTAGGTGATCCTGTCGATGAAGCCCAGGTAGGTGCCGGGATGACGCACGCCGGAGGACGCGTGGGCCGTGAAACCCTTGGCGTGGACTTCGTAGACGACCAGTTGCTCGAGGGGGATTTCGAGCGGCTCGTCGCCCTGCCAGTCGAAACGGTCGTCCACCACCAGCGCTTTCGGCACCACGGCGGAGTCGTCGCGCAGATCGCGCGACAGGTCGGCCAGCGGCGAGGCGGGGTCGTAGGCCAGCAGGAGGTTGGCCTCGTTGCGGAACTTGCCCGTCACCGCCTTGGCGTATGGGTCGAGCAGCAGCTTGGCTTGGTTGAAGCGCAGGCCGTGCGCCGGGTCGAAGTCGCCCATCATCTTGTAGCCATAGCGCTGCCCGGCGCCCAGCCCCTGCACACGGCAGTGCCAGATGTGGCGGGTGCACTCGGCCACGCGGATGACGTCGGTGGGCTGGCCGTCGTCAGCGCCGAACAGCAGCAGGAACACCTCCCGGGCATGCTGGGAGTAGAGGGCGAAATTGACGCCACCCTCCATCAACGTCGCGCCCAGCGGGTGGGGCAAGCCTTTGGTGACCACGCGCGTGGTCTGGTGTTCCAGGACAGAAGGCACCGGCCACCTCCCTTCGGATCGATGTTGCCGCTACAGGCGCCGGGTCACGCGCTCCCAGTCCACGACCACCTGGGGCAATACGGCGACCGGGGTCTCGCCCGCCAGTTCGGCGGCCTCCGGCTTGCCGTAGGCCAGCCCGGCGGCGCCCGCCTCCAGGCGGTACATGAGCACCACCCGGTCGGTCGGATGGATCAGCCAGTATTCGCGCACCCCGTGGCGCTCGTAGATGCGTCGCTTGAGGATGTGGTCGTGGGAGGCGGTGGACGGCGAGAGCACTTCCACCACCCAGTCGGGCGCGCCGCGCACGCCCCGTTCGTCCACCTTGGAAGGGTCGCATACGACCAGCAGATCGGGCTGGACCACCGTGTCCACGCGGTCGTCCGCCTCGTCCGCACGGGGCAGGCGCAGGTCGACGGGGGCAAAGAACACGCGGCAGGGTGAGTCGTCCAGTGCTTCAACGACGCAACGATACAGACCGCCGATCAGCTCCTGATGCGTCGTTGTCGGTGCCGGCGCCATGGCGTAGGCCACGCCGTCGATCAGCTCGTAGCGGACGTCCTCGGGCCAGTTGCGGTACTCGGCGTAGGTGTGGCGGGTGTCATCGCGCTGCGGCAGTCCCATGGGCGGCTCCAGTCGATGTGCGTGGAAGGGTCGGGCCAGTATACCGCCACCGTGGGGCATGAACCCGGCCCTTCCATCCCGAAGGGCCGGTGCATGTCCTGTTGAATCCGGCTCCGGCGCAGGCTCAGCGCCCCGCGGCCGCCCGCAGCGCCGCCGCCTTGTCGGTGTTTTCCCAGGTGAAATCCGGATCGTCCCGCCCGAAGTGCCCGAACGCCGCGGTGCGCGAGTAGATCGGCCGCAGCAGGTTCAGCGCCGCGATGATGCCCTTCGGCCGCAGGTCGAAATGCACGCCGATCAGCTCGGCGATGTGCTCGTCGGCGATGGTGCCGGTGCCGAAGGTCTCGACCATCAGCGACACCGGCCGCGCCACGCCGATGGCGTAGGCCACCTGCACCTCGCAGCGCCGCGCCAGGCCGGCGGCGACGATGTTCTTGGCCACATGGCGGGCGGCGTAGGCGGCGGAGCGGTCCACCTTGGAGGGGTCCTTGCCGGAGAAGGCGCCGCCGCCGTGGTGGGCCGCGCCGCCGTAGGTGTCGACGATGATCTTGCGCCCGGTGAGGCCACAGTCGCCGTGGGGGCCGCCGACGACGAAGCGTCCGGTGGGGTTGATGAGGTAGCGCACCTTGCCCTGGATCATCTCCGGCGGCAGCACCGGGCGGACGATTTCCTCGATCACCGCCTCCTCCACCTGGGCGTGGGAGACGTCGGGGCTGTGCTGGGTGGACACCACCACGGTGTCGATGGCCTGGGGCACGCCGCCGGCGTAGCGCACCGTGAGCTGGCTCTTGGCGTCGGGACGCAGCCACGGCAGGCGCCCGTCCTTGCGCAGCTCGGCCTGGCGCTGCATGATGCGGTGCGCGTAGTAGATCGGCATGGGCATGAGGCTGGGCGTCTCGTCGCAGGCGTAGCCGAACATCAGGCCCTGGTCGCCGGCGCCCTGCTCCAGGTCGAGGCCCTTGCCCTCGTCCACGCCCTGGGCGATGTCCGGCGACTGGCGGTTCAGCGCCGTGAGCACGCCACAGGACTTGTAGTCGAAACCGGTCTCGGAATCGTCATAGCCGATGCGCCGCACGGTGTCGCGGGCGATCTCCATGTAGTTGATGTGGGCCCTGGTGGTGATTTCGCCCGAGATGACCACCAGGCCGGTGGTCACCATGGTCTCGCAGGCCACGCGGCCATGCGGGTCCTCGGCCAGGATGGCGTCGAGGACGGCGTCGGAGATCTGGTCGGCCACCTTGTCCGGATGGCCCTCGGCCACGGACTCGGAAGTGAAGAGAAATTCTTTTGACATGCACCGCTCCACAAAGCAGAAACCCCGGTTGGCTGGCGTGGCCGGCTCCGGGGTTACAAAGCGGGCGACGCTTTATCAGCATTTGTTGCACACCGCGCCTCGCGTGTGCCCGCCCTGAAAGTTGTCGGATTAAATCGGCGGTTGGCGGATTATAGACTCTTTGCCCCGGAGGGCAAACCGGGCACAAGTCACACTTGGGGGCGATATACCTCCCACCCCCGCACGGTATCGGACGATACCGTGACGGGCGGCAAACGGCCACCCGCTTGCGCCGCCCGCGCGTTCCTGGATCAGCCGGTAACCTTGGCCTCAAACGAACGGATTGACGCAGGCAACTCCGGTTTCCTCGTAATGGCGCACGTTGCGGGTCACCACCGTAAGGCCGTGTTCCAGCGCCGTCGCGGCAATCAGCAGATCGGCGCCATCGTGACCAAGCTCGGCCGACAAGCGGCCCCTGCGACGCGCAATCCCCACATCAACGCCCAGTATCCGGTCGCCGTAGAGGCCAAGAACCCTGTCCAGCCACGCCGCCAACGTCTGGGAAAAGGCGGGGTCGCGGCCTGCCTGCCGGACAATGCCGCGCTCGATCTCGCCGCTGGTCACCACACTCAGGAACAGGTCAGCGTCCGCTGGACACCGAACCAGGCCACCACCCCGGGATCCCGGCTACGCTTGCGCAGCTCCGACAACACCACGGTATCGAGCAGGAACATCAGAATCCCGGATCGCGCAGGCGCAGGTCCGCGCGAACGAACTCACCGTCGTCCTGCGGCATGCTCAGGAGCAAGCTGGCCAACGAAGGCGCTGCCCCCCGATCCCGACGCACCAAGCGCTCATATTCCTCCGCCGCCAGGACCACCACGGCGGGCTTGCCGCGCTTGCTGACACGCTGGGGACGACCGTGGCAGGCCGCCTCCACCACCGCGCTGAAGCTGTTCTTGGCGTCCTGCAAGGACCACTCCGACCGCCCCATGTCCGCCGCCTTCTATCCAGTTGATCTGGCCAGATACTACGCCAACGCCGGGGAGGGGGGCAGGGCAGGACTGCACTCCCGCCTCACCCGGCGCGCCTGCCACCCAGCCCAAGATAGCTTTCAATGACACGGGGATCGCCGGCGAGGGACTGCGCCGCGCCGCTGAGGGCGACTTCGCCGGTCTCCAGGACGTAGCCGTAGTCGGCCACCTGCAGCGCGGCGCGGGCGTTCTGCTCCACCAGCAGCACGGACACGCCCATTTCCCGCAGGTGGGCGACGATGCGCAGGATCTCGCGGATGATCATGGGCGCCAGGCCCAGGCTGGGCTCGTCCAGCAGCAGCAGCCGGGGCCGCGACATGAGGGCGCGGCCCATGGCCAGCATCTGGCGCTCGCCGCCGGACAGGGTGCCGGCGAGCTGGCCGCGCCGCTCCTTCAGCCGCGGGAAGACCTGGAACACCTCGTCCATGGTGCGGGCGTGGTCCTTGAGGCCGCGGCGGTAGCGGTTGAAGGCGCCCAGCAGCAGGTTGTCCTCCACGGACATCTCGGCGAACAGTTCGCGCTTTTCCGGGACCAGGGTCATGCCGCGGGCCACCAGGCCTTCCACGCCCCAGGCGGGGGACACCACCTGGCCGGCATAGCGGACGATGCCTCTGCCCTCCGGGATGACGCCCATCAGGGCGTTCAGGAGCGTGGACTTGCCGGCGCCGTTGGGACCGATGACGGTGACGATTTCGCCCTCGCGAATGCGCAGGCCGATCCTGTGCAGGGCCTCCACCCGGCCGTAGGACACGCACAGATCCTCGGTTTCGAGGATGAGGGGCTTGTCGCTCATTCGAAAAACCTCATCGGACGCACAGAACGCGGAGAAGGTCCGGAGGACGCCGAGCGTTGCGCGGCAGCCGCCCTCCGCCCAGTGGGTGAATGCCGGTCTATCCTCCGCGCCCTCTGCGTCTCTGCGATTTCGGCGTTGGGAGAGGTTCCAGTTGCGCCTTCCCGTCTCATTCCACACCTCCCAGATAGGCTTCCAGCACGCGCGGATCGGCCTGGACCTCGCCCGGCAGGCCGGTGGCCAGCAACTCGCCGAAGTCCATCACCACCACCCGATCGGCCAGGCCCATGACGAAGTCCATGTCGTGCTCCACCAGCAGGATGGCCATGCCTTCGGCGCGCAGCTTGCGCAGCAGCTCCGCCAGGGACTGCTTTTCCAGGTAGCGCAGGCCGGCGGCGGGCTCGTCCAGCAGCAGCAGGCAGGGGTCGGCGCACAGCGCCCGGGCGATCTCGACGATGCGCTGCTTGCCCAGGGGCAGGCTGCCGGCGGCGTCGAACAGGTGCTCGGCCAGGCCGCAGCGCTCGATGTGGTGGGCGGCCTCGGCCAACAGGCGGCGCTCCTCGTCGCGGTCGATGCGCCAGGCGGCGTGGACGAAATTCTTGTGGCCGCGCAGGTGCGCGCCCAGCGCCACGTTTTCCAGCACGCTCATGCCCTGGTTGAGACGCACGTGCTGGAAGGTGCGGCTCATGCCGCGGCGCGCGATGTCGCGGGACTCCAGGGCGTCGATGCGGCTGCCCAGGAAGGTGACATCTCCGGAGGTGGGCGAGGCCACGCCGGAGATGCAGTTGAACAGCGTCGTCTTGCCGGCGCCGTTGGGGCCGATCAGCGCCATGACCTCGCCGGCGCGCACGTCCAGGCTCATGTCGTTGTTGGCCACCAGGCCGCCGAAGCGCTTGGTGACGCGGACCACCTCCAGCACCACGCTGCCGGCCGCCGGCATGGCGCGGCGCGGCAGCGGCTCGGCCGGCTCCACCGCGCGCCGGGCACGCACCTGCGGCACCAGGCGCGTGAGGATGGGCCACAGGCCCCAGCGCGCGCGGTGCAGGATGAGGATCATCAGCACCCCGAACACCACGGTCTCGAAGTTGCCGCTGCGCCCCAGCAGCGCGGGCAGCGTCTCCTGCAGCCACTGCTTGATCAGGGTCACCAGCCCGGCGCCCAGCACCGCGCCCCAGACATTGGCCACGCCCCCCACCACCGCCATGAACAGGTACTCGATGCCCAGGTGCAGCGAAAACGGCGTGGGATTGACGAAGCGCTGCATGTGGGCGTACAGCCAGCCGGAGATGCAGGCGAACTGGGCGGCGAGCATGAAGATCACCGTCTTGTACCAGGTGGTGTTTACCCCCATGGCCTCGCACATGGTCCTGGAGCGCAGGCTGCGGATGGCCCGCCCCTCGCGCGAATCCAGCATGTTCTGCATGGCGACGATGGCCGCCACCACCACCGCCCAGATCAGGTAGTAGAACGAGCGTCCGTTGCGGATCTCCCAGCCGAACAGGTCGATGCCCGGCACGCCCCCCAGGCCGCTGTGGCCGCCGAGGCCCTCCAAGTTGCCGAACAGGAAATACAGGCTGATGCCCCAGGCGATGGTGCCCAGGGGCAGGAAGTGCCCCGACAGGCGCAGGGTGATGACGCCCAGGAACAGCGCCACCCCCGTGGTCATGGCCATGCCCAGGATGAGGGTGCCCCAGGGTGAGACGTTGTACGCCGTCGTGAGCCAGGCCGTGACGTAGGCGCCCACGCCGATGAAGGCTGCCTGGCCGAAGGAGGTGAGCCCGCCGATGCCGGTGAGCAGCACCAGCCCCAGCGCCACCAGGGAGGCCAGCCCGATGTAGTTGAGCAGCGTGACGTAGAACTCCGGCAGCAGCGGCTGGGCCAGGGCCAGCACGGCGACGAAGACGAACAGCAGACGGTTGGGAGTGATCATGTCGCCGCCCCCTACTGCTCTTCTTCCTCGACGTGGTGGGCACGCAGCGAGCGCCACCACAGCACGGGGATGATGAGGGTAAACACGATCACTTCCTTGTAGGCGCTGGCCCAGAAGGACGAATACGACTCCAGCAGGCCGACGAGCAGCGCACCGCCGGCAGCCACCGGGTAGCTCGCCAGGCCGCCGATGATGGCGCCGACGAAGCCCTTGAGCCCCACCAGGAAGCCGGTGTCGTAATAGACGGTGGTGATGGGGGCGACCAGGATGCCGGAGAAGCTGCCGATGAACGCCGCCAGGGCAAACGACAGCTTGCCCGCCAGGTCCGTGGGGATGCCCATGAGGCGGGCGCCCATGCGGTTGATGGCGGTGGCGCGCAGCGCCTTGCCGTAGAGCGTGCGCTCGAAGAACTGGTAGAGCCCGACGATGAGCGCGACCGTGATGCCCACGATCCACGCCGTCTGCCACTGGATGACCACCGGCCCCAGGTCGAAGCTGCCGTCGGTGAAGGCCGTCGTGCGGCTGCCCTCGGCGCCGAAGAAGTAGAGGCCCAGGCCGATGAGCACCAGATGCACCGCCACCGCCACGATGAGCAGCAGCAGCACCGTGCTCGAAGCCACCGGCTGGAAGGCCAGGCGGTAGATCATGGGCCCCAGGGGCACGGTCACCAGCAGCACCAGCACGATCTGCACCGCCATGGGCAGCACGGCCAGCGGCATGATCTTCATCATGCCCGCCAGCGCCAGGGGGTAGAGCAGATTGATGGCGGCAATGCGCGGCAGACGGCGCAGGTCGCCCTCGCGCAGTGCCTGCGCGCCGTCGGCCAGGGCCACCAGCCCCCCCAGGCCCAGCAGCAGCCAGGCCGTGCCGGGAATCTGCCCCGCCTGCAGGCTGGCCAGGGTGAGCGCGCCGAAGGCCACAAACTCGCCCTGGGGAATGAAGATCACGCGCGTGACGGCAAACACCAGCACCAGGGCCAGGGCCAGCAGGGCATAGATGGCGCCGTTGGTGACGCCGTCCTGGATCAGCAGCAGATGGATGGTCAGGTCCATGTCAGCGCCGCCCCCGCGGGACTACGGCGCCGGCGCTCGCCGCGCCACGACCTCGTGCAGGAAAGACCGGCCGCGCATCGACGGGAAACCTGCCGCACATTGGAAACTCCTCCCTTGGCCTTGCGCGCTCCCGCACCCCCGGCGGACCGACGCGGCCATATTTTATGGCCCAACCCCAACAATGCCGAAAAACCTTGTTACCGCGGATGAATCGTCCCGGCTAGAAGCAGTTGAGCCCTTCCAGCTGGCAGACGACGCGCTTCACGTAGGCCAGCAGGATCCACAGCCAGAACAGGATGAAGAACGCCACGAAGGGCAGGTGCTTGTCCACGATGACCTTGGGCGTCATCCAGCGCGCCAGCCGGATCACCGGCCGGGTGACGACCTGGAACAACTGGTAGATCGGGTTGCTCTGCCTGCGCGCTCCGGCAAGCAGCGCCAGCAGCCCCTGCCCCAGCAGGGTGAGGAGCGCGACTTCCACGAGCACGCGCAGGGCGCTGATCATGATCAGTTCGATGTTGGCCATGTTATCGTCCGTCCCTTCGTAATCCGAGCTTGTGTTGAACCATGAACTTCGAGCACTGGCGCCACTATGCGCGCGGCTGGCTACTGCATTTCATCGGCCGCGAGGAGCAGGCGTTTGCGCAATACGCCGCCGCCTTCCGCCATGATCCAGACGACGTGCAGGCCGCTCGCCACCTGGCTTTCCTGGCCGCGAAGCGAAAACGGTTCGCCGTGGCCGAAAAGTGGTTCATTGAGGCGCTGCGCATCGTCCCCGAGGACGCCGACACCCACTTCAACCTCGGCTACGCCCGCGAGCAGATGGGCAAGCCGCGCGACGCCGTCGCCTCCTTCCGCGAAGCCACCCGCCTCAAGCCGGCGCTGGACCGCGCCTGGTACGGCCTGGGCCTCGCCCACGCCGCCCTGGGCGAGCATGATGACGCAGTCCTCGCCCTGGAGGAAGCCGCGCGCCTGCAGCCCATGAACGGCGAGGCCTGGTACCAGTTGGGCATGGCCTGCCATCATGCCGGACACCCGGCACGCGTGGAGGAAGTCGTCCGCAAGGTGGTGGATTTCGATCCCAAGATGGCCAGGCGCCTGGTCAAGGACTGCGGCCGCAGCGACCTTTCCCGCCTCATCCCCGAACTGCCGTTTTGAGCAGCCGTGGAGGCTGCGTCGCGACCGAGCGGCGTAGTGCGCGTTTGTTGCACACTTGGCTGGTAGTTCGCGTTTGCTCTGAGCGGCCGCGTCCGCGCTTCCCCCCAGTGGCGCGCTGCCCGCGCGCCGTTTCGTATTTTTTGCGAGGGTCCGGACACGGGCCCTCGCAAAAAAGGCCCGCCTTGCGGGCGGGCCTCGAAAGGGGTTCCCCCCTCCTCCTCTTGATCAGGTCCCGACGGTTTCGATATCGCCTTCCAGGTTCGGGTAGCGGACATGGTCCACCAGTTCCTGGACTTCCTTGTTGGGAGCCGGAGAGATCAGGCTGCCGACGATCACGCCGATGATGCCGGCGGAGATGCCGAAGATGCCGGCCGAGATCGGGTTGATGTCCCACCACTTCGGTGCATTGACGCCAAAGAACGGGTAGGTGATGTACATGTAGTACATGCAGATCCCCAGGCCGGCGAGCATGCCGACGATGGCGCCCATCTTGTTGGCCCGCTTCCAGAACACCCCCGCCACCAGCGCCGGGAAGAAGCCCGAGGCCGCCAGCGAGAAGGCCGCGCCCACCAGGAACAGGATGTCGCCCGGCTTGAGCGAGGTGACGTAGGCCGCGATCACGGCCACCACCAGCAGCAGGCCCTTGGACACGGCAAGACGGCGCACAGTGGGGGCGTTCGGGTCGATCATCTTGTAGTAGATGTCGTGCGACAGGGCGTTGGCGATGGTCAGCAGCAGACCGTCGGCGGTGGAAAGCGCCGCCGCAAGACCGCCGGCCGCCACCAGACCCGAGATCACGTAGGGCAGGCCCGCGATTTCAGGCGTTGCCAATACGATCAGGTCGCCGCCGATGGTGATTTCCGCCAACTGGACGATGCCATCCTTGTTGATGTCGGCGATCGCCATGAGTGTCTTGTCCACCGCCGCCCAGTTGCTCACCCACGCCGGAAGCTGCGCGAAGGATGAACCCACCAGGTTGTTATAGACCTCGTACTTGGCCAGGATGGCCAGGGCCGGCGCCGTGAAGTAGAGCAGGAAGATGAAGAACAGCGACCAGAACACCGACTGACGGGCTTCCTTCACCGAGGGCGTGGTGTAGTAGCGCATCAGGATGTGCGGCAGCGCGGCAGTGCCCACCATCAGGCACAGGATCAGCGCCAGGAAGTTCTTCTTGGCGATGCCGCGGGCCTTGTCCACTTCCTCGGGCGTCTTGCCCGCGGCCGCGAACGGCTCGGCGTGGGCTGCGACGGGCTTGGTCTTGGCAGCGGCCCCCGCCTTGTCCTTGGTCCAGGCTGCCTTGGCGGCCGCCGGGTCGGCCGGGAAAGCCGTGACCGCCTTCTCCGCGGCCTCGATGGCCTTGGTGTCGGGCGCTGCGGCGGCCTTCAGCTCGCTCACCCTGGCTTCCAGCCTGCCCTTCTCCTCGGCCAGGAAGCCGGCACCACCGGTCTCCAGGCCCTTCAGCCTGGCGTCGGCGGCGGCAACCCGGTCACGGAAGATCTGCCGCACCGAGTCCTCGGCCGCACCCTTGGGCGTGGACTTGTCGTTGAACTCCTTCTCCAGCGCCGTCACCTTGGGCAGGGCCGAGGTGTAGGCGGCGATCTGCGGGATCGGGTTGCCCGTATGAACCACGGACAGCCACACCACCGGGATCATGTAGGCCACGATCAGGATGATGTACTGGGCCACCTGGGTCCAGGTCACCGCCTTCATGCCGCCCAGGAAGGAGCACACCAGGATGCCGGCCAGGCCGACGAACACGCCGATGCCGAACTCCAGCCCCGTGAAGCGGCTGGTGATGAGGCCCACGCCGTAGATCTGCGCGATCACGTAGGTGAAGGAACAGACGATGGCGGCAACGACACCGATGAAGCGCGGGATGTTGCCGCCGTAGCGGGCACCGAGGAAGTCGGGAATGGTGAACTGGCCGAACTTGCGCAGGTAGGGCGCCAGGAACAGCGCCACCAGGCAGTAGCCGCCGGTCCAGCCCATGACGAAGGCCAGGCCGTCGTAGCCGGTGAGGTACAGGGTGCCGGCCATGCCGATGAACGACGCCGCGCTCATCCAGTCGGCGCCGGTGGCCATGCCGTTGAAGAAGGCCGGCACGCGCCGCCCCGCCACGTAGTACTCCGACACTTCCGCCGTCTTCGACATGAAGCCGATGCCGGCGTAGAGCAGGATGGTGGCGGCGAGGAACAGGTAGCCCAGGATCTTGGCGGGAACCCCGAGCTGCTCGAGGATGCCGACGAAGATCACGAAGGCGATGAAGCCGCCGGTGTAGAAGCTGTAGTACTTCTTCAGTTGCTGGAAGAACTGCGATTGGGTCTGGGCCGCCATCATTCATCCTCCCCTTCGTGGACGCCGTATTCCTTGTCCAGGCCATTCATGAAGCGGGCGTAGAACCAGATGATCAGCACGTAGATGATCAGCGCGCCCTGGGCCCCCATGTAGAAGCCCAGCGGGCCGATGAACGTGATTTCATTGAGTTCGCGGGCGAACCACCCGAACACGAAGGTCACGACGAACCAGATCGCGAGCAGGATGCCCGTGACCTTGAGGTTCCTGTGCCAGTACTCCACATGCTTTTGTGTGAGTTGCATGAATTCTCCTCCTGTGGATACCTCTATCCCCTTGGCCAGGATTGACCGCCAGCCGCTGACTCGGGATGCTCCGGCGGCAACCTGCCGGCGACCATGAAGCCTGAACAAACTTACAAAGAACTTACACCAGGGCAGCGGAGCACGTAACGCAGCGCCACGGCGCGCTATTGCGCGTCCGGCTGCGCTCCCGGCGCCGCCCGCAGGAAGGCTTCCAGTTCCATGCAGCGGCCGTGGATGGCCATGATCGTCGGGTAGCCCGAGAGATCGCAGTCGAAGCGCCGGGCGTTGAAAACCTGCGGCACCAGGCAGCAGTCCGCCAGGCTCGGCGCGTCGCCGTGGCAGAAGCGGCCCGTGGCCGGACCGCCGGCGAGCTGCACCTCGATGGCCGAAAGCCCCTCGGCGATCCAGTGGCGGGTCCAGGCCAGTTTCTGCTCCTCGGACACGCCCAGCGGCCCGGTGAGGTACTTCAGCACCCGCAGGTTATTGACGGGGTGGATGTCGCAGGCGATCGCCTGGGCCAGCGCCCGCACCCGCGCCCGCCCCGGCGCATCGCGCGGCAGCAGCGGTACGTCCGGGTGCGTCTCGTCCAGGTACTCGATGATGGCCAGGGACTGGGTGATGCGCCGGCCGTCGTCGTCCTCCAGCACCGGCACCAGCCTCTGGGGGTTGATTTCCCGGTACTCGGGCTTGAGATGCTGGCCGCCCTCCCGCGCCAGGTGGACGAACACCGGCTCGTAAGCCAGGCCCTTGAGGTTGAGCGCGATGCGCACGCGAAAGGCGGCGGAACTGCGGAAATAGGTATAGAGCTTCATAGTCTCTCCCAGGGGCGAAGGGGCATCCGGGAGCCCGCCGCCGGCGGGCGCGGGCTGCCCCGCAGACACCGTGGCGGCGGCCACGGACTTCCTCATCCCGGCCATCGGAATGCTCGACGGACGCTACCGCGATTTCGGGTTCGACCTCAAGCGCGCGGTGACCGACAATTGCCAGTCGTGGCGTTTCGTCGCGGGCGAGCGGGTGCGCGGATGAGGTGGAGCTGTGCCGCCCTGCGACCCGGCCCGTTCGGCACCCCCACACACCATTCGGAGACAGCCCCCATGCAACTTCGCCATTCCCTGACCATCCTGGCCATCCTGGCCCTGACCCTGGCCGCGGCCACCCCCGCCAGCGCCGCCGAGCCGCTGAAGATCGGCATGGTGCTGCCCATGACCGGCCCCTTCGCCGCCTACGGCAAGCAGATCGAGCATGGCGCCAGGCTCTACCTCAGCCAGAACGGCAACATGCTGGGCGGGCGCGGCGTGGAGCTGATCGTCAAGGACGACAGCCCCGGCACGGCGGGCGACGTGAGCAAGCGCCTGGCCACGGAGCTGGTGGTGCAGAACAAGGTGGACGTGCTGGCGGGCTTCGGCCTCACGCCCTCGGCCTTCGCCGTGGCGCCGCTGGCCACGGAGGCCAGGAAGCCCATGGTGATCATGAACGCCGCCACCTCGGCCATCACCACCCGGTCGCCCTACATCGTGCGCACCTCCATGACCCTGCCCCAGGTCACGGCGCCGGTGGCGACCTGGGCGGCGAGCAACGGCATCCGCAAGGTGTTCATCCTGGTGGCCGACTACGGCCCGGGCCACGACGCCGAGGGCCAGTTCAGGAAGACCTTCACCGCCGCCGGCGGCGAGATCGTCGATGCCGTGCGCGTGCCGGTGAAAAACCCCGACCTGGCCCCCTTCCTGCAGAAGATCAAGGACGTCAGGCCCGAGGCGGTGTTCATGTTCCTGCCCCCGGGCGAGCAGACCATCGGCTTCATGAAGGGCTTTGCCGAGCGCGGCCTGGGCCAGGCCGGCATCCGGCTCATCGCCACCGGCGACCTGACCGACGAGGACATCCTCGACGCCCTGGGCGAGCCGGCGCTGGGCGTGGTCAATTCCTTCCACTACGCCGAGGCCCACAAGTCGCCGGAGAACAAGGCCTACGTGGAGGCCTACTACAAGGCCTATCCGAAGGACCGGCCCAACTTCATGTCCATGGGCGGCTACGACGGCATGCGCCTCATCGACGAGGTGCTGAAGAAGACCGGCGGCAGCGCGGACGCCGAGAAGTTCGTCGAGGCCGCCAGGGGCATGAAGTGGATGAGCCCGCGCGGCCCGGTGATGATCGATGCGGCCACCCGCGACATCGTCCAGACCATCTACATCCGCAAGGTGGAACGGGTCGGCGGCAAGCTGCAGAACGTGGAGTTCGACCAGGTGCCGGACTTCAGGGACCCGGGCAAGCAGTAAGTACACTCGGCCTGAAGCTGCGCCCAAACGAAGCAGTGGGAGCGGGCTTGCCCACGATGAGGGTCGAAACGCCAACTCCGCGGCCGAGAGCGACCGGTATCGCGGACAAGCCCGCTCCCACGGCGTATCCCGGGCCACCCCACCCCATCCACGGGAGGACACCGTGACCGTGCTGTTCGACGGCATCGCTTCGGGGATGCTGCTGTTTCTCATCAGCGTCGGGCTGTCCGTGACGCTGGGCCTGATGAACTTCGTCAATCTCGCCCACGGCGCCTTCGCCATGCTGGGCGGCTACGTGTGCGTGGTGCTGCTCAACGGCTACGGCGTGCCCTTCCTGCTGGCGGTGCCGCTGGCGACGACGGCCACGGCTGCCGCCGGGGTGGTCATGGAGCGCACGCTCTACCGGCGGCTCTATGGCGCCTCGCACCTGGACCAGGTGCTGTTTTCCATCGGCCTGGTGTTCATGTCGATTTCCGCGGCGCACTACTTCTTCGGCGCCCAGCAGCAGCCGGTGGAATTGCCGGCCTTCCTGCGCGGGCAGTTCAACCTGCCGGGGCTGGACGTTGGGGTCTACCGGCTGTTCCTGATCGTGGTCGGCCTGGTCATCGCCGTCGGCCTGCAGTGGATGGTGGGCAGCACCCGCTTCGGCGCCCAGTTGCGCGCCGCGGTGGACAACCCCCGCGCCGCCCGCGGCCTGGGCATCGACGTGGACCGGGTGTTCACCCTGGCCTTCGCCCTGGGTTCGGCGCTGGCCGGGATGGGCGGCGCGCTGGGCATCGACATGCTCGGCCTGGACCCGGGCTTCCCGGTGAAGTACATCGTCTATTTCCTCATCGTCGTGGCGGTGGGCGGCAGCGGCAACATCAAGGGCTCGCTCTATGCCTCGCTGATCCTCGGGGTGTTCGATGTGGCGGGCAAGTACTACGTGCCCCAGGTCGGCGCCTTCGTCATCTACGCCGTGATGGTGGTGATGCTCATCTTCCGGCCGCAGGGGCTGTTTGGGCGGGGTGGCGCCAAATGAGCCTCTCTTCCGCAGGGGGTACGCGCTCGCCTTCGGCGCCGTCATCGGCCGCCGGCATTTCCGCCGCCGCGCCCGCCGCCCGGGCGCTGCGCGGCGCGGCGCGCTGGCACTGGGCCGAGTATGTGTTCTGGGCCGTGCCGGTGGCGGCCTATTTCCTGTTTCCCGAGAACCTGGTGCTGCTGTCGCAGATCGCCATCACGGCCCTGTTCGCCCTGTCGCTGGACCTCATCCTCGGCTACGCCGGCATCATCTCCCTCGGCCACGCCGCCTTCTTCGGGCTGGGCGCCTACGTGGCGGGGCTGATGTCGGTGCATGGCTGGGGCGATCCGCTGGCGGGGCTGGCCGGGGCGGCGCTGGTCACCGCCCTGGGCGGCCTGGTCACCAGCTTCCTGGTGCTGCGCGGCGCCGACCTGACGCGCCTGATGGTGACCCTGGGCGTGGCCATGATGCTCTACGAGGCGGCCAACAAGCTCACCGCCATCACCGGCGGGGTGGACGGCCTGCAGGGGGTGAGCTTCACCCCCATCCTCGGCCTGTTCGGCTTCGACCTTTATGGCAGGACCGCCTACCTCTACAGCGTGGCCGTGCTGTTCGCGCTGTTCTGGCTGGCGCGCCGCCTGGTGCACAGCCCCTTCGGCCTCAGCTTGCGCGGCATACGCCAGAACGTGGTGCGCATGCCGGCCATCGGCGCGCCGGTGCATGCCCGGCTGGTGGCCATCTACACCCTCGGCGCGGCCTACGCCGGCGTGGCGGGAGCGCTGCTGACGCAGACGACGCAATTCGTGTCCCTGGACGTGCTGGCCTTCAACCGCTCGGCGGAACTGCTGCTGATCGTGGTGCTGGGCGGCACCGGCAGCCTCTACGGCGCGCTGCTGGGCACGGTGGTGTTCATGGTGGCCCACCATCTGCTCTCCGACATCAACCCCAACTACTGGCAGTTCTGGCTGGGCGCGCTGCTGGTGGTGATCGTGCTCTTCGCCCGCGACGGCGTCATGGGCGGGGTGCGGCGGCTGAACCGCGTCATCGCCCGCCGGAAAGGGGGCAAGGCATGAAGCCGGAAGCAACGGCAGTTCAACCTCTTTCGACGCAGAGATGGCAGAGACGCGGCGGACGCAGGGGAAAGATCGGCATGCGCCGACCGGGTGAATGGGCATTGCCTTGTAGCGCTGCGCGTTCTCGATGTTCTTCTCCGCGCTCTCTGCGTCAAAGGCGGTCTTCGGGATGACCGTCGCCCTGGAAACCCGCGGCCTAGTGAAGAAGTTCGGCGGTTTCGTCGCCGCCAGCGACGTGGCCATCCGGGTCGCCGAAGGCGCCCGCCACGCCCTCATCGGCCCCAACGGCGCCGGCAAGACGACGCTGGTCGACCTGCTCACCGGCTTTCTCGAACCCAGCGCCGGCGAGGTCATCCTCAAGGGCGAGAACGTCACCCATCTCGCCCAGCACCAGCGCGTCAGGCGCGGCCTGGTGCGCACCTTCCAGATCAACCGCCTGTTCGCCGACATGACGGTGCTGGAGTCGGTGACCCTCGCGGTGTGCGAGCGGCGCGGCCTGGGCTGGCGCTGGTGGCGTCCGGTGGGCGCCTTCACCGAGGCGCTGGACGAGGCGGGGGAGATCCTCGCCATGCTGCACCTGTCCGACGTGGCCCACGAGCGGACCCGCAACCTCGCCTACGGCAGGCAGCGCCTCATCGAAATCGGCCTCGCCCTGGCGGCCCGGCCCCGGGTGCTGCTGCTGGACGAGCCCGCCGCCGGCGTGCCCGCGGGCCAGAGCCGCGCGCTGTTCGAGACCATCGCCCGCCTGCCGCGGGAGGTGACCATCCTGCTCATCGAGCACGACATGGACCTGGTGTTCCGCTTCGCCGAGCGCATCTCGGTGCTGGTGGGCGGCGCGCTGCTCACCGAGGACGTGCCCGAAGTCATCGCCCGCGATGCTCGGGTCAGGGAGGTCTACCTGGGGGAGGCGGCCGGTGGCTGAGCTGTTGCGACTGGAAAACGTCTGGGCCGGCTACGGAGACGCCGTGGTGCTCGAAGACATCTCCTTCGCCCTGGAGGAAGCCGGCAGCCTGGCCCTGCTGGGGCGCAACGGCATGGGCAAGACCACCCTGCTCGCCACGCTGATGGGGGCGACGCGCTTCAAGTCGGGGCGCATGCACTTCGATGGCCGCGACCTCGCCGCCGTGCCCTCCCACGCCCGCGCTCACGCCGGCCTGGGCTGGGTGCCGCAGGAGCGGGACATCTTCGCGTCCCTGACCGTGGAGGAGAACCTGACCGTGGCGGCCCGGCCCGGCTCGTGGAACCTGGACAAGGTCTACCGCGTCTTCCCGCGCCTGAAGGAGCGCCGCGCCAACCTGGGCAACCAGCTCTCCGGCGGCGAGCAGCAGATGCTGGCCATGGGCCGGGCGCTGATGCTCAACCCAAGCCTGCTGCTGCTGGACGAACCCCTGGAAGGCCTGGCGCCGCTCATCGTGCAGGAGCTGCTGCACGTCATCGCGCGCATGGTGGCCGAGGGCAGCATGGCGGTGATCCTGGTGGAGCAGCACGCCGGCCAGATCCTGCCGCTGACCCGCCAGGCCATGGTGCTGGAGCGCGGCCGCGTGGCGTACCACGGCGACGCCGAGACCCTGCGCCGCGACCGCGGCCGGCTCGACCGCTGGCTGGGCGTCGGGCACTGATCGCGACGACATTGACGCCCGAAATGTGGGCGCAGGCTTGCCCGCGCTGCAATCACATTCCAGAAGACCCGGAGTAAGATAGCCGTCTTACCACTTGGAGATGCCCCCTATGGAAACGATCAAGCTCTCCAGTCGGGGACAAATCGTCATCCCCAAAGACATCAGGGAACAGGCCCGTTTGGCCGAAGGCATGGAATTCTCCATCGTTTTCGAAGGAGGAGAAATAAGACTCCGGCCCGTTCCGGGTATTCAGCCCAGCACGCACGCGGAAGCAGCAGGATGCCTGTACCGGCCTGGACGAGCTGCCATGAGTGCGGAAGAAACCGAAGCCGCCATCGCCGCCATGCTTCAGTCCCAAGATGACGCCACGAAATCATGATCGCACTGGACACAAATATTCTCGCCCGTTACCTGCTCAAGGACGACGAAACTCAATTCGAACGCGCCCGTGCTCTGCTGGACGGTTCCGGAGAGTACGCCGTGCCCGTTACCGTCTTCCTGGAACTGGTGTGGGTGTTGCGCGTGAACGGCTGCAAGCCGGAAGAGATCGCCAGAGGCCTGCGACTGCTGATAGGCCTTCCCAATTTTAAGCCGCGCAACCTGACCATCCTGCTTTATGCCCTCAAGTGGTACGAAGAAGGCATGGATTTCGCGGACCCCCTGCACCTCGCGCAGAGCGACCAGGAACAAGGCTTTATTACTTTCGACAGGGACTTCGCCGAGGTCGCCAAACAGGCTGGGGCGTTTCCTTCAGTGCAATTGGCTTGAAGAGATGGCCGGCATGCCGTGAATGTACACCTCCTCGCTCCCCGGGGCGCCGAACCCACCCCGCTCAGGCAGGTTCGCCGATGCGGATTTCAATGCTCCCCACGCCTTCGATGCTGCCCGCCAGCCGGTCGCCGGGCACCACGGGGCCGACGCCCGCGGGAGTGCCGGTGAAGATCAGGTCGCCGGGCTGGAGGCGGTAGTAGCGCGACAGGTGGGCAATGAGTTCCGGCACGCTCCAGATCAGGTCACCCAGGTCGGCACGCTGTTTCACGGCGTCGTTGACGCGCAACGCGATCTCACCGCAGGTGGGCCGGCCCACGGCCCCCGCCGGGACGATCTCCGACACCACGGCAGAGCGATCCACGTCCTTGCCCAGGTCCCACGGATGCTTGCGCTCGCGGGAGGCTTGCTGCAGGTCGCGCCGCGTCATGTCCAGGCCGCAGGCGTAGCCCCATACCGGGTCCCAGGCCTCGGCCTCGGCGACGCGGAAGGCGTCGGCGCCCAGCGCCACCACCAGTTCCATCTCGTAGTGGAAGTCCTGCGTGCCTGGGGGATAGGGGATGGTGGCGCCGGATTCCGCCAGGGCGCCAACGGGGGTCTTGGTGAAGAAGAAGGGCTCGTTGTGTTTCCTGTCCACCGTGACGCCCATCTCGGCGGCGTGGGCGGCGTAGTTGCGCCCGACGCAGAAGATGCGGCGCACCGGAAAGCGCGCCTGCGCGTCGCGCACCGGCAGCGAGGCCACGGGGGGCGGGGGGAAGACGTAGGCGATGTCGGTCATGGGGCTCTCTCCGTCGGGAACGAGGCTGGCTCGGAGTGAGCCCACAGCGGCAACCTGAATCGTCGCCATCCGCCCCGCGCCCTTGAAGCTGCTCGGGGACTTCGCCGGAGCACGCAGCCACGATCAGGCATGGATGTCACGTGTCTTGCGCGGGGCAAACCCGGCCAGTTCCCCGAGCAGGTGGGTTTGTTCCGTCTCCGCTTCCCCTGGGTGGGCGGGGACGGAGCCGGTCAGGGTAGTCGGCCAGGCCGGCGACGCAGTTCGCCCGGCCAGGGGCGGCGTTGCGGCCGACAACGAGTCGGCGGGCGGCGGTGGCGAGTTCAGCGCGCAACGACTTCGCGAGGTCCGGGCGGCTGCCCAGATGCCGCTCGCCCGATTCCTCCCGGCACTCGGGGATCCTGACAAGGGACTGCTCTGCGTTGTCACGGGGCGCGCGAGGAAGTGCAGCACCAGGCGTTTCACCCGGCCACCGGAGACCCCTTCGAAGCCCTTTCACGCCCGGACTTCGCTCGCTCCCGTCGCCGCCGACATCGAGGCCGGTGCGCGTTCTGTGGCGGGGATCCAGGAAAGCCTGGTTGTGGAAGTCGACCTGGGGCCGCAAGACCTCGCCAAGGTCGTCTACGTCGTCCATTATGGTAGCGTGATGAGCGGCTTGCGCGCCGCGGGTGTGCTGCCAACCGCCATCGTCGGAGCTGGCGAATGCCGTCCTTGCGGCGCCCGGGTATTCGGGGGGCATTCGTGGGGGATCCGCACTTGTACGCTCTCCGCATAGGCCGGGTAGAAATCGCTGCCGATCGTGGCAGTGCCGCAAAACCGTTGAAATTGAATGTGGGCGATCCTGCCTCGCCGGGGGCGACGCAAGGCCCTTGCCTCCCCAGGTTCGCAACTGGAGAAATGGTATGGACGCCTCCCACCCCCGCGCGCTGAACACGACTTACCCACCGCGCCGGTCACCTCTGGTCATAGAGGGACCGCCGGCGCCCGGCGCCGTGGATAAGTCTGCGGCAGTCGATGGGTAAGGGGGTGGACCCTCACGGGCCGACGGCATCGAAGTGCCCAAGGTGGAAGAATTGAAGTTCTTCACAGGCAAACCGGAGGGTCCGAGATGAATCTTAGGAGTCGTTAAGAAACACCTTGAGCAATATTGCCGGTACCGCTATGCTGCGAAGATGGCCTCTACCGATGGCGAGATTGAGCGACGTTACCAGCTTCTGTCGAGCCGGCTGGACGAGCGGCAGCGTCGGCTGTTGGTCGCGACGGAGGCGAAGGTGTTTGGTCGAGGCGGCATTTCCGCCGTATCGAGAGCGACGGGGGTATCGCGAGTCACGATCACTGCCGGCTTGGGCGAACTGGAAGCTGACGAGATGGGGCCGCCCGCTGCTTTGCCGCCAGGGCGAGTGCGTCGTACGGGCGGGGGGCGCAAGAGGCTTGCACACACGGATGCCACGTTGCTGTGCGATCTTGAGCGGTTGATTGATCCGGTGACGCGGGGCGACCCACAGTCGCCGCTGCGCTGGACTTGCAAGAGCCTGCGCAAATTGGCAGACGAACTGCGCCGTCAGGGGCATCAAGTGAGTCATGTGGTCGTTGGGGAGTTGCTCAAGGCGCAAGGCTACAGCCTGCAGGCCAACGCCAAGACGCTCGAAGGGGGCGATTCACCGGAGCGCGATGCTCAGTTTGCCCAGATCAATGCCCGGGTCGGGGCGGCGCTCGAAGCGGGCGAGCCGGTCATCTCGGTCGACACCAAGAAGAAGGAGCTGGTCGGCGCCTACAAGAATGCCGGCCGGCAATGGGAGAAGGCCGGTGAGCCGGTCGAGGTCAAGGTGCATGACTTCGTCGATGCCGAATTGGGGCGCGCCAATCCTTATGGTGTTTATGACCTCGGCGCAGACCAGGGGTGGGTCAGTGTCGGCACCGATCATGACACCGCCAGCTTTGCCGTCGAGTCGATTCGCCGCTGGTGGTTCGCCATGGGCCAACCCCTGTACCCCCGCGCCCGCGAACTGACGATCACCGCAGACGGCGGCGGCAGCAACGGCTCTCGGGTGCGCCTGTGGAAGCAGGAATTGCAGACCCTGGCCAACGAGCTGGGCTTCCCGGTTCGGGTCTGCCATTTCCCTCCGGGTACGAGCAAGTGGAACAAGATCGAACATCGATTGTTCTCGTTCATCAGCATGAACTGGCGCGCTCGCCCATTGATCAGCCACGAGGTCATCGTCAATCTGATCGGCTCGACAACGACCCGCTCCGGTTTGGCGGTACGCGCCGAACTCGATACCAACATCTATCCAAAGGGAATCAAAGTCCCCGACGATGTGTTCGCCGCCATCAATATCGAACACGATGCCTTCCATGGCGAGTGGAATTATCGTATCCGCCCAAAAACAGATTAAATGTTCAGGTTATTGGCGAACAGCCCCTTCGCCCAAGTGTGCAACCCAACATCATATTTCGGCGATTTCAAATCGTAACTCTTTGAATTTGTTGGCGGTCGGTTTCAAGAGTGATTTGTAGTGCCATAATAGTTTAGTGTCACCGGTTTTCCCCCTTGATTTTGCGCTACGCTCCTGCGCATGTTTATCCGCACGACCCAGACGCGCAACAGCGCCTCGGGCGAGACCTACACGACGCACCGGCTGGTCGAGAGTCGGCGCGTCGGCGGCAAGGTTCGCCAGGTCACCCT
>JACQYB010000034.1:20876-34733 GCA_016208415.1 Betaproteobacteria bacterium | reverse complement strand
GGGGGTCAACGAAGCCGGCGGGGTGGATCGGGTAAGCGTGGACGCCGCGGACCTGCCGCAGGAGTTCCGCGCCGCCGCGGTGCGAGCCTTCTCGGGTGCGCGCTTCCGGCCCGGGGAAATGGACGGCGTGCCGGTGCGCAGCCTGTGGCAGGTCAGGGTGAGTTTCGAGGGGACGGCGCAGTAGAGCGGCGGCGCCCGTGCCGCCGATCGGGGGCGGTTCAGCCCGCCGGCCGGGTGCGGATGATGATGTCCACCCCCTCCGGCACCACGCCGCGGGGCAAGGTGGGAACGCCGCTGAGATGGATCTGGTCGGCGGGGATGTCCGTCAGCCGCCCGCTCACCACGTCGTAGAAGTGATGATGCGGCGCCGTGTTGGGATCGTAGAACACGCGGCTCGGATCGACGATCACCTCACGCACCAGCCCCTTTTCCCGGAACAGTTTCAGGGTGTTGTAGACCGTGGCCTTGGAAGACTCGGCGTGCTGCCCATTGACCAGCGAGAGGATCTGGTCCGCCGAAAGATGTTCCATGCGCGAGAAAAGCGCATGGGCGATTTCCACCCGCTGGTGGGTGACATTGATGTCGCACCAGCGCAGCAGTTCGACCACCTCTTCGCGCGAATACGCTCTCCTCTCCATGGCCTGATTCTATGAAATGATTTGAACTGTGTCTAATAATCGTTCCCTGCGCGGGGGCGCCAGCCTGGCGGGTGTTGCGTGTGGGAGCGGGCTTGCCCGCGATTGCGGCCGCCGATGTCGCGGGCAAGCCCGCTCCCCCAGCGCCGTCGCCCATGGCGAGGAGTCCCGGATGGGGGGCCGCGGAAACCGAGCCGCGCGGGGGGTCGGATGCAGCCGACGGGCCGGCCGGAGCACATCCCCGGCCGGCCCGCGCTGCCGGCGGTGTGACGCAGACTGAACGCTGCTGTACCGCCTGCCCTCCCCTCTTGGCGCCTTTGCGTCCGGCGCAAGAGGGCCACGCGGCCCCGCCGTGCCGCGTGGCAGGCGCCACGGCGCGCCGCCCGCGATGACCGCTTCGTGATTCGGGACACGGCTGCGGGGCCGCGTCCGACCGTTCATGCCCTTGCGCCGCCCGCTCGTCCATCCGCGCTCAATGCCCCGCCGGGCGCTGCCGTTACCCGGTCCGAGGATAAGGACACGAGCGATGAAACCACGCAACGGCTTCACCCTGATCGAACTGATGATCGTGCTGGTCATCATGGCGCTGCTCGCCACCATGGCGGTGCCTTCCATGCAGAACTTCATGGCCAACAACGCCGTGGCGTCCGCCGGCAACGATCTCGTCACCGACCTGGCCTACGCCCGCTCCGAAGCGGCGCGCCGCGGTATGCGCACCGGCCTGTGCCGCAGCGCCGCGGGCACCGCCTGCGACGGCGCCACCTGGCAGGACGGCTGGATCATCTACAGCGACGCCTCCGGCGACGGCTACACCGCCGGCACCGACGACATCCTCAAGGTGCGCGCCGCGCTCCCGCCCCGGCTCACCGTGGTGGCCTCGGACGCCGCCACTGCCCTGGCGTTCCGCCCCACCGGCGCCGCCGACGCCACCCGCACCCTCACCGTGTGCCGCTCCGGCTATACCGGCCGCATCGTGTCGATCAATGTCGTGGGCCGGGTGAGCTCGGCCGCCACGTCCGTGCCGTGCAGCTAGGAGGCCCCATGCGCAAGCGCTCCACAAACCGCCAGCGGGGCATCTCGCTGATCGAGATCCTGGTGGCCATCGTCATCCTGTCCATCGGCCTGCTGGGCGTGGCCGGACTGCAGCTCATGAGCATCAAGGGCGTGGGCAGCAGCGCCGCGCGCACCACGGCGGCGCAACTGGCCGGCGACATGATCGAGCGCATCCGCAGCAATCTTGCCGCCCCGGAAAACGGCGCACCGGACTACCTCAACGCCGCGCTCTACACCACCTCCGGCAGCGCCGTCGATTGCTTCACGGTGGCGTGCAACGCCGCCGACGCGGTCCGCTCCCAGGCCCGCCAGTGGATGCAGAAGCTCGCAGTGGCCCTGCCCTCGGGCAGCGGCATCGTCTGCCGCGATTCCACCCCCAACGACGGCGTACCCGGCGCCACGGCCTGCGACAACGTCGCCACCGCGCCCTACGTGGTCAAGGTGTGGTGGGACGACCGCCAGCGCTCCGGCGGCGGCGGCGGCAGCAGCACCGTGGTCCTGCAGCGCTTCACGACGAGCTTCCTGCCATGAACCGCACCGCCCTTCGCCCCACACGCAGTGCGCAGGCCGGCGTCTCGCTGGTGGAGCTGATGGTCTCCATCACCATCGGCCTGGCCGTGGTCGCCGTCGTGCTGCAGATCTTCCTCGGCGGCAAGCAGACCTTCCGCGCCCAGGACGACACCGCACGGCTGCAGGAGAACGGCCGCTTCGTGGTGGATCTGCTGGGGCGGGAACTGCGCATGGCCGGCTTCGAGCCCAACGCCGGCAGGGCCGCCTTTTCCGCCACCTCCAACGCCACCACCCATATCACCGGCCGCAACGGCACGGGCGCCAACGGCAGCGACGAGGTGACGGTGCGCTACTTCGGCTTCAACGAAGTGGACGGCAGCGTCGAGGGCGGCGTGGTGAACTGCCTCGGCGTGTCGCAGGGCGGCGCCACGCTGGTGACCGACATCCTCTACGTGGCCGCGGATGCCGCCAACAACAGCGAGCCCACGCTGTTCTGCGACACCACCGACGACAGCACGGTCAACGGCACCGCCCTCGTCCCCGGCGTGGAAAACCTGCAGATCCTCTACGGCCTGGACAGCGACGGCGACGGCCTGGCCGACCGCTTCGTGCCGGCCCCGGCCGCGCTCGCCGACTGGGCCAAGGTCGTAGCCGCCCAGGTGTCGGTGGTGCTGCGCTCGGCGCAGACCACCGCCACGGCCGCCCAGGCCCGCACCTTCAACCACTTCGGCAACGACTACGCACCTTCCGACACCGCCCCGGCGGGCGACGCCGGAGCCGTCTTCAGCGCCCCCGCCGACGCCCGCCTGCGCCGCGCCTTCACGGCCACCGTGGGCATGCGCAACCGCCTGTTCTGAGCGGCTGAGTCCGCATATTCACCTGAGCGCACCGCCATGAAACTCCTTGCCCGCTACGCCCCACCCCCGACGCGCCAGCGCGGCGCCGCCCTGGTCATCGCCCTGCTGTTCCTGGTGGTGCTGACCCTGCTCGGACTGTCCTCCGCCAGCACCGGCACCTATGAGGAACGCATGGCGCGCTACACCCGCGACCGCAACACCGCCCTCCAGGCCGCCGAGGCCGCCCTGCGCGACGCCCGCAAGGAAGCCCTGCTGGAGCAGACCACGCGCCCGGAAGTGTGGACCCAAAGCGCCGGCGCCTCCGCCCCCGACGACTGCGGCAGCGCCACCCCCTACGCCGGGAAGTGCACCTACGCCACCAGCGGCAGCTTCAACGCTTTCCGCACCGACCACGGGCTGACCGGCATCGCCAGCCTGCTGGACAGCCGCGGCGTGGCCTACGGCACCTACACCTACGCCAGCGGCAATACCGGCCCCGCCACCGTCTCCCTGCCGGGCGTGGCCCGCCAGCCCCAGTACGTGGTGGAACCGGTCACGGCCGTGATGGCCGGCGACAGCGTGAAGTTCGGCAACGCCTTCAAGAACCCGCGCTACCGCATCACCGCCCGCGGCTTCGGAGCCAGCGCCCAGACCCAGGTCATCGTCCAGGAGATGGTGTCGCGCTAGGCGCGGCACCCCCGCCATGTCCGCCGCCACGCACAACCCTCGGAAACGGGAATCCGCCATGAACGCCCAACTCACTCGCAAGACCTGCGCAATGGTCATCGCGGCCCTATTCGCCCTGCACACCGCCGCCCCGGCCTGGGCGCTCACCCTCGCCGACCGGCCCGTGTTCGTCAGCAGCACCGTGCCGCCCAACCTGGTGATCACCCTGGACGACTCGGGCAGCATGCGCTGGGCCTACACGCCCGACGACATGGCCTGCGAAGGCGACACCCGGCGGGCCAAGGCGGCCACCTACAATCCGATCCACTACAACCCGGCGATCAAGTACGACGCGCCGCTCAATGCCTCCGGACAGGCGCTGGCCACCAGCTTCACCCAGGCGTGGATCAACGGCTACGACCAGAGCCGCGGCAGCCGCAACCTGACCAACAATTACCGCGCCACCTGGGTCTATAACCCCAGCACCACGAACGAGAACGACAGCTACTACAACTGCACCTCCGGCTTCACCCGCAACCGTCTGGCCCGCAACCCCGCCGCCGACTTCTCTTCCGGCCAGCAGACCAGCGGCGTAGCCGCCTACTACTACGTCTTCGACATCAGCCTGGGCGGCTGCAATGGCCAGGGCACCGACGACGACTGCTACCGCAAGGTCACGGTGGGCGCCAGTTCAGGTGCCGGCACCCTGGATCTCGACGACAACGGCGTGCTGGACAATGCCGACAAGGACGAGCGCCAGAACTTCGCCAACTGGTACTCCTTCTACCGCACCCGCAATCTCGCCACCGTGGGCGGTGCGGCGCGCGCCTTCGCCGACCTGGACTCGCAGGTGCGGGTGGCCTGGCAGTCCCTCAACTCCTGCGACACCCTGGCCAACGACGACACCAGGGACTGCGAGGGCTGGAACGGCACCACCTACAACAACCGCATCCGCGCCTTCACCAACGACGGCACCGACGTCAACAGCGCCGCCCGCACCCACCGCAACGACTTCTACAACTGGCTGTTCCGCCTGCCCGCCAGCGGCGGCACACCGCTACGCAGCGCCCTGCGGCGTGCCGGCGAGTACTACAAGCTCTCCGGCCTGCACAGCCCCTATGCGCTCAAGCCGCACAACACCGCCGGCAGCGAGCAGTCCCTGGCCTGCCGCCAGAACTTCACCATCGCCATGACCGACGGCATCTGGAACAGCGACAGCATCAGCAGCTACGGCAACAAGGACAACTCCACCCTGACCGCCGGGGACGGCACCACCGCCTACACCCCCCGCGCTCCGTTCAGGGACTCCAACTCCAACAGCCTGGCGGACATCGCCTTCCACTACTGGATCACCGACCTGCGCTCCGACCTGGCCAACACCGTGCCGCGTTACCCCTCGTCCCTGGACGGCGGCGTCACCACGGCCCAGTTCTGGGATGCCAAGAACGACCCCGCCAACTGGCAGCACATGGTGACCTTCACCGTCGGCCTGGGGCTCACCAAGTCCCTGGCGCCCACGGGGCTGACCTGGGGCGGCAGCACCTACACGGGCAGCTACGCCGCGCTGATGGCGGGCACCACCTCGTGGCCGGCCACCGGCTCGGATGCCGACGGCAACGTCGCCGACCTGTGGCACGCCGCCATCAACAGCCGCGGCCAGTTCTTCTCCGCCGACGATCCGGACAGCCTCTCCACCGCCTTCAAGGCCATCGTGACGCGGGTGCAGATCGGCATGGGCTCGGCGGCGGCCGTGACCGGCAACACCACCTCGCTGAACAGCACCTCGGCGCTGTACCAGGCCGCCTACGACGGCAGCGTGTGGACCGGCGACCTGAAGAAATACACCCTGGACAGCGATGGCGCGGTTCCCGCCACCGCGACCTGGAACGCCGCAAGCAAGCTGGCCTCGCCCAACGCCGGCAACCGAATCATCATCAGCTATAACAGCGCCACCCGCGACGGCGCTCCCTTCCGCTGGAACGACATCGCCTCCGCCCAGCAGGCCCAGATCAAGGGCACCGACGGCAGCGACACCGTGGGCCAGAACCGCCTCAACTGGGTGCGCGGCGCCGCCGACAACGAAGCGCCCAGCGGCAACGGCTTCCGCGCCCGGTCCACCACCAAGCTGGGCGACATCATCAACTCCGCGCCGGTGCGCGTGGCCGAGCCCTCCAGCGGCTACCCCGGCAGCGCGTACTACAACTTCCGACACGACAACCTGTCGCGCCGCGCGGTGATCTACGCCGGCGCCAACGACGGCATGCTGCACGCCTTCGCCGACGACACCGGCGACGAACTGCTGGCCTACGTGCCGTCCAGCGTCTACGGCAAGTTCCAGACCCTGTCGCGCACCGACTACGGCCACAAGTTCTTCGTGGACGGCGCCCCCACCACCGCCGACGTGGAGATCAACGGCGCCTGGAAGACGGTGCTGGTGGGCGGGCTGAACGGCGGCGGCCGGGGCATCTACGCCCTGGACATCACCGATCCCTCCACCTTCGCGGAAGCCAATGCCGCCAGCCTGGTGCTGTGGGAATTCACCAGCGGTGATGACGCCGACCTGGGCTACACCTTCAGCCAGCCCCAGGTGGCGAAGATGCAGAACGGCAAGTGGGCGGCGATCTTCGGCAACGGCTACAACAGCACCGAAAGCCCCGCCGCCACCGGCAAGGGCGTGCTCTACATCGCCTTCATCGAATCCGGGCTGGACGGTACCTGGACGCCCGGCAGCGACGTCATCAAGCTGCCTGTGAATGCCGGCACCACGGGTAACCCCAACGGCCTGTCCACGCCAATGGTGGCCGACACCGACGGCGACGGCAAGGCGGACGCCATCTACGCCGGCGACCTGATGGGCAACCTGTGGAAGTTCGATGTCAGCAGCGCCACGCCGTCGAGCTGGACGGTGGCCTACAGCGGCGCGGCCCTGTTCACGGCCAAGGACGCTTCCAGCAACGTCCAGCCCATCACCACCCAGCCCGAGGGCATCAAGCACCCCAACGGCGGCGTGGTGGTGCTGTTCGGCACCGGCCAGGCGCTGCAGGACGCGGACATGAACTCGGCCAACTTCCGCACCCAGAGCTTCTACGGCATCCGCGACGACGGCACCGCCACGGTGTCGGGGCGCGGCGTGCTGCAGGCCCAGACGGTGACGAACACCGTCACCGACAGCGACGGCAGCTTCCGCATTACCAGCGACAACGCCATCAACTGGACCTCGCAGCGCGGCTGGTACCTGGACTTTCCCAATTCCGCCACCAGCGGCGAACGGGATGTGGCCAACGCCGTGGTGACGGGGAACGCCATCGTCTTCGTCACGGCCGTACCGTCGGGTTCCCAGTGCGGCGGAGGCAGCGACTCCTGGCTGTGGGAACTGGAGGCCCTGACCGGCCGGCGCCTGGCCTACTCGGCCTTCGACATCAACCGGGATGGCAGTTTTGACAATTCCGACAAGAAGGGCGGAAACTTCGTCAGCGGCCGCAAGCTCACGGTGGGCGTGGGGAGCACGCCCTACGTCATGCGCAAGGGCAAGGACGAGCGCAAGTACATTTCGGGTTCCACCGGGAGCATCGAAGCCATCGACGAACGCCGCGGCTCCTCCGCCGGCCGCCTGAGCTGGCGCGAGATCATGCAGTGAAGGGAAGATGCAACATGAACGCAGAACGAATCCGGCGCGCGACGGGACGCAGCAGCGGCTTCACCCTGGTGGAGCTGATGATCGTCGTGGTGGTGATCGCCATCCTCGCCGCCGTGGCGGTGCCCGGCTACCAGGAACACGTGCGCAAGTCCCGCCGCGCCGAGGCCAAGACCGCGCTGCTGGCGGCGGCGCAGAACATGGAGCGCTTCTTCACCGACAACAACGCCTACACCACCGACCTGGCGGCAGCGGGGATTTCATCGTCGTCGGGCCAGGGCAACCATTACACCGTCAGCGCCGCAGCGGGGCCGACCGGGGCCATCGCCACCAGCTACACGTTCACTGCCACGCTGAGCGCCAGCCTCACCGACCCGGAGTGCGGCACCGCCTTCACCCTGGACAGCAACAACGTCCGCGACAAGACCGGAGGGACCTGGAGCGCTGGCGACTGCTGGCGCTGAGCGTCCGGCAAGGATGCGTTTCGACCGCCGGCGTTGAGGGAGCGGGCTTGCCGGCGATTGCGGCGGCCGATATCGTGGGCAAGCCCGCTCCCACGCTCCCCACCGCCCTGCCTCAGCTCGGACCGCCCGCAAGTTCCCGCGGCAGCGGGAAGCTGACGCGCTCTTCCAGGCCCACGAGTTCCTCCACGGCCTCCGCCCCCAGTTCGCGCAGGCGGTCGATGACCGCCGCCACCAGCACCTCGGGGGCCGAGGCGCCCGCCGTGACGCCCATCTGGCCCGCGCCGGCGATCCACGCCCGCTCGATCTGCCGGGCGCCGTCCACGAGGTAGGCCCGCGCGCCCCCCTTCTCGGCCACCTCCCGCAGGCGGTTGGAGTTGGAGCTGTTGGGCGAGCCCACCACGATCACCACGGCACAGCGCTGCGCAAGCGCCTTGACGGCGTCCTGGCGGTTCTGGGTGGCATAGCAGATGTCGTCCTTCTTCGGCCCGACGATGTCGGGGAAACGCGCGCGCAGCGCCGCCACGATGGCCGACGCGTCATCCACGGACAACGTGGTCTGCGTCACATAGGCCAGGCGTGCCGGATCGGCCACCTGCAGACACGCCACATCGGCCACGTTCTCCACCAGATGCATGCCGCCGTCGGCCTGGCCCATGGTGCCTTCCACCTCGGGGTGGCCGCGGTGGCCGATCATGACCACCTCCCGCCCCTGGGCGCGCATGCGCGCCACCTCCACATGCACCTTGGTCACCAGCGGACAGGTGGCGTCGAAGACCCGCAGGCCGCGCGCCTGCGCTTCCGCCCGCACCGTGCGGGGCACGCCGTGGGCGCTGAAGATGACGGTGCCGCCAGCGGGAACCTGATCCAGCTCATCGATGAACACCACGCCCTTGGCGCGCAGATCTTCCACCACGTAGCGGTTATGCACCACCTCATGGCGCACGTAGATCGGCGCGCCGAAACGCGCCAGGGCCTGTTCCACGATCTCGATGGCGCGCTCGACGCCGGCGCAGAAGCCGCGCGGATTGGCCAGCAGGACTTGCACGGACTTGTTCATCCCGAACACCGCAGTTGAAACCTCTTTCGACGCAGAGATCGCAGAGACGCAGAGGGCGCACGGCCAATTCCCGCAGCCACGGCATGGGCGCCGCGGTCCTGCTTCCTGACGGTCTGCGTTCTCATGGTGCTCTCTGCGGGCTCTGCGTTGAACGGGGTGCCTCGGTTCATAACACCCCGATCACTTCCACCTCGAAGCGCACGTCCTTGCCGGCCAGCGGGTGGTTGAAATCCATGAGCACCGCGTCGTCCTCGATGGCCCTCACCAGGCCGGCGACGGTGGCGCCGCCGGGGGCGGAGAACTCGATCATGGCCATCTCCTCCAGCACCAGCTTTTCCGGCAGATCGGCGCGCGGCACCCGCCCGACCAGTTCCGGGCGGTGCGGCCCGAAGGCCTGCTGCGGCTCCAGCAGGAAGACGTGGCGCTCGCCCACGCCCACGTCGGCCAGGCAGCGCTCCAGGCTGGGCGCCAGTTCGCCGCAGCCCAGCTTCAAGGTTGCCGGCGTGGACTCGAACGTGCTGATGATCTCGGTGCCGTCGCCCAGGGCGATGCGGTAGTGCAGGGTGACGAGGCTGTCGGGGGCGATGGCGACGGACATGGGACTGCGCTCCGGTTCAGGGCTGCGGCGCGGCGCCGGCGCCGCAGCGGGCGGGACGCAACTGCTGCCACAGCATCAACGCCACCCCCACCGTGATGGCCGAGTCGGCCACGTTGAAGGCCGGCCAGTAATGGCTGCCGAGATGGAAATAAAGAAAATCCACCACCGCGCCCACCACCACCCGGTCGATGAGATTGCCCACCGCACCGCCCAGGATCAGCGACAGCGCCAAGGGCAGGAGGAACTCCCGCGCATGGCGGCGGATGAGCGCCACGATCCACACCGATACCCCCGCCGCCAGGACGATGAAGAACCAGCGCTGCCAGCCGCCAGCGTCGCTGAGGAAGCTGAAGGCCGCACCCGGATTGTAGACCAGCACCAGATCGAGGATGGGGCCCACCCGGATGCTGCGCCCGTAGGGCAGCAGGGCCGCGATCCACAGCTTGCTGGCCTGGTCCAGGAGCACCACCAGCACCGCCAGCCCCAGCCAACGCAGAAGGCGCCGGCTGGACCCGACGGCGGCGGGAATGGCCACGCTCCCCCGCGCCCCCTCAGGCATGGCGGCGCGGTTCGCCATCGCCGAACAGGTTGGAGACGCAGCGCCCGCACAGTTCGGGATGATCGGAATCCCGGCCGACGTCGGCGCGCCAGTGCCAGCAGCGGGCGCACTTGGCGTGGGTCGTGGGCACCGCCACCACCGTCTCCGCCTGGGCGTCCGCCACCTCCACCAGCGTGGCCCGCGAGGTGATGAGCACGAAGCGCAGGTCGTCCCCCAGAGCGGCGAGGAGTTCATGGCGCGCGCCCGCGGCGCGGATCTCCACCTCGCCCTGCAGGGAGGAGCCGATCTTCCCCTCCGCCCGCAACGCTTCCAGCACCTTGGTCACCTCGGCGCGCACGGCGCGGATCTGCGCCCAGCGCTCCAGCAGTTCGGCCTCGCCGTCCTGGGGCGGCAGCGCATGCCAGGTGGCGAGCATCACGCTGTCCTCGGCGCCGGCGCCGACGATCTTCCAGATCTCTTCGGCGGTGAAGGACAGCACCGGCGCCATCAGCCGCACCACGGTCTGGACGATGTGGTGCAGCGCGCTCTGGGCCGAGCGCCGGGCCGCGCAGTCCGGCGCCGTGGTGTAGAGCCGGTCCTTGAGGATGTCGAGGTAGAAGGCGCCCAGGTCCTCGGAGCAGAAGTTCTGCAGCGCCTGCACCACGCGGTGGAACTCGAAGACGTCGTAGGCGGCGGTGACGCCGGCCTGCAGTTGGCGCGTCAGCGCCAGGGCGTAGCGGTCGATCTCCAGCCACTCGCCCACGGGCAGGGCGTGGGCGGCGGGGTCGAAATCGGCGGTGTTGGCCAGCAGGAAGCGCAGCGTGTTGCGGATGCGCCGGTAGGACTCCACCACCCGCTTGAGGATCTCGTCGGAGATGGACAGCTCGCCCGAGTAGTCCGTGGCCGCCACCCACAGGCGCAGGATCTCGGCGCCCAGGGTGTCGGACACTTTCTGCGGCGCCACCACGTTGCCCTTGGACTTGGACATCTTGTGGCCCTGGCCGTCCACCACGAAGCCGTGGGTGAGCAGGCCCTTGTAGGGCGCCCGGCCGTCCATGGCGCAGCCGGTGAGCAGGCTGGAATGGAACCAGCCGCGATGCTGGTCGGAGCCTTCCAGGTAGAGGTCCGCCGGCCAGGCGACATCGCCCTCCACCTGGCGGGGGCCGCGCAGCACGCTGCGGTGGGTGGTGCCGGAGTCGAACCACACGTCCAGGGTGTCGCGCTGCTTTTCATACTGCGACGCCTCGTCGCCCAGCAACTCGGCGGGGTCCAGCGAGAACCAGGCCTCGATGCCGCGGCTCTCCACGCGCTGCGCCACCTCTTCCACCAGTTCGGCGGTGCGGGGGTGCAGCTCGCCGGTCTCCCGGTGGACGAAGAAGGGGATGGGCACGCCCCAGTTGCGCTGGCGCGAAACGCACCAGTCGGGGCGATTGGCGATCATGGCGTGCAGCCGCGCCTGGCCCCAGGCGGGGTAGAAAGCGGTCTGCTCCACGGCCTTGAGGGCGAGTTCGCGCAGCGTGGGGCCGTCGCGGCCGGGCACCCGGTCCATGCCGACGAACCACTGGCTGGTGGCGCGGTAGATCACCGGCGTCTTGTGGCGCCAGCAGTGCATGTAGCTGTGGCTGATGCGCCCCTCGGCCAACAGGGCGCCCACCTCGCGCAGCTTGTCGACGATGGCGGGGTTGGCCTTCCACACGTTCTGGCCACCAAAGAACGGCAGGCTGTCGGCGAAATGTCCGTCGCCCTGCACCGGGGTGAGGATCTCGTCGTTGCGCATGCCGTAGCGTTTGCAGGACTCGAAGTCCTCCACGCCGTAGGCGGGGGCGCTGTGGACGATGCCGGTGCCCGTGTCCAGCGCCACGTAGTCGCCCAGGAACACGGGCGACGCGCGGTCGTAGAAGGGATGGCGGAAGACGATGCGGTCCAGGGCCACGCCGCGGGCGGCGCCCAGCACATGGCCCTCCAGCCCGAAGCGCTCCAGTGCCGCGCCGCGCAGTTCCGCCGCCAGCACCAGCAGGCCGCGGGACGTGTCCACCAGTTCATAGACGAACTCCGGATGCACGTTCAGCGCCTGGTTGGCGGGAATGGTCCAGGGCGTGGTGGTCCAGATCACCGCGAATGTCGGCTTCTCGGGCAGGCCGTCCAGGCCGAAGGCGCGGGCCAGGCGCGGGCGCTCCGCGGGGTCCAGCGGGAAGCCGACGTCGATGGCGGGCGAGTGCTTGTCCTGGTATTCCACCTCCGCCTCGGCCAGGGCCGAGCCGCAGTCGAAGCACCAGTTCACCGGCTTCAGGCCCTTGAACAGGAAGCCGTGGCGGTGCAGTTCGCCCAGCGCCCGGATCTCGTCGGCCTCGGTGCGGAACTCCATGGTGAGGTAGGGCCGTTCCCAGTCGCCCAGCACCCCCAGGCGGATGAAGTCCTTCTTCTGGCGCTCCACCTGCTCGGCGGCGTAGGCACGGCACAGCTCCCGGGCCCGGTCGGCGGGCAGGTGCTTGCCGTGCTGCTTTTCGATCTGGTGCTCGATGGGCAGGCCGTGGCAGTCCCAGCCCGGCACGTAGGGAGCATCGAAGCCCGCCAGGGTGCGCGAGCGGACGATGATGTCCTTGAGGATCTTGTTGACCGCGTGGCCGATGTGGATGTCGCCGTTGGCGTAGGGCGGGCCGTCGTGCAGCACGAACAGCGGCCGACCCTTCGAGGCCTCGCGAATGCGGCGGTACAGGCTGCGGCTCTGCCAGTCGGCCACCCAGGCGGGCTCGCGCTTCGCCAGGTCGCCGCGCATGGGGAAGGGCGTGTCGGGGAGATTCAGGGTCGTTCGATAGTCAGCCATGTCGGAGATCGCGCAGCGGATTCACGCCCACTCATCGGGGGCCTGGAAAAACGCCCGGGCCACTTCGGCGTCGCGGGCAATCTGCGCCGTCAGGGCCTCCAGGCTGTCGAATTTCATCTCGTCGCGCAGCTTGTGGAGAAAATTCACCCGCAGATGCGCACCGTAGATGTCGGCGTCGAAGTCAAACAGGTGGATCTCCAGCCGCAGTTGGCGGCCTTCGCTCACCGTCGGGCGCACGCCCAGACTGGCCACGCCGGGATGGGCGTTCAGCCCGCCGCCCTCCACCGTCACCACGAACACTCCCCCCAGGGGTGCGCGTGTCCGCTTCAGCGACACATTGGCGGTGGGATAGCCGAGTTGACGGCCGAGGCGATCGCCATGGACCACGCGCCCGTCGATGACGTAGGGCCGGCCCAGCAGGCGCGCGGCATGCTCCAGGTTGCCCGTCTCCAGGGCGGCACGCACCGCGGAACTGGACACGCGCTCCGCCCCCAGGGTGACGGTGTGCATCGCCTCCACGCTGAAGCCGTGGCTGCGGCCCGCGGCCTCCAGCATGGCGAAATCCCCCTGCCGCCCGCGGCCGAAGCGGAAATCGTCGCCGATGATCAGATGCCGCACCCCCAGCCCGCGCAACAGCACCTCGCGGATGAATTCCTCGGCAGAGAGCGCCGCGAAGCGGGCGTTGAAGCGGCAGACATGCGCCCGGTCCACCTGCGCGCCGGCCAGCAGCTCCAGCTTTTCCCGCAGGCACGACAGGCGCGCCGGCACGTCGTGGGGCGCGAAGTACTCCCGCGGATGCGGCTCGAAGGTCAGTACCGTGGCCGGCAGGCCCAGCCGGTCCGCATGGGCACGCAACTCCCCCAGCAACGCCCGATGGCCCAGATGCACGCCATCGAAGTTGCCGATCGTGAGCACGCTCGGCGCGCCACAACGCTCGGGAATGCCGCGGGTGATGAGCATGGAAGTGGATGAAAAGACGGGGATTATAACGGGAAGGCGGGAGGGAGGCGGAGGGAACAAAGAAGTACGGCCCGAGGGCAGG
>JACQYB010000034.1:13521-20868 GCA_016208415.1 Betaproteobacteria bacterium | reverse complement strand
ACGGCCCGAGGGCAGGAGCCCCCGGGCCGTCGTACTACCTAGCTGCGAGGATCAGGTTACACGAGTACGAAATCCGTCGCGTCGAAGGTGGCCGCCGTCACGCCCACCACTTCGGCGATGACGCTATAGTAGCTGTTGCCGCCGAAGTCACCGTTGTAGAAGTACAGCAGCACGTTCGTGCCGCCAGCACCGTCGGAGACGTTCATGGCGTTGACACCCAGCACCGTCGTGTTGTTGCCGGCCCACGCCAGCCCAGGAATCACCCCTGGGAAATCGATCACGTCGTTGTCGGCTTCTATGAAGTCCATGACCCAGTCGAAGGCATGGGCAGTGTCCCAAGTCATGTTGCCGCTGACGTTGCCAAGACCCACGTTGGCGTGAGCCTGGGCGCCGGCCACTGGGGCCACACCCGCTGCCGCATGGAACATGCCGAACTCCGCCGCCGTCTGATTGGCGGCGGTCGGCGCCACCCACGGCCCCTTCAGCATCCAGAACGAATCGATGCCGGCACCGCCCCACAGCACGTCCGTGCCGACACCCCCGATCATTTTGTCATTGCCGGCCCCGCCGAACATGAGGTCATTTCCAGCCTCGCCCTCAAGCCAGTCGTTGCCACCATAACCGTACAGGACATCATTGCCTGCGCCCGCAAGAAGGAGGTCGGCGCCATTGTCGCCGACGTTGTCGGCCACCAAGCTGTCGTCACCATCACCGCCCCACAACTCATCATTACCGGCGCCGCCTACCAGGATGTCATTGCCGGCACCGCCATCCAGTTGATCGTCGTCGTCCATGCCCCACAGGGAGTCATTGCCGTCGGCCCCGTAGATGGCGTCCCTGCCAGCCTCTCCGATGATAACGTCATTGCCGGCATCGCCGTTGAGGGTGTCATTGCCGGCCCCACCGATCAGCTTGTCGTCGCCGACACCCCCGACCAGGTTATCGTTGCCGGCACCACCCCACAGCCAGTCATCGCCTTCGTTGCCTTCGGCGTAGTCGTCGCCGCCATCGCCGATCAGGATGTCATTGCCGAGGGCGCCGGACATCGTATCGTTGCCATCGCCTCCTACCGCAACGTCATCACCGTCATTGCTCAGCAGGACGTCATTTCCAATACCGCCCCACAGCCAGTCATTGCCGATGCCGCCAGCCATGGTGTCAGATCCAACGCCGCCGACGAGAATGTCGTTGCCATCCTCACCGAGGATGTTGTCGTCACCGTCGCCGCCCCCGATGGTGTCGTTGCCAGTGCCACCGCTGACGACTTCTGCGCCGGCGCCAATATGGAAGATGAAGTCGTTACCGGCGCCGCCCGCGATGGTGTCGCCGCCGGCACCCACGGTGATGATGCTGTCGTCGCCAGCGTCCCCGAACAGGTTGCCGCCGCCGAAGTATGCAAGGATGACGTCATTGCCGTCGCCGCCGTGGACCTCTTTGTCGGTCGTCTCCGGTCCAAGAGTGAAGACGTCGTCACCGGTGGTGCCCAAAATAGCCATTGCTGTACCTCTCACACGTTGAATGTTCGATGATGCCCCGGTCGCCAGACGTCTGTCTCCGGAGCGTGCCGGCGAATTCTTGCAGGTTGTTCGGCGGACGTCCGTGAATTATGTCGTGGCCGAGCACGGTTTTCGCGACCGTATGGGAAATAGGCCGCACCATCTTTTTCCGACTGCCACTATCACATCGGACGCCGATGGGAGCAGGGGTCACCGTATGTGACCTATCGGGGGCTGCGGCATGGATGCCAGACGCCCGGCGGGCACCTCACCTCACGTGCCCGGTGAAAAGCCCCTACCATCGGAATGGGCCGGGACGCTCAGAAACGTCTGCGCCCCCAGCGGCGGAGACCCCCCCGAATGGTGCCCACGCCCGCGACGAAGGAGAAGAGGCCCTGCGGCCTGCCGCGGGCGGGGCGGTGTTGCTGTGCCGTCTAATTCCCCATCTTTCCCTTCACCATGCCGTAGATCACCAGCAACACGATGGCCCCCACCACGGATGCGATGAAACCCGAAACCTGGCCGGCCTGATACCAGTGAAGGAACTGCCCGACATAACTCGCAAGCAGCGACCCGCCGATCCCCAGCAGGGTAGTCATGATCAGACCCATGTTCTCCTTGCCGGGATGCAGGAACTTGGCCAGCAGGCCCACCACGAAGCCGATGAGGATCGTCCAGAGAATTCCACCTTCCATCATTTTTCTCCCATGAGTCAGTGCGCCGCTCTGGCGCCCAATGGCGAACGTCGTTCTTCGGATCGCGACGAAAATGCCGTCGCGCTGGCAAGTTTGGACGCAACACCTCGCGTCCGCAAGCACAGGGGAAAAACCGCCAAGGATGTTTGCGATCGGCTGAAACGCCCCCGCTACGGACGAACGTCCGCTTCGAAAAGGACAGACGCGAAGGAGAAGGCGCGGGGGGGTCGAGCGAGGCGGCACGGCCGCCCCCCTCAATGACTCGTCCCCTCCGACCTCATGATCTTGTTATGCAGGTTGTACTTCCCCACCGGCCTGGCGGCCGGCAGGCGCTTGATTTCCTTCAGCGTCTTCGCATCGTAGAAGATCAGCGCGCCGTCCTGCTCCCACAGGCTGGCGATGGCATAGCGCCCGTAGCGGTCGAACTCCACGTGGGCCAGGGTCTTGCCGGGTTCGGGGCGCAGCCTTGCCACCACCTCCAGGCTGCGCTTGTCGATCACCTGCAGGGTGTCGCGGCCGGTGGGGCTCATCATGGAATCGACGAAGGCGACGTCGGCGTTCTCGTGGCTGCGCATGAAGAAGCCCGGCCCCAGGGTGGGGATCTGGCGCAGTGTCTGCCAGGTCTTGAGGTCGATGACGCTGATCACGCCTTCCTTGAGGTTGGGGCTGCCCATGACGCGCCGGCCCTGCCAGTCCCAGGTGATGCCGGAACCCAGGTGCGGCATGCCGGGGATGTCGAGATCGGCGATCTTGCGCCGCACGTCCAGGTTCACCACCTGTCCGCGGCCGCTGCGCGAGGCGCCCATCACCTCGGCGTAGTCCTGGGTGAAGAAGAAGTCGTCCAGCACCTCGTCCAGCACCGTGCGGCGCGGATTGAGAAAGCCGGGGATGAAGGCGCCCTCCTTGAACTTGAAGTCGTGGATGACGCCGGTGGGGATGTCTTCCGCCTTCGGGTCGTAGCTGATCTCCCACACCTCGGGCACGTCCTTCAGCGCGGCGACGAAACTCTTGCGCGGGCCGGCGTCGTAGATGGCGGAGACGCGGGAGCTTTCCCTGCCGTCCTTGTTCACCACCGGCAGCAGCTTGAGCAGGTTCAGCTCGGCGTCGAACAGCGCGATGCTGTGGGGCAGGTAGTTGGCCACCGCCACGAACTTGCCGTCGGACGACACGGCGGCGTTGCGGGTGTTGATGCCGGCGCGCACCTCGGCCACGGTCTGCAGGTTCCAGATGTCGAACTTGCTGATCCAGCCGTCGCGGGAGGCGAAGAACACGTAGCGCCCGTCGGGGGTGAATTTCGGCCCGCCGTGCAGGGCGAAGCGCGAGGGCACGCGGGCGATGCGCTCCATGCGGTCGCCGTCGAGCACGCTGACGTGGTGGTCGCCGGCCTCCACGACGATGAACAGGTTCATCATGTCCGCCTGGAAGGCGGGCTTGTCGGGCAGGCTGCCGGGGGGGTGATGCACCACCCGCGAGGCGCGGATGTCGGCCTCGCCCCAGCGCGGCGCGGGCGTCACGGGGGTGTAGATCCAGTCGGAAAGGGCCTTGATGTCCTCGGCCTTCAGCTTGTCGGCGAAGCCGGCCATCTGGGTGGCCACCCGCCCGCTGGTGACGACCTTCAGCGCCTCCGGCCGGCGCAGGCGCTCCAGGCTCTCGGGCAGCAGCGCCGGGCCCGTGCCGCCCAGGCGGTCGGCGCCGTGGCAGACGGCGCAGTGCTCCTGGAAATGGGCGCCCGGTGTGCCCGCTGCGGGCGACGGCGCGGCCTTCGTCGCGCCCCAGGCGGCTGGTGCGGAAGGGCTGGCCGGCGCAGTGCGAATGGCCGGTGCGGCGGAACCGGGCGATGCGGCCGGGATGGCCGGTGCGGCAGCGCCCGCCGCTACCGGATCGGCCGCGCGCACGCGCTGCCCCGACACCAGCACGCCCACCACGCAGGCCGCCAGCAACAACCGCCGCGGCGTGATGCGCAGCGGCCCGCGGGGCGGGGAGAGGCGAGGCGTCATGACGCCCGTTCCGCGGCGACGCACAGGTCCGCCGGCAATGAACGGGGTGGCAGTTCGCCTGCCATGCCGCCCTCGAACCCCGTCGGCGCCGGCTCCCCTTGAGTCGCGCCGACATCCCTCCCCGCCCCTTCGCCGCGTTGCGTCACGCCGATCTCCGCGTCCTCCAGGTAGCAGCCCGGGTCCTCGGCCCAGGCGTCGCCGCCGAGCTGGTGGGCGCGCACCCGGGTGTTGCCGTTGCAGATGGCGAGAAAGGCGCAGGCCGCGCAGCGCCCCTTCACCGGCCGCGGCCGCTGCTTCAGCCCCGCCATGAGCGGGTCCGACACGTCGGCCCAGATCTCGCCGAAGGGCCGCTCCAGCACGCTGCCCAGGTCGTGGTGCCACCACATGGTGTCGGGATGGACGCGCCCCAGGTTGTCGATGTTGGCCACGTTCACCCCCGAGGCGTTGCCGCCCCACTGCACCAGCCTGGCGCGGATGTGCGCCTCGTACTGCGGGAAGCGGCGGCGCACCCAGTGGAGGAAATACACGCCGTCGGCATCGTTGTTGCCGCTGGTGAATTCGCGCCGCCGACCCTGCTGCACGTCGGCCAGGCAGGTGTCGAACAGCAGGTCCATGGCCTGGCGGGTGGTGGCATGGAAGGCGTCGCGGCCGCGGTTCTTGTTGCCGCGCCCGGCGTAGTTGAGGTGGGAGAAGTAGAAGCGGTCGATGCCCTCCTTCTCCACCAGGCGCAGCAGGCCGGGCAGGTCGGCGGCGTTGTCGCGGGTCATGGTGAAGCGCACGCCCACCTTCAGCCCGCGTTCGCGGCACAGGCGGATGCCCGCCAGGGAGCGCCCGAAGGCGCCCTCCAGCCGCCGGAAGCGGTCGTGGGTGGCCCCCAGGCCGTCCAGGCTCACGCCCACGTAGTTGAAGTCGATGGCGGCGATGGCGTCGATGTTGGCCGCGGTGATCAGCGTGCCGTTGGACGACAGCGCCACGTAGAAGCCCTTCTCCTTCGCCCGCCGGGCGATGTCGAAGATGTCCGGCCGCAGCAGCGGTTCGCCGCCGGAGAGGATGATCACCGGCACGCGGGCGGCGCGCAGGTCGTCCATCACCGCGAAAACCTGGGCGGTGGACAGCTCGCCGGCGAAGTCCTTGTCCGCCGAGATGGAATAGCAGTGCCTGCAGGTGAGGTTGCAGCGGCGCACCAGGTTCCAGATCACCACCGGGCCGGGCGGGTCGCGGTGAGGGCCGGGGGGCGTGGGCTGGTGCAGTTCGCGGACGAAGTCGCTGATGCGGAACATGGGCGTCAAGGCAGCGGAGTCAGTTCGCAGCCTAGGGCGCGCGGCCGCGGGTAGCTTTGACGTGCATCAACGCCCGCCGCGTCCTGAGCAAGCACCCTTCAGCCAGCGCCGGCAGGCATCGCGCTCACCGAGGCAAGCCCATGACCGAACCCCGCCCCCGCACCCGCGTCGTCATCCTGGGCGCCGCCGGGCGCGACTTCCACAACTTCAACGTCGTCTATCGCGACGACCCGCGCTTCGAGGTGGTGGCCTTCACCGCGGCGCAGATCGCCGGCATCGGCGGGCGGCGCTACCCGCCGTCCCTGGCCGGCGCGCTCTACCCGCAGGGCATCGCCATCGTCGAGGAAGCGGGGCTCGACGCCCTGTGCCGCGAGCAGGGTGTGGACCTGGTGGTGTTCGCCTACAGCGACGTGCCCCACGCCCACGTCATGCACCTGGCCTCCCGCGCCCTGGCCGCCGGCGCCGACTTCGCCCTGCTCGGCCCGCGCCGCACCATGATCGCGGCGCGGGTGCCGGTGATCGCGGTTTCCGCCGTGCGCACCGGCTGCGGCAAGTCCCAGACGGCGCGCTGGCTCTCCCGCCTGCTGCGCGCCCGCGGCCGGCGCGTGGCGGTGCTGCGCCACCCCATGCCCTACGGCGAGCTGGAACGCCAGCGGGTGCAGCGCTTCGCCAGCCGCGCCGACCTGGACGCCGCCGCCTGCACCGTGGAGGAGCGCGAGGAATACGAGCCCCACCTGGCCGCCGGCAACATCGTGTTCGCCGGCGTGGATTACGCCGCCATCGCGGAGCAGGCGGCGCGGGAGGCGGACCTCATCCTGTGGGACGGCGGCAACAACGACTTCCCCTTCCTGCGCCCGAGCCTCCACATCGTCCTGGTGGACCCGCTGCGCCCCGGCCACGAGGTCAGCCATCACCCCGGCGAAGTGGTGCTGCGCATGGCCGACATCGTGGTCATCGCCAAGACCGACGCCGCCGCCGAGGCCGACGTGCAGCGGGTGATGGCCAACGTGCGCGCCGTCAATCCGGCCGCGCCCATGATCCGCGCCGCCTCGCCCATCCGCCTGGACGACCCCGACGCCGTGCGCGGGCGGCGCGTGCTGGTGGTGGAGGACGGCCCCACCACCACCCACGGCGGCATGCCCTGGGGCGCCGGCTACCTGGCCGCCACCCGCGCCGGGGCGGCCCGGATCGTGGACCCGCGCCCCTGGGCGGCGCCGGAGATCGACGCGGTCTATGCCGCCTGGCCCCACATCGGCCCGGTGCTGCCCGCCATGGGTTACTCGCCGGCCCAGCTCCAGGCCCTGCGCGCCACCATCGAGTCCACGCCGGCGGACGTGGTGGTGGCCGCCACGCCCTGCGACCTGGCGGCCCTCATCGCCCCCGGCAAGCCGGTGGTGCGGGCGCGCTACGAGTTCGCCGAGGCGCAGAGCCCCGGCCTGACCGAGGCGGTGGACGCCTTCCTCGCGCGGCTGGAGCCCCGGGCTGACGAACCAGGGAAAGCCGGCACATGAACCAAAAAAACTCTCTTGACGCAGAGGGCGCGGAGAATACCGATGAGAACACAGAGCATTACGAGGCAAGTCCCATTCACCCGATGGGTGATTGTCCGTTCTCGCTCTGCGGCCTCCGTGTCTCTGCGATCTCTGCGTTGAAAGAGGTTCAACTGCGGTTTCAAGGATGAACGCAGCCCCCGAGAGCCCGCGCCCGCGCGACGCGACTTCGCGCCGGGCGATGCGCGTGGTCATCGCCCTGGGCGGCAACGCCCTGCTGCGGCGCGGCGAGCCCCCGGAGCCGCAGCGGCAGCAGGCCAACGTCGCCCGCGCCGCGGCGGCAGTGGCGGAGGTGGAGCTGCATAAACAGGTCGTGGTCTCCCACGGCA
>JACQYB010000034.1:0-13437 GCA_016208415.1 Betaproteobacteria bacterium | reverse complement strand
CCCAGGTGGGCCTGTTGGCGCGGCAGGCCGAGGCCTGCCGCGACACCGCGCCCTTCCCGCTGTACGTGCTGGATGCCGAGTCCGAGGGCATGATCGGCTACCTCATCGAGCAGGAGTTGCGCAACCGCCTGCCCGGCCGCCAGGTGGCCACCCTGCTCACCCAGATCCAGGTGGACCCGGCCGACCCGGCTTTCGCCCGCCCCACCAAGCCCATCGGCCCGCTCCTTGCCGAGTCCGAGGCGAGGCGGCTGGCGCAGGCACGGGGCTGGCACGTGGCCCCCGACGGTAGCGGCTGGCGGCGCGTGGTGCCATCCCCCGAGCCGCGGCGCATCCTCGCGATCGACACCCTCCGCCTGCTGGTGCAGGCCGGCGCCCTGGTGGTGTGCGCCGGGGGCGGGGGCATCCCGGTGGTGGTGACGGCGGCGGGGCTGATCCGCGGCGTGGAAGCGGTCATCGACAAGGATCTCGCCGCCGCACTGCTGGCGCGCGAACTGAATTCCGACGCGCTGCTGCTGCTCACCGATGTGGAGGCGGTGTTCGACGGCTGGGGCGGCCCCGCGCCCCGGCCCATCCGTGTCGCCACGCCGCAGCAACTGCGCGCTCGCCGCTTCGCGCCCGGGTCCATGGCGCCCAAGGTGGAGGCGGCCTGCCGCTTTGCCGAGGCCGGAGGCCTCGCCGCCATCGGCCGGCTCGAAGACGCCGCCGCCGTGCTCGCCGGCGCGGCCGGCACGCGGGTGGTGGCCGCCGCGGCGGCCGATCGCGCATTCGCGCCATCCCCTGGCCGCCGACGGTATCGCCGCGCACCACATGGCAAGGCGCTGTAGCACGGTTGTGCTACGTTACGCATGTCCTTGCAACCGGAGACGCGAGCCATGTCCACCACGACCATCCGCCTGCCGGAAGAGCTGAAGGCGCAGATTGCGCGCCTCGCCGAGCGTTCGGGCATGACCACGCACGCCTTTATTCTCGATGCCCTCGCGGAGCGCGTCGCGGATGACGAACGCCGCCACGAATTCCACGAGGTGGCGCAAGGCCGCTACGCCGAAATCGTCGCATCCGGCGAGACGATCCCCTGGAGTGAAATGTGCGCCTACCTCGAGGCGCGCATCGCCGGCCGGGAAGCCTCCCGGCCAAAGGCCAGGCGCCTGGGCGGTTGAACGACCGCCGGGATGTCGCGCATCGAACTCGCCCCGGAAACCGGCGAAGACTTCGATCGGATCGTGGCGCATCTGCAACGCCACGAAGCGAGCGACACGGCGTCGCGCATCGGGGAGATCATCCAGGCCATCGCGGTGCTCGAGCACAACCCCCTGATCGGTCGCCCGACGCAAGACGGGATGCGGGAATTGGTCATCGGACGCCGCTCCCGCGGCTATGTGGCGCTATACCGGTACGTCCCCGAGATCGATGCGGTGTTCGTCCTCGCCATCGGCAGCCAGCGTGAGGCGGGTTACCGCGGGATGTGAGGGCTCCGGGGCAGCGCCCGTGTCCGGTCGAGGGTACGTGAGCGACCCGGTGCTGTCTCAAGGCCCGAGGGCTGTCCATCGTCAGCAATGGGGGTTGAAGCGGCCGGGGCGGGAATCCCGCGGTAGAGGGCCAGACAGGTATCCCGCCCGTTGGAGATCATCAACTCGCGACGCCCGTCTTCAACGCGACGCACGATCAGTGGATCTCGCTCCAGGAGCATGGTCGCTCCCCGAATGCGCTGGAACGTCCGAAGTGCCCGCGCCGGATCGCGGTCGGCGCAACTCTTCCCTCTGCGCCGCCTGTTCGATGGCCTCCACCATGAAGGCGTGCGCCGACTGGCCCGTCTCGGAGACCAGGGCCGCAACGCGCCGCTTCAGTTCATCGGGCAGTTTCAGGCTGGTGGCTGGCATGACAACGTACCTCGCGGGGATTCGAACGTGGGCGGTAACACCGTGTTGCTAGCGGAGCGAATGCTGCTCAAACGGTGCAAAGACCGTCGGCGCGAGGAGGAGAAGTGTATCGTCGAAGACGTGCGCGCTGCGGGACGCGCGCGCACCCGCGCTGCTGGAGCCCTCCGATCGTCTTCACGCGGGCGGCTGTGACTGGCAGGCTGTCGGCCATTGCAGTCACTCAAGAAATCTCGCTCAGCACCCCTGAATATACGTAATATCGTGGTCGCAGACTCCATCGGCGTTGCATAGGGAACACACCACTAACGCCACCAACGACTGGCCGGCCCCGTATAACGCCTTGCGCAATGCTTAATGGAAATCCGGCAGGTGACCACCCTGCGGTGGCCGCTAGCGGCACGAAGGATTAATTTTCATGATCACGAACCTGGCAGCGAGAAACTTCAAGTCTTGGGCCGACACTGGAGACGTTCGCCTTGGACCGATTACTGGGCTGTTTGGGACCAACAGTTCCGGAAAAACCAGTCTGCTTCAACTGCTGTTGATGCTAAAGCAGACCGCCGATTCCCCGGACCGAAGCCAAGTGTTAAATCTGGGCGACGATCGCAATCTGGTCGAACTCGGCACCTTCCAGGAACTGCTGTTTTCGCATGATTTAGGCAATTTGCTGGAGGTGAGTTTGGATTGGTCGTTGCCGGAATCGCTTAGCGTGGAAGATCCAGCCCAAAAAGGCAACGAACTATTTCAAGGCGAGACTCTGGGATTCTCCAGCAGCATCGAGTGGAGAAACGGGAGTGGCAAGGATCTTGGCCGGGCCGCAGTGCGTGAGATGCATTATCGCTTTGCCGGCAGCAAATTCGGAATGCGTCCGTCGGGACGCAAGGTGTCCGAATTCGATTTGTACCAAACCGATCCGCATTTCAAGTTTGTTCGCGTGCAAGGTCGGCCGTGGAAACTACCTCCACCTGCCAAGTGCTACGGCTTCCCTGACCAGGTGCGCGCGTACTACCAAAACGCGAGCTTCTTATCCGACCTCGAATTACAGCTCGAGCAGTTGTTCTCTCGTGTCTTCTATCTTGGGCCGCTTCGCGACTATCCGAAGCGCCAGTATCAGTGGGCCGGTGCGCAGCCTGCGGACATGGGTCGGCGCGGCGAACGAGTGGTGGAAGCGCTGCTGGCGTCCCGCGAGTCCGGCGTCAGCTATTCGCTCGGTCGTGGCATCAAGCGGCAAACGCTGGAGCAGCGCGTCGCGTGGTGGCTGAAGGAACTGGAGCTGATTTCCAGTTTCGAGGTCCGGCCGGTCACTGAGGGTGGAAAGCTGTTCCAAGTCTGGGTACGCCGACATCCCAGGGCAGCCGAAGTGCTGATCACCGATGTCGGCTTCGGCGTTTCGCAGATTTTACCTGTCATTTCGCTCTGCTATTACGCGCCCGAGGGTTCGACCATCATCTTGGAGCAGCCGGAGATCCACCTCCATCCGCGCGTGCAGGCTGGACTGGCCGATGTGTTCATTGACGTTGTAAGGCAGCGCAAAGTCCAGATCATTCTTGAGAGCCACAGTGAACACCTGTTGCGCCGTCTGCAGTTGCGCATTGCGGAAGAGAAGCTGATGAGCAACGAGGCTTCGCTTTACTTCTGCTCCACCGATAAAGGCGAGTCGCGACTAACGACGCTCGAACTCGATCTGTTCGGCAACATCGTCAATTGGCCGAAAGACTTTTTTGGTGACGAAATGGCTGAGATTGCCACCATGCAAAAGGCCATTCTTCGGCGCAAGCGGCAGGCGAGAGCATGAGTGTGGTTGTCGATACAAACGTTGCGATAGTGGCGAACGGGCGTCATGAGCCTGCTTCCGAGCACTGCATTAATGCCTGTATCGATGCCTTACTCGCGGCTCAGGCCGGCGTGGTTCTGGTGGATGACGGTTATCAAATTTTCGATGAATATCGACGTTATCTCTCACATTCAGGGCAACCGGGCGTTGGCGACGCGTTCTTCAGATGGCTTTGGAAGAACCAGGCCAATTCCGTAAGTTGTCGCCAAGTCACCATCACCCCGTGCGATCCGGGCGGACGCGTCTTCGAGGAATTTCCAGACGATCCTGCGCTAGCCAGCTTCGATCGAAGTGACCGGAAGTTCGTCGCAGTCGCCTTGGCTAGTGGGGAAGACCCGTGGATTCTCAACGCCACGGACTCCGACTGGTGGGATTTCAGCGATGCACTGACGAAGCACGGCGTCCGAACGCAAATCCTTTGCCCAGAGCTGATGGAGGAGTAAGGGCATGGCTGGCGGTTTCAAGTACCAGGTGCAACACATGAAGATTGTCATGTTGAATCAATAGCTTGTGCCTTGCCAGGCGCAGCGGCGTCAGTCGCAGTCGGCCTTGCAGGCGGCCGGGTCGGCGGCGCAGTTGCCGTCGCCTTGCACCTTGCATTGCGCCCTGCTGCGGTGGGTGAAGACGATGCCTTCCGGGTAGCTGCAGGCGAGCCGCGTCAGCTTGCCCTGTCTGGTGACGGCGATGGCGGCGGGCTTGAGGGTCTTCAGCGCACCCGCCGGCAGGTCGCAGGAGACGTAGGCCTGGAAGGCGCCGTCCTGGGACTCCCACAGCGCGACGTTTTTCAGCCTGCGGTAGTTCTCGTAGCGGGTGCAGGTATCCGTATCCCTGGCGTACATCCGCGCGTTGTCGCTGCAATAGCCGATGAAGGTGTGCTTCAGCTCTTCCTCCGAGGGGCAGGTGGCGACCTGGACGGCAGTGGCGGGGTCGGGACAGGCAAGGGTGTCGGCGAGGGCGGGCAGGGTAATCGCCAGGGACAGCGCCATGGCCAGGAAATGCGGGTTCATCGGGGTTCCTTTGCAACGTAAGGCTCAAACGGTGCGCACGGGTTCAAGCGGGAAGGCCTGCGCCGCCCCACTGCGGCGGCCACCGCCCCGCCCTTCACCCGCCGATGCGCAGCCCGGTCTTCTTGAGGATGCGGGTGGAAAACAGCACGTCGTGGCCGCGGCAGGCGTCGCCCAGCAGGCGGGCGATCTCGTCCACCTGGCTGTAGACCTGCTCGCGGCTGCGGCCATGGACCATGGCGAACAGGTTGTAGGGCCACACCGGCAGCCGGCGCGGGCGGCGGTAGCAGTGGGAGACGAAGGGCAGCCCGCCCACATCCGCCCCCAGCCGATCGACGAGTTCGTCGGCCACGTCCCACACCGACATGCCGTTGGCGGTGTAGCCCAGGGCGTAGTGGTTGGGCACGGCGCCGATACGGCGGATGATGCCGGTCTCCAGCATGCGCGCCAGGCGCGCCATGACCTCGTCGGCATTGCAGCCCAGTTCGTGCGCCAGCGCGGCATAGGGGCGCGGCAGCAGCGGCAGGCCGCCCTGGGTGGCCAGCACCAGGCGGCGGTCCAGGTCGTCCAGTTCCACCGGCGCGTCGGACGGGGCAGGCTGGGGGGCTTTCATGCCGGCAGGCGCAGCTCCACGAAGTATTCCCGCTCCTTTGGGAAACACTGGACGGCGAGCCCCGTTTCGCGCTCGATGCGCGCGACGGCGGCGGCGATGCCGTCCGGCGTTTCGGTGCCCAGCACGAACCACATGTTGAGGGCGTGCTCGCGGCGGTAGTTGTGCGCCACTTCGGGCAGCGCATTGACTTGGCGCGCCACCTCGTCGAAGCGCTCCTCGGGCACGGCGAGGGCCGCCAGCACGAAGGCGCCGCCCATGCGCTCGACCTGGAACAGCGGGCCAAAGCGGGTGAGCACCCGGTCGTCCAGCAGGCGGCGCAGGCGCACCAGCACGTCCGCCTCGCCGATGCCGAGCTGCTGCCCCACCGCGCGGTAGGGCTCGGCCACGAGCGGAAAGCCGCCGTGCAGGGTGTTGATCAGGGCACGGTCGATGTCATCCATGGGCGGCGTCAAGGACGGGCGCGGTGGCGTAGCGCGCGCCCTGCTGCTTGAAGCGGCACACGGAAAACAGCACGTTGTGGGGCAGCCCGGCGATGCCGGCGTCGCCGCGCAGGCGGGCGATGTCCGCCTCCACGGCGGCGCGCTCGGTGCCGTGGATCATGCAGTAGAGGTTGTACGGCCAGTGGGGGGCGGCGCGCCGGCGGCGATAGCACAGGGTCACCGCCGGATCGGCGGCGAGGCGCCGGCCCACCTCCGCCACGTGCTCGTCGGGCACGTCCCACACGCACATGGCGTTGGCGGTGAATCCCAGTTCATGGTGGCGCACGACGACGCCGAAGCGCTTGATCACGCCGGCCTCGATCCAGCGCGCCAGGGCGCACAGCACCTCGTCCTCGCTCATGTCGGACTGCATGGCCAGTCGCCCGAAGGGCCGCGGTACCAGCGCCAGCCCACCCTCCAGGGCGCCCACCAGGCGCCGTTCCCGCGGCGACAGGCTGACCGGCTGCGGCGCGCGCGCAACGCCGCTGCGCGCCCCCGCCATGCCGGCACACACCTGCCTCGGCTTCGCGCCGAGGTCGAAGCCGAGGTCGATGTGGTACTCCTCTTCCAGCGGCAGCGACAGCACCATGCAGCCCGTGGCCTGCTCGATGGCGCGCAGCGTCTCGGCCAGGTGCTGCTGGTCGGCGCTGGTGACGACGAACCACAGGTTGATGGCGTGCTCGCGCTGGTAGTTGTGATTGACCTGGGAATAGGCGCTCACCAAGCGCGCCACCTCTTCCAGGCGCTGCGGCGGCGCCGCCAGGGCGGCCAGGGTGCTCACGCCCACGGTGCGCGGCGCGAACACCGCGCCCACGCGGCTCACGGCACCGTCGCCCAGCAGGCGCTCCAGACGCTGCGTGACCTGCGCCGCATCGCAGCCCAGTTGCCGGCCCAGTTCCGCCCAGGGATGCGGCACCAGCGGGAAGTCGCGCTGGAAGTCGTTGAGCAACCGGTGGTCGAGGGCATCCATGGAAAACGGTCTCAGAAGCCGGTGCGCGCGGCACGGCTGGTGAAGAAAATCCCGGAGGGCGAGTCCGCCGGCAGTTCGGCCAGGCGGGCGAAGGTGGCGGTGTCATGGACGACCACGCGGTGATCGTCGCGCGACGACATCCACACCGCCTCGCCGCGGGGGGTGAATTCCAGGTGCAGCACGGCGCGGCCTGGTTCCAGCGTCTTCACCACCTTCTGCTCCAGGGTGTCGATCACCTGCACGCGGCCGTTGTCCGGGAAGGCGAAGTTCACCCACACCTGGCGCCCGTCGGGCCGGGCGATGACGAACACCGGCTGGCCGGCCACCTTGATGCGGGCGGTTTCCTGCCACGTCGCGGTATCCACCACCAGCACCTCGTGGCGCCCGACCGCCGGCAGATAGGCCTGCCGCCCGGCCACGGCCCAGCCGCGCAGATGCGGCATCTTGAACACCGGCAGCTTCTCCTGGCCGCGCCCGTAGCCGGCGAGGATCTTGCGTGCGCCCTGCTCCGGGCGCCACAGATCCACCAGGGCCACGCCGTCCTCGCCGAACAGGCCGGCCAGGTAGTGGCGCCCGTCCGGCGTCACCAGGCCGTCGTAGGGCTGGGCGCCGATGTCGCGGAACTTCGTGACGACCGGCTGGCGCGGGTGGGTCAGGTCCGCCACCCAGATCTCGCCGGCGTCGAAGAGCGAGAACACGAAGCGCTGCCCCGGCGCGTCCGCCAGGCCCACGACCTTGGAGCGGCGGCTGCCGTCGCCGTAGCTGGCGGGAATGTCCGCCAGCAGTTCCAGGGTGTCGGCGTCGAACACCTTGACTCCGCCCGGCTCGTAGTTCTGCGCCGCCACCAGGCGCCCGTCCTGGGAGATGGCGCCGCCGATGCTGTTGCCGGCCTGGACGATGCGCTTGTCGATGCGCGCGAGCAGGATATCGACCTTGGTCAGGCCGCCGTCGCGCCCGAAAACGTAGGCGTAGCGCCCGTCGCGGGAGAACACCGCCGAGGCGTGGGAGAGGTCGCCCAGGCCCGGCACCGTGGCCAGCACCTGGCGCCGGGTGGTGTCGATGACCTGCACCCGCCCGGCCGCCCGTTCGATGACAACGCCCAGGTCGCCGGTACCGCGCGGCGCCGCGCCGCTCCCGGCGCAACCGGCCAGCAGCGCGCCCGCGGCCAACGCCAGCGCGGCGCGCGCCAGCCGCCTCACGGCCGCCCCTCCGCCGTGGGAGCGGGCTTGCCCGCGATTGCGGGCGGCGCTGCGCGACCCGTGTGCATCATCGCGGGCAGGCCCGCTCCCACGAACGCCCGATCCTCGGGGAAACCGGCCTGCAGCCGGGCGACGATCCAGGCTGCCTCCTGCTCCGAGAGGAAGCGCCCCCAGGGCGGCATGGGCGTGCCCAGGCGGCCCTGCAGGATGGTGAGTTCGAGGGATTCGGCCGGCTTGTCCGCCAGCGCCGCCGGCGTGAGCGCCGGACCCAGCCCGCCGAGCAGGCGCATGCCATGGCAGGAGCCGCAGTCCTGCCTTACCATGCGGATCAGGTCGGCGCGGCGCGAGGCAGCGGGCTCCCAGTCGCCCGCCACGGCGGCGCCGCACAGCAGCAACAGCAGCGGCGCGGCAACCCGCGTGCGGCGGGGCAGCGCCCGAAAGCAACGAGCCTTGAAGGGTTTTCCCATGGACGAGAGGATGCGATCAGGCTCCCTGCGGCACCTTGACCGATGTCAAAGCGCCGGGGAGGGGGCTGCCGGCCGGCCGCCTCGCGGCCTCTCCCGCCTGGCCGGCGTGTTCGCCGCGGCCCTGCTCTGCGCCTGCTCGCCGCCCCCGGCCGCGTCCTGGCAGGGCTACGCCGAGGGGGAATACCTGCTGCTTGCCGTGCCGGTGGCCGGCATCCTGGAGCGACTGGACGTGGCGCGCGGCCAGCAGGTGGTGGCGGGAGCGCCGCTGTTCGCCCTGGAGCGGGCCAACGAACAGGCGGCCGTGGCGGAAGCCCGGGCGCGCCTCGACGGTGCCGCGGCGCGGCTGGCCAACCTGCAGTCCGGCCGCCGCGCGCTCGAGGTGGAAGCCGTCCAGGCCCAGGTACGCAGCGCCCAGGCGGCGCTGGACCTGTCGCGCGAGCAACTGGCGCAGCAGGAGCGGCTGCGCGCCGGCGGCTTCGTGTCCGCGGCACGGCTGGACGAAGCCCGCGCCGCCCACGCCCGCGACACCGCCCGGCTGGCGGAAGCCCGCGCCCAGGCGGGCAGCGCGCGGCAGAACATCGGCCGCGACGCCGAGATCCGCGCCGCCCGTGCCGATGCGCAGGCCGCCAGCCAGGCCATGGAGCAGGCCCGCTGGCGGCTGGGACAGAAGAGCGTGGCCGCGCCCGCACTTGACGACGGCGGCGCAGAAGGCAAGGGCGCGGCGCCAGGCGCCCTGGTGGCGGATACCTTCTACAACCGCGGGGAGTGGGTGCCGGCCGGAAGCCCGGTGGTCAGCCTGTTGCCCCCGGGCAACATCAAGCTGCGGTTTTTCGTGCCCGAGGGTGCGTTGGGCTCGCTCCGGACCGGGCAATCCGTGACGGCCAGTTGCGACGGCTGCGGCGCGTCCATCCCGGCGACCATCCGCTACATCTCGCCGCAGGCCGAATACAGCCCGCCGGTCATCTACAGCAAGGAATCGCGCGCCAAACTGGTGTTCCTGGTGGAGGCGAAGCCGAAGCCGGAGGACGCCTCCCGGCTCAAGCCCGGGCAGCCGGTGGACGTGGCGCTGTCCGCAACACCCGCCACGCGGGAACCTGGCAAGCCATGACCCCGGCTGGCGATCTCGCCATCGACGTGCGCGGCCTCAACAAGCACTTCGGCGACAAGCACGTGGTGCGCGACCTGTCGCTGCAGGTGCGCCGCGGCGAGATCCACGGCTTCCTCGGCCCCAACGGCAGCGGCAAGACCACTTCCATCCGCATGCTGTGCGGGCTGCTGACGCCCGATTCCGGCTCCGGCACCTGCCTCGGCCACGACGTCATCCGCGAGACCGCAGCCATCAAGCGCGAGGTGGGCTACATGACACAGCGCTTCTCGCTGTGGGAAGACCTGACGCTGCGCGAAAACCTGGAATTCATCGCCCGCATGTACGGCATGCGCGACGGCAGGCAGGCGGTGGCCGCCACCCTGGACAAGCTGGGCCTGCGCGAGCGCCAGAACCAGCTCGCCGGCGCCCTGTCCGGCGGCTGGAAGCAGCGCCTGGCCCTGGCCGCCTGCATGCTGCACCGCCCGCGCCTGCTGCTCCTCGACGAGCCCACCGCCGGCGTGGACCCCAAGGCGCGGCGCGACTTCTGGGAGGAGATCCACCAGCTCGCCGCCGGCGGCATCGCCGTGCTGGTGTCCACCCACTACATGGACGAGGCGCAGCGCTGCCACCGGCTGGCCTACATTTCCGACGGCAGGCTGCTGGCTTCCGGGACGGCCGACGAGGTGGTGGCGGCCCGGAATCTCACCGCCTGGGAGGTGAGCGGCCCCGACCTGTGGGCGCTGGCGCAGCGCCTGCGCGGCCAGCCGGGGGTGGATCAGGTCACGCCCTTCGGCAACACGCTGCACGTCACCGGGCGCGACGCCCAGCGGCTGTTCGAGAGCATCTCGGCGCTGCGGGAGGACACGCCCCACCGCTGGGAACCCATCGAGGCGGGGCTGGAGGATGTGTTCATCAGCTTGATGGCGGGCAACGGCAATGGCCGCGAGCCTGCGCAGCGGGGCGATTGCCCGCACACGCAGGAAGGGTGACTGATCGGCGTGCCCGGAATGACTGCCCCCCAGAGAGTTGCAGCCTGTCGTATACGATACTAATATACGTTGATGATTGATCTGGCCAGGATCACCGGCTTCGACTGGGACGAGGGCAACGCCCGAAAGAACGAGAAGCATGGCGTGTCCATGGCGGAGGCGGAGCAGGTTTTCTTCAACGCCCCGCTCCTGTTGCTGGCCGATGTCCGGCACAGCCAGCAGGAAGTGCGTATTCACGCCCTTGGCAAGAGCAATGAAGGACGGCGGCTGCACATCACCTTCACTCTGCGCAACGCCGGGGAGCAGATTCGCGTCATTTCGGCCAGGGACATGCACCGCAAGGAGCAGGAAATTTATGAGCAAGCGACTTAAAGCGATTCCTCAATTTGCCAACGAGACCGAGGAGCGCGCCTTCTGGGAAAGCCATGACTCCGCCGACTACCTGGACTGGAGCCAGGCACAGCGAGCGGTGCTTCCCAATCTGAAGCCCACCACCAAGACGATTTCCCTCCGGCTGCCGCAGCACCTGCTCGATTCCATCAAGGCAGCGGCGAACGCCCGTGACGTCCCTTACCAGTCGCTCATCAAGGTTTGGCTACAGGAAAAGCTGCATAGCCATTAACCACGGACCCTGCCGGCACACCGGCTTTTCGCGACCCGATAACTGGGGCGACGTTGAGTACCTTCTCCCTCTCCCGCTGGATCGGCATCATCGTCAAGGAGTTCATCCAGCTCAAGCGCGACCGGCTGACCTTCGGCATGATCGTGGGCATCCCGGTGATGCAGTTGCTGCTGTTCGGCTTCGCCATCAACTCCGATCCCAGGCATCTGCCCACGGCGGTGCTCTCCGCCGACAACAGCGCCTATTCGCGCACGCTGGTCACCGCCATGCAGAACAGCGGCTATTTCAAGGTGGTGCGGCAGGCGGGTTCGGAGGCGGAGGTCGAGGAACTGCTGACCCACGGCGCGGTGCAGTTCGTCGTCACCATCCCGGAGAACTTCTCGCGCAAGCTGGTCCGCGGTGAGCGGCCCGTGCTGCTGATCGAGGCCGATGCCACCGACCCGTCCGCCACCAGCAACGCGGTCGCTGCGCTCGCCAACCTGGGCAGCCAGGCCCTGGCCCGCGACCTGCATGGCCCTTTGGCGCGTCTCGCCCAACCGCCCCAGCCGCTGGAGGTACGCATCCACCGCCGCTACAACCCGGAAGGCGTGACCCAGTGGAACATCGTGCCCGGCCTGCTGGGCGTCATCCTCACCATGACCATGGTGCTGATGACCGGCCTCGCCATGACCCGCGAGCGCGAGCGCGGCACCTTCGAGAACCTGCTCGCCACGCCGGCCCTGCCGATCGAGGTGATGACCGGCAAGATCGTGCCCTACATCATGATCGGGCTGATCCAGGTGACGCTGATCCTGCTCGCGGCGCGCTTCGTCTTCCACGTGCCGATGGTCGGCAGCATCGTCCTGCTCTACGCCGTGGTGCTGCTCTTCATCGCCGCCAACCTGACGCTGGGCATGACCTTCTCGTCCATCGCGCGCAACCAGTTGCAGGCGATGCAGATGACCTTCTTCTTCTTCCTGCCCTCGATGCTGCTCTCCGGCTTCATGTTCCCCTTCCGCGGCATGCCGGACTGGGCGCAGGCCATCGGCAACATCCTGCCGCTGACCCACTTCCTGGTGCTGGTGCGGGGGATCTTGCTCAAGGGGAATGGCATCGCGGAACTATGGCCGCAGGTGTGGCCGATTTTGCTGTTCATGGCGGTGGTGATCTTGATCGGACTGAAGCTGTATCGGCGGACGCTGGATTGAACTCACCGGTGACCGGCCCCGGATTCACGACTCGCCCGCTATCCACCTGGCGAGCCGTTGTCGCACCCGCCCGAGGCGATCATCGGAGATCGTGCCAATGCTGCCCGCCAGTACGGCGCCATCCAGCACCGCCAGCCTCGACAGCCTGAGGACGCTCGGCACTTTCAGCCCGGACAAGGGAAAATCGGAGTCTCCCGGCGCGATCACTTCGTCCAGACCGGCTTCGGCCTGATGGACCTGCGACGACACCATGCATACGAGCCAGTCGTCGAAACGACGGGAACCCTGCCGCAGCATGAGCACGGGCCGCAGCTTGGCACCGGAGAGATCAGCGTAGGGGAACGGGGTAAGAACGATCTGCCCCGCCTGTTTCACTGCCAGAGTTCCGTCAGGTCATCGCGGGTATAGCTGACCGGTTCGTCCTCCATGCCGCGCAAGGCCTGCCGCATGGCGAATTCAGCGAATTGCGCATCCGACCAATCCGTCCGGGCGAGTGGTGCGCCGTGAGCCGTACCAAAGCGACCGGCGAGGAAATCGACGAAGTCGAACACCTCGGCCTGCTTTTCCTGCGGCAATGCCTGCAACTTTTCGATCAATTCGGCGTATCCCATGTCCGGCAACTCCCGTGGAATATCAATGCAGTCTAGCCGTTCGCGAACCATAACCGCAAGACTGACAGACCGGCGGCGCAGTGACTGGCGGCGCAGACCGACTCGCCGCACGCTTCATCTTCTGGATGGGCCGGCGGCACGAGCCGGAACGGAGGACGAAGGATCGTTTTCCATGCGCGCATGATCATCATGCATTCACGGAAATCGCAGGCCCCCGTCATCCTGGTCCCTGCGATCTCACTCCTTCGGCCGCACCACAAACGGCTCGATCAGCGCCTCCTGCACCGACGGCGGGCGGTTGAGGGCCTTGTCGAAGCTGGCGTTCCAGACGTCGGCATGATCGAAGTTGGCATCCTGGAGATCGGCGCCGGCAAACACCGCCTGGCGCAGCGTGGCGCCCGAGAAGCGGGTGCCGCGCAGCCGGGCGCCGGAGAAATCCACGCCCTCCGCCGCGGCGCCGGTGAAATCGGCGCCGGAGAGGTCCGTGCCCACCAGCTT
>JACQYB010000017.1 GCA_016208415.1 Betaproteobacteria bacterium | reverse complement strand
GTTTGGTTTCCTCCATTGATGTTGGCCTGTAGGCGGTTGCGCGGGGAAATCCGCCTCGGGCTACGCCCTGCGCGGATTTCCCCGCGCGGCGGCCGATCAGAACGGCTCGACCTTCCCTTCTGGCTTGCCGCGCTTGCTCTGCTCCCTGGCCTTGATGCGCGACTTCGCCGTCGCGCCGCTGTGGCGGAACCGGTAGGACTCATTGCCCGTTTCCACGATGTGGCACTGTTCCAGCAGATTCACCAGATCGACCGTCGAGTAAAAGCGCACCCGCTTGCCGTGCCGGGTGATGCCGGACACACCCAGGGCCGTGGCCAGATGCGTCTTGCCGGTGCCCGTGCCGCCGATGAACACCACGTTGTGGGCCTGTTCGGTGAAGGACAGGTCGGCCAGGTCGGTGATCAGGCCGCGGTCGACCTTGGCGTGTTCGAAGTCGAAGCCGGCGAGATCACGATGCACGGGGAACTTGGCGGCGTGTAGCTGATAGCTGATCGAGCGCATATGGCGGTCGGTGTGTTCCGCCTGAAGCAGATGCTCGATCAGCCAGTGGGAGGATTGAAAGGCGGCCGTATTGCCTTGGGCGACGACATCCGCCCAGGCGCCGACCCTCCCGTACAGACGCAGACTCTTGAGTTCGGCAGCCACATCACGCATGGCTCACCTCCGCGCGCAGGCGGTCATAGCGTCCGGTATCGGCAATGGGTGAGACACGCTTTGGCTCCGATCACACGCATCGTCGGTACGATGCGTCCGCACGCCGAAGAAGTCTCCCAAGCCATCCGTCGGTTTCGTTTCTGCGGCGGAAAACGAAAAACTCTCGGTCTCTGAGTCCGGACTCTCCGCGCTGGCTTCGCCGCAGGCAATTCCGGCTCCCGCGGGAATTGAGCGAAATCCAAGGGGAAATTGATTCGGAGGCGAAAAAATGGATTCGACGGCAGCCGATGCCGTTCTGGGCTGGCAAGGGAAGGAAGGCACACGGAGCGCGAGCGACGCTGTGCTCCCGGCAGGAAACTGCCGGCGACGCGCTGCATGGCTGTGTGACCTTCCACTGCATTCGGTTGATCCGGCCCCGATTCTTCTGGACACGATTTAACCCCAAATTCGTGTCCAGAAAAATCGGGGCCGGCTCACGATAAACAGGGATTTTCTGCGCGGCGGCAAGTGAGTGAGGAGCAAGCGCGCCATGGGGCACGAGGATAGGCCGCTGGAGATGCAACGATGAGCCGCAGGCGGTCCGGGATCTTCGTCAGTTACCGGCGCGAGGATGCCGCGGCCGAGGCCGGGTGGCTGGCGCATGACATTGCGCAGGTGTTTGGCCGGGGACAGGTCTTTCGCGATGTCGAGGCATTGCGGGCCGGCGAACGATTTCCAGAAGTTCTTGAACAGACGCTCGCATCCTGCGGGGCGCTGCTTGCAGTGATCGGCCCCACTTGGCTTTCGACCGCCGACGAAACTGGCGCCAGGCGGCTGGACGATCCCGAGGACTGGGTACGCCTGGAAATCGCGAGCGGGCTTCGCAGAAAGATCCCGTTGATTCCCGTTCTGGTCCGTGGCGCGAGACGCCCGGAGAGAGAGGATCTGCCGGAGGATCTGCGCGGTTTGCTGGACAGCCAGGACATTGAACTGAGGGACGATCAGCACAGGCAGGACTACGTCGACGACATCATCCAGCAGATCAAGGAGCGGGCGGGCATCAGGCCCCTCGGGCCGGCGGAGCGTTTCTGGCTGAGAGTGAGACCCGCCCTTCCGTTGGCAACGCTGACGCTTGTCGCAGGATTCCTCGCGGGGTGGTGGTGGCGTCAGGCGACGATGCCGCCACCACCTGAGCCGCCCTTGGCGCAACCGGCCCAGGCTCCCGCGGAACATTGGAAGACGTACCAGGTTTCGGGCCAAGTAGCTCCGCCGGAAGGAGTGCCGATGGAGGCTCTCGAGTTGGAGTTTCATCCGCCCGATATCGGTCTCCGTGCCGATGGCTCGTTCAGTTTCCCCCTGTCCCTCAAATTGGAAGGCGAGGAGATCAAGGGACACCAACTGATCATTGTGCGATCGTCCTCTCACTCTCATCCTGTCGTGACCGCCTCCATCCACTTGGGGAGGCTCCCGCCAAGCGCGGTCGACTACGGGGTGAAAGCTGACAATCAGTCGCACGAGATTAGTATCCGAGAGCTTGTAAGGCTGAAACGGTCTGAGTCGTCTGCGACGACGAGCGCACCGATTCAGCCGCGGCCCTTGAGCAAGTGAAGTCGTGCCGAACGGAGGTTCCGATGGCGCACTCCTTAGCTGACCTAAGTTGCTTCAAGCGCGGAGCTTTCCTGCTCATCCTCCTCGCGGTGCAGTTCGAGGCCGGGACTGCGATGGCGCAGACGACCGTGCGTGGTCAGATCCTGCAGGGCTCGGCGCCCATTCGCGGAGTTAAGGTGAGTCTGCTTTGCCCCCCGGCGTGGCATGAGTGCGCCTACACCTACAGCGGGCCGGACGGCATGTACTACCTGCAAGGGATTCCGCCGGGCACCTATGCCTTGGAAGTATGGGCCGGGACCCCTCAGCGGTTCAGCATCGAGGTTCCCCCTCGGCCTTGGGCCGATGTGGCGCCAATTCAAGTGAGATGACGTCGTGTTGGATCGGCGTCGTCGCGGGCCGGGTCCGACTTCCACGACGCCACCCGGCGATGAATTCGCCCGGGTTCACGACCTGGTCTAGGGTGGGGGTGCCGGGAAGAGGCATCAATCCCCGCCGCGGCGTGTCAAGGCCGGTGGGCGGAGCACTACATGGTGCAGTATCACGCGGGGCCGCAGGCTGCGAGTTGGCGTGCCGACAGCCGCCGGCCTTCCCCGCATACGCAACTGCCCCCCGTTGGCCGGGGCCCGGAACTGGGAAACTGCAGTTTGGCGCATTCAAGATTCGAGGGAGGGGGATCGGCATGATCACGCAACTGCAAAAGGCCACCGCCCAGGCCATCGTCGCCGTGTTCGAAACCGGCACGGTGCGGGGCGGCCACCAGCAGTCGCTCATCCTCCCAGATCGTGCCCCCTGATCCTCCGCATGAGTTCCGCCGTCTCGATGCTCAGCGAGAGCCCCTCCTTCTCCAGCGCCGCGAGGCAGATGTGGAACTGCCGCAGCGCCAGATGCGGTTGGCCGGACTGGGCGTGGCAGCGCATCAGCATTCGTTGCGCGGCTTCGTTGCAGGGTTCCTCCGCCAGCGCCTGTTCGCATGTCGCCACGCACAGGGCGTACTGCCCGGTATCGAAATAGAAGCGGCTCAGGTGGTCGAGCAGGCGGGTGAAGGTCTTGTGGAAATACTGACGCGCGTCGTTCAGCCAACTGTCGTATCGGTCCTCGACCAGCAGGCCGCCGTGGTAGAGCGCCGCGGCGGCCCGGTACTGCTCGACGGCGGCCTCGCGTTTGCCGCGGGCCTCCAGTTCGAAACCGCTTTGCGCATGTTGCTGGAAATCCTCCGCATCAACCCGGATGTCCACGTCGGGGCTGATCTGATAGGCGCTGTTGCCGAACAGAATGCACGAGGCCGCGATCTGGCCGAAGCGCAGCACCTTGCGTAGCCCGTAGATGGCGGTATTCAGGTTGTTGCGGGCCGAGTCCTCGTCGCTGTCGGGCCAGAAGGTGTCCATGAGCACCTCCCGCGGGACGGGACGCTCCCTGTGCAACACCAGATACTTGAAGATCGATCTGCTCTTGCCGTTGGGCCAGTCAGTGATCGCGACGTCGCCGTGGAATACCGAGAACGGGCGCAGCAGGTAAACGCAAAGGGGAGCGGCGGTGCAGTCCTCGGTGGCCTGCGCCGGGGAATCGCGCGGTGGCAGGCGCTCCGCGCTTCGTTCCGGTGTGGCATGGCCCGTCGGCAATGTGCCGATCGGGGTTTCCTGATGGCGATGCAGCGGCGAGTCGGCCCGTGTGTCCAGCGATGCCCCCTCCGCGCCGGAGAGCAGCCGGACCAGGGAATCCACAGTCTGCCGCAGGGCCTCTTCGCGCTGCTGGGAAGCCAGGCAGAGCTGCAGAAGCAGTTCGCGCTCGTGGTGCTCCCCAGTGTCGGTTTCCATGATGCGCCGGCAGGCATCGAGGACCATCCTGGAAACCGGATCGTGCGCAAGGCCGGGAGAGCGCGCGGTGGCACCCGGATCAGAGGGGGTGCCGTGCATCTGCGATGGCGGGGCAGGCTGCCTGTGCGCCGGCTCGAAGACCTGATCGCGCAAGTCCCGGCTCGCGTAAGCATTCGTGGGCATGGTCTCGTTCCTTCCTGAGCCGCAGCGTGTGATGCCCATCAAGCCGGGCAGTCCGTGGTTTGCGCCGGCGCTCTTGGTCCTTGCAGGATTCGCGGGCCTGCGGTGGCACCGTGGCGATTCGTGCCCATGATGACAGGCTGGAATGCGCCACGCATCCCGCGGATGGGTTAACCCGAATACCCGATCAGCGTGCGATCGCGGTTGTGGCTCCATGCCGGAGGACGGGCACCGGCGACCGCGAATCTCCCTACGCTGCCGGCTGCCACATGCAGGGTCGGTGCGCTTCGCCTGGCCCACACCGCGCACGGCACGGCAGCAATCGCTGCGTTTCGAGCGTGATAAAGAGATGCACTTGCATGTGCGCCGGCCGTAGCCGTACCGGCCGCAGCGGCCCATATAGTCACACTTGACGTCACTAACGTCTGGCGCTACGGTTGAGCCGTGACGATCAGGACATTCAAGTGTGCCGACACCGAGGCCCTGTTCAGGCTGCGCCGCGTGGCGCGATTCGCTAACATCGAGCGTCCCGCCCTGCGCAAGCTCAAGCAACTCGACTTGGCACGACGCATCGAGGACCTTCGCGCCCCGCCCGCGAACCGGCTCGAGCAGTTGAAAGGCGATCGCGCGGGCCAGTGGAGCATCCGCGTGAACGATCAGTTCCGCATCTGCTTCCGGTGGACCGGTGCCGACGCCGAAGACGTCGAGATCGTGGACTACCACTGACGGTGATGGACATGAGCACGAAACTCAAACCCGTCTCCCCCGGCGAGATGCTGGCGGAGGAATTCCTCAAGCCGCTGGGCATGAGCAACTACCGGCTGGCCAAGGAGATCGGCGTGCCCACGCAACGCATTGGCGAGATCCTCGCCGGCAGGCGTGCCATCACGGCCGATACCGATCTGCGGCTGTGCCGGTTTTTCGGGCTCTCGGACGGCTGGTGGCTGCGGCTGCAGGCCGACTACGACACCGAGATGGCGAAGCCCGCGCTCGAAGAGACCCTGGCCAGGATCAGGCCCTGGGCGGAGACCGTCGAGGCCAAGGCGGCGGCGCATTGAGGGGGAGGGGAACGCGGCGAGCGCCCCGTCCGTGCGGCCTCTCATCCCCCCGGGTGGTGCCGCCTGATCCTGCGCATCGGCTCCGCCGTTTCGATGCGCTAATCAGTTTCAGCGTTGTCCCGGTTTCCGGTCATCCTCACGTGCGCACCCCCTCCGCCACACCCGACGCCCACGTCGAAATCGTTCAGCATGGCACCGGTGACCGCCATGAAATGGTCCTGGCCGTGCGCCGACATCACCTTGATTTCGTGGCGGGAAGGCGTTGCTCCCGGCCTGCCCAGCCAGAGGCTCGCGATGCGGCCGTCGGGCAACTGATGCAGGGGCGCGGGATGCGGGCCAGCAATGCACTGGCCGCGGCGGGGCGCGGGTCGGGGTTGTCCTGTTGAATCAGCGCGTAGAGCCAGACGTTCGAGTCGATGAACGACTTAGCGTGCATTCGCCTCGTCCCGGGTCAGAGGCACAAACGATTTGACTTTGAACGGATGCGCGCGGAAATCGGCCAGCGCTCCGGTGGCGTGCTCGTCGGTCCGAACCTTCTTGCCGGAGTAACGTTCCGCCAGAAACTCGACGAAATCGAAGACCTCTGCCTGCCTCTCCTGCGGCAAAGTCTGGAGCGTCTGGATCAATTCCGCATAGCCCATGCCGGATCTCCTCGTAGATGTCTTGAGGCAGTCTACCCGGATGCCAAGGCCGTTCGCAACGGTTGCCACCGTCGTCGATGACGGTTTCCAACCGCAGTTTGATGGCCTCCAGGGTGTTGTTGTGCGGATGCGCTTCGCCTGACTGACGCTCCGCGCACGGCATGGCAGCAGTCGCGCCGTTTCGAGAGCGATCAGGTAATGCGCGTGCATCGACGTGGCAATGCACGCGCATTACTCCTGAACCCGCAATCGATAGGGAATCGCGACAAAGGCGTGCCGGGCCGGGTCGAAGTCCCTGCTGTTGCGAGTCGCCAGCACCAGTCGGCGGTTGATGGCCACGGCGGCCTGAAAGGCGTCCGGCAACTTCCAGCGGTGTTCGCGGCGCAGGCTTGCGGCCAGATCGGCATCCTCCACGGTCAGGGAATGGGTCGGGATATGGTTGAGAAAGGCTCTGGCTTGTACCTCGCTCACGGGGTCGAATCCGGTCAGCACCTCCGCACGCGTGATGACGGATAGGGCAGCCGACCGGCGATTTTCCAGCAGGAACCGGGTCGCCTCCGGGTGGCCGTTGAAATGATCGATCAGGATGACCGAATCCAGCAGGTAGCTCGTCAACGCTCGCTCCACTCGTCGCGCAGGCGCTGCTGCACGATGAGCCCATCCTCACCCTGCCGGATGCCGCTGGTGAGTCGCGCCAGTTCCTCGAAGGATTGGGGCCCCGGGGTTTCAGCCCTTTCGCGGTAAAGGCGCAAAGCGCGACGCACCACTTCCGTTTGCGGAACTTGCTCGGCCTGTGCCCTGCGCACGAGCCAGTCCCGCTCCTCGGGTTCCAGACTGATGATCGTACGTTGCATGGTGGCTCCTTGGGTGATATCAACGGCACATAAATGATATCACCCCGGTCGTTTTCCGCAAACAAGATCACACCACCGCATTGCACTCAGGGATTCGTCAGGTGGTTGCCGATGCCCGCGCTGAATCAGGCCGCCTGCAACAGATCATGGCGCAGGCTGCAGCGCCAAACTCTGCGCCAACCTCCTGAACCTCGCTGATAATCCGGGACGCGCCGCACATCCCGCAGATGGGTTAACCCGAATACCCGATCGGCGTACCATCGCTTTTGTGGTTCCATGCGGAAGGGGACGGGCGCCGCCGGCTCGCGTCCCCGCGTGCGCGGCCGGTTTGCCGCGCCGTTGAACCCCGCCATCCGGGAGGTCACAGGGTCCCAGCCCACGGGAATGCCCATGTCCGAGTCCGCCATCCAGGTCACCATCGCACGCCCGACGCCGGCGGGCGTGCCCGCGCGCGGCGAACATCTGTCCGAGCAGGCGCTGCGGCTGCGGGTGCAGGCCGAGCAGATCCGCATGCTCTTCACCCAGTCCCCCGTGACCTCCGTCGGCGCCCTGGCAGCGGCGCTGCTGCTGGCGTGGATGATGGCGGGGCGGGTGGAACTGAAATGGGTGCTGGCCTGGCTGCTGACGCTCAATGTCGTGCAGGTGGCGCGTTTCTGGCTCCACGCCGCCTGGCGCCGCCGCGATCCCCCCGAGCATGACGTGCCGCGCTGGGGGAGGCATTACACCGTGGCGATCGCCACGGCGGGAGTGTGCTGGGCGGCGGGGGCACTGGTGCTGTTCGTGCCCGGCGACCTGGCCTGGCAGGCGGTGCTGGCGATGGTGTATTTCGGCCTGGCGGCGGGGGCGTTCTCGGCTACTTGTGCCTGGCTGCCGGCGCTGTACGTCATCGTGCCGCTGCTGCTGGCGCCACTGGCGCTGCGTCTCGCCCTGGAGGGCGGGCAGACCCGGATCATCATGGCGGTGCTGGCCGGGGTGCTCCTGGCCACGCTGCTGGCCTTCGGGCGCAACCAGAACCACGCCATCGCCGCGTCCATCCGCCATCGTTTCGAGAACCTCGACCTCATCGGCGAACTGCGCCTGCGCGAGGCGGCGGCGGAGCAGGCGCGCGAGCAGGCGGAGCAGGCCAACCGCGCCAAGTCGCGCTTCCTCGCCGCCGCCAGCCACGACCTGCGCCAGCCGCTGCAGGCCCTGGGGCTGTTCACCGCGGCGCTGGCGGGAGCCAGTTCCGAGGCGCAGCGCGACCGCACCATCGGCTACATCGGCCGCGCCACCCAGGCGCTGGAAGAGCTGTTCGGCCAGTTGCTGGACATCTCGCGGCTCGACGCCGGCTTCATCCAGGCGGAGGCCGTCGCCTTCGACCTGGGCACGGTGCTGGAGAAGCTGCGCACGGGTTTCGCCCCGGCGGCGCTGGAAAAGGGCCTGCGCTTTTCCATCATCGGCGGCAGCGGGGAGTGGGTGCGCAGCGACGCGGTGCTGGTGGAGCGCATCCTCTCCAATCTGGTGGCCAATGCGGTGCGCTATACGCGCGAGGGGCAGGTGGTGGTGGGCTGCTACGCGGCGGGGCCGGAGGTGTGCGTGGAGGTGTCCGACACCGGCGTGGGCATCGCCGCGGAAGACCAGAAGCACGTGTTCGAGGAGTTCTACCAGGTGGGCAACCCCGAGCGCGACCGCACCAAGGGGCTGGGCCTGGGTCTGGCCATCGTGCGCCGGCTGGTGGAGATCCTGGACCTGCGCCTGACCATGACCTCCGCGCCGGGCCACGGCACGCGCTTCCGGCTGATGCTGCCCGCGGGCGAGCCGTCGCAGGGCGCGGCGCCGGCCGTGGAAGCCGTCGGCGACGAAGACTTCCCCGGGCTGAAGGTGCTGGTGGTGGATGACGAGGCGGACGTGCGCGAAGGCATGGTCGCCCTGCTGCAGCAGTGGGGATGCGAGGCCGGCGCCGTGGGCAGCATCGACGAGGCGCTGCGGGTATTGCCGCCGGGCGCCGCCGGCCCCGACCTGCTGATCGCGGACTACCGGCTGCGCGGCGGCGATCGGGGCACGGAGGCCATCGATGCCGTGCGCCTGCGCTGCCATCGCCACATCCCGGCCTTCCTGATCTCCGGGGACACCGCCATCGAACGCCTGCAGGAGGTCAAGCGCAGCGGCTACGCCATGCTGCACAAGCCGTTCAGCGCGCAGCGGCTGCGGGATCAGATGCGGGCGATGCTGGCGGGGGCGGAGGGCGGCGTGCGCGCGGGTTGAGGAGCCCGCATGCCGGCTTACGCTGCCCGGCCCTTCGCCTGCACGTGCGGGAAGGCAAGGCGCACGCCGAGGCGGCTCAGTTCGTAGACCACCTGGGTGCGGGTGGAGACATCCAGGGTGCGCATGATGGCGGCGATGTGGGTCTTCACCGTGCCGTCCGCCATGCCGAGGGTGCGGCAGATGGCCTTGTTGGAGAGGCCCTGCACCAGCAGCGTCAGCACCTCCATCTGGCGCGGGCTCAAGTGAAGTTCATGTGCCTCCCTTGCCCGCCCGAGCGCCGATCCGCCTGCCGTCGTCAGAGGCGGCGCGGTCGACAGGACGCTGGCCGGAAGATGCACTTCCCCTTCGAGCACCCGGCGCAGGGCGTCGATGAGTTGGCTGTTGGGCACGTTCTTGGTGATGAAGCCCGCGGCCCCGGCGTCGATGGCGCGCTGCACCGTGGCCGGATCGTCCGAGGCCGTGAGGATGACGACGGGCAGGTCGGGGCGCAATTCGCGCATCCGGGCCATCAGGGAGATCCCGTCCGATCCGGGGAGCTTGATGTCCAGCAGCACCAGGGCGATGCGCGGTTCGCTGGCGATGTACTCCAGGCATTCCCGCCCTTCGGCCGCGGCAAGCACCTCCGTGCCGGGATATAGGCCCCCGAGCACCAGCGTCAGACCTGCACAGATCAGTGGATGATCATCCAGCACGAGAATTTTCACGGGCGTACTCCCTGCTGCAAGACCTCACGCCCCCATCCCCGCCATTCTTCCGCCCCGAAAGGCAGCGTGGCATTAGTTGGATCCCTACGCTTGTCTTAGACGTATTCCAAGGGCAAATCAAGGCGTCGGCTGCAATGTAGCAAACATTCATTAAATCCGTCACGGTGCTTTCAGCCTGCGAGGCGGTAACATTTCCGCCCTCTTTGCGTACCGGGCTGTGCGGCCCGCAGACTCGTGCGATTCCTTGTCCTCGATGGCTGGCGCGGCATCGCCGCCCTGGTCGTGGCGCTCTACCACCTGCCCAACGCCGGCTGGTTTCCCGACAGCGCGCTGATTTCCAACGGCTACCTGTTCGTGGACTACTTTTTCGTCCTCAGCGGCTTCGTCATCTCCCATGCCTACACGGCGCAGCTCAGCGGCCGCGACGGCCTGGCGCAATTCGTGGTGCGCCGCTTCGGCCGCTTGTGGCCGCTGCACGCCGCGGTGCTCGGCATGCTGGTGCTGCTGGAGATCGCCAAGGCCGCAGCGCAGATCTACGGCGGCGCGGAGTTCCGCCAGGAGCCGTTCACCGGGCGCCAGTCCGGCTGGACCGTGCTCACCAATGTGTCGCTGCTCCACGCCCTGGGCTTCTACGACGACCTGATCTGGAACGTGCCGAGCTGGAGCATCAGCGCCGAGTTCTGGACCTACATGCTCTTTGCCGCGGTGGTGCTGGGCGCGCGCAGGCGGTTGGTGCCGGTGGCGGCCGCCATTGCCGTGGCCGCGGCCGCCGTGGTGGCGCTGGAGTCCGACGACTACATGAACGCCACCTACGACTACGGCCTGTACCGCTGCCTCTACGGTTTCTTCACCGGCTGCCTGGTCTATCGCATCTACGTGGCGGCGGACGGCTTCAAGCGCCTGGTGCGCAATGCGCCGGTGGCGTTCGAGCTGGCGGCGCTGGCGGTGGTGGTGAGCTTCGTCATGGCCGCCGGCATCGGCCCGCTGACCATGCTGGCGCCGCCGCTGTTCGGCCTGACGGTGCTGATCTTCGCCCTGGAGGCGGGGCCGGTGTCGCGCCTCATCGCCACCCGCCCGGTGCAGTGGCTGGGCGCCTGGTCCTATTCGATCTACATGGTCCACTGGCTGGTGCTGGGCGTGCTGGACAAGGCCCTGCGGGTGGTGGAGAAGTTCTCCGGCGAGGTGCTCTTCGCCGAGCAGCTCATCGACGGGCGGATGCAGCGCGCGCTGGTGTTCGGCAACGATTTCGAAAAGGCGACCTTCGCCGTGGCCTACCTGGAACTGGTGGTGCTGGTGGCCGCCCTCACCTGGCGCTTCGTCGAGAACCCCGGGCGCAGGTATTTCAACGGCCTGGCGCGCAACCTTCCTTCGGGTGCGCCGGCATCGGCCGCGGCCAAGGACCCTCCGTAGACCCTGCGTAGGGTGGGTCCGCCTCGCCGGGCTGACAAAGTAGAAGACCTGTCGTCGGTGCGCGTCGCACCGGGGCGCACTCAGGCTGGAACCGCATCAATGGGCCCGCCTTGGGATAAAATCCATATCCTTTATCCCGGCGCCAAACCCCTGGGGCGCGTCGCCACTCACCCGCATGAATGCCCCCATGAAGCCCCGCATCGACGACGTCAGGATCCAGGCCGTCACCGAGGTGGCACCGCCGGCCCACCTGCTGCGGGAACTGCCCGCCACGCCGCGCGCCACCGAAACCACCTTCGAGACCCGCCAGGCGCTGCACCGCGTGCTGCACGGCGCCGACGACCGCCTGGCGGTGGTGATCGGCCCCTGTTCCATCCACGATCATGACGCGGCGCTGGAATACGCCCAGCGCCTCCATGTCGAGCAGCAGCGCCTGGCCGACGACCTGGTGGTGATCATGCGCGTGTATTTCGAGAAGCCGCGCACCACCGTCGGCTGGAAGGGCCTGATCAACGATCCGTACCTGGACGGCAGCTTCCGCATCAACGACGGCCTGCGCATCGCCCGGCGGCTGCTGTGGGAGATCAACGAGATGGGGCTGCCGGCGGCCACCGAGTTCCTCGACATGATCACGCCCCAGTACCTCGCCGACCTCATCTCCTGGGGCGCCATCGGCGCGCGCACCACCGAGAGCCAGGTGCATCGCGAACTGGCCTCGGGGCTGTCCTGCCCGGTGGGCTTCAAGAACGGCACCGACGGCAACATCCGCATCGCCGTGGATGCCATCCGCTCGGCCCAGACGCCGCACCACTTCCTGTCGGTGACCAAGGGCGGCCACTCGGCCATCGTGTCCACCCGCGGCAACGAGGACTGCCACGTCATCCTGCGCGGCGGGCGCGAGCCCAACCACGACGCCGCCAGCGTGGACCGCGCCTGCAAGGACCTGGCCGTGGCGGGGCTGGCGGCGCGGGTGATGATCGACTTCAGCCACGCCAACGCCCGCCGGCAGTTCAAGATGCAGCTCGATGTGGCGCGCGACGTGTGCGCCCAGATCGCCCGCGGCGAAGACCGCATCATGGGCGTGATGGTGGAATCCCACCTGCGCGAGGGGCGTCAGGATCTCGTCCCCGGGCGGGCGCTGGAGTACGGCAAGAGCATCACCGATGCCTGCATCGGCTGGGAGGACAGCGTGGAAGTGCTGGACCTGCTCGCCGCGGCGGTGCGCGAGCGCCGTTTGGCGCGGGCCGAGCGGGAAGAGTGACCTGACATAGCGGCATGGCGCTCCACCCCGAGTTTGCAGCCTCGCCCTACGCGGAACTCGAGCCGGAAAAGCGCTGGTTTCCGGCCGCCGAGGAACTGCGCAGCACCGCATACGAAAAACTGCTGCCGCCCCTCGTTGCGAGAATTCGGGAGGAGATCAAGGCCTGGCGTGACAGCCATTATTCCGGCGCTTCGCCCACATCCCGCGCGCTGCTGAACTGGTGGTTCGAGACCGAGCACCTCGTCGAACAGTCGGATGCCACCTTCGCTCCGTTCCGCTACTACTTCTCTCAGCGCGAGGCCGTCGAAACCGTCATCTGGCTGCATGACGTGCGCGGTGTGCGCGACAAGTTCGACCTGCTGCGGTTCGACGCATCGGGCGCCGTCTCCGCCGGCATGTTCGACGAGGATTGGCCGCGCTATGTCGTCAAGATGGCCACCGGTGCGGGCAAGACCAAGGTGCTCGCGCTGCTCGTCGCCTGGAGCTATTTCCACAAGCTGTACGAACCCGATTCCCGCCTCGCCCGCAACTTCCTCCTCATCGCGCCCAACATCATCGTGCTGGACCGGCTGCGCGCCGATTTCGACGGGCTGCGCATCTTCTTCAACGATCCGGTGTTACCCGACAACGGCCATGCCGGCCGCAACTGGCGCGACGATTTCCAGATCACCCTGCACATCCAGGACGATGTGCGCGTGGCGCGCGACACGGGAAACCTGTTCCTCACCAACATCCACCGCGTCTTCCTGTCCGACGTGCCCGAGCCCACGCTGGAGGACGACGACCTGCGCGACTACTTTCTCGCTCCCTTCGGTCCCCGGCCAGTCGGCAAGACCACCGACAGCAAGACCGACCTCGGCGAGATCGTGCGCGAGATCGAGGAACTGGCCGTGTTCAACGACGAAGCCCACCACATCCACGACAGCCGGCTGGCCTGGTTCAAGAGCATCCAGGACATCCACCACCGCATGCTGCAGAAGGACTGCCGCCTGGCCCTGCAAGTGGATGTCACCGCCACGCCGCGCCACAACAACGGGGCGATTTTCGTCCAGACCGTCTCCGACTACCCGCTGGTCGAGGCCATCCACCAGAACGTGGTCAAGCATCCCGTGCTGCCGGATGCCGCCAGCCGCTCCCGCCTGGTCGAGCAGAAGAGCGCCATCTTCACCGAGAAATACGCCGACTATCTGCAGCTCGGCATCGAGGAATGGCGCAAGAGTGCCGCCGAGCACGAGAAGCTCGGCAAGAAGGCCGTGCTCTTCGTCATGGTGGACGACACCCGCAACTGCGACGAGGTCGGCGCCCATCTGGAGAAAATCTGCCCCGAATTGCAGAACGCGGTGCTCGTCATCCACACCAAGAAAAACGGCGAGATCGGCGAAGCGGGCACCGGCAAGGACAAGGAGGAACTGGAGAAGCTGCGCCGTGCCGCCAACGACATCGACACCTGGCCCTCGCCCTACAAGGCCATTGTCTCGGTCCTCGTCCTGAAGGAAGGCTGGGACGTCAGGAACGTCACCACCGTCGTCGGCCTGCGCGCCTATGCCGCGCAAAGCAACATCCTGCCCGAGCAGACCCTGGGCCGCGGCCTGCGCCGCATGTATTTCGGCAGCGACATTCCCGAAACCGTTTCTGTCATGGGCACCCCGGCTTTCATGGAGTTCGTCGAATCCATCCAGAGCGAAGGCGTCAGCTTCGAGCGCGTACCCATGGGCGGCGGCAGCACCCGACAGGATTCCCTGGTCGTGGAAGTGGAAACCGCCAACCCGGACAAGAGCGTCGATGCCCTCGACATTGCCCTGCCCCGCCTCTCCCGACGCTTCAACCGCGACTTCAAGGAACTCGACACCCTCGACCCGGCCGGCCTCGGCAACAAGCGACTGCCGCTCAAGACCTTCACCCCGGAAGAAATCCGCGAGATCGTCTTCAAGACCATGCTCGACGGCGAGCAGCATCACACCATTCGGCTCGACGGCGCCGGCATCGCCGACTACCGATCCGTCGTTGGCTTCTTTGCCCGACAACTGTTGAAGGAACTGCGCCTCGTCGGCGGCTACGACGTGCTCTACGGCAAGGTCAAGACCTTCCTGCGCGAGCACCTGTTCGAGGCATCGCCGGTTAACCTCGAAGACCCGCAGGTGCTGCGCAACCTCTCGGAACCCGCCGCCGGCAAGATCCTTTTCGACAGCGTCAAGGCGGGCATCAATGCGCTGACCGTCCAGGACAAGGGCAGCACCCGCATCGAAGACCGCATTCGCCTGCGCGACACCCGACCCTTCCGCACCGAGCCGCGCGCCTACATCCCGGCGAAGAAGTCGCTGTTCAACAAGATCGTCGGCGAACCCAATGCCGGCGGGCTCGAACTCGCCTTCGCCAAATTCCTCGACGACGCCCCCGACGTGGCCGCCTTCGCCAAGAACTACCTCGCCGTCGGCTTCAAGATCGAATACGTCAAGAGCGACGGCGACTTGTCGAATTACATCCCCGACTTCATCGTCAAGACCGCCGACGGCAAGGTTTGGATCGTCGAGACCAAGGGCCGCGCCGAACTGGATTTGCCGCGGAAGATGCAGCGCCTTGCCCAATGGTGCGCCGATGCCACCGCCGCCAGCAAGGCCGAGGACGGTCCGGCCTACGGCTTCGTCTATGTGGATCAGGAAGGCTTCGAGCGCCATGCCCCACAAAGCTTTGCCGCGCTGACGCAAGCTTTCACCGACTATCAATCCACCGGGCAATGATGGCCGCAAGGATTGGACACGATTGGACCGAATTGGACACAATTGGACTTCGACCATCCAGCCGACCCGAGGGGAATCCCGTGACCGAGCCTGAACTGTTGACCGAAACCCTGGCTTGCCTGAAGGCGGCGGTGCCGCCCGGCACGCAACTGGTCCTGTTCGGCTCCCGCGCGCGCGGCGACGCGCGCGCGGACAGCGACCTGGACCTGCTGGTCATCGAGCCGCAGGTCGCCGACCGGGCTGCCGAAATGATCCGCTTGTCCACCCTGCTCGGACAGCGTTTGATCCCCGCCGACGTGGTGGTGATGAGCAAGGCGAATTTCGAAAACCAGCGACAAACGCCGAACACCCTGGCCTGGCGCGCGGCACGCGAAGGAGTCATCCATGACCTCGCCCGCTGAGTGCTGCCCTTCCAGACGCTGGAGCACATCGACGAACCGAGAAAGACTGTCCCATGATTACCCGCTTTCGCATCTCCAATTTCAAAAGACTGGTCACGGCGGAACTCGAACTCGGCAACGCGGCCGTATTCATCGGTCCCAACAACTCAGGCAAGACCACTGCCTTGCAAGCCCTGGCGTTGTGGGATATCGGCTGGAAGCGCTGGGCTGAGAAGCGGGACAAGAGTTCTCCGGCCGAGCGCAAGGGAGTCACCATCAACCGCCGCGACCTCTATGCGATTCCGGTGCCAAGCGCCAAGCTGCTCTGGAACGACCTGCATACCCACGCGCAGGACAAATCGGTCGAAAAGACCACCAAGGTCTACATCACCCTGGAAGCGGAAGGCGTTCACGAAGACAAACGCTGGTCCTGTGCACTGGAGTTCTATTACGCCAACGAGGAGTCCTTCTACTGCCGTTTGAAAGACAGCGAGGATGGCCTGATCCCGGAGGGAGCCCGCAAGCACTCCGTGGTCTTCCTGCCGCCCATGTCCGGCCTGATTGCGCGCGAACACCGCAAGGAGCCGGGCGAAATCAGCGTGCTGATCGGTGAAGGCCAGACCGCCCAAGTCTTGCGCAATCTATGCTGGCAAATCTTCTCCAAGGAAGACCAGACCGTCTGGCGCGACCTGGTGGACCACATTGAGGCGCTATTCCACATCCAACTGCAAGACCCCTCATACATCAAGGAACGCGCCGAGCTTTCCCTGACCTACAAGGAGCGCAGCGGCGTCGAATTCGATCTGTCATCCTCCGGGCGTGGTTGCCAGCAAGTGTTGCTGCTGCTTTCCTTCATGCTCGCCAATCCCGGCGCCGTGCTTCTCCTGGATGAACCGGATGCCCACCTGGAAATCCTTCGCCAGCGGGACGTCTACAACCTGCTGACGGACCTTGCCGAGGCCAACGGTTCGCAGATCGTCGCCGCCAGCCACTCCGAGGTTGTCCTCCAGGAGGCCGCCGAGCGGGACGTGGTCATGGCTTTTGTCGGCAAACCGCACCGCATAGACACGCGCTCCCGCAGCCAGGTCAGGAAGGCGCTCGAAAGCATCCGCATGGCTGACTACTACCTGGCCGAACAGAAAGGATGGATGCTTTATCTTGAAGGCTCGACCGATCTCGCCATACTCCGGCGACTGGCGGGACGGCTGAATCACCCGGCCAAGGCCGTGCTCCATGATTCCGTGCCCGTCATTTATGTCGGCACCAACGTGCCCAACGACGCACGGACGCACTTCAACGGCCTGCGTGAAGCAAAGCCCGATCTCGTTGGGTTCGCCTTGTTTGACCGATTAGACAAGGAACTCCATACCGGCTCGCAGCTCGTCGAACGCATGTGGGCGCAACGGGAAATCGAGAACTACTTGGTGACGCCCGCCAGCCTTTGTGCTGTCGTACAACTGGGCTTGCGCGAAGATGACCTGATCGAGCAGGCCGAACGTAGCCGCCGCCTTGAAATCATGAATGCCTGCATCGATGAACTGACCAAAGCCCTGTCCATCACAAAACGCCCCGACCCATGGGGTCCGAACATCAAGGTCACCGACGAATTTCTCGACCCTCTGTTCAGCAACTATTTCCAGAAGCTCGGAACGCCGCAGCAAATATTCAAGCGCGATTATCACAGCTTGGCCGACGCCATTCCGCTGGCAGAGATTCCCTCTGAGGTTAGCGAAGTCCTGGACGCCATCGCCGAAGTCGCCAACCGCGCTGCTCCCGCCTGACCATGGCCCGCCCCGAAGCTTACGATTTGACGGATGCCGAAAAGCGCGACCTGATCGCCCTGATCCAGGCCGGCAAGCCCTTGCCGGAGCAATACCGCTTCCTGCTCTTCGAGGACAAGCGCGAGGTCGAACTGGTGTGGAACGGCAAGAGCCGCGACGTGTGCACCACCGTGCTGCCCTTCCAGACCCTCGAACATATCGACGAACCGCGCAAGGAAGCGCCGGAAATCCAGGGCAGCCTCTTCGACCCGCGCGGCCGGCAGATCAAGGGCTGGACCAACAAGCTGATCTGGGGCGACAACAAGCTCATCCTCGCCTCCCTCAAGAGCGGCGCGCTCCGCCGCCAGATCGAGGACGCCGGCGGCCTCAAGCTGATCTACATCGACCCGCCCTTCGACGTCGGCGCGGATTTCTCGATGGACATCGAGATCGGCGGCGAGACCTTCCACAAGGAACCCAACCTGCTGGAGCAGATCGCCTACCGCGACACCTGGGGGCGCGGGGCGGATTCGTTCATCTCAATGATTTACGAGCGGCTGATTTTGATGCGGGATTTGATGCACAACGAAGGAAGCATCTACGTGCATTGTGACTGGCGGATAAGCAGCTACATGCGCGGCGCACTCGAAGAGGTTTTCGGCAACGAATCTTATCGAAATGAAATCATCTGGCAGCGAACTAACGCGCACAATGAAACCGGTCAATATGGGCGCGTTCACGACACAATTCATTTCGCAACGAGAAGTGCTGGCGGCTACATCTGGCATCCTGACCTCGTGCCGTTTTCCGAGGAGCAACTGGCGCGATACAAGAAGGATGAGAAAGGCCGTTACTACACGACGCAAGACATGACTGCGCCGCGCCTCGGTAGTTCATCCGGCAAGTTCAATTGGCGCGGAACAATGCCGTCATCAACACGCGGGTGGGGCTACACGCTTGAGCAACTGGAAAAATGGTGGGCCGAAGGGCGCATTGCTACAAAACGTGATGGCACACCACGAATGGACGGTTTGATTGTTTACTTGGACGAGAAGGCTGGCCAAGCGCCGCAGACGATTTGGCAAGACCTGTCACGGGTTACAAACACGGGTAGCGAGCGCCTTGGTTATCCAACTCAAAAACCCCAAGCCCTGCTCGAACGCATCCTCAAAGCCAGCAGCAACGAAGGCGATCTCGTGGCCGATTTCTTCTGCGGCTCCGGCACCACGGCTGCGGTGGCGGAAAAACTTGGCCGCAAGTGGATCGCCACCGACCTCGGCAAGTTCGGCATCCACACCACGCGCAAGCGACTGATCGGCGTGCAGCGCGCGCAGCAGGCCGCCGGCAAACCCTTCCGCGCCTTCGAGGTGCTGAACCTCGGACGCTACGAGCGACAGGCTTATCTGAACGTCTCCGGCCGTCTCACGCGCGAGCAGAAGGAAGACGCCCTGGCGCAGAAGGAAAAGGAATTCCGCGAACTCATCCTGCGCGCCTACAAGGCTCAGCCGCTGGAGGACGCGAGCTTCTTTCACGGCAGAAACGGCGGGCGCCTGGTCGTCGTCGGCCCGATCAACCTGCCCGTCGGCCGGCTATTCGTCGAGGAAGTCATCACCGAAACCCGCAAACGCGGCGCATCAAGAGTGGACATGCTGGCCTTCGAGTTCGAGATGGGCCTGTTCCCCGCCGTGCTGGAAGAAGCCAAGAACAAGGGCATCGACCTCCAACCCAAATACATCCCGGCGGAAGTCTTCGACAAACGCGCCGTGGATCGCGGCCAGGTGGTGTTCCACGACATCAGCTTCATCGAGGCGACGCCGCGCTACGCCAGGAAGGACAAATACACGCTCGCCATCGAACTCACCGATTTCTCGGTCTATTACACCCAGGGCGCCATGGACGCCGCCATCGCCAACCTCAAGGAAGGCAAGTCGCAGGTGGTCTGCGAGGCCGGCCCACGGCCGCCGCACTCGGACGTCATTGCCATCCCGATATCCCAATGAAGTGGACCCTTCAAAATAGTCGTTTACAGTCATCGACTTATGCAATCATCTTGTAAACAGCGTCCGAAAGGCGTCTACTCTCGCTTTTTGGAC
>JACQYB010000005.1 GCA_016208415.1 Betaproteobacteria bacterium | reverse complement strand
GTGCGATGGCTGCAAGGGGCAGGACAAGACTGCCTGCATGTACATCTGCCCGCACGATCTGATGAAGCTGGACAAGGACGGTTCCGAAACCGGCCATGCCATGAAAGCGTTCAACCAGGAACCGGAGCAGTGCTGGGAGTGTTAATCCTGCGTCAAGATCTGTCCGCAGGGCGCCATCGAGTGCCGCCACTACGCCGACATCGTGCCGCTGGGTGGTTCGGTGCAGCCGTTGCGCGGATCGGACTCCATCATGTGGACCATCAAGTTCCGCAATGGCACCCTGAAGCGTTTCAAGTTCCCGATCCGCACCACGGCGGAAGGTTCGATCGACTGCTACGGCGGCAAGCCGATGCCCAAGATGTCCGAACTCACCGTCGATGGCGTGTTCACCCGGTCGATGATGGGTGGCTTCCGCGCCGGCAACCCCGCCGAACTGATCCGCAAATAATTGACAATTCGAGGAACAAAAAATGGCTGGAACATTTGAAGCACCGGAAGTCGTCTACGAAGAACTGGACATTCTGCTCGTCGGCGGCGGCATGGCCTGCTGCGGCACGGCATATGAAATGATGCGCTGGGCCGAGGCCCTCAAGGCCGAGACCGGCAAGGAACTCAAGATCAAGCTGGTCGACAAGGCCGCCATGGACCGCTCGGGCGCCGTGGCGCAAGGCCTGTCCGCGATCAACACCTACATCGGCGACAAGCAGGATCCCGCCGATTATGCGCGCATGGTCTCCAACGACCTGATGGGCATCACCCGTGACGACCTGGCCTATGACGTGGGCCGCAATGTTGACGACTCGGTACACCTGTTCGAGGAGTGGGGCCTGCCGATCTGGAAGACCGACGCCGAAGGTGTGCGTCACGACGGCGCAGAAGCGCAGAAGGAAGGCCTGCCGGCGCTGAAGGATGGCGGCCAGCCGGTGCGTTCGGGCAAGTGGCAGATCATGATCAACGGCGAATCCTACAAGTGGATCGTCGCCGAAGCCGCGAAGAAGGCACTCGGCCTCGATCGCATCATGGAGCGTGTCTTCATCGTCCATCTGATCAACGACAAGAACGATCCTACCCGCATCGCCGGCGCCGCCGGTTTCTCGGTGCGCGAAAACAAGATCTACATCTACAAGGCCAAGGCCGTGATGCTCGCCGCCGGCGGCTGCGTCAACCTGTTCCGTCCGCGTTCCGTGGGCGAGGGCTCGGGCCGCGCCTGGTACCCGGTGTGGAATGCCGGTTCGACCTACGCCATGGCCGCCGAAGCCGGCGCCGAGATGACCATGATGGAAAACCGCTTCGTGCCCGCCCGCTTCAAGGACGGCTACGGCCCGGTCGGCGCCTGGTTCCTGCTGTTCAAGGCCAAGGCCGCCAACGCCTACGGCGAAGACTACATGACCAAGAACAAGGAAATGCTGAACGACTACCCGCCCTACGGGCAGGCCGCCGTTCCCGCTTCCTGCCTGCGCAACCACCTGATGCTCAAGGAGATGAAGGAAGGTCGCGGCCCGATCTACATGGACACCGTCACCGCGCTGGCCAAGCTGCGCGAGGCCCTGTCGCCGAAGGAAGTCAAGCACCTCGAAGCCGAGGCATGGGAAGACTTCTTGGACATGTGTATCGGTCAGTGCGGTATCTGGGTCGGTGAGAACATCGAGCCCGAGAAGAAGATGTCCGAACTGATGCCGACCGAGCCGTACCTGCTCGGCTCCCACTCCGGCTGCTGCGGCATCTGGGTGTCCGGCCCGACCGACCTCGGCGCGCCGACCGCCGCCGACGAGGAACTGGCGGGCGTTCCCGAGCACCTGCCGCGCGGCTGGAACTGGGGCTACCGCTCCATGACCACCATCAAGGGCCTGTTCACCGCCGGCGACGGCGTGGGCGCCTCCGGCCACAAGTTCTCCTCCGGCTCGCATGCCGAAGGCCGCCTGGCCGCCAAAGGCATGGTCAAGTACGTCCTCGACAACCCGGATATCAATCCCGAGTTCGACGAGACGACCGAAGAGATCGCCGAAGCCATCTGGAAGCCGGTCCGCAACTTCCTGCAGCACAAGGACTACACGACCGCCATCGACGTGAACCCCAACTACATCACGCCGAAGATGCTCCAGTTCCGTCTGCAGAAGATCATGGACGAGTACGTTGCGGGTGTTGCGACCTACTACAACACCAATGACAAGATGCTGGAAAAGGCCGAAGAGAAGCTCGAGATGCTGAAGGAAGACTCGCAGAAGATGCGTGCGAAGGACCTGCACGAACTGCTGCGCGCCTGGGAAAACTACCATCGCATCTTGACGGCCGAAGCCCACATGAAGCACATCCAGTTCCGCGAAGAGAGCCGCTACCCAGGCTTCTACTATCGCACCGACAAGAACTTCGTCGATGAGACCAACTGGCACTGCTTCGTGAACTCGATCTACGACAAGAAGTCGAAGCAGTGGACCTGCTTCAAGCGTAAGCACGTCGACCTGGTTGACAAGTCGAAGCTGTTCAAGGCTGCAGCGCACTAAGTCGTTCAGCCAGCAGGTAGAATTGCAGGCCGGCAGCCGTGAGGCTGCCGGCCTGTTGTTCTTGGAGTTGCACCAACCACAGTCGCAAGAGGGTTTCTCATGTCCCAGCCTGACGTCCCCTTCCCGAACAGCCCGGTTCTTCCCCAGATGGTTGAAGCCGATCACGTCATTCAGTTTTCCTGCCACAAGGGGATCGGATGCTGGAACGCCTGTTGCTCGAACATCGACGTTTCACTGACGCCCTACGACATCGTCCGCCTGAAGAAGCGCCTGGGCATCACGTCCACGGACTTCCTCCGGGAGTACACCGTGCCGTACGAGATGGAGAAGGACGGCATCGCCGGCGTCAAGTTCCGGCCGGTCGACAACGGCACGGCCTGCCGCTTCATGCGACCGGAAGGCTGCGCGGTGTACGAAGACCGACCGACCGCCTGCCGCTACTATCCGGTGGCACTGCTTTCCATGCGAAGGCAGGACGAGTACGTCGACCGCGATGCCTATGCAGTCGTCAAGGAGAGCCACTGCAAGGGCCATGAGGTGGAGCGGCGTCTCACCATCGCCGACTATCGCAAGGAGCAGGGACTGGAGGAATACGACGAGCTGGCGCGCGGCTGGCGCCAACTGGTGCTGAAGAAGAAGTCCTCGGGGCCGTCCACCGGGGCGCCGTCGATCAAGAGCCGCCAGATGTTCTTCATGGCGTGCTACGACATCGACACCTTCCGCCTTTTCGTCGAAAGCGATGCCTTCAACGCACTGTTCGTGCTGCCGGAAGACGAGAGGGCGCGCATCCTCGGCGACGACGTCGAACTGATGCAGTTTGCCTTCCGTTACCTCAAGCAGGTCCTGTTCGGCGAGAACACCATCGCCCTGAACGAGGATGCCGCCAGGGAGCGCCTGGAAAAGTGGCGCGCCCGCCAGGCGGAGATCGAACGCGAGGCTGCCGAGCAGCGCGCGAAATACGAGCGGCAGATGCTGGAAGAGGGCATCGACGAAGATGCCTCCGGCCTCGCCCACTGTCCGGACGAGGCCGGAAGCTGCTCCCGCGACTGAGGGTCGTCGTCAGGCGCAGTTGCTGATCACGAAGCGATGCTTGCCTGACGCTGTGCGTTCCAGCGCACCTCCGTAGCTCACCTCCAGCGTCATGCGCTCGTCCAGTTCGTGGCGGATGCGGGTCCGCAGCGCGTCCACCAGTCCGGAATCCAGGGGCCCGGGTGCAACCACGTTCAGCGTGATCCGTTCGGGTTCGTCCTGGATGAACTGATAGTGCTCGATCTGCGTCATGCCGTAGAGCAGACGGTTGAAGAACGACGGATGGACGCGTTTGCCGCCCGGCGTTCGGATCATGTCATTGTGGCGGCACATCCCCATCTCCATGAGGGGAAACGGTGAGCCGCAGGGGCAATCGCCTTCCTTCAGCCTGCCGGCGTCACCGACGTCGTAGCGGATCAGCGGCATCAGTCGATTGGTCAGCGAAGTCACGATGAGCCGCTCTTCGCCATCGGTACACAGGGATTCCAGCCAGACCATGTCGGTGAATACGTGCATGCTGCCGCGGCGGCATTCGCAGGCGATGTTGGGAATCTCGCGGCTGCCGTACTGGTTGAATACCTGGCAACCGAAGGCTCGCTCGATGATTTTTCGCTGCCAGTCGTCCAGCATTTCCGCGGTGGAATAGACGCCGATCAGGCCGCCGGGCATCGGGATCCTGTTGTCCACCACGAAGCGTGCCAGCGCGCTGAGGATGGAGGCATAACCCTGCAGCAGGACGGGGCGGTAACGTCCGATGAAGCGGGCCCACTCCAGGAGGCGTCCTGCCGTGATTTCGTAGGCGGGGATGGTCTTCTCGGCCGCCATGAAGTCGCTCAGGCGTTTGCCGCCGAACACGCCGCCGGCAACGGTATCCTGCCGCGCTCCCCAGAAGTTCAGGATCTTCTGCCCCGGTCGCCAGCCGGACATCATGTAGCTGCGCATCATCCCGGCGCGCATCAGTTCGTGCTTGGCTTCGTCATACCAGAAGGCCAGGGGCTTGCCCGTCGAGCCGCCGGTGTGGCCGATATTCGTCGTCAGCGGATCTGCATCGCGAGCGAGCAGGTCGCGCATTCGGGCCACGACATCCTGCTTGCGCAGGATCGGCAGATCGCGAAGGACGAAGTCGTCGCCGGGCGTGCCGCAGGCCTCCCGGTAGTAGGCGGTGTTGGCAGCCGCAAAGCGGACGATGGCGCGCAGATCCTCCGCTTGCTTGCGCAGCACCTGCTCGCGGGTCAGGGCCTGTGTGGCGAGCAGGCCATCCAGCAGGACATGGCGATCGGGACGCTGCCACCGGTGTAGCCAGGCTCTCAGGCTGCGCACAGAACGTGCTCCCACGCCTGCCGGTCTGCAGGGTAGCGGGCGATCGCTTCCAGCAAGTCTGCGCGCCACCGCTGCCAGCCATCCCTGGCATTGATGCGGGCGTGGCCCGTGGAGTCCACGCCGAAATTGCGCCCGATGTTGGCGGCGAAACTCGCGAAGTCGCCCAGCGCTGCGGCGTGCTCGGCGGATCGGTTCCACCATGAACCGGCGTCGCGCACCAGCGCCTCAAGCATCGCCAGCTTGTCGAGAATGGTGCGCTGCCGCGCGTTGTATTTCCCCAGCAAATCGGCGCGCACTGCATCCAGCGTGGCCCCGATGTCGGCGCGGGTGGGACGGCGGTGGCGCTGCGGAAAGCCGTCACCCGTCAGCCGCTCGATGGCGAACAGCATCACGTCGCCGTAGAACTGACGCTCGAATTCGCCACTCATGTCGATGATCTCTGCTTCGGTGTGGATGCCGGGACGGAACTCGGATTGCCCGATGGCATTGACGGTGCGCTTGTGCAGCATCGGCAGGTTGGCGGAAACGAAGCGCGGCCCGATCTCGGAACGGATGATGCGTCCGAGCATCGGGCCGGACATGCGCAGCCGCAGGCTGGCGAAGGGAATGAAATAGGCGAGGCCTTCCGGGCGGAATACGTAGTTGCCGGCATACACGGTGCGAGCCGGCTGCACGCTGCGCAGCACGTCATCGGGCAGGTAGCGGGAAACCCGGGTGAGGTGCTCGCCGTAGAAGAAGCGGTTGAGGCGGCCCGCGAAGTGGGCGAAACAGTCTGCCTCCGTATGCTTTCCCCCGAGCGGACAGCCGAAGCCGTGGGCCATGTCGGCGGGCTTGAAGCCGAACATGTCCGCCATGTCATGGTAGGCCGCCTCGCCCTGGTGCGGCTGCGTCTGGTGGTGGCCGCAGGGGGCGGCGGGATCGCGGGCGGCCACCTGCCGCACGAAGCCGACGACGTCCTCGAGGAAGTTGCCGGTCATGACGGCAGGCGACACCGGCGGGTCGCCGACCACCTTGCCGGTCAGGACCAGCGCGTCGGTACGGGAAAAGATCGCGTCCAGCCAATGGAAGAAATTTACGGCATGGACGTCCCGGTCGCCCTCGGGCGTGCCGACCTTGACGCAAAACTCCTGGTCGCTGTCCACGGACCAGAACAGCAGCCTGCGCCCGGGCGCGACCATTTCCTTGAGTTTCAGTGCCGCGATGTTGCGCATGACGCCCTGGCCCTTGTGGCCGAAGTGCTCGCGCGGCGCGTTGCCGATGACGCGCACCAGCTCGGGCTTGCGCTCGCCCAGCGCATCGACCAGATCCGCCTGCTCGTCGGGCGCCAGGTGCAGGGTCGAAATGCCCAGCGCGCTGTAGTGCCGGGCGATCTCGCGGTTGGCGGCGACATGGGTCGCCGCGGTGCTGTCGTCGGCGATGACGACGGAGACCTTCGTGTAGCGTCCGTCGTGCCGGCCGCCGTAGCCGAATGCGCGGCAGAGTTCGAGCAGGCTGTCGAGGCAGGTCCGGATGTGCTGCGGCCGGTCGGCCACGGGGATGACGATGACGAACTCGTGGCGATCGTCGTGGCCTTGCGCGGCGATGAGTTGCTCGAGTCCGCGGAAAGCCGCCTGATAGGAGCCGAGCCGGTCGGGGTTGAAGCCGCCGGCCCAAAGCCGGTTCCCGATTTCCTCGATGCGCTGCAACTGTGCAGCAATGGACGGCGCTTCAGGACTGGCGGTCGGACATGTAGGCGGGGAAGACATTCTTGTCCCAAAGGATTTCGACGAGGTTGATGGCGCCGGCGAGATCGGCCATTTCGAACAGGCTTCCGACGTCCCCGGCGCTGCCGATGCGCCAGTGGGCGATGCCGAAGGACCGCGCGAGCAGGGCGTAGTCCGGATTCACGAAGTCGCAGTCGATGTAGCGCTCGTGATAGAGCTGGAACTGGTTCTTGCGGATGAGTCCCAGGGTGCCGTTGTTGATCATCACCACATTGAGGGGAACCCGGTAGTTCACCGCGGTCATCAGTTCCATGCAGCACATCTGGAAGCCCCCGTCGCCGAGGATGGCGAAGGTCGGCCACTCCCCGGCGAGACGCGCGCCGATGGCCGCCGGGATGGCATGGCCCAGGGACGAGATGCCGGAGTTCGGGTAGTAGCGATGCCGCGGCGAGGCCTTGAAATAGCTCTGGGCCAGGATGATGTTGTCGTCGAAGACCTGGGCGCCCAGCGGAAACTGCGTCACGAGCCGGTCGAAGAAGTGCTCGACGAGGCGGAAACCTCCCTGTGCCCAGGATGGGGTCCCCTCTACGGCGGCTGGCGCGCACGGGGGGATGCCTCGCCCGGCAGGCGGCTTCGGCATGACTTCGAGAATCCCGGCGAGCACATCGTCGAGCACCGCGCGGATGTCACCGTGGATGGCCAGGTCCGCCTTGAAGACCTTTTCCAGTTGTGCGACATCGTTGTCGATCTGGATGAGCTGCTTTTCGGCAAGCACGCGCGGATCCCACAGGGAGCTGGTGCGTTCGTTGAAGCCGGCGCCGAGGAAGATCAGCAGATCGGCATGTTCGACGATGTAGCGGCGCGCCATTCCGTTCGACGTGACCCCCAGGCAGCCGAGTGAACGGGGCGTCCCTTCCTCGACCACCCCCTTGCCCTTGAGCGTGGTGGCCACCGCAATGCCCAGGTGCTCGCTCAGTTGCCGCAGCGCCTCCTGGGCGCCGGACAGGAAGCAGCCGTAGCCCGCAACGATGACGGGACGCCGGGCAGCGAGGATCATGCGCGCCATCGTCCGGCTCGCCGAGGGCCGGTTACAAAAGGCCCGGGTGGGCGTGGCATAGCGGATTTCGTCGAGGAGAGCCTCCTCCACCAATTCCTTCTGAAGGTTGTAAGGGAAGCTGAGGAGCACCGGCCCGGGATTGGGCGACAGCAGGATCTTTGCCGCCTGGCGCAACACCTGGAGCAGGTAGTCGGTGCGCTCGACGATCTTGTGATAGCGCGTGATGCCGCCGAACAGGGCGGCCTGGTCCAGGGTGCCGCCCTCGCCGGAGCTTTCCTGCAGCCCGCCCTTGCCGAAGATGTAGGTCGACGTCTCGCCGGTGACGATGAGGACGGGCAGCTTGTCCACATGGGCGTTGGCGATGCCGGTAACCAGGTTGGTGGCGCCCGGTCCGGCCGTGGTGATGCACGCGGCAACCCCCCCCGACACGCGTGCATGGCCGCAGGCCATGAAGGCGGCGCCCTGTTCGTGCTTGACCAGGACGCTCTTGATTTTCGAATCGTAGAGGCGGTCATAGACTGGCAGGATGTGGGAGCCGGGCATTCCGTAAATGTGGGTGATGCCCAAACGCTCCATGAACCTGACAATCAGTTCGCTGACTGTAATTTTCATGCCGAATTGGTTGTTTGCTGCCTGTGCACCAAGCCTGCGCGGCAGACGTCGTTGTCGAGAGGGGCATTTGAGCACAAGCCGACGCACGGGAGAATAGCCGGTTGATAGCCAATTGACACTGTCTGCCGTCTGTTCCAGACTGCCCGACCTGCCTGAGGCATCGATCTGCGGCAGCCAGGTCGTAACGAGAACCGAGCCGGAACAGCACGGATGAGCCCCACGGAGCTACGCACGATCACCCCCACGCTGGAGACGCAGGCGGACGAGCCCTACTACCAGCAGGTCGCCGACGAGGTGGCGCTCTTCGAGGCCGCTGCCGCGCGCCGCCTGCCGGTGCTGCTGAAGGGACCCACGGGCTGCGGCAAGACCCGCTTTGTGGAATACATGGCGTGGCGCCTGCAGCGTCCGCTGGTGACGGTGGCCTGCCATGACGACCTCACCACCGCCGACCTGGTGGGGCGCTATCTCATCGCGGGCGAGGGCACCATCTGGGTGGATGGACCCCTCACCGCCGCCGTGCGGGCCGGCGCCATCTGCTACCTGGACGAGATCGTCGAGGCCCGCAAGGACACCACGGTGGTCATCCACCCCCTGGCCGATTCGCGCCGCGTGCTGTGCGTGGAAAAGCGCGGCGAACTGGTGCGGGCCCCGGAGTCCTTCATGCTCGTCATCTCCTACAACCCTGGGTACCAGAGCGTACTCAAGGAGATCAAGCCCAGCACGCGCCAGCGCTTTGTTGCTTTGGATTTCGACTACCCGGAAGCCGCACTGGAAGCGCGCATCGTTGCCATCGAAGGGGGCGTGGAGGCATCCGTCGCCCAGCGGCTGGTCAAGCTCGGCCAGCTCACCCGCAATCTCAAGGGGGAGGGGCTGGACGAGGGCGCCAGCACGCGGCTGCTGGTACACGCGGCCCAACTCATCGGCGCCGGGATGGCGCCGCGCACGGCCTGCACCGCAGCCGTGGCCCGCGCCCTGAGCGACGACCCCGAGATGACGGACACCCTCGATGAGCTCGTCCGGGCCGTCTTCTAGGCTCAGCGCCGCGCAACTGGAGCAGCGGCTGGACGACGCGCTGCTCGCCTCGTCGTCGCACCGTTCCGTGGCCAAGCTGGCCCGGGACCTGGAATACCTTCCCCGGGAACGTCAGGATCTCGTGCTCCATTGGGCGGAGGTCTGCACCCAGACCAACGCCGCGATCGGTGACCTGGTTGCTTCGCTGGCGCCGCGCGCCCTTGTACTCCTGGACGCCGCCGCCTTCGAGGCCTGGGTGCTGGCGGCACTGGACCGCTATGACCGGCACGGCGCCCGCGCCGCCATGGAAAGCCTGCGCGACGTGGCCGGTTTCCGTGCCGCCCGCGACGACACGCGCGACGTCGCCCTTGCAACGGTGGAAGGGCGCCTGGGCCGCTTCGTGCGGGGGCTGTCGGGGCGCACGCTGCGCATCCGCGCGGGGGCCGCGGCGTGGACCGACACTGAAACCATCCACCTCCCCGCGCGCCTCGGCGTATTGTCCGATGCCGGCGCCAACCGCGCCCTGTACAGAGCCATGACGGCCCTGCTGTGGGCGCAGGCGCGTTTCGGTACCTTCAACGCCGACCTGGAGGCGGCCGTCGATGCCTGGCCGCAGCGGGAACGGGCATTGGCCTGGCTGGCGGCACTGGAGACGGTGCGCCTCGAGGCCTGTATTGCGCGCGAGCTGCCCGGCCTGGCCCGGGAGATGGCCGGATTGCGCGGCCCCTGGCCGTCGGAACTGACCAGCGTGGTGGATCGTCTGGGCGCACCCTCGGCCAGCGTGGCCGACAGTCTGGCCTTGTTGTCGGAGTATATGGCGGGCGAAGCCCATCCCCCCGTCCTGGTCCATGCCGGAACCCTGGATCCCGCTGCGGCTCGCCGGGTGCGTGCGCAGCGCATCGGCCGCGAGACAGAGGTACTGCGCCATGCCCTCGGCGCGTGGAAGGCAGCGCCTGGCCGCCGCCCGGCCGAGTCTTCGTCCTGGGAGGCCACGCTTGCCGACGATGCCGGTCCGGCGGAATTTCGCATCGAGGGGAAACTGGTGGCCCTGCCGGAGGAGGCGCGGGCGGCGGCCCAATCGCTGGTCCAGGATCTTGGCGAGATTCCCCCCGAGGCCCTTGCCCCGGCGGGGCCCGGCGCCTGGAAGCCCACCGACCGGCAGGGCGAAGGCGCGCACTACGTCGCTACCCGTCCGCCCGACCACTACTACGACGAGTGGGACTTCCACCGCAACGCGCACCGGCGCGGCTGGTGTCACCTCTACGAAAACGATCTGCCCGCGGGCGACGCGGGGTTCGTGCGCGAGGTCAGCCAGCGCCATGCCGCCCTCATCCGCCGGATTCGGCGCCGCTTCGAGGCGCTGCGCGGCGAAGACCGCGTTCTCGGGCGTCAACTGGACGGCGAGGAACTGGACGTGGACGCGGCCGTGGAAGCCGTTTGTGACCGGGCGGCGGGCAGCGAGCCGTCAAGCCGCCTGTTCGCCCGCCGCGTGCGCTGCGAGCGTTCCCTGGCGGCGCTGTTCATGGTGGACATGAGCGGTTCCACGCAGGGCTGGGTCAACGATGCCGAGCGTGAGGCGCTCGTGATGCTGTGCGAGGCCATCGAGACCCTGGGCGACGCCTACGCCATCTACGGTTTCTCCGGCTGGACGCGCACCCGTTGCGACATCTACCGCATCAAGGGCTTCGGGGAGCGGTACGGCGACGCCGTGCGCGGGCGCATCTCCGCCATTGCCGCGAAGGACTACACGCGCATGGGGGTGGCCATCCGCCATCTCACCAGGCTGCTGGTGGCGCAGCCTGCCCGCCATCGCCTGCTGGTGTCGCTCTCGGACGGGCGCCCCGACGATTTCGGCGACGAGTACCGTGGGCAATACGGCGTCGAGGACACTCGTCGTGCGCTGCTGGAGGCTCGCGCGCAGGGAGTCCGCAGCTATTGTGTCACCATCGACCGTCACGGCGCCGACTACCTGCGCCACATGTATGGCCCGGCGAGATATACGGTGCTGGACGACGTGCGCAAGCTGCCACTCAAGCTGGCCGACATCTATCGCCGCATGAGTAGTTGAGCAACCGCGCCGCGGAAAAAATGACCGCGCCGCGGCTCGTGGGAGGGGTGAAGGGGCCGTTCAGCCCCGGGCGAGCATGGCTTCGATCTCGGCGAAGGTCTTGGCGACCTCAAAGGGCTGCACCGGTACGCCAAGCTGGCGGCCGATCTGGGTCGCCGAGAAGATGCCGCGAATCACGGGGACGCCGGTGTACGGGTCCGTTTCCCCCACCAGGGCATGCTGTCGTCCCCAGCTTCGCAGCGTGGAGACGATGTGACCCACCTCGGCGCGCAGCACTTCGGTGATGTCGAGCATGTCGATGTCCTCGCGTGGCGCCATCAGGTCACGCACCTGGAGGTCACTGAATCGTCCGCCACGCTCCTGGATGTGCTTGATGGGGCGCTCGCCCTGGGTGTCGCGGGCCGTGATCAGGCCCAGCACCTCGTCGCCGGATTCCGTCACCAGCAGCAGGCGCACGCCACGCGCGATCATGGTCTGGCTGGCCTCGGCAATCGTGGCGTTGGGGCGGATGGTGGCGGCACTGACGCGCGCCAGGTCCGTCATGACGGAAATCGCCGGCGAGTCCTCGCGCACCGGGGTGAAGGTGCTGGGCTGGTGAATCGATAGGCCTGCCCGCGCCTTGCATGCGGTCAGCGGCTTGAAATGGGCTCGTTCCATGGTCATCTCCTCCCCTGGGATGTGCGAAGTCTAAAGGATACGCGATCATGGGTGGCGCCAGAAAAAGGGAATGGCCGGCAATTGCCGGCCATTCCTGCCTGCGACGCCTGCGCGAACCTCACGTCACCCGTCGGCCGCGCCAGCTTGCCGAACTACTTCCCGGCCAGCTTCTCCAGCTTTTCTGCGCGGATGAACTGCCCGTCGAGACCGGCTTCGGTGGCGGAGCCGCCGTAGGCGATTGTCATCAACTGCGTGTAGTACACCACCGGCATGTTGAACCTGGTGCCCTGTTTCTTGTTGATCTCCGACTGGTAGATCTCCACGTTGGCCTGGCACAGCTGGCAGGGCGTGACGATCATGTCGGCGCCGTGGTCGTAGGCGGATTCGACGATATCGCGGATCTGCTTCTGCGACTTCTCCGGCTCGGAGAAGGCCAGGGCGCCGCCGCAGCAGGTCACCTTCTGGTCGTACGTCTCCATGGGCTGGGCGCCCACCATCTCCACCATCTTGTCCAGGTACCTGGGGTTTTCGAACGACTCGCCGACGATGCCGAAGGGCCGGTTGGTCTGGCAGCCCACGTAGCCGGCGAGCTTCAGCCCCTCCAGGGGCTTGACCACCTGCTGCTGCATGACCTCGAAGCCCACGTCCTCGATGAGCACCTCGACGAAATGGCGCGACTTCACCTCGTTCTTCAGGTCGAGTCCGGCCTCGCGCAGCGCCTCGTTGGCTTCAGCCAGCAGGCTGTCGGATTCATGCAGGCGCTCGCCAGCCTCGCGGGTGGCCAGCCAGCAGGCGGGGCACACGGAGACCATGTCCTGCCCGGGGAGGTTCTTCTCCGCCAAGGCCAGGTTGCGCGCAGAGATCACCAGCCGCGGCAGTTCGCCGCCCTCGCCGTAGCCGATGGATGCGCCGCAGCAGTTCCAGTCAGGAATCTCGTTGAGCTGGACATCCAGCTTCTGGCACACCACGTCGATGGAGCGCAGGAAGTTGTCGGCCGAGGCCTTCTTCTGCGACGAGCAGCCGGGATAAAACGCGTATTGCTTCTTTGCCATTCGTCTCTCCTGTCGGAGCTAAAAGTCACCGCCCTGGGGCGATGCTCAGGCCAGACCCTTGCGGCGGTCCTCGATCTCGCGCGCCTTGGCGACCATCTTGTGAATGCCGGCCTTGTCCTTGCAGCCGTGGCCGCCCAGCAGTTCCAGGGGGTTGAGGCGCTTGGCCTTCACCAGCCCCAGACCCACGCCCTGCATGGCCATGGCGTTCTTGATGCCCTGGCCGAACCCGTCCTTGAAGTACATGGCCAGCGAGAACTTGAGTTCGTTCACGCGGCCGGTCTTGACCAGGTTGTCCCAGAACAGCTTGGCGATTTCCCGCGTCGGCTGGCCCTTGGGCGCCAGGCCCAGGCGGTGGGCGTAGTTGGCCAGGCCGTGCATGATGTGGGTGATCGGCAGCTTGCGCGGGCAGCGCACGATGCAGTTGTAGCAGGAGGTGCACATCCACATGGAGTCGGAAGTGAGCACCTCGTCGCGCTTGCCGGCGCGGATCATCATGAAGATCTTCTGCGGGGAATGCTGCCAGTGCGGGCCGAGCGGGCAGGAGCCGGCACACACGCCGCACTGCATGCACATCTTGACCCAGTGGCCTTCCTCGACGTTCGCCTCCACTTCCTTGAGGAAGTTGCTGCGGTACGCGCCCAGGGCCCGGTTGTTTGCGTCGCTCATGCTCTCGTGCTCCCCCGTGTCAACCGAAGCCCTTCATGGGCGACGGGCCGATGTCCTGAAGTTGCGCCACGTAGTCGTTGATCATCCTGGCCACGCGGACGTTGTCGGTGATCGCCACCTCGTGGGTCGCCACCCGCTCGGGTTCCAGGCCGAGCTGCTTCAGGGTGTCGTCGATCTTGCTCATGCGGTAGTAGGCCATCTCCGAGCCCTTGACGAAGTGGCACTGGTAGTCGTCGCCCTTCTTGCAGCCCATGAGCATGATGCCGTCGTAGCCGGAGTTGAGGGCGTCGGTAATCCAGATGGTGTTGACCGAACCCAGGCAGCGCACCGGGATGGCCCGCACGAAGGCCGAATACACATGGCGCTGCAGGCCGGCCATGTCCAGCGCCGGGTAGGCGTCGTTTTCGCAGGCGAGGATCAGCACGCGCGGCTTCTCCTCGAACTCGTCGGGCACGTTGACCGCCTTGATCTGGCTGCCGACGGTGTCGCACGAGTAGTTCTCGAAGGAGATCACCCGCACCGGGCAGGCGCCCATGCAGGTGCCGCAGCGGCGGCAGCGCTGCTCGTTGAACAGCGGGAAGCGCCGCTCGTCCTCGTCGATGGCGCCGAAGGGGCATTCCACCGTGCAGCGCTTGCACTGGGTGCAGCCCTCCAGACGGGCGCTGGGGAAGGACAGATCCCACGCCCTTGGGTGCGCAGCGCGCCCGGCAGAGGCGTTCTCCACCGCCTGGATGGCCTTTAGCGCAGCGCCGGTGGCGTCTTCCTGGGCCTGGAACATGTCCATGGGGCGGCGCACCGGGCCGGCGGCGTAGATGCCGGTGCGGCGCGTCTCGTACGGGAAGCAGATGAAGTGCGAATCCGCAAATCCGTGCTTGAACTGGGGCATGTCCGGCCCCTGGCGGTAGGTGAGCTTGAGCACCGAGGTGCTGCGCATTTCCTCGCGCTGCGCCTTGGCGGCTTCGTCGCCGCCCTCGGCCTTGGTCACCACGGCGGACCAGGCATCCAGGTCCACGCCGGCGCTGGGCACCTGGCCGGTAGCCAGCACCACGAGGTCGGCATCGACGGTGTTCTCCTCGTCCAGAATCAGGTCCCTGAAGGTGACCTTGCAGGTGTCGCCGCCTGCCACCCTGGAGGCCTTGCCCTTGGTGAAGAGCACGCCCTTCTTCTGGGCGCTGCGGTAGAAATCCTCGCCCATGCCCGGCACGCGCAGGTCCTGGTACATGACCACGGTGTCCACGTCCGGGTTGGCGTCCTTGAAGTACATGGCCTGCTTGATGCTCGTGGCGCAGCAGTGGCCGGAGCAATAGGGCAGGTGGGTGCCCGTCTCGTCGCGCTGGCCGGCGCACTGGACGAAGACCACGGACGAAACGATCTTGCCGTCGGCGCGCTTGATGGCGCCGCCGTTGGCGGCCTTGGCCAGGGCCTCGAGGCCGGCCTGATCCACCACGTTGGCCTGGCCGCCGCCCAGTTCGGGAAGCTTGGCGATGTCGTAGGTTGTGAAGCCGGTGGCCTGGACGATGGCGCCCACGGCTTCCTCGGTCACGGCGCCGCTTTCCTGCGCCACCTTGGCGAGGAAGCGGCCCGGGGAACCGGCCGTCTCGGCAAGCGTCGAGTTGAGATGCACCGTGATCCCGGGGTTGCCCGCCACCTGCGCGGCCAACTCCTCAACGCCCGTGGGCTGGGCCTCGGCGTGAGGCGCGTTGAAGGGCACGCGCTTGACGAGATTGCGGGCGAAGCCACCCAGCGAGCCGGTCTTCTCCACCAGCACCACGTCGTAGCCGGCGTCCGCCGCAGCCAGCGCCGCGGTCATGCCCGACATGCCGCCGCCCACCACCAGGATGCGCTTGTTCTCGGCCTTGTTGGGGTTGCCGGCGGGGACCTTCATCTTCTTGACTTCGGCGCAGCCCATGCGCACGTAGTCCTCGGCCATCTCCTGGCGTACCTCGTCGTGGTCGGAGCCTTCGGCCACCACCCACAGCACGCCCTCGCGCAGGTTGGCGCGGGAGACGGCGGCGGTGGGGAAGCTGAAGGCCTCGGCCTTGGCGCGGCGCGAGCAGGCGGCGATGCACAGATGGGTGACGCCGTCGTTGGCGATGTCGTCACGGATCATCTGCACGCCTTCGGCGTTGCACAGGAAGGAGTGGTTCTTGACCACCGCCATCTTGCCTTCCTTCTGGGCGATCTTCTCCAGCGACTTGACATCGAGCACGTCGCCGATGCCGCAGCCGGAACAGATGTAGGCAGCGAATTTGTTGTCGGCCATTACGCGGCCTCCGTCGAAGCAGTCTTGTGAATCACCTGGATCGCGCGCAGCGAAGCCGCCGTGGCGCTCTGCACCGCGCGGTTGACGTCCAGCGGGCTGGACGCTGCGCCGGCACCGAACATGCCGCCATCCTTCGAGCCCTCGATGAACAGGCTGGAGTCGACGATGATGTCGTCGGGCAGCCTGACGCCCGTGACTTCGGGCTCCATGCCCACGGCCAGCACCACCAGGTCATGCTCGGTGGCGTAGCGGTGGTAGCCCTCGGTATCCACGCCGTGCAGGATCGGATTGTCGTTGGCCTCGTTGAGCGCGATGCGCGCCACCTTGGACTTGACGAAGCTCACCGTCGGATCGGCCTGCACCTTCTGGTAGAAGTCCTCGAAGCGGTCGATGGCGCGGATGTCGATGTAGTAGATGGTGGACTTGCCCTCGTCACCGCACGCCTCGCGCACGTACTGCGTCTGCTTGAGGGAGGCCATGCAGCAGATGCGCGAGCAGTGACGCAGATGGTTCTCGTCGCGGGAACCGGCGCACTGGATGAAGGCGATGTTCTTCGCCTCCTTGCCGTCGGAGGGGCGGAGCAACTTGCCGCCCGTGGGGCCGTGCGGGTCGGCCAGGCGCTCGAACTCGACGCTGGTGATGACGTTGGCGAAGCGGTCATAGCCGTAGGGCTGGATCTTCGCCGCGTCGTAGGGACGCCAGCCGGTGGCCCAGACGATGGCGCCGACGTTGATCTCGACCGTTTCCTCGCTCATGCCCAGATCCACCGCACCCACCGGACAGGCCGCCTTGGCCTTCTCTCCCTCGGGGGTGGCGACGATGGAAGGATCGAGCACGTAGCGCTGCGGATAAGCCATGGCGTGGGGCAGGTAGGCCGCCTTGACCTTGCCGAGGCCATAGTTGAAGGCGTCGGGCACCTCGGCCGTCACGGCCTCGCCGCACTTGCCGCATGCGGTGCAGTTCTCGGTGACGTAGCGCGGGCTGACTTTCAGCGTCACCGCGTAGTTGCCGCGGCTGCCCGTGACCTCGACCACCTGGGTCATGGCCATGACGCGTACGTTGGGGTTGCCCTTGATGCGCTTGAGGTTGATCTCCAGCCCGCAGGTGGGGTGGCACATCTTCGGGAAGTAGCGATAGAGCTGGGCGGTACGGCCGCCGAGCGTCGGGGTCTTCTCGGCCAGGATCACCTGCTTGCCGCACTCGGCGGCCTCGAGGGCGGCGGTCATGCCGGAAATGCCGCCACCGACGACCAGGATGGTCTGGCTGGTTGCGATTGAAGCCGTCATCGAGCCTCCGGGGAAGTAACGTTCGGAAAGAACCGGCCGATTTTACCGTTCGTTACCGGCCTGCGGTTCCGACACAGGTCAAATTGGGCGGAAAAATGTTCCTATCAGAAGATAGAAAGCACCAATGCGGGTCAGGCCGGCGTCGGCCGAATATCGAATGTCATGGTCTCCAGGTCGCCCATGATCCATGTGGCGGCGGGAGCACCCAGGCCGGCGACGGTGCCCGGATTGACCAGCCATGTCTGGCCGCCGCGAACGTTGTCCTCGCGGCTGACCAGGGCCTCGTGGCTGTGGCCGCAGCACACCAGGTCCCATTCGCCGGTGCAGGCCATGGCGCGGCCGTAGTGGGGATAATGGGTGACGAAGATGCGCCGGCCCGCCAGGGTGAGGCGGGCGTCCTGACCGTGGTAGTGCAGCAGGTCGTCGGAGCGGCAGGCCATCTGGGCAATGGCGACCGGGTCGCCCAGGTTGTTGCCGTGAACCACGTGGAGCGGCACACCGAACTTGACAGAGGCCTTGAGCGTGTTGGCGCCGATGATGTCGCCGCAGTGGATGACCGCCCGCGCGCCCAGGCCGATGGCCTCGGCTACCGCCGCCGCCAGCATGGGGCCGCGGTCGTGGCTGTCTGAAACGATGCAGATTTTCATCGCGGCTGTCCGGGCGTCGAGAAGTGTTCGCCGGGGTGGAAGTTGAAGATTTCGTCCAGCCGCAGTTCGCGGATGAGTTGATCCGCCGCGGCCTGGCCGTGTTCGCGCGCCACCTCGGCCAGCACCAGGCGGGCGCCGTTGCGGCTGTAGGCGCCGCCGAAGCCGGCCTGGGCCGACAACAGTTGCCGCGCGCGCTCGAGGGTCATACGATGAGCGGCGGGAAGTAGTCGTCGCCGTCACCGAGTTTGTCGAAGTCCACGGCCGTCATGCCGGAGCGTACGCCCGCCAGGGTACGCTCGTGGTCCGACTGCACCTGCAGCAGGTCCACCTGTGCCGAACTGCTCGGTGTCTGAATAGTAGAACTGGCAGCGGAACTGTGCTTCGCCCATCTTGAAGATCACGAAGTGGGCACCTCGTTCTTCCCAGAAAAGGGAGGGGCGGGTAGTGAGTTCCTTGCCTTCGGGATCCAGACACAGTTCGGCGTCCGCGGTCTGCGCTTCCACGGGCTGGCCGTAACGTTCGCGCAGCGTCTGGGCCACCAGTTGCCGCTCGTTGGCGGTGAAGTCGGGGATGGGGCGGGGGCTCATGTCCTCTCCTGGGATGCACCGATGATCGACCCTTCGCCTTGGCGGGGCGGGGCCTTGCAGGGGCCACATTGTCGCCCATTGCGGGCGCCGGTGCTTCAAGGCGTGCTTATACGGGAATAAGAAGTTTTCACGCTTGACCTGGATCAACTGCTGTCAGAATATCAAGAGCTTCTAATGTACGGTTCCACGCCTTCCATGCCCTCCGCGCCCGTCGAGGAAGTCCGCAAGACCACCTGCTACATGTGCGCCTGCCGCTGCGGCATCCGCGTGCATTTGCGCAACGGCGAGGTGCGCTACATCGACGGCAACCCCGACCACCCTCTCAACCAGGGCGTGATCTGCGCCAAGGGCAGTTCCGGCATCATGAAGCAGTATTCGCCGGCGCGCCTCACCCGGCCGCTGCGGCGCAAGGCCGGCGCGGAGCGCGGCGCCGGCGAGTTCGAGCCCATCTCGTGGGAGGAGGCGTTCTCCACCCTCGCCGAACGCTTGGCGAAGATCCGCGCCACGGACCCGAAGAAGTTCGCGCTGTTCACCGGCCGCGACCAGATGCAGGCCCTCACCGGCCTGTTCGCGCGCCAGTTCGGCACCCCCAACTACGCCGCCCACGGCGGTTTCTGCTCGGTGAACATGGCCGCGGGGATGATCTACACCATCGGCGGCTCGTTCTGGGAATTCGGCGGGCCGGACCTGGAGCGGGCGCGGCTGTTCGTGATGATCGGCACCGCCGAAGACCATCACTCCAATCCACTCAAGATCGCCATCTCGAAGTTCAAGCGCGACGGCGGGCGCTTCGTTTCCATCAACCCGGTGCGCACGGGGTACTCCGCCATCGCCGACGAGTGGGTGCCCATCCGCCCTGGCACCGACGGTGCGCTGCTGCTGGCCTTCATCCACGAGATTCTGGCCAAGGGTCTGTACGACCGGGACTTCCTGGTGCGCTACACCAACTGCGGCCAACTGGTGAATGTGGACGAGGCCGACGACGAGTTCGGCATGTTCGTGCGCACCGAGGTACCGGAGGAAGAGGCCTGCTACGACCCGCAGAACAAGCTGTGGTGGGACCGCAACGGCGACCGCGCCGTGGTCACCCACAGCGAGGGCTGCGACCCGTACCTGCTGGGCGAATTCCGCCTGCGCGACGGCACCCGGGTCAAGCCCGCTTTCCAGTTGCTGCAGGAGCGGGTGGCCGACTACACGCCGGAGTGGGCGGCGCAGATCACCGGCATCCCCGCCGAGACCATCCGCCGCCTGGCCTACGAGATGGGCGTCACGGCCCGCGACCAGCGCATCGAACTGCCCATCGCCTGGACCGATTCCTGGGGCGTGGAGCACCAGAGCGTCACCGGCAACCCGGTAGCCTTCCACGCCATGCGCGGCCTGGCGGCGCACTCCAACGGCTTCCAGAGCATCCGCGCGCTGGGCATCCTGATGACCCTCCTGGGCACCATCGACCGGCCGGGAGGATTTCGCCACAAGGTGCCCTTCCCGCGGCCGATCCCGCCGTGCGCCCGCACGCCCAACCATCCCAAGGCGGTGCAGCCCAACCGGCCGCTGGACGGCATGGCACTGGGCTGGCCGTCTGACCCGGACGACCTGTTCGTGGATGAGGCCGGCAACCCGGTGCGCCTCGACAAGGGCTTCTCCTGGGAATACCCGCTGTCGGTGCACGGACTGATGCACAACGCCATCACCAACGCCTGGCGCGGCGATCCCTACCGCATCGACACCCTGCTCATCTTCATGGCCAACATGGCCTGGAACTCGACCATGAACACCGTCGAGGTCCGCAAGATGCTCAACGACCGCGACGAGGACGGCGAATACAGGATCCCGTTCATCGTCGTGGCCGATGCCTTCCAGTCGGAGATGACGGCCTTTGCCGACATCATCCTGCCCGACACCACGTATTTGGAACGGCACGACGTCATGTCCATCCTCGACCGGCCCATCTCCGAGTTCGACGGGCCGGTGGATTCGGTGCGCATCCCGGTGGTGCCGCCCACGGGCGAATGCAAGCCCTTCCAGGAGGTGCTGATCGAGCTGGGCACGCGCCTCAAGCTCCCGGTCTTCGTGACGAAGGACGGCGCGCGCAAGTACCGCGACTACCCGGACTTCATCGTCAATTACGAGACCGAACCGGGTTCCGGCATCGGTTTCCTCGCCGGCTGGCGCGGGCGCGCCGGCGAGAAGTTCATGCGCGGGGAGCCCAACCCCAACCAGTGGGAGATGTACGCCCGCAACAACTGTGTGTACCACTACGAGCTGCCGCGCTCCTACCAGTACATGCGCAACTGGAACAAGGGCTACCTGGAGTGGTCGCAGCGCAGCCGCATCACCCGCTACGCCGAGCCCATCCTGCTGCACGTCTACTCCGAGGTGCTCATGCGCTTCCGCCAGGCCGCGCGCGGCAAGGGGCTGTCGCGCAAGCCGCCGGAACACCTGCGGGCGCGCATCGAGACGCACTTCGACCCGCTGCCCTTCTACCAGGAACCCCTGGAGGTGCTGGCCACCGACCGCCGCAAGTACCCCCTGGCGGCGGTCACCCAGCGGCCCATGGCCATGTACCACTCCTGGGATTCCCAGAACGCCTGGCTGCGCCAGATCCACACCCACAATGTGCTGTTCGTGAACACCCACACGGCGCGGGTGCAGGGCATCGAGGACGGCGACTGGATCTGGGTGGAGTCCCAGTGGGGCAGGGTGCGCTGCATCGCCCGCCACACCGAGGCGGTGGAACCGGGCACGGTGTGGACGTGGAACGCCATCGGCAAGGCGGCGGGCGCATGGAACCTGAGCCCAGACGCCAACGAGGCGCGGCGCGGCTTCCTGCTCAACCACCTGATTTCCGAGGAACTGCCCGCCGGCGCGGACGGCTCGCGCCTGTCCAATTCCGACCCCGTCACCGGCCAGGCCGCCTGGTACGACGTGCGGGTGCGCATCTACAAGGCCGGGGCGGAGGAGCCGCAGGAGACCTCGCCGCAGTTCGAGCCGTTGCGCGCCTACCCCGGCCAGGCGCGTAGCCGCGGCTGGCTGGCCTTCTTCGCCGGCAAGGGAGAGGCCAAGTGACGCAACTCGACAAGAAGGAGTGCTCGCGTTGACCCAGCTCGCAGAGAAGGAGTGCTCGCGTTGACCCAGCTCGCGTTGGTCATCGACCTCAACGTCTGCGTCGGCTGCCACGCCTGCGTGACCAGTTGCAAGGAGTGGAACACCTCCGGCGCCGCGGGCCCGCTGTTCGACGACCGGCCTTACGGTGCCGACCCCACCGGCACCTTCTTCAACCGCGTGCAGACCTTCGAGGTGGGCCAGTTTCCCAACACCGAGACCGTGCATTTCCCCAAGTCCTGCCTGCACTGCGAGGACCCGCCCTGCGTGCCGGTGTGCCCCACGGGCGCTTCCTACAAGCGCAAGGAGGACGGCATCGTTCTCGTGGACTACGACAAGTGCATCGGCTGCAAGTACTGCTCGTGGGCCTGCCCCTACGGCGCGCGGGAGATTGACGAGAAACAGAAGGTGATGAAGAAGTGCACGCTGTGCGTGGACCGCATCTACGACCCGCGCCTGGCGGAGATCGACCGCAAGCCCGCCTGCGTCAAGGCCTGCCCCACCAGCGCGCGGCTGTTTGGTGACATCCATGACCCGGAGTCGGTGGTGTCGCGGGCCATCCGCGAGAACGGCGGCTACGCGCTGATGCCCGAATGGGGCACCCAGCCCGCCAACCACTACCTGCCGCGGCGCAAGACCCGGCTGCGCATCCACGACGACGAGCTGGAACGCGCCGACAACCCCCTCAAGATCGACGCCCAGCTGCCCAGGCCCGGCAAGCAGGAGCCGTCGCTGGACGACGTCACTTCCTGGTAGCCGCCATGCATCCAGCGTTTTCCGTGATCTTCCTCACCACCCTCATCGGCGTTGGCCAGGGGCTGTTCCTGGCGCTGTTCACCGCCCATTCGTACTCCGCCCTGCAGTTGCTGCCGGCGCAATCCGCCGGTTTTTACGCCGCGGGCAGTGCCTTGGCGCTGGTATTTCTGGGCGGCGGGCTGGTGGCCTCGTTCTTCCACCTGGGACATCCCGAGCGCGCCTGGAGGGCTGCCAGTCAGTGGCGCACGTCCTGGCTGTCAAGGGAGGTCATCGTCCTGCCGGCGTTCATGGGCGTGGTATTTCTCTACGGAATGGTGCAATGGCTGGAGTGGCGTCCGGTGCTCCTGACCCTCCCCGGCGGACTGGCGGTGGATCCGTCCCTCCTGCTCGGGCTCGCGGGCACCCTGCTGGGCTTCGCGCTGTTTGTGTGCACCGCCATGATCTACGCCTGCCTGCGTTTCCTGCGGGAATGGCATACCTCATTGACGGTGGTCAATTACGTCCTGCTGGGTGGTGCGTCAGGCTTCACGCTCGCATCAGGCTACGCGGCGCTGATGGGGCCGGACCTGGCGGGCTTCTTCGCCGGCTGTGCCATCGTCATCACGCTGCTGGGGTTGGCCGGCCGCGGCGCCTCGCTGATCCGAAATGCCCGGCTCAAGTCCAAATCCACCATGCAGACGGCCATTGGCGTGAAGCATCCGCGCATCGTGCAGAAGTCCCAGGGCTTCATGGGCGGTTCCTTCAACACCCGGGAGTTCTTCCACGGCCAGGGCGCGGCATTGTTGCGTGCCGTGAAATGGGGCTTCCTCCTGGCGGCCTTCGTGGTCCCGGCGCTGCTGCTGGCGGGCGGCATGTCCGGCGCCGCTGCGGGACTGCTGGGCCTGGCCTTCGCGGTGCAGTACCTGGGGCTGATCGCCGAACGCTGGTTTTTCTTCGCCCAGGCCAACCATCCGCAGAATCTCTACTATCAGGCGGTGGCCTGATCGTCGGGCGCCATGGAATCGGCATCCGGCGGCGGGCGCGATCCGGGATCGAAAAGCCTTGCAGCGGTTTTTTGCATCGCTTTAAGATATCGGGTCTTTTCTTCGTTCAACCACACCAAAAGGGTAAGACCATGAATTTCGACAAGGAACTGGACGCTCGCGGGCTGAATTGCCCGCTCCCCATTCTTCGCGCCAAGAAGGCGCTGACGGACATGTCCAGCGGCCAGGTGCTGCACATCGTGGCGACCGATCCGGGTTCCGTGAAGGACTTTGCTGCCTTCGCCAAGCAGACGGGCAACGAACTCATGTCTTCCGGCGAGAATGCCGCCAAGGAATTCGAGTTCTACATCAAGCGCAAGTAAGTCAAGCGCAAGTAAGCGCTTTGAGGCGCGTTGCGGGGGCGATCGCCGCCGCCGCCACGCGCCGTTCGCTACCCCTTGGTCGTGGCGCCGCCTTCAGCGTCCCTCAGAACGTATAGGGGAACTTCAGCCCCACCGTAAAGTCGGGCGCATCGGGGGTCAGCCCCAGTCCCACCGTGGCCACCAGCGACATGCGCTCGTTCAGGGCGTGGGTCAGGCCGGCGCTGAACATCGCCGAGTTGGCTTCGCTGCCGATCACCTTCGACCAGCCGGCGCCATCCTGGCGCGTACGGGTGGCTCTCGACACCGTCTGCGAGAACGCCAGGCTGAGGGAAGTCTTCTCGTTCATGGCCAGCGCCACACCCATTCCCCACTGCACCGCATCCCCCAGCTTGACCTCGCCCGGGCTTACCACGTTGGGCGCGGACGAGATGTCATCGAAGTGGCGCTTGAAGTTGTGCTGGTAGCCCAGGTTGGCGAACAGCATCAGGGGGTCAGAACTCTTGAGTACCGAGGCCAGGAAGGTGGCGGACCACACGCCGTTTCCGGTCGGAATGCGCTGCGGCACCGACAGGCTGTCATTGTTGGCGTCCGGCTTGTGCGTCTTCACGCCGAAGGGGTGTTGCCCGCTGGGCATGCGCAGGCGCACGCTGCCCACCACGTCGGGGCGACCCGCGGCCTCGCGCAGCATATGGAAGCCGGCACCGATGCTGGCGTCTCCCAGGCGCGGGCCGGTGGTCAGGGTGGCTTCGCTCATGCTTGCGGCCACGCCCCCGACGCCCCCCGACATGAACTGGTTGCTGCGGTAGATGAAGGGCAGGTTGAAGTCCACCACCATGGCGTCGCTGACGCCGTAGCGCCCCGTGACGTCGAAGGTCCACAAATTGGAGCGGCTCTGGTCGAGGTTGATCTCCCCGAGAAAGATGGCGTCCACCAGCAGCAGGCCGGAAAGCACCAACTGGCGGCGGTCGTAGCGGGTATAGGAGAGCCCCGTTTCCAGGGTGAAGCGGCGGTCGAAGAGGCCGTGTTCCTGCTGCACCAGCACGTCGGTGCCACGGGAGCGCTGCACCTCGCCGCCGGAGCCCGCCGGGGGAGGTGATGCAACGCCTGCCGCAGCCGCACCCACGGTGGCACCGGCGGCGGAACCCTCGTTGCTGCTGGCGCTGCTCTGTGGCGCCTGGGCCAACAGCTCCCGGCCTGGCAGGCCGCGGCCGCGCTGCTGCATTTCGAGTTCCATCAGACGCTGTTCCAGCCGCTGGAGGGTGCGCTCCTGCTGCGCGTAGCGCTCGCCGAGATGCGCGAGCTGCGCCCGCAGACGAGTGATCTCGCCTTCCGATGCGGCGCCCGGGCCGGACAGCAGCGCCAGCGCCAGGGCGAGGGCGGCAGGCGTAAGGGTGAAGCGACGATTCATGACGGACCTCCGGGGATTGCTATGATCTTCCCCGCGCCCCAGCGGCGCGGGACGCAGGGCGATCCGGGCCGTCTCAGAACGGCAGCCCGCGCAGCGAGAACAGCGTCTGACGCAAGGACACGGGAATCTGGCCCGCCGCGGCCGGCCGCAGCCCCACCACCATATGCAGCATGTTATGGATCTGCTGGCCGTCGGCGGCCACCTGCACCATCTGCAGCGCGCCGGCGCCGCGGCCGGCGGTGGCGTCGCGGATCTGCTGCACGCTCAGGCCAGCCGGGGTGCGTATGGACACGGAGATGCTGCCCTTGTCGGTCGCGGTGCTCAGCACGGCGCCGGAGTCGGTGCGCAGTTCGGTACGCGCGGCGCCCGTGGCGGCAGAAGTGGACGCCGTGGTGACCACGTCCGCGGCAGCCGGAGCGATGGTAAGGGTGGCATCATTGGTGACGCGGTTGCCGTCTCCCGCCAACTGGATGCTCTGGGATACTCCGCTCACGTTCTGCGCCGCCTCGCCGCGAACCGTGCCCGTGGCGCCGGGCACCGCGACCGGGCCGGCGGGCTTGTCCACCGACAGCGCGGGGCTCAGGCTGACCGTCGGCCGGGCGGGATTGGCCAGTCCGACCTCCAGCCTGAGCGCCGCGCGCAGCGTCTCGCCCGTCTGCTGCTGCCACGACGACACCATCTCCACGCCGAAGCGCACGATCTTCCCACCATCGAAGAAGCGCCCGCGCAGGCTGCCGAGCAGGTCGTCGGACACTTCGACGGCCCCGGCAGCAGCACCGACCACCGTGCGCGTGTCGTCGGCCGGTGCGGCGGGGGCGCCATCGGTCCAGGCGGCGATCAGCGCCGCCATGATCGCCGTGCGCCACGGCGGGCGACGGGACTTCCGGCCCCACTGCTCTTCCCACATGGTCTTCCCCAGGCTGTGTTGTCGCATGCCGCTGTAACGCGGCTTATTGGTGCTGCCGCCGGCGCGCCTAGAACAGGTCGGCGTGAGTGAAACCGAATTCCAGCAGCACGGCGCTGCTCACGGCATTCAGCAGATTTCCCCTGGCCTGGCGCAGGGTCAGCGGCGCCGCCGGGTTGAGCAGCACCGTGTTGCGGTCGAAACCCGGCCCGATGATGGCCAGGACGATGCCGTTCCATGCCCGCACGAAGTCCGCCAGATTCATCACCCGGTTGCCCAGGGAAGGATCGCCGAGGAACACCTGATCGCCCACCGCCTTCTTGAACACCACGAAATGGCGGTAGCCCCCCACGTCCAGCAACGTGACCACCGGGACGCGGATGTCGTGGATGGCGTCGGTCTGGATCACGAAGCCGCGCCCGCGCAGCCCCAGCGTTTCCGCGTAGCGCTTCATGTCCAGCATGGAGAAGCCTTCCGCGCGCACCTTTTCGGTGTCGGCCACGTCCAACATGCCGCGGATCACCTGCGCCTCGGACAGCGCGCGCCCGTAGGCGTGGTTGAGGATGGTGGCCAGCGCTGCGGCACCACAGGAGTAGTCGGTCTGCTGCCGCACCAGATGGTCGAAGCGCAACTCCACGATGCTGCGCATGGTCTTGCGCACCATGCCCGCTTCGGGCACCGCCGTGGCGATGGACAGTTCCGCGGCGCGGGCAGCGCCAGCGGACATGGCGGCAGCGCAGCCGAGCACCGCCAGCGCGGTTCGAATCTTCGCGGCGCAATTCATGAGGTCTTCGTTTCACCGGATCTCTGTGGGGAGGCCGCGAAAAGAGGCCCGGCCGATCCAGGCCGGCCGGGCTGCAATCTCTACGCTCCCCAAGCCGTGCGGCATCGCCCTGCGGGTAGTGGATCCCCGTAGAGTCGGGATCCGCAGACGCGACGCCGCTTGTCGCTCGCTTGCTCCTAGCGCGATACCGCGATGGCCAGCGTGTTGACCTGCTGGTTCAGCGAACCGGCAGCCACGTTGACGCCCACGTTGCCCACGGCCCCCTTGAGCGCGCCGTCGGAGACGGCGGCGTAATTGTTGGTGCGCAGGTTGTCGACGCTGTTGCTGGTGTTGGACTGGCTGGCCTGGGCATCGGCGTCCACCAGCGACCCGGCCTGGTCATTGACCGAGGCGGCCATCTGGTTGCGCTGCTGGTTGCCGCTGCCGGCGGCGATGTTGAGGCCCACCTTGCCCTTGGCATTGGAGAAGGCGCCCTCGCCGAGCACGGCATTGTTGCGCGTGTCCTCGTTGCGCACGCGGGAGTCGGTGATCACCTGCGTGGTGCCGGAGGCCGCCTTACCCAGAACCCACTCCGAGTCGATGGCCGCAATGGCCGCCTCGTTGGACTGCTGGTTGGCGCTACCCGCAGCCACGTTGACGTCCACGTTACCCTGAGTGTCCTGCCCCGAATCCTTGATCGCCGCGTCATTGTTGGTGCCGACGTTGCTGATCTGGTTCCAGCCACCCTTCTGGTAGCCATCAACCGAAGCCGGCGACGACGGAGTATTGTTGTTCGCCCACACGGGGGCGGCCCATACCGCAGCCACCGCCAGCGCCACAGGGGCGATTTTGCTCAATTTCATGGGTAAAGCTCCTCTCGAAAGTGAATTGCTAAGGATTCGCACCACTGAGAACACGCAGCGCGAAGTTGTTGGCCGTGCTGTTGCCCGACCCCGCCGACTGGTTGATCTGGACCAGGCCGCGGGTGCCCGAGAACGCGGTGTCAGCCACCGACGCCTCGCGCACCCTCGTACCCGCCCCAGGACCGGCCGGCGTCGAACCGGAAACGACGGCGGACAACTGGCTTTCCGCCAGCGTCTCCGGATCCGTGCCCATACCGATGGCGACATGGTTCGCCTGGGCATTGCCCGCGCCGCTGGTCTGGTTGATCGACAACAGACCGGCCGCCCGGGCAAATGCCTCGTCGGCGATGGTGGCGGTGGCCGTGGCCGACTCCGCCGCCGGGCGCAAGACCGTCTGCACCGAGTGGCTTGCCGCCGTGACCACCGCCTCGCCCGCGCCGATGGCGATCGCTGCGCCATTGGCCTGGATATTCGAGTAGCCGGCTGACAGATTCAGTGCCAGCCGGCCGCGTACCTCGGAAAGGGCCTGGGGGCCGATGATGCTTCCCGCCAGCCCGATTGGGTCCGCCGCGCAGGCAAGCTGCCCGGCCACGCAGAAGAGCAAACCCGCCGCGGCGCCGCCGGCCCGCAGGCCAAATTTCATCGCAGCAGGCCCGAACGGCCGACCAGCGGCATGTTCCCCAGCGCCGAGGCGGTCGCTCCGGTGGCCTGCCGCGTGGCGCCGCCCCCCTGGCCAAGCGCCGTCGCGCCCAGCGCGGACGAGAGCGAGCCCACGGCACCCGGGACGCCAGACCGCGCGGCGGTGTCGGCAAGCGTGCCCGAGGCGCCAGGCTGATGAGGGACGGGTGTCAAGGTGCTGGCAACATTCCTGGCCATGACTGCGGAGAACTGCTGCTCCCCCAGTTCCGTGACGCCCTTGGTTGCGCCGACGATCAGCCCGCCATCGGACGACAGATCCACCCCCACGGCGCGCCCCTGGCCGGGTCGATAGGCCGGGCGCGAAGGAACCTCGCGCAGAATGACCAGGTCCATGTCGGCCTCCTCGGTGCCGGCGTGGGACTGGACCGGGAATGCCGCGCCCATCACCATTCCTGCGGCGCATCCAGCCGCGCCAGCGCACGCGCGCAAGCGCAGCGGTATCCCGCCCCAACGTATTACGGATAGCGAAGATGAGTCCCGTGCCACGCCTTGCCCCCCATTGCGACAGTGACTTGTGCTCGTTCTATGTCTTGTTGTGCCGACCGGTCCGCCGGCCAAATTGCACGTGACCAGTCAGGCTTATTGGTTTCTGCCATAGCACATGGCGTGCCAGGATCCTAAGGCTTTGATCGATCGGCGTTAAGCCATTTCATGTCACGGGCAATGTGCAAAAAACTGTTAATTTGGCGACATTCGGCACGTTTCAAAAGAGTTGGGCGACGACAAGTAACCCACTGTTTCGCCTAAGCATTCTTTGAGTAGGCGACAGAGGACTTCGTGGCACGTTCCCGCGATATTGTTGCAGTTGCATGAATAACCTGAAATATCAATATGTTGTGAACGTCGCGCAAGAGTAAAGGAGGGGCAGACATGTTTCATTTGTGAAACGGGGCGCACGCGCTGACAGCAGAAAGTAACGATTGCGTGTATTTCGGCCAATGCCACTGGATCGCGCACGGATCTCGCTCGCGCGAGATCAGCGATCGCGCTTGACCGTTTTGATGAAGACGGTAAGATTTGCATTAATTAACACTTTCGGCGTACGCCGAAAGAATTACATCGGGCGGCAATGTATCTTCGTGCCTTTTATTGCCCGACGGATTGCCAGACAAAGCCAGGGTGGCGTTTTCCGGTGTGCAAGACTTGCACCGCGCGCGTGCCCCCCGTGCCGTCCGCGGCAGGGTAAATAACAACATCGAACCAACTTCGCGATGCCCATCGACTCCCAGCGACGTCACCTCCTTTATGTCTGTTCGCGGCCTCCTGGTGATGTGCTGCCCGTGGCGTTGCGCAATTCAGGCTGGAGTCCGGTTCAGGTGGCGTTCGACGGACTACATCCCCTGCCTCCGCGGCTCGACCGCTGTGCGGTGGGAGTGATGCGTTTCGATTCCGAGCCCAACGAGTCCTGGCTCGCCGGTCTTGCCGACAGGCTTGCCCACGGCAATACCGAGTGGGTGGCACTGCTGCCCCGCGAGTTGCTGGAACATGCCAGCGTGCGACGCATCATTGCCGAGCGGTTCTTCGACTACCACACGTTGCCGCTGGACGGGGTCACGCGCCTGCTGACCACCCTCGGTCACGCACATGGAATGGCCACCCTCAAGCGCGGGGAGTGCGAGTGTGCGGAAGGGGCGGCCAGCGGTCACCTGGTTGGCCACAGCCCGGGCATGATGGCGGTGCTACGCACCATTCCCAGAATTGCCCAGACCGGCGCCGCGGTGTTGGTCACAGGAGAAAGCGGCACCGGCAAGGAACTTGTTGCGCGATCAATACACGAGCGGTCGGGGCGCAAGGGCGGTCCGTTCGTGGCCATCAACTGTGGCGCCATCCCGGCGAACCTGATCCAGTCGGAGCTCTTCGGTCACGAACGGGGCGCCTTCACCGGCGCCAGCCAGCGGCGAATCGGCCGCATCGAAGCTGCCCAGGGGGGCACCCTGTTCCTGGACGAAGTCGGGGATCTTCCCATTGAACTGCAGGCGAACCTGCTGCGCTTCCTCCAGGAAAAGCAGATCGACCGGGTGGGGGGGCAGCAGCCCGTGGATGTGGATGTGCGGGTCATTGCGGCCACCCATGTGGACCTGGCGCAGGCGGTGGCCACCGCTTGCTTCCGCCAGGATCTATTCCACCGCCTCAACGTCCTGCATCTGCACATGCCGGCACTGCGCGAACGCGAGGGCGACATCGAGGTGCTGGCGAAGCACTTCTTCAGGCTCCAGGCCCATGAGGGGCGGCGCTCGCTGCGCGGCTTCTCCCGCTCCGCCATGGAGGCGCTGCGCAGCTACGATTGGCCGGGCAACGTGCGCGAACTCATCAACCGGGTGCGCCGGGCCATCGTCATGAGCGAAGGTCGCCTGATCGGTCCGGTGGATCTGGGTCTGCCGCACCTGCCGGTGGTGCACCGCTCGTTGCTGACGCTGGAGGCAGCCCGCGAACATGCCGAGCGCGACGCGGTGGAGCGCGCGCTCAGGCACTACCCCGGAAACATCGCCCAGGCCGCCCGGGGGCTGGGCATTTCCCGCGTCACCCTCTATCGCCTGATCGCGAAGCACGGTCTGCAGGGATCCGGCAGGCTATTGCCGGTCGGCGGAGTCGCGTAGGCCACGATGGCGGTCCAGGCGCGAATCGCACGCAGCCTGCGACACGCGAGGTTCAGGGCGCCCGGACGGGCCGTCCATCACTCTTGGGCGCGCCATCGATTATGGGCGGCTATGCCCCCATAAAAATAATCAACTGGCGGGCGCCGTTGACGGCGGATCATCATTTCAGGATATTCTGCAATTCAAGAAGGTGTGTCCGCGCAGACGCACGCCGCAGTCCGGGAACCACAGGAGGAGAAACCATGGGTGCAACGCCCGATGTCGCCCTGATCGACGAAATCATCAAGCAGCGGCTCGACGAGATCCTTCCGCAGAAGCTGGAAGAAAAACTGGCCGAGATGAAGGCGGCGAAGACCCCTTCCATGACCATCATTGCCACCAAGGGCACGCTGGACTGGGCCTATCCCCCGTTCATTCTTGCCTCGACGGCGGCGGCGCTGGGCTGGGATGTGTCCATCTTCTTCACCTTCTACGGCCTCAATCTGGTCAAGAAGGATGTCAGCGACTTGCAGGTGAGCCCCCTGGGCAATCCCGGCATGCCCATGAAGATGCCCTTCGGCCCCGACTGGTTCAGGAGCATCAACTGGAACATCCCCAACGCCGTCCAGGCCATCATTCCCGGCTTCGAGAAGCTGGCCACGACGCTGATGCGCCAGACCATCAAGAACAACGGCGTGGCCGACATCGCCGAGCTGCGCGGCCTGTGCGCCGAGGCCGACGTCAAGTTCATCGTCTGTCAGATGACGGTGGACCTGTTCGGCTTCAGCCACGACGATTTCATCCCCGAAGTTCAGGATTACTGCGGTGCCGCCACCTTCCTGCCCATGGCGCAGGAGGCGGACGTCACCCTGTTCGTCTGACGAGGGGGCGAATCCCCCATGGCCGAAAATCGGTCCCTCAAGGGAGGCACCGCCGTGGGGGATGATGCACCGAGCAGAAAAGAAGGCATCACCCGGCAGTAGATGATCAAGACCACCAATGGGACACCAAGGAGGGACCCCATGAAACTCAAGCAGATCTGCAAGGCACTGGCGTTGCTCGGACTGGCCGCCCCCGGCATGGCCCTGGCCACCAACGGTTATTTCGCCCATGGCTATGGCATGAAGTCCAAGGGCATGGGAGGGGCGGCCACGGCTACCGCAACCGACACCTTCGGCGGTGCCAGCAACCCCGCCAAGATGGTGTGGGTGGGCGACCGCCTGGACGTGGGCCTGGATGTGTTCATGCCGGAGCGCACCGCCAAGCGCGAGGGAATGGCCGCGCCCATGGCCGGATACAACGGCACCTCGGAGAGCGGCTCGACGGTCTTTGCCGTTCCCGAATTCGGCTACAACAAGATGCTCAACCCCAACATGTCGCTGGGCGTGACCGTGTACGGCAACGGCGGCATGAACACCGACTACGACGCCGGCCTCGATGGCGGCGCGGCGGCACCGGCGTTCGCGCCTTCCTGCGCCGGTGCGCCGTCGAACATCCTGTTCGGCTGCGGCCGGCTGGGTGTGGATCTGATGCAGCTCATCGTCGCGCCCACCCTGGCCTACAAGATCAATCCCAACCACTCGATCGGCGTTTCACCGCTGCTCGGCTACCAGCGCTTCAAGGTCGATGGCCTGCAGGCATTCGGCGAACTGGGTTTCAGCAGCAGCCCGACCAACGTCACCAACAAGGGCTATGACGATGCCTTCGGCTGGGGCGTGCGCGTCGGCTGGATGGGCAAGATCTCCGACACCGTCACCCTCGGCGCCGCCTACTCGTCGAAGATTCGCATGAGCGAGTTCGACAAGTACAAGGGCCTGTTTGCTGAAGGCGGCGATTTCGACATCCCGGAGAACTACAACTTCGGCATCGCCGTGAAGGTCAATCCGAAGACCACGGTGGCCTTCGACGTCCAGCAGATCAACTATTCGAAGGTCAAGTCGATCGCCAACGGCGTGACCAATTCCCTGCTGGCGCCTCCGGCCGATCAACTCGGCACCACCAACGGCTCCGGCTTCAAGTGGCGCGACCAGACGGTGTTCAAGCTGGGTGTGGAGTACGAATACAGCAATGCGCTGACGCTGCGTGCCGGCTACAACTACGGCCGCTCGCCGATCCGTGGCGACATCGACACCGTCAGCTTCAACATCCTGGCACCGGGCGTCGTGGAACACCACGTGACCCTGGGCGGCACCTGGACCCTGGCCAACAAGGCGGAGGTGACGGTGGCCTACATGCACGCCTTCAAGAAGTCGGTGAGCGGGCCGTCTGCCACCTCGCTGATGGGGCTGCCCCCCAGCACCGAAACGCTCACCATGTATCAGAACTCCCTGGGCGTGGCGTACGGCATGAAGTTCTGAAGCCAAAGCCGCAGCGACTGAACGTTCAAACTGCGGGCCGAGGGCGACAAGCCTTCGGCCCGTTTTTTCGCCGTGTGCTGGGCGCACACGCCCCCATCGCCTTCCAGGTCCGCGACGCCCGTGCCTCCACTGCTTTCCACGCCCACGACGCCTGCGCCCCCTTGAACTGTAGCCCGGTTACGCCACGTCGGCCGAGGCAGCGATAAAGGCCCCGGCCCATGGCGCAAGCCGGCGCAGCGGCGCTTCGAGACATTGCGCCAACACGCCCCCACCCGGCAGGACGACTGCCGTGCGCAGCGTGAGCCGATGTGCCGGCTGCGCGGCGAAAAGGTGGTGCAGTTCACGGCGCGTGTGCCAGTGCGCCCCCCGGTAGGCCCCACGCCCGCCGCCTCGCCCTTTGGCGAGCCACAGCAGGCTGTGGCGATTGAGCAGGCCGAGGGCGACGCGGCGGCGGGCCACGCGCAGCATCTCGGCCAGCGCCGTGCGCGCGTCATCGACGAAGCACAGCGCCGTTACGCTGATCACCAGGTCGAAGCTCCGGTCCGGAAACGGCAGGCGCCGTGCGTCCGCCACCACATAGTTCGCGGCGCCGCGGCCAGCGGCATGGCGAGTGGCCTGCAGATCGATGTCGGCGCCGGCCGCCCAGGCGATGCGTCGGTCCTGCGCGAAGCGTCGCGTAAAATGGCCCGTGCCGCAGCCGACATCCAGCACCGTCTCGCCGGCGCGCGGCGCCAGCATGTCGCCAAGCAGGAGGTATTCGACGCCGCCGATCCACGCGCCGCGCGGCGTGTCGTACCAGGCGTCGTATTCCTCCGGGCTCACGATTTCTCGGTTACGAACCAGGGGCTGCTGCGCGCCCCGGCGGCGGGGAGGGGGTGTCAGCCGCCTCCCCTGGCATGGTCCTGGCGGGAGGCTAGAACCGCAACTGCCACCATTCGAGCGTGACCGCCTTGAAGCCGTCGCGCTCCTGATTGGCGCCGTCCCAGGCAGCGAAGGCCACCGGCATGGTGCCCTTGCCCGTCAGGCTGGCGCCCTCGTCGGGCTTGACCTTCAGGGGTCGGCTCAGGACCACCGCCCAACCGTCACCCGTGCGCGCGTGAGCGCTCTTCAACCCCTCGGAAGGCACCGGCGTGGCGGTACCGAAGCCCTTGGCGACCAGATTCTGGGTTCGTCCGTCAGCGCGCCATTGCCACACGTTCACGGCATGGTTCGCGTCTCCCATGAAGGGCGTGGTGGAAGACTTGCCGTTGACCGGGAACTGCACCGCTGCGCCGTCCACGAACTGCCCCAGGTCCTTGATCGCCGTGTTGGCAGTGCGGTCGCTCCAGGCCAGCCGCACATACAACTGGTCGCCCGCGCGCACGGCCTGCGCCGTTAGCTTCTGCGTGACGGGTGTGCCGACAATGGAAGGATGCAGCGAAGGGGTCGGCTGCAAGGCCACATGCGCGACCGGCGCCTTCGTCCAGACCGCTGCGTCGGGCGAGGCAGCATCCGCGCCCGCCGCGGACAAGACACGAATGACCTTCGCTGCTGAGGCGGCCTGTGCGGCGGTCGCCGCGAGGCTGGCCGTCGCGGCGACCATGCCGATCGCCGCCAATTGCTTCATCAGAGTGCTGGTGTTCATGTGTTGTCTCCCGATTCTTGCGTTTCGTTGCCGAGCCGGCCGCGGTGAGCGTCCACCAGTTCGGCAAGCGCCGAGCCGTACTGCGAATAGGCGGTATCCGTTGCCTCCAACCTGCGGCGGAATTCCGGCAGCCAGGCCGCCAGGTGCCTGGTGAGGAAATCCCGCGCCGCGCAACGGAACGGCTCTGCATCGCGCCCTTCGCGTTGGGCGCCTTGCTCCTGCAGACACAGCCATGCGAGGAACTCGAGTTCCGTGACGAGGTGATCCGGATACTCGCGGTCGGTCTCGGAAAGTTCCACGTCGAAGAAATCGTAAAAGCGCAGCAGATCTTCCAGGATGCCCTCGCGCCCCTGATCCCCCCGGTGCATGCCTTCGAACAGGCGGACAGGCGCCTTGCCGCGTCCCAGCTCGAAGGCGGCCAGGTAGTCGGCCTCCAGGGTTTCCTGGCCGAGCGACGGATCAATCAGTCCATGTTCCACCAGACGCTGCCAAGCCTCCGGATCAGGGTAGGAGAAGAGCTGCGCCATGCCCAGATAGGCGCCGGCCAGGATGCCGGCTTCGTCGGTCTGCGCATTCATAGCCGGTACCTGTCCTTGTTGGTGTAGCCGATCAGGAGCTCGGTCAGATCCGAGGGTTTTGCCTCCCGGCGCTTCTGCATCTCGCGCCCGAGGGTCTCCAGCGCCTGCTTCGTGCCGGGGCCAAACAGCGCCTCGATGTCGGCGAGCGGGATGCGTGGCTTGTCGGAGAGCCGGCCGTCCTCCTCGAAGGGCGGCGGCGTGACGTTCATCGGCGGCACGTAGAAGACGTTGGGCTGGGTGCCGTACTCGCCGTGCAGGGGCAGCGCCACTTTCCATTGCTCGACCAGCTTGTAGATCGGCCCGTCCTTGTCATCGCGGTAACCGACAAAACGGATCTTGCCCACGCATTGCGCGACGCAGGCCGGCGGCGTGCCCTTCTCCACCCGGGGATAACAACCGATGCATTTCTCCGACTTGCCCGTCTGCAGGTTGAAATACACCTTGCCGTAGGGACAGGCCTTGACGCAGTAGCGGTAGCCGCGGCAGCGCTCCTGGTCCACCACCACCAGTCCGTCCTCGGGACGCTTGTAGATCGCCTTGTTCGGACACGCCGCCAGGCAGGCCGGGTTCGAGCAGTGGTTGCAGATGCGGGGCAAGTAGAAGAAGTGGTTGTTCGGGAACTCGCCCTTGCCCTCGTCCTCGTCCCAGTTGACACCCCAGGTCGGTTTCTCGTGCGGCACGACCTGGTTGCCCTTGCCTTCCAGCAAGACTTCCTGCAGGTTGTACTCCCAGACGCCGCCGTAGTCTTCCTTCGGCGGAATCTTGCCGTCCGTCAGCAGCACTCCATTCCTGAAGCCGCCGCCCTTCTGCTCCCAGTTCTTCGGGTAGCCCTTGCCGGGGCGGCTTTCCACGTTGTTCCAGTACATGTACTCGCGCCCGTCCCGATTGGTCCACAACTGCTTGCAGGCCATGGTGCAGGTGTGGCAGCCGATGCACTTGTTCAGATCGAATACGTAGGCCAACTGTCTCATGGTCTGTTCCTCAGGCTTTCTCGACGTCGACCGTCGTCTCGTAGAAGATGCGGTTCGGGTTGAAGCCGCCCGACGCATACTTGATGTGGCCGTAGCCGCCCACCAGTTCCAGCGGGTTGATCAGCTCGGCGCCGACGTTGTTGTAGTGGGTCATGTTCTTGTACAGGTACTGCTCCCAGCCGTGCTCGGAGAACACCTGGTCCTCCGGCAGCGAAGGCGCCACTTTGCATACGGCAAAGAATTCGCCCTGCCCATTGAACACCCGCACCAGGTCGCCGTCCTTGATGCCCTTGCGGGCCATGACCTTCGGGTTGAGGCACACGTCCGGCTCACCGCGCTGGTGGCGCAGCAGCCACTTCTCGTTGCGGGCGAAGGAGTGGATGCCCCAGCGGGTGTGCGGCGAGTTGGTCTTGAAGGGGTACTTCTTCGGTCCCAAGTGGCCGCCCTTGACCTGGGGCTTGGGCACGGTGGCGCCGAAGCGCTGGTACCAGTCGTGGTCCACGTAGAACTGCAGGCGCCCGGTCAGTGTGCCGTAGGGCTTCTTGTCCGTGACGTTGACCGTGAAGGGCCGGTAGGGCTTGTCCGCGGGCACCGGCGCCGTCTTGCCGGCCGACGGGCCGACGGCGACGAAGCCTTTCTTCATCGCCTCCTCGTAAGTGCCCGGCCCCAGTGCCTTGGAGCGCTCCATGACGAAGCGCAGCGCCTGTTCGTCGGTAACGACTTTACCGTCCATGGTGAACTCGTCATAGACCTTGTCGAAGTCAATCCAGCTCTTGATCTCCGGATCTTCCACCCTGGAAATGCCCCGCGCCTTGGCCCGCTCCTGGATCTTCTTCGCCAGGGCCACGTTGATCTCCCAGTCGGTCTTGCGCTCGTACATGGGTTTGATCGGCTGGCCGTAGGCGTGGATGAAACGGGTGACCGAGGTCTCGCGGATGTCCAGCTTCTCCATCGCGGCGGCCGGCAGCACGATGTCGGCGTACATGGCGCCCGAGTTGAGACGGAAGTCCACCACCACCAGCAGCTCGCAGCGCTTGAGGAAGTTTTCCGCCAGGTGGCTATAGCCGTTGGAGGTGGCCCATAGGTTGATGCCGCCGTTGATGTAGACCACCGGGTCCTTGATGGACTGCCACTTGGGCATCCAGCCCTTGGCTTCCGACTCCTTGCGCAGGGCCTCCATGTCGTCCACGCCGAAGCCGATCTGCTCCTTCAACTGGGCGTCGTCGTAGTAGGCCTTCGAACGCCGATACTGCTCGCCCCACACCCACTGCGCCAGCACCATGGAGACGCTGCGGCCCGGCCGGCCCTTCACGGCGCCGAGTTCCGAGTTCCCTTCCAGGCGCCAGCCCTCGTAAGTAGTGTCGATGGCGCCGGTGGTGCCGTGATGGCCGATCAGGGTGAGGATGAGAATCTTCAACCGCCCGCACTGGAAGCCGTCCATGTGCTTCTGGTTGTTGTAGCCGTCCAGGATGCGCAGGGCCTTGCACTCGGCGATCCAGCCGGCGAGCTTGCGCACCACGGACGGATGCACGCCGGTCTCGGCCTGGGTGGCCTCGGGGGTGTAGGGAGCAATCTCGGCCTTCAGGCGTTCGAAGACGGTGGTGACCTTGATCCCGTCGGCATCGAACGTGCCCTCCAGGGCCGGATCGACGGCGCCGAGCTTCAGGGTCTTGTCCTTGCTGCCCATGCTGCCGGGCGCCGGCACGGCCTTGCCGCTCTTCGTGTCCCAGACGTAGAACACCTGGTCGCTGCCGTCGGACTTGAAATCCTTCTCGCGCAGGAACTTGCCATTGTCGGTGCGCACCAGGAAGGGCAGGTCCGTCTGCTCCTTGAGGTAATCCACCTTGTAGTGCTTGCCGGAGATGAGCGTGTTCACGATCGCCGCGGCGAGATGGGAGTCGGTCCCCATCTTCACCGGCACGAAGAGATCGGCGTGTACCGACGAGGGATTGTAATCGGACGAGATATTCACCAGCCGCGCGCCGTTGTAGCGCGCCTCCGTCAGGAAGTGGGCATCCGGAATGCGCGTCACGATGGGGTTCTTGTGCCACATCAGGATCAGGTCGGAGGTAAACCAGTCGTCGAAGGTGGACACCGTGCGTGCGGGCATGCGCACCGTCTGGATGCCGGGATAGAGGTCGCCGGTCATGGAGGAGACGTCGGGCTTGATGCCCCCCAGCAAATTCGCCAGCCGCGTGTAGCCGGTGTTGCTGATGACCGCGAAGGGCCGCTTCGGAATGCAGATGTTACCGGGGCCACGCTTGATCGTCGTATCGATGACCTTGTCGGCGATCTCGGTCAGCGCCTCGTCCCAGGAGATGCGCTTCCACTTGCGCTCGCCGCGGGCACCGACGCGCTTCAGCGGGTACTTGAGGAAGTCGGGCTGCTTCACCCATGAGCAATACACAGCACCCTTCTGGCAGCCGCGCGGGTTCATGTCGGGGATGCCGGGCAGTTGCGGGTACTCGCTGACCTGCTCCTCGCGCATGGGCACGCCGTTCTTCACGTAAACCTTGAAGGCGCAGCCGCCGACGCAGCCGTTGGAGTGGGTGGTGAAGCCCACCGAATCCCAGGTCCATTCCTTGCGGTAGAGGTCTTCCCAACTCCGGTAGGGGTACTCCTTGAGCGGGTCGTAGTTGGGCTGGATCTTCGAGAATGCCCATACGCTGGAGGGCACGGCCGCGCTGGCCAGCGCCGCGCCGGAGAGTTGCAGGAATTTGCGACGAGCGTTGGCTTCGTTTGGTGCATTCATGACATATCCCCCAAATTCAGACAGTTAACCTTGTTCCTCTGTGTCCTTCTTCGCCCCGCCCGGCTCCTTGTGGGCGATGCCCTTGTGGCAGTCGATGCAGGTCTCGCCCTTCTTCAGGGCGCCCTTGTGCCGGCGCCAGGCCGTATCCGTCTGCGCGTCCTTCGACATCCCTTCGAAGCTGTGGCAGTTGCGGCACTCGCGCGAGTCGGAAGCCTTCATGCGCGCCCACTCGTGCTCGGCGAGCGTGAGGCGCTTGGCCTCGAACTTCTCCGGCGTGTCGATGGTGCCCATTACCTTGCCGTAGATTTCGCCCGAGGCCTGGATCTTGCGGGCCATCTTGTGCAGCCAGTCCCTGGGCACGTGGCAGTCGGAACAGATGGCGCGCACGCCGGTGCGGTTGGAGTAATGGATGGTTTTTTTGTATTCTTCGTAGACCGTGTCCTGCATCTCGTGGCAGGAGATGCAGAACTCCAGGGCGTTGGTGGCCTCCATGGCGGTGTTGAAGCCGCCCCAGAAGACGATCCCCGCGACGAAGCCGGCTGCCACAATGCCGAGCAGCGAGTAGCGGGCGCTGGGCCGCCGCAGCGCTGCCCAGGCACGGCCGAGCGCGCCTTTCCCTTCCTCGGCGGCGCCCGTGGCAGGCGCCGCCTTGTGGTTGGCGTCGCTCATTCCGGAATCTCTTTGGCGGTCTTCTGGAAATCGGCCCGCACCGCCGGCACCGGATCGCCCGTGAATACGCCCTTCAGCTTGTAGTGCTCATGCAGGGCCTTGGTGCGCACCGCCTTGTCGAACTCGAACCTGTACTTGGCATCGACGTCCGGCGTGAAGGGAGTGAACGGCGCCTTGGCGCCCTTGTGCGGCGAGCCCTTGAAGTTCAGATGGCAAGCGGCGCAGGCCTTGTCGTAGTCGAAGTTCTGGCCCATGGCCACCAGGGCCTTGCGCGGCGTGGCTTCCGAGCTTGCCTTCAGCTTCTTTTCCGCCTTGCTGTGCTGGTCGCGGTAGCCGCCGCCGGGGCCGTGACAGGATTCGCAGCCCACCGATCCGAGCTGTTTCTCGCCGCCGGGCGCCGTGCCCGCCGCGTAGCCGCCAGCCTGGCCGAAGCCGGTGCTGTGGCAGCCGACGCAGTCCTTGTCCTTGGTGTAATCCTTGTCCGGATCGAGTTTGGCCTTCTTCTTCTCGTCGGCCTTGGTGCCCGGCTTGAGCGCCTCGAAGGTCTTGGCATGGGCCGTGGTGGCCCAGGATTCGCCCTGGACCTCGTGGCACTTGGTGCAGACCTTGACGCCGACGTATTCCGGCGCGGCGTTGGCGGTGGTCGCGCTCGCCAGGGCGGCGCTGCCCAGGATAACCAGCAGGATTCGCATCATTTTCTTTCTCCGAGTCACAAGTCAGTCGTTCGCTCTCAAGGAAACGCCGGGCCGCCCCAAGTTTCCTTGACCCCCTCGGGGGGCGGAAACGTCGCAGACGTTTCCTGGGGGCGCTCTCTAGCAGCCGCAGTCCGCTTCCACCGAGATGCCGGTCTGGGCGGAGGCCTTTTCGCCGTTCTCGTCCTCGACGCGCAGGATGACCACGTACAGGCCCTGGGTGAAGGTGTGCTCCACGTCCTTGGCGCTGGCGGATTCGCCGTCGCCGAAATCCCAGGTGACGGACCTGAGCTTGCCGCTGCCGCCCTTGACCAGGGCCTTGAAGCCCACCTTGAAGGGCGTGCTGCCGCGCCGCGCCGCCACGCCGCCGATCTTCGCCACCAGCTTGCCGCCGGTCGCGCCGGCGCCTTCTTCCAGCAGCAGGCTGCCGCCCAGATCCTTGGAGACCTTGGCCAGGGACTGCTTCGTCTTGTCGTCCATCGCTTTCAGGTCGTCCGGCCCCGGCCTGGCGCCGGCGCGGATTGCGCTCTGCTGGCCGTCGTCGATGCGCACGCGCTCGCTCCCCGCGTCGCTCACCAGGCGACCCGTGAGGGACCACGCCGTGACGCTCTTCTTTTCCGCGTCGTGGGCGAGGGCGAATTCGGCACCCTGGGTGCGCACATCCAGTCCCGCCGCGCGCACCTTGAATTCGCAGAACAGATGCTCGGGCACCTGGGCCTTGACGAAGATGCGCCCACGGTCCAGGTCCAGCAGCGTCTTCTCCATCTTCTTTTCCAGGTCGAAGGACACGCCCGCCAGGGCGATTTCGGTGTTGGGATAGACCTTCACGATGCTGCCGTTGGACCACAGCAGCAGCGCCGCGGACTTCTCCCGGGCCACCAGCCGGTCGCCCCGTTCGAGAAGATCGCCTTCCTTGGCCGGCTTGCCAGCCTGGGCGCCGCTCTTCACGATTTCCACGCTGCCGTCGCTCTGGGTGATGCGCACGGTGGACTCCTCGTCCGCCCAGGCCAGCACGCTGCCCATCAGGAAAACCGCCAGTGCCATGTGTCTCATCATCGTATTCATCCCTTCAGTGACCATCAGATTCCGCCGCAGCCCTGGGCTTCCACGTCGAGGGCCATGCTCGCCTTCTTCACGCGCCCGGCGGCGTCGCGCACGGCCAGCACCACGTCGTAGCGTCCGAATTCGTAGGCTTGTTCCAGCACTTCCGGCCCGCTGCGTTGCATGCCGTTGCCCAGGTCCCAGAGAAAGTGCAGCGGCGGCGTCAGCCCGGCAGCCTCGGCGCGCAGGTTGAACAGGGACGGCGGACGCTCGGTGCACAGCTTCTCGGACTGGATGCCCACTGACGGCACGTCCCCCTCGGCCATGGCTGGCCCGCCGGGCACGATGGCCAGGCAGCCGGACAGGAGGAGGGAGGCCGAGGGTTTCATGGTCAGAACTTGAACTCGCCGCCGAAGATCAGCTCGAAAGCCGCCCTGGGCCGGCTGCCGTCGGGACGGGCATAGACGGCGCCGGGCTTGAAGTAGCCCAGGGAGAAGAAGCCGTCCAGGTTCTTCGTCAGCGGATAGCTCACGTCCAGGTCGGCCTCCCAGCCCACGTCCCGGGTCAGGTTGGTCGAAGTGGCGCTGCCCTTGCTCCAGTCGAACACCGGCCCGCGGCCCTCGAACACGGATCGGGTGGTCCACACCCGCGTCACCGACGGCGTTACGCGCAGGCCCTTCACCGGCTCCAGCGTCGCGTCGAGGCGCAGGTAGGTGATGTTGGACAGGTTGCTGTCCCACATGAAGTAGCCGGCGCGGATGTCCTCGCTGAATATCTTGCCGAACTTGTGCCGGTCGCGGCACAGGAACAGGGCGTTGAAGTTGCGCAGCGTGCCGCTGGCGGGGTCGTCCGTGCCGTTGCCGGAACCGCGGCCGAACTGCACGCCCGCGGAGAGATTGTGCAGCGATCCGACCCGGCCGAAATCTTGCGCTACGTGGAGCACCAGGGCATTGGCGCTGACCTTCCGGCCGGCGGTGATGTCGCCGGAAAGCCATACGGCCTGCGCATCGAGCTTCAATTTCCCGATTTCGGCTGCCGCCGAAAGGCCGGCCCACAGGGGCTCGAAGCGGCCGTCCCGCGGCGTGGTGGCGGCGTTGAAATCCTTGTCCAGATTGAGGTCGGCATCGCCGGCACCGCCGCGGTCGCGCACCTTCAGCAGGTAGGGCTTGAGTTGCAGCCCCTTGGCCGGACGGATCTCGAGATCGAGGTAGTAGGCGTCCAGCTTGTTCGAGGCATAAAGCAGCTCACTGCGATCACCGGCCGGACCGGCGCCGAAGTTGTTGTAGCTGCGCCAGCCGCCGGCGACGGACATGTAGCCGGCGCCCAGCGTGGTCTGGCCCCAGGGCAGCTTGCCCAGGGGTACCTGGGCACGGACCGAGTCCATCGGCCCCTCCAGCACGATGCCGGCCACATCCCAGCTCTGGCGCCCCATTCGCACCATGAACGGCCCCGTGTATTGAGCGTACATCTCGCGGATCAGGGCCGAGTTCACCGTCTGGAACTCGCCCCAGCGCTCCAGGGTGCCTTCGCTGTCCTCCTTCCAGTCGAAGACGAAGTTGCCCTTGTCCAGCACCAGCTTGGCCGACAGCGTCTCGTGCGAAGCCTCGATGCCGAGCTGGAAGCGGTGGTCGACGAAGGTGGCGTTGTCGAAGCGCCACTCCTGCAACGGGTTGCCCAGGTTGAAATTGTGGCGGCTGTTCACCCGCGCCTTGAGCTTGCCGGAGAACTCCCAGTGGGGTTTGCCCTTGGTCTCCTCGGCCTGTTTGGCCGTCTCGGCGCCGAACTTGCGCACCTGGGTTTCCAGGGCCATGACGCGGCGGCGGGCCTCCTCGTCGCGCCCTTGCGCCGTCTTCTCGACCTCGGGTTCGTCCCAGTCGCCCGAAGCCGCAGGCTTGGTCCCTGCGGCGGCGACCGGGCCGGCGCTTGCCGGCGGCGGCTTGCCCGCCTGGTCACGCCGGGCCAGTTCCGCCTGCAAGCGGGCGGTTTCCGCCCTGAACTGGGCGACCTGGACTTCCAGCTCCTGCAGGCGGCGCAGGATCTCCGCCTGGGCGTCGAGCTTCTTCGCCGGCTTGCCGGCCGGCGGCGCAGCCCAGACGCCGCCCATGACCAGGCTGCCCGCGATCAGGCCGGGTACCCAGCGACGCATGATGATGCCGTTGGCCACGATCCCGTTTCCGTTGCTCCGGCGGTCGTTGCCGACATGCGCCGGCAGCGACCCGGCCAGACTATTTGCCCGCCTCCGGTACGCCGTAGAAGGTCTTGATCTTGCTGTCGGAACCATGGCATTCCGCGCACACCAGCCGCTTGAGGCTGGGCTTGTAGAGGTGCGGTTCCATGGGCCGCACCGCGTCCACCCGGACGAAATCGCCACCCTCGCCGGCACGCACGATCAGCTTCTTCCACACCCCCTTGGGTTCCTGCAGCCAGTTGGGGTGATAGACGTCGCCCTTGGCGAACCAGCCTTCCTTCCTGGGCGCCTTGCCCTCCACCGGGACGATCATCTCGTGGCAGGTGAGGCAGTCGCGGTTCTTGCCCTCGTAGGCCACCTTCTTCGAGTCCAGATGGAGGCGATGCAGGTTGGGGATGTCCTTGCCGGCCGCCTTGCGCGCCGCCTTCACATCCAGGATCTCCGCGTGGCAGTCCATGCAGACCTCGTTCTTGGCCTTGAGGTCCGGCACCTTGCCCGTGGGCTGCTTGGGCACCGCCTTGGGCGGCCAGTCGATGGGCGTTTGCGCCTCCAGCCCAGCGGCCAGTGCAACGGTCGAGGCCAGTCCCAAACACGCAGCCGTCAAGATTCGCATACGCATGCTTTCCTCCCTTTGGAGCAGGTCTCCTCGTCCAGGGGCGGCACATAGGTCCGCTCCGCTTCCAGGAAATCGACGGTGAGCCGGGCCAGGGCCCGATACAGATCCAGCGGGGATTCGTCGACGATCCTCTGGCACAGGGCCTGATGCCAGCGCAGCAGGTGGGTGTCGAGAAAGCCGCGCTGGAAGGCGATGCATTGCTCCAGCCCCTCCCGGTTGGCCGCCTGCCACAACTGGGCCTCGATGTCGCAGAGGAAGCCCATGAACTCCAGTTCCACGCCCATGTGGTCGGGTAGCTCCAGGCGGGCACGGGTCGGCTGCGCCGCCGCCGCCTTGTAATAGCGTTCCACGGCGACGGTGACGTGGCCGCCCACGCGGCGGTTCTCGTCCAGGTAGTAGGACTCGTGGGGCACCACGCCGGAGGGCAGCACGAACAGCCGGGTGTGCTCGGCGACGACCTCGTTCCCGGTCTCGTCCCTGGCTGCCCGCCGGAAGCACTCCGTCAGTTCGTCGGCGGCATCGGCCAGGGTGCTGCCCGGCTCCTGCGCCAGCCCCCCGGCGCGGATCGTTGCCGCCAGTTCGGGCGCGGGCGGTGCGGCGTAGAGGGCGGCCAGGACGGCGTAGGTCTTCGCCCGTCCGGCGGCAATGTCTCGCAGATCCTCAGAATTGATCACGCTGGTGTCCTCCCATGAAGAAGCGCCGCGCAATGGCGTCGCGGCGGTCGCCGGAGAGCCGACAGGCGGGGCAGAACTCGGACGCATCGTCCAGGAAGCTCTCCCCGCAGGCGCGGCAGGTGCGCCGGGTGGCGGAGAAGAGGGTGACGCGGGGACGCTCGAACAGCACCGCAAGATCGACGGTCTCGCGCACGTGGATGGCCTGGTGGTAGCAGGCCGCCGCGCACACCCGGCAGCCGGTGCAGCGCGCGGCGTCCAGTTCGAGCGCGTACGTCCCGTTCTTGTCCCGATGTCGCAGCGCGTCCACCGGGCACAGGGTTTCGCACACGTTGCAGCCCACGCAGCGGCGGTCCACCTCCAATTGGGCCAGCGGCACGCCGGCCGCGAGAACCACCTTCGACGCCGGCTGTATACCGGGCAGGGCCTCCAGTACCTGCAGCAAGTCCGTTCGCTTGGGGTTGGCCGAATGCCGTTGGACGATTTCGCGGAAGGGCGCAGCCTTGGCGGGCTCGGCTTCCACCTCCTGCGTCGCCGCGGCTTCGCCGCTCGCCTTCCAGCGCTCGGCCATGGCCTGGAACATCGCCCGGCGCGAGTTGGGGGCCTTGGCGACGGGGCGCACTTCCTCGGCCTTCCCTTCAGGCACCGGCAGCCACGCCACCCGGTCTGCTCCCAGACCCGCCGCCTCGCACAGCGCCCCGGCGAAATTCGCCACCCTGTTCCATTGGGGCGCGGCCTTCCTGAGTCCGCAGGCGGTGCAGTCCGGATCGAGCAACTCGACCTGGGTTGCCCCGCCCCGGATCGGCTCCAGGACGAGGGCCTCGGTGAGCCGCGAGAGGCAGGGCAGGACGAGGTCCGCCTTGCCCTCGGCCCGGGTGCAGGCAACGCGGAACACCGCCCCCGGACGCACCCGCTCGCGGATGCGCTGCGCCATCCGCCCGTCGTCTTCCAGCGGGCGGATGGCGCCGTTCGGGCAGGCTGAGGCGCAGGCGCCGCAGCCCACGCAAGCGGCGGTGATCTCGGCGCCTTCCCCGGCCAGGCGAACGGCACCGGGAACGGGACACACCACCGCGCACGCCGCACACTCGGACTTGCTGCAGCGGTAGCGGGAGCACAGGGTGCTGTCCACCCGGACCGGTGCCTCCGGCTGGAGAAACGCGCCGGGCCGCCCCAGGTGCTTCTTTGCCCCGTGGGGGGAGGACGCGGCATCGCCGCGTCTTCGGGGGGGGCTCGCTTCGACGCGCTTGTCCATGCTCCCGCTCCGCTACTTGGTGTACTGCACGCTGGGCTTGGTGTCGGCCCCGATCACGGCGATGTTCACGCTGCGGGCGCGCTTCTCCCGGATGAGCGGGGTCAGCTCGTTCAGCTCGCCGAAGAACCTCACCTTGGCCGGGCAGGTGGTGACGCACGCCGGCTGCTGCCCCTTCTCGACGCGATGGACGCAGAGCGTGCATTTCTCCATCACCTTCGCCTCGGCGTTGAACTGGGGCGCGCCGTAGGGGCAGGCCCAGGCGCAGTAGCGACAGCCGATGCACTTGTCCTTGTTGATGAGGACGATGCCGTCTTCCTTGCGCTTGGTGATGGCCCCCACCGGACAGGCCGCCTGGCAGGCCGGCCGGCCGCAGTGCATGCAGGGCATGGGCACGAAGGTCACGCTCACCTCCGGCTTCTTCCGTGCGTCGCGGAAATCGCCTTCCTCGATCTCGATGACGCGGTTGTAGTCCACGCCGACCGGCGTGTTGTTCTCGGCCTTGCAGGCGATGGTGCAGGCGTTGCAGCCGATGCAGTGCTCGAGGTCGACCCAGAGCGTGTATTGCTTCGGGCCCTGCTTGGCGAAGGAGCGATCGACGGCTTCGCGGGGGAGTACGGGGTTGTATTCGGCCATGGCGGTCTCCTCAGAGTTTTTCCACGCGCAGCGGTGTCCCGTAGCTCTGGGTGCCGCCCGCCACCGGATCGATCAGGATGCGGTCGCCCAGAACCGGGTCGGCCATGTAGAGCGGATTGACGCTGAAGCCCGCGCCGATGCGCTTGTCGTAGAACTGGGGCTTGCCGTCCGCCGCCCAGGCCTTGCCACCGGCCCCCCAGCGCCCGTAGGAATTGCTCACCGAGAACACCCCCGGGCGGATGCGGCTGGTGACGCGCACCTGCATCTTGTACCAGCCGTCGCCGATGGAGACCTCGACGAAGGGGATGTGCTTGCTGGAGGGCGACTTGACCTTCACCCAGTCGCCGGAGATCACGCCCAGTTTTTGCGCGTCCGCCGGATTGACCTCGGCGAAGTTCTGCGGCTTGATCGACGCCAGCCACATGTTGTTCATGGTGCGCGTCTGGGTGTGCCAGGCGTCCTTGTGGGTGTGGAGCTGGAACGGATACTCCTTCCACACTGCCGGATCGATCTCCTTTTCCGTGCAGTCGATGATGAAGCGGTACTGCGGCAGGCCGTCGAAGTACTTGCCGGTCATGCTGTTCTTGTTGGCCGCCACGTTCGCGGCGTAGGCCATCAGCCCGCGTACCTGTCGCCCGCCAGGGAAGCGCGTGTAGTCGCCGTCATACTGCTTGCCCGGGTTCTCGAACTTGCCGCCGAGCTTGACCAGGCGGCTGTCCGGATCCAGCCCCGGCTCGCCCTTGAAGTCGCCGTTCTTGTAGAACTCGTTCCAGAACTGCCAGGAGTTGAAGAGATCCTTGCCCGGCCCGCCGCCATCCTTGCCGAAGCCGGGCAGGCCGCAGCGCATGGCGATCTGGATCAGGGTGTCGTCGGCCGTCTGCACGTCCGGATGGATGCCGCGGTAGGCCTTCGTCTTCGGATCGATCGTGCCCACCATCGGCTGGCGCAGCGCCTGCACCTGCGTCTTGACTGGCGGATAGGTCTTGAAACCGCCGAAGCGCTCCAGATACTCGGTGTCCGGCAGCACGTAGTCGCACAGCAGGCTGGTCTCGCCCATGTAGGCGTCGATGCTGAAGGTGAGCGGCATGGCCTTGGTGTCGAGCAGCGCCTCGACCACCGGCCAGTTGAGCGGCTGCGTATAGGCCGGATCGTTGTAGTAGTTGAGGTAGGCCTTGATGCGATACGGATAGCCTTTGCGCACCGACGAAAAGAACTCGCTGGTCACCGTGCGGATGGCCAGGGGATAGAAGGGACGGCTTGAGGTCGCCTTCTTGCCCTGGTACTTGGCCTTGTGGCGATCAATGGCGACACCCTTCGCCGTGCGCTTGGCTCCGCCGACGGAACCGCCGTAGGCCTTGTGGCCGGGGATGTAGCCGCCCTTGCGGTCGATGTTGTCGACCATCATGTTCAGCGTGATGAGCGCCTGGCCGTTCCACCAGCCGTTGGACTGCTGGATCGGGCCGCGGAACATCTCGATGACCGGGCGCCGGGCAGCGGAGAACGCCTTCGCCAGTTGCGCGATAGTCCCCGGCGGGATGTCGCATTCCTTCTCGCATTCCTCGATGCTCTTCTCCTGGGCGCGCTCGCGCAGCATGCGGAACACCGTCTTGTACTTCGCGCCCTTGATTTCGACCTCGGCATCCAGTTCCGCCGGCCCATCGACTTCGTGGAACAGGGTCGGCTTGCCGCCCACCAGCACGACGTAATCCGACTGGCCCAGCCCGGCGTCCTTGCCGGAGAGATAGAGCTTTGGCTCCTGGGTCCTGACGAGGTAGGTCATGTCGGTCCAGTTGCGCCGCCCGGTCTTTTTCGCCGCCTGTTCGTTGGGCAGCGCGAGGTAGTCGGCCTTGTAGGCCTTGTTGTCGATCATCCAGCGCAGCATGCCGAGCAGGAAGAACGCGTCGGTGGACGGCTTGAGCGGAACCCACTCGCCCTTGCCGGATTGCAGCGCCTTCGCTGCGGCGGGGGAGAGCCAGGGATCGACGATGATGTGCCTGAATTCCTTGGCGTCGGGGCCGGTGCGCTTGGCGAGCTTCTGCAGGTAGCGCGCACGGGTCTGGCCGGGATAATCGGCGTGGGTGATGTTGGAGCCGACGCTGATGAGCAGCGTGCAGTACTCGTAATCGGCGTAGGCGCCGATCTCGTAGGGCGGCACGTTCATCACGTGCTCGACCACGTTGTAGAAGGTGCCGGCGCAGCGGTCGCAATGGTTGAGCATGTTTTGCGAACCGCACGCCTCCTTGACGAAGCGCGGGGTCAGCGGCGATTGCTCGTTGCGCCCGTGCGCCCAGACGAACTGATTCAGCTTCGGCCCCCAGCCTTCCGGCGGCGCCTCGTCCATGAAGTCCGAATCCTCCGGACCGATGGGCTTTTCGTTGTTGAGAATGGACTTGAGACCCTCGACCATGCGGGCCTCCTCGCCGGGCACGTCCTTGAAGAGCATGCCGCCATCGCAGATTTCGGCGAAGGCCTGGTCCCAGGTGATGGTCTTCCACTTGCCCGAGCCGCGCGGCCCGACGCGCTTGAGCGGATGCTTGAGGCGCGCCGGGCTGTAGAGGGCGTAGATGCCCGCCTGCCCCTTGGCGCAGAGCGTGCCCACGTCCTTGCCGCCGAGTCCGCCGTCGAGATCGCTCTCCTCGACGATGTCGCCCTTGGCCACATAGTCGTAGGTGTTCGGGTGATAGGGATTGCCGTCGATCTTGACCAGCTCGCCATTCACGATGGTGCCCTGGATGCCGCAGCCGCTATGGCACATCAGGCAGACGCTGCGCACGAGCTTGGCGTCGGCTCCGACCATGTCGGGCTTCGACCCGCTCTTGCCGACCTGCGCCAGCCATTCCTGGGCGCTCGCCGGCTGGATTTGCGTCATCACCGCGACGCTCCCGGAGACTTTGAGGAAGTCGCGCCGGGTGAGGTGGTTTTCCAGCAGATTCATACGATGGTCCTCCCGAGAAGTTGTACCGCCCCACTGTCCCGTCCTTGGCCAGGGCGAGACGGTTCGGATCGTGTTACCGCCAGGTAATGTTGCCCACGATGGCCCGGCGTTGCGGCGGACCCGCCATCGACCCGCGCACCGCGGGCCCCTGGCCGTGCCGGACGCTGGACCCGCATCGGGTCCTGCCCCATGGATGCCCGCCGGCCGAGGCCCGGCAACGCTTTCTTGCAAATACCTTCAGGAACGGGCACGTTGTTTGCATCCAGAGTCGATAGATGGTCACGGCGCGATGTTTCGTAACTTCCCCCGATCCCCTGCATAGTTCGGGCCAGCAAGCCGGTCAGGAGTGCAACATCTTGAATATCAAATTGAATTGTCTTGATCGGCAAGCGCAGCCATCGGCCTCGGCAGCACGCGATGGGCAGCCGGTTGATGGAAACTCCTCTGGAGGTTACCGTTCGGTAATCGAATCCAGCGACAACGCGTCGATCGCGTCACCGTTCCGTAACAGGGTGGCCCCGTGAAAGAGTTGATACGAGCACTACTTCTGCTGGCGCTGCTGGCCCTGGTTTCCGGCACCAGCCTCGGCGCGGAAACCGCCAACGGGCCGCTGCGCGTCGGCCTCACGCCCACTTTCCCGCATGACCAGTATCAGCCGCTGGAGCAATGGCGCCTGTACATGGAACGCAAGCTGGGGCGGCGCGTGGAGTTCGTGCGGCGCGACCGCTACATCGAGACCATGGACCTGCTGCGCCTGAAGAAGCTGGACTTCGCCTGGGTCTGTGACTACCCCTACGTCTATTTCAAGAAGCAGGTGAAGCTGGTGGCGGTGCCGATCCACAAGGGTCGTCCCTATTACCGCTCGTACCTCATCGTGCCGGCCACCGACACCACCACCACTTCGCTGGCGCAACTGAAGGGCAAGGTGTTCGCCTACACCGATCCCTATTCCAACACCGGCTATCTCACGCCCCGCTACGAGTTGCAGCAGATGGGGGAAAACCCGGCGTACTTTTTTCGCAAGAGCTTTTTCGCCTGGTCCCACCGGCGGGTGCTGGAGGCCGTGGCGAATGGCCTGGCCGATGGCGGCGCGGTCAGCAGCCATGTCTGGGACACCCTGTCCATCGGCAAGCCCGAGCTGATCGCTGCCACGCGCGTCGTGGCGAAGTCCCAGGAATACGGCTTCGCGCCCTTCGTGGCGCAGATGTCGGTCAGCGACGAGGACTTCCACGCCATGCAGAGGCTGCTGCTGGACATGACGACGGACGCCGACGGCCGGGCACTGCTCAAGGATCTGAACCTGGACGGTTTCATGATCGGCAATACGCAGCTTTTCGAGCGCGTGGAGCGCGTCATGCGGGCTGTCGGCGAGAAATGAGAGCCCCCCACGCTCACATTCGTTCGCTGCCCCCCCAAGGGGGGCGCATACCGACTTGGGACGGCCCGGCGGCGGTATGAACGCGCTGTTCAACCTCAGCTTCCGCTACAAGATCCCCCTGTGGGGCAGCCTGCTCATCATTACCGCGACCCTGGCCGTTTCCAGCACCTTGATCGTTCAGTCCTACGAGGATCTTCAGAGCGATGTGGTGAGCAGTTCGGCCAGTCTCGGCCGCACCCTGGTCAAGACCCTCTTCCCGGCCATGCTGCAGGAGGAGGTGTGGCAGGCCTTTGCCATCGTCAAGGCGCCGCTGCATGAGGAATCCGGCAGCAAGCTGATCCAGCCCGAAATGATCCTGGCCCTGGACCGCAACCAGCAGGTATTCGTGTCCAGCCACCCGAAGGCCGCGCCCATGCTGGCCGAACTGCACCGGCTGGGAGACGATTACGACCGTCTTGCGGAACTGATCCGGGCGCGGCCGGAAGTGGATGCGCCCATTCTCGATTTCTCCGGGCCGCAGCGCATCTACGTCGCAGTGCCGATCGCGGAGGAGGGCGCGCGTCTGGGTACCCTGGTCATCGTCCATTCCAAGGATGTCTTTCTGCCGCGCTTTCGCAGCGTGGCCTGGCGCAGCGCGCAGATTGGCCTGGTGGTGCTCGCGGTGCTGCTGCCCATCAACTGGTACTGGGGGCAGCGCACGGCGGTGCCGCTGGCCAAGCTGGCCCGCAGCACGGGCGACGTGGCCCGTGGAGCGCTGCGCGAGCCACCCCCCGGCACCTATGCCTTCAAGGACGAGTTGGGAGAGCTGTTCGAGGCCTTCGGCGTGATGGTGAAGGCCCTGCAGGAAAAGCAGCTCCTGGAGCAGGAGGTGATCCGCTCCGAGCGGCTGGCCGCCATCGGCCGGCTCTCGGCGGGCCTTGCCCACGAGATCAACAACCCGCTCGGCGGCATGCTGGTCGCGCTGGACAACTTCAAGCGCCGAGGCGGACACGACGAGCGTGCCCTGAAGACCGTGGCGATGATCGAGCGCGGCCTGTCGCAGATCCGGGATACGGTGAGCGCCATGCTGGTGGAGGCCGGGGTGAAGAGCCGCGACCTCGCGCCCCAGGACCTGAAGGACGTGCAGATGCTCCTGTCAGGGGAGGCGCACAAGCGCTCGGTGGCCATCGAGGTGGAGAGCGACATCGAGGCCCCGGTGGCGTTGCCGGCGACCCTGGTGCGCCAGGTCGTGATGAATCTGCTCCTCAACGCGGTGCAGGCCTGCGAGGACTCGGGCACGGTGCGCTGTGCCGTGCGCCATGCAGACCACCGCCTGGCGATCGAAACGGAGAACGGCGGCCGTCCCATCCCGCCGGAGATGATGACGCATCTGTTCGAACCCTTCGTCAGCGGCAACGAGGCGGGACACGGCCTGGGGCTGTGGGTCACCTACCAGATCGTGTCGCAACTGCGCGGCCAGATCACCGTCGAGAGCCGGGACGGACTCACCCGTTTTTCGGTTTCACTTCCCACCGGAGAGGCCTCATGGGCACCGACTCCCTGCGCATCTGCCTGATCGAGGACGACGAACTGATGGGCGAGGCCCTGGGCGAGCGCTTCGACATGGAGGGCTTCGACCACGATTGGCACAAGCGTGGCAAGGACGCCCTGACTGCGCTGCATCGCCGCCGCTACGCGGTGGTGGTGAGCGACATCCGCCTGCCGGACATGAGCGGCGAAGACGTGTTCGTACAGGTGCGCCGCACCCAGGCCAAGGCTCCGCCCTTTCTGTTCATGACCGGTTACGGTGCCCTCGATCAGGCGGTGCGCCTGCTCAAGCTGGGCGCGGCCGACTATCTGGCCAAGCCGCTGGACGTGGATGCGCTGGTGCAGCGCATCCGCGAACTGGCCGCCCCTCTCGAACCGGCGCTTCCCGGCGGCTTCGTACTGGGCGTGTCCGCCGGGATACGGCGTGTCGAGGGCATGCTGGGGCGGCTGGCGGCGTCCGACGGCACCGTGCTCATCACCGGCGAATCCGGCGTCGGCAAGGAGCAGGTGGCGCGGCGCCTGCACGAGCTCGACGAGGGCGGCGCGCGCCGGCCATTCGTGGCGGTCAATTGCGGAGCGATTCCGGAAACCCTGCTGGAGTCAGAGCTGTTCGGTTTCGAAAAAGGGGCCTTCACCGGTGCGGCGAAGGAGCGCCGCGGGGTCTTCGAGCAGGCCAACGGCGGCACCCTGTTCCTGGACGAAGTGGGCGACATGCCGCTCGCCATGCAGGTGAAGCTGCTGCGCGCGATCCAGGAACGCACCATCACGCGCGTGGGCGGTGAGGCGCCGGTGCGCATCGAAGTGCGGCTCGTGTGCGCCACCCATCAGGACCTGCGCCAGTTGGTGGAGGCGGGCCGTTTCCGCGAAGACCTCTACTACCGCGTCAACGTCATCCACCTGCGCATTCCGCCCCTGCGCGAGCGGCGCGAGGACATCCTCTGGCTGGCGCGGCGTTTCGCCGCCGAGCAGTCGGCAAAGAAGGGCGGCGCCCCGTTTTCCTTCACCGCCGCCGCGGAACGTACCCTGCTCTCCCATCCCTGGCCGGGCAACGTCCGCGAACTGAAGCACTGCGTCGAGCGTGCCTGCATCCTGGCGGAGCGTCCGCAACTGGGCCCCGAAGCACTGCTGGGTGACTCGTCCGCGCCCGTCCCTGGCCCTGGGGACGCCGGCGACACGCTGATCGCCTACCTCGATGCCTGCGAGAAGCGCTATATCGAACAGGTGCTGGCGACCCACGCCTGGCGCATGGGCGAAACCGCCGACGCGCTGGGCATCAGCCGCAAGAACCTGTGGGAGAAGTTGCGCAAGCACGACATCGCCGAGCCGGCCAAACGGGCGCAGTCCTGAGTGCCCGCGGCGGTGTGCGTCGGCAGGTGGTTGCCGATGCCCCCTTAGATGCCCAACTGCTTGAACAGGTCGGACGGGCTGGAAGCGTGGAACACGTCTTCACCTTGACGGCCCTTGCGGATGGTCTCGGCGGTCAGTGCGTTGGGCGTCTCGCTGTCTGCGATGTAAAGGCGCATCAGATCCCGGATGATCTGAGCGGCGGGACGATGGCGGTTGGCGGCCACGGCCATGAACTGGTCGCGTAGCTCCGCCTCCATCTTGATCGACATTTGCACTTCTTTGGTCATGCGGGCCTCACTCGGGTAGTCATTGAATGCCAAATTTTACGAGGTATCCAATAAATACACAATCGGTATCCAGTGGATACCAGCCAGCGATTTCGGCTTCTTCGCGCTCCTGGACTTCTCGGCCTGGGATGATGCCTGGGCGATTTTGCCCGGGAACTTCGCTATCAAGTGACTCGGGGCAATCAGCGTCGCTTGCTCCCAGCCAGGCGGCAACAACGCGCCAGTGTTGGCCGCTGCGCGTTGCGATTCGTGGTAACCCTCCAGGGTCGGCGCGGGGAATTTCAGGCTGCCACGACCCGCCGCCGCACCCTAGAACTCGTAACGCATCTGAAGATAGACGTTGTCATCGCGCGCAAGCTGGCCGAACTGCCCCCACGGCTTGCCGCCGAAGAGGTTGGCGCCCACCGCGCCCCACAGGCGGTCGGTGAAGCTGTAGCGCAGCTCGGGATTGACGAAGTAATCGCCGTTGCTGGCGTTGCGCAGGGCGAACAGGGACAACCGCAGGGTCTGGTGCAGGAAGAACTGGGTGAGCCGCGCCGTCACGGTGTGGGTCCGGCGCTTCTCCTCTGGGAAACCCGCCGGCAGGGCGTCGCGGTAGGCGCCGTAGTCGTGCATGACTTCCGCGTAGTATTGCAGCCCCAGGGTGAAATCCTCCCAGGGCTGGATCTGGTAGCCGGCCAGGAGCCGGGTTTGCGAGTTGGGCACGGAGAAGTCCGTGCCCGAGCGATCCTGGCGGGAGTCGTAGCGGGCCGCTTCCAGGCTCAGCACCCCCTCGCCGACGCGCCCCGAGGCGCTGGCGCCAAGCACATTCAGCTTCGGGTGGAAGAAGGTGACGGTTGTCGGCGCCGTCGGGCTGTCCGAGCGCATCGACGGCGTGCGGTGAAAGCCGCGGTAGAGGTAGAGTGCCGCGTCCCAGCCCGCCACGTCACGATAGACGCGCAGGGCGGCTTCGCCCTGGTCCGGCTTTTCGGTGACCCGGTGGGTGACCGCCGGCATCGGATCGTAGAGATGGAAGCGGTGGGCGTCGGGGATGCGGCTGGCGCGGAATTCGGGGGACAGCACCAGCTCGAAGGAGGCGAAGCCGGGATAGGCGCCCAGCTTCACTGCATCCACGCCGCGCTTCAGGTATTCCAGCGGCCGGCCGGAGAACAGCGCCTCGTGGTCCTTGGGGAAGACGTCGTTGACGAACACCAGGTCGCCCAGGCCCCAGGTGATGACCTGGCGGCCGAGGCGCACGTCCCAGTTGTCCGTGGCGTAATCCACGTAGCCTTCGCGCAGCTCGGATTCGTCCCGGCGGCCGAGGTGGTCCCAGGCCGCATCGCCCTTGAGCAGCAGCCGCCAGGGGCCCTGGCTGGCATCCAGCTTCAGTTGCGCCCGCTCTTCCAGCCACTTCTGGTGGCGTCCGTCGGGATTGGCGGTGACGGTGTTGAAGGCGGTGTTCTGCTGCAGGAAGCCGGAGAAGCTCACGTCTGCCATCGCCGGGGCGGAGGCGAGCAGCGTTCCGGTCAGGACGACAAGGCTGGGACGCATCGGTACCCGCCGGGCCGCCACAAGGGGACTGCGCCCCCTCGGGGGGCAGCGAACGAAGCGAGCGTGGGGGCGGTTCACCTCAATCCACCCACTTGCGCGGCGGCTGGCGCAGGTAGCGCTCGGAGAACAGGCCGTCGTCCAGGCCCAGGTCGTATTCGGTCCTGGAGTACGCCACCTCGGTCCGGTGCCCGGTCTGCAGGTTCTTCATGGTGCGCCTGACCACCGTCGGGAAGCCCTTGACGTCGGCCACCTCGTTGGCGGTGAATTCCTTGTAGCGGGCGCCCTTGCGGTCGTACTGCTCCTCCTTCAGCGGCAGGAAGTTCGCCTTGTCCACCCAGGTGAGCTTGTGGCCGAAGTCGGCGTCGCCCGCCTTGGGCGTGCTCTTGACCACGTAGCAATCGCGACTGCCCACCTTCTCCTCGCGTTCGATGGCGTGGTTGTCGTCCTCGATATCGCGACCCGACACGTCCTCGTAGGTGAAGTCCGAGCCGACGAAGCTGGAGCGCTTGTCCTGGGCGGCGATGCGTTTGACCATGTTCACCGCCGGGATGAACATCCAGCGGTCGTCGTCCTTCGCCGGGTACTTGTAGGTCATGAAGCTCATGTCCTTCACGTCCGCCGGCTGGAAGAAGTACATGAAGTACTTCTGTTCGCCGCCAGGCTCGCCGCCGTTCTTGCGCAGCATGGTCAGCTCGCGCACGCGCTCCTGGCCGTCCTTGTTGATGAGCTTCATGAGCACGCGGGCCTTGAAATCCTTGCCCGGGTAGAGGAAGGCGGCCTGGGATTTCTTCATGACCTCTTCGCCCGACTGGGCCCAGGCCAGCAGGGGAATAAGGGCGGCGAATGCGGCGATCAAAATGCGTTTCATCTGATTTCTCCTTCAGGACTGGGCCGCGGCCAATTGCGCCGCGGGTGCGGCCTGCTCAGGCACCAGCCAGCGCCGCGCCAGCATCACCAGCGCCGGCAGCAGCAGCAGGGTGAGCAGGGCCGAGAGCAGCATCATGGAAACGATGAAGGCGCCCACCGCCACGTAGGGCGTGAGCGGCGCGGCCATCATCACGGAAAAGGCGGCGGCGAACAGCAGCGCGTTGCGCATGATGCCCTTGCCCGGCCGCGCCGCCGTCCAGGCGAGGCTTTGCTCCACCGTCTCGTCGGTGCCGGCTTCCTCGCGCCGCTGGCGGAAGCGGCTGACGAAGTGGATGGCGAAGTCCACCGCCATGCCCAGCGACAGGGTGCTCATCACCGACAGGGGCATGTCGAAGTCCTTGCCGACGAAACCGACGACGCCGTAGATGAGCAGGATGGTGAACAGCAGCGGCACATAGGCGACCAGCGCCCATTTGAAGGAGCGGAAATCCAGCGCCAGGATGACGAACACCACCGCCAGGGCCAGGCTGAAGCCCAGCACCAGATCGCCCAGCACCTCCTCGTTCCACACCAGGTTGAAGTAGCCGATGCCCGCCGGCTTCACAGTCGCTGCCAGGGGATGGGACTTGTGGTAGTCCTGCGTGGCGGCGATCACGGTGCGCATCGCGTCGGCGTCCCAGGTCTTCATCTGCACCCACAGGTTGGCCTTGGTCGAGGCCGGATCGATCACGTTGTCCAGGTCCGAGGGCTTGGCCGACATGCTGAACAGGAACAGGTACTGGCCGACGCCCTCTTGCGTGTCCGGCACGGTGTCGAACCTGGCGTCGTCGTCGTGCAGCACGCGGTTGATGCGCTTCACGTAGTCGGCCACGGAGAAGGTCTTGCCCACCACCGGCAGGGTTTCCAGGTGGCGCTGCAGGCCTTCGATCCAGCGCATGGCCTCGGGGCGCTTCATGAAGTCGGCCTCCTTCGACTCGACCACCACGTAGCCGAGCGAGGTGCCCCCGAGCGCGCGGTTCATGGCCGTGTCGGCGACGCGGATTTCGCTGTCCGCCTTGAACCAGGCCACCAGGTTGTTGTTGACGTGGATCTTGGTGACACCCCAGACGGAGACGGCCAGCAGCGCGGCCGTAACCGCCACCGTCAGCCCCGGCCGGGTGGCACCGAAGCTGCCCAGGCGCCCGAGGACACGCGCCGTGCGGTCCTCGGTCGCATCCTCGGCCTTGCCCGCGAGCTTGTCTTCGCGCAGGAAGGTGAGCACCGCCGGGATGAAGCTGAAGGAGAGCAGGCGCAGCACCACTGTGCCGAAGGCGATCAGGCCGCCGAATACCTGCACGGGAATGATGTTCATGAACAGCATCACCGCGAAGCCGGCGGCCGTGGCCAGCGCCGTGAAGCGCACCGGCCGGCTGACGGCGGCCATGGTCTCGCGGATCGCCGTCAGCTTGTCGCCGCGCTCCCGGTAGCGGAAATAGAACTCGTTGAAGATGTGGATGCTGTCGGTGGCGATGGCCATCAGGAACACCGGCGCCATGGAACTCATGATGTGCACCGGGAAGCCGACGCCGACCAGCAGGCCGATGCTCCAGATGATCGCCACCATCGACACGCCCATCATGGCCGCGGAGAGCGCCAGGTTGCGGAACATGAACTGGATGGCCGCGAACATGATCATGCCGGCGATCGGCGAGAAGATCGCCATCAGCTTGAACATCTCGGCGCCGAAGGTGTCGCGCGCCACCGGGTCGCCGGCGATGTAGTAGCGCTCGGAGCCCTTCTCCTTCGCCACGATGTCGCGCATCTTGTCGGCGATCTCCGCGCCGTTGGCGCCCTTCTCCAGGGGCACGTAGATGGCGGTGGTCTTGCCGTCCTGCGAGATGATGCGGTTGATGAACAGCGGGTTGCCGAAGAGCGCCTTCTTGAGGTCTTCCACCTCGGCGTCCGTCCTGGGTGCGGCCGGCATCAGCGGGCCGACCTTCAGGGTGCCTTCTTCGGCAGTGACGTTGGTGATGGTGGTGAAGCCGTTGACATCGCGGCTGGCGACACCGTCGAGGCCGAGAATCGCATCGGTGACGCGGGCGATGCGGCCGAGGGTGTCCTTGTTCAGCACGCCTGCGTCGTTCTCCACGCCGACGACGATGGTGTCCTCGTAGAGCGCGAAGGTCTTGTCCACCTGATCGTTCCACACCCGCACGTCGGAGGTTTCCGGCAGCATGTGCTTCGGATTGGTGTCGGTGCGGATCTTCGGAAACTGGGTGAGGAACAGCAGGGTCAGCAGTCCGGCCACCAGCAGCACCAGCTTCGGCCGGCGGATGGAGAATTCCACCAGAGAGATCTTGTTCATGGCGTGCTCCCTCGAATGGAGGAATTCAGAAGACGAGGATCTTGTCGGCGGCGCGGGTCCATTCGGTCAGCATGTCCATGGTGCCCCGCACGGCACCGTCCACCAGTTCGGTGGCCGGGATGCCGCGGGCGTCGATGCAGGTGCCGCAGACGCCGACCTCGCCGCCGGCGCGCAGCACCATGCCCAGCATGTCGCCGATGTTGTAGTAGCCCGGGGGAACCTTCTGCCCGCTCTTGGCGCAGGCCGCCGCGTCGCCGATGAGAAAGACTTTGACCTCGACCTCCCCGCCCTTGAGCGTGGATCGGGCCAGGCGCAGGGCGTTGTAGCTACGCTCGGTGCCGTACGGCGGGTCGTTGAGAATGAACAGGTAGCGCTGCATGGTGATCTCCCCAGGGTGTGTTGAACCAGAACTCATTCCTCCGGCGTGGCTTCCAGCGGCAGGCCGCCCGCCGCCCACTCGACCACGCCGTCGGCGATCTTGCGGGCGTTCAAGCCCTTGCTGCGCAGCCGCCGCACCGCCTCGCCCGACATCAGGCAGAACGGGCCGCGGCAGTAGGCCACCACTTCCTTGTCGGCCGGCAACTCGGCCAGCCGGCGCTCGATCTCCATGAGCGGCATGGAGCGTGCGAAGGGCAGATGGCCGGCGCGGAATTCCTCCTCCGGGCGAACATCGATGACGATGACCTCGCCGGCGCGCGCCCGCTCCAGCAGGCCGAGGCGGGTTTCCCCGGTGAGGCGCTCCGGGGCGGAAATGATCTGGTCCAGGGCCAGGCGCAGCTCCACCAGATGCTCCTCGGCCACCGACCGCAGTCCCATCCACAGATGGCTGACGTCGGCTCCGGTGAGGCGATGGACGATGAATCGTCCCTCACGTCGCGACTCCACCAGCCGCGCCTCTTTCAGCACCTTGAGGTGGGCGCTGGCCAGCTTGGTGTCGATGCACGCCTTGCCGGCGAGCATGTCCACGGTCATCTCGCCCTGGGAGAGCAGATCCAGCAGTTCGAGGCGCTTGGGGCTGGACACGGCCCGGCCGATGCGCGCTACCTGCTCGTAGAGGAGATCACGGGTTTTTCGCGGGTTCATGGCCGGACAGTCTAACGGACGTTAGAGTATTGTCAACGGCCCGTGTCGGGTTCGACGCATGCAGGGGAGGAGGAGCGCGGCAGCCCGTGCCCCAACGCGGGATGCGGGCAGCTCGCGCGGGGGTTACGGCGCGAAGCCAGGGCGGTGATCGAACAACTCGTCGTTGGGTCGCGCGACCCAATTGAAAGGGCGAGATATCCTGTTCAGTCGACCGGGCAGCGTGCAGGATCCCCGTCCATGCCGCCCAGCGCGGCCGCGATTTCCTGCCCGAGCCGATCCACCGTCCGGGCCAGGGCCGCCACGGCAGCGTCTGCGCCGGCGCCGCCCAGGTCGGCACGCACCAGGCTGCGACAGGTCAGCGGCGCGCCATCGGGCAGGCGGCGCAGACTCCATAGGGCAGCCAGCGTAGCCTGCGGGCCGGGGCCGGCGTCGAACGACTCCAGTGCCATCGACAGGCGTAGCCGCGGCACCGATCCTCCAGCGCTGGCTACCCGCGATACGTCGGCGGCGCGGCGTTCCCGCCACAGGGCGCTGGCGAGCGCGTGGCGGACTTCCTCCGACAGGGGCGCGGCCCAGCGGTCGGTTTCGCGCAGGTCCAGACGACCGGGCGTGGCGCCGGTCATGGCGACCTGGGGCCGGTCCAGCGCCGGGGGCACGCGCACCGGGAGAATCTCCACCAGCATGGCAGGGGCGCCGGCGGGCTGCGCCTGGACGCCGGAAGACAGGGTGTGGTAGCGCACCGCCGGCGAGGTTCCGCAGGCCGCCGCCAGCAGGGCCGTCAGCAGCAGGGGTGCGATCCGCGACAGCGGCGCGGGGTAGGTCGGACGCATCACTTCGGATCTCCGGATTTGCCCCGCAGCAGGGACTCGGGCTGGTGCTCCAGGGTGTCGGTGAGGGCGCGCAGCGCGCGCGCGGCGGCGGAGAGTTCGCGCAGGCTCTCGCGGGCCTCCTGCTGCAGCGGGGCGTCGTCGGCCAGCACCGACCCGGCGCTGCCCAGGGTGCGGCGCAGTTCGGCCAGGGAACTGCGCACCTCCGGCATCAGCTCGGCGTCCAGGCGGGCGGCCAGGGCTTCGGCACGCTTCAGGGTGGCATCCATGGAGGCGAGGACCTGGCGCAGGTCGGCGCCGATGGCATCGAAGGGCACCTTGTCCAGCTTGTTGATGATGTCGGCCAGGCGCTGCTGCAGTTCCTCCAGGTCGCCGGGGACGGTGGGCAGTTCCAGCGGGCGGGCGGTGACGTCCGCCTGGACCGGCGCCGCCCGCGGAAAGAAATCCAGCGCCACGTAGAGCTGGCCGGTGAGCAGGTTGCCGGTGCGCAGTTGCGCCCGCAGGCCGCGGCGGATCAGGTGCGAGAGCAGCTCGGCGCGCTGGCGCGGGTCGCCCCCGGTGATGGGGCTGTCGGCACCGCGCGCCAGCCGCGCGGGAAACAGCTCGGCCACCACCGTGGCGGCGAATTCGCGCCGCTGGCGGTTGAAATCCAGGTTTACCGAGCGCACCGAGCCCAGCACCACGCCGCGGAAATCCACCGGCGCGCCGGCTACCAGCCCGCGCACCGACTGGTTGAAGCGCAACACCGCCACCACGGGCTCGCCATCGGGCGCCTTCATGGCCCGGGTTTCGTCGCGCGCCAGGGCGAAGGAGGTCTCGGCGGGGGCTGGCTCGGCAACGGTGGCGTCGGGCGGGTTGGCGAAGGCGATGCCGCCCAGCAGCACCGCCGCCAGGGACTGGGTGTTGACCTTGACGCCCCCCGCATCCAGGCTCAGGTCCACGCCGCTGGCATGCCAGAAACGGGTGTTGGGGCCGATCAGCCGGTCGTGGGGCGCCTTGACGAAAATGCGCAGACTGACGTCGCTGCCGTCCGGCGCCAGGGTGAAGCCGGTAACCTGGCCTACCTGCACGCGGCGGTGGAAGATGGGTGAGCCGATGTCCAGGGAGCCGAGGTCGTCGGCCCGCAGCACGTAGCTGCGGCCGGGCACGTCGGCGGGCACCACCGGAGGCTCGTCCAGGCCGGCAAATTCGCGCCGCCGTTCTTCGGACTTGCCGCCATCCACGCCGATGTAGGCGCCCGACACCAGCGTGCCCAGCCCCGAGATGCCGCCGCCGGCCAGGCGCGGGCGCACCACCCAGAAGCGGCTGTCATCGACGGCGAAGCGCGTCGCCTCCTTGGTCAGTTCCACCGTCGCCACGATGCGGGCGCCGTCTTGCGCGAGCCGCACGGTGCGCACTTCGCCGATGTCCACCTCGCGAAACTTCACCTTGGTCTTGCCGGGTTCGATGCCCTCGGCGCTGGCGAAACTGATGGTGATGGTGGGGCCGCGCGCCATCAGCACCTGCACCACCAGCGAGATGCCGATCAGCGCCGCCAGGATGGGGATGGCCCACACCAGCGACGGCAGCCAGGGGCGGCGGCTCTCCAGCAGCGGCTCGGGGATGTCGTCGGGCAGGGCGGGGCGCGGGGGCGGGGGAGGCTGGTCAGTCATGATGTCGTCCGTGGTCCCAGATCAGGCGTGCATCGAAGCTCATGGCTGCCAGCATGGTCAGCACCACCACCGCGCCGAAGGCGGCGGCGCCGGGTCCGGCCTCGATCTCGGCCAGCACCCGCAGGCGCACCAGCGCCGCCATCAGCGCCACCACGAAGATGTCCAGCATGGACCAGTGGCCCACCGCTTCCACCAGGCGGAAGAGGCGGCTGCGCTCGTGACGGCGCCGCGCCGCGCCGCGCTGCACCGTCCACGCCAGGTAGCCCAGGGCGCCCATCTTCAGCAGCGGCACGACGATGCTCGCCACGAACACCACCACCGCCAGCTCCGGGGAGCCGGACGTCCATAGGTAGGCCACGCCGCTGAGGATGGTGTCCTTCTGGGTGCCGAACAGGGAGCGGGTTTCCATCACCGGCAGAATGTTGGCCGGCACGTAGAGGATGGCCGCCGCCACCAGGTAGGCCCAGGTGCGCGCCACGCTCTGGGGCTTGCGGGTGCGCAGCCGGGCGCCGCAGCGCGGGCAGCGGCAGGGCGCGTCGGCGGCGGGGCGGCGGCTCAACTGGCCGCAGGCCCTGCAGGCCAGTAGCCCGGCGGCGGCAGATGTTCCCATGGCACCGGCTGCACCCGGGGCGGCGTTCATGGCCGGGCATCCTCCGCCAGTTCCCACAGGTGGCGCGGGTCGAAGGACACCACCGCCGCCAGCAGGAAGGTCAGCGCGCCGAAGGCCCACAGCGCCACGCCGGGGATGACGTGGGCCATGTGGGAGAGCTTCACCACCGCCACCAGCACGCCGAGCATGAACACCTCGATCATGCCCCAGGGGCGCAGTGCCTGCACCGCCCCCACCACCCGCGCAAACCCCGGCGCGCACCGCCCGTGCAGCAGATGCCACAGCAGGTAAAGCAGCGCGGAGAGTTCCAGCAGCGGAAACAGCGCGGTGGTGGCGAACACCAGCACCGCCACCACCGGGCGCTCCTGATCCCACAGCCTCCAGATGGCCTCGGGCAGGGTGCTGGACACCCGCGTGCCCTGCACCTCCAGGCCGACGATGGGAAAGGCCATGGCGATCATGAACACCAGCAGGCTGCCCAGCACCAGCGCGAACAGTTGCTGCGCGGAAAACGGCGGCGGGCTGTAGAGCAGCGCGCCGCAGCGCGTGCAGCGGGCCAGCGCGTGGCGCCGCAGCGGCACCCGGCGGTGCAGGGTGTCGCACTCGTGGCAGGCCACCAGCGCGGAGGTACCGATGGGCCCGATGGCGGGCATCACCGCCGGTTCCTTGCCGCCGGGGTGGCGGCGGCCACGGCGAGGGCTCCGGCCATGGCTGCCGGCCAAGGGTGGCGAAGCACCGCGCGCGCTGCGTCCGCCCGGCGACGGCGCCCGAGGATGCCGCCGATCACCCCGGTGGCGGCAAGCCGCAACTCCGACGGCGGGATGGTGTGCATGGGGCTGGGCGGCATGAGTTGGAGCACATGGGAGGTTGGGCCGGATTCTACATTCGCGTAAGCCCGCGTGGCCGGGCATCCGGGGTTCGTGGCGGATCGGGCCATCCCATGAGCGCGCTTCGGCGCCGATCAGGCTTGATGATCTTGCCGACGTGGCAGTGCAGCGTGTGTGGCCACCGCCATGCATTCCGAACCTGAGGCGCCACTTGCGCCGCCTTCGGCAGCAGCGCGGCGGTTCCCGTCGGCTAAACTATGCTGTCCCACGACGCCGCCCGATCGCCATGTCCCGCCACGCCAAACACCGCAAGGCCGCCGCCAAGGCTGGCCGTGCTCCGGAGTCAGACGGTCTCGACGCGCCGGCCCGGGCACAGGCGGCCCTGAGCCAGGGACGCTACCGGGAAGCGGTCGAGCTCCACAAGGAGCTGCTCAAGGGCGAACGCCGTCCCGAATGGCTCGATTGCCTGGCCCAGGCCTATGCCGGTCGCGCCGAGGGTCTGGCCGCCAAGGGCATGCTGCGCGAGGCCCTGGCGCTGTGGCACACCCGCGCCGAGTTGTGCGGCAGGCCGCTGGCCGAGGGCCCCTACATCGACTGGCTGCTGCAGGCAGGGGAAGGCGACAAGGCCCTGGGCCTGCTTGCCGTCGCTGGGCAGGTCGCCCCGGAGAGCGTGGGGCAACTGGAAACACGCTTGGCCGCCGTCGCGCTGCTGGCAGCGGACAGCGCCCTTTCCCGGCTTCCCGCCGACAGCGCCTTGCGCCGCCATCGTGTGCCGGCGCTGGCTGCCATCGCCGCGTACGGCCGCGGCGACTTCGCCGCAATGGACGAGCAGATCCAGGCCATCCCCTTCCGTTCCCCCTACCGGGATCTGCGCCCGCTCCTCAAGGCGCTGGCGGCGCTGCCGGAGCGTCCCGCGGAGGCGGCGCAGGCACTTGACCGGGTGCCCGCCCGGGGCCCCTTCGAGCCGCTGGCCGCGGCGCTGCGCGTTGCCCTCCTGCCCGGCGAAGAATGGCTCGCTGCCCTGGGCAGCCTGGACGAGGAGGCCCGGCAACTGGTGCTGGATCTCAAGGGCTGCCCGCCGGCGCGGCGACCCTTGCTCATCGATCTCGGCCGGCTGGGGGCCGCGCCGGCGGCGGAACCCTTGTTCGATCTGCTGGTGCGCCACCGCCAGCACTTGCCCGAGGGCGTGGCGGCGAGGCTGTGCCGGCGCCTGCTGCCCCACGCGCCAGCGTGCCTGCCGCGATACCGCGGCGCCTTCGGCCGGCTGTCCGTGGCCGAGGAGGAGCGCCTCCTCGCCCTTGCGGCCGAACTGCGCGGGGCCTCCCCGGAGGCGGAGCCACACTGGCTGCGCGTGGCCCGGGATCTGGCCGGTGCGCCGGCGCGCTCGCGCGGCGCTGCCCTGGTGCTGCGCCGGCTGGCGGACGATCGCGCGCATTGCGGCGTCGACGGCAGCCTCGACGACGAGGCCATGACGTGGCTGGCGCGCAGCGTCGAACTCGACCCCGACGACCGCGACAGCCACGTGCGCCTGGTGCAGGGGTGGCGTCGCCGCGGCGACCTCAAGCAGGCGCGTGCCCATCTGGAGGCGGCGCTGGGGCGTTTTCCCAAGGACGTCCAGGTGTTGCTGGAGGCGGTGGAAACCGCCCTGGCGAGCGGCGCCTTCAAGAAGGCGGTGGGCCTGGCGAAGCGGGTGCTGGAACTGGACCCCATCAACCCGCGGGTGCGAAGCATCATCGGCCACGCCCATCTTTCCCACGCGCGCAAGCACATCAAGGCGTACAACGCCACGGCGGCGTATCGGGAGCTGGATGAGGCCGTCCAGTGGCTGCGCAGCGCCGGCGAGCGCGGCACGAGCAAGCTGCTGCGTGGTCTCGCCGACGAGCGGGGCAAGCAGGCCAATGCGCTGCTGCGCGAAGGCGTGGCCGAGTGGGGTGGCGCCCTGCTGGGCGGCTTTCACCTGGCGCTCGAAGCCCGGCGCGTGGGCCACGATGCGCAGGCGGCGTTGCGCCGCGCCGGCGTCGATGCCGCCGCCACGCCGTCGGCGGAGCAGGTGGTGGCGCTCGCCCACGCCCTCAACGGCGCCGGCGACAAGGACAGGTTGCTCGGCGCCGCCCTGGCGCCGTTTCGCGCCGCACTCGGGCGCGCGGCCCTGGCGCCCTATGCCGAGGCGGATCAACTGCTGGTGTGCGAAGCGTTCAACCGCCGCGGCGAGCGCCAGCTCCTGCGCAGCCATGCCGAGGCCGCGATCCGGCGCTGGCCGCAACGGCCCGTATTCGTCTATCTGAAGATCTTCGCCGGCTACGGCGACCGGCCCTGGGCGATTCCCGATCGCGATCTCCGTACCCTGGAACGTGCCCTGGACATGGCGCAGGAGCAGGGCGACCAGCGCACCGTCGTGCGCATCCGCGAGCTGCTGGCGCAAACCGTGCAAGGATTCGGCCCCGCCGACGAGGACTGGGGCGAACCGGAAGGACTGAACCCGGAAGATCCGGCGTTCATGCTGGAGCTGCTGCTCAATCTCCAGGGGGAGAAGCGTTTTCTCGAAATCGCCCGCGCCCAGTTGGGCGAGCAGGTCTTTCAAGAGATGCGGCGCGAGATCGGCGGCAGCACGAAGCAGTTCGCCCGGGCACTGATCGCGATCATGGTGGAGGCTGCTGGTCGGGCTCCCGCGAAGCGGTTCGCGCCACCGGAAGCCGGCGCTCCGCCCGATGCCGCCGTGCCGTTCAGACCGGCGCCGCGCCGCAAGACCCGCACGCCACCTTCCCCGGACGTCCAGAAGGGCCTGTTCGATGACTGATCCCTACCGCGTCCTCGGCGTGCCGCCCACGGCGGACGACGAGGCGATCCGCGCCGCCTACCTGGCGGCGATCCGCGCCCACCCGCCGGAGCGCGACCGGCAACGCTTCGAGCAGGTGCGGGCGGCCTATGAGGCCATCGCCAGCGAGGATGCCAGGCTGGCCCACGAGCTGTTCGACACCAGCCTGCCCGGCGCCGCCGAGGTTCTCGACTTGGTCGGCACCGATTTTCAGCCCCGCCGTCCCGACCTGCAGCGGCTGCGCCGGGTGCTGGGGGCGACATGATCACGACCCCCCACGCTTCGCTGCCCCCCGCGGGGGCGCATGTCGCCCTGGGGCGGCCCGGCGGCGACATGACCACGACCCCCCACGCTTCGCTGCCCCCCGGGGGGGCGGATGTCGCCTTGTGGCGGCCCGGCGGCGACATGAGCCAACTCGACGCGCTGGAGAAGGAGCGCCTGGTGGAGGAGTTCCGCCTGTGCCTGGAACTCTGGCAGACGGACGACGACGCCCCCGCCCAGCCCGTGGACCTGCACACCCTGCTCGCCGAGATGGCGGCGCTGAAGAACGAGGTGCGGCTGGAATCGCGCCAGTTCAGGAGCGTGCTGGAGGAACTGCGCCGGCTCGGCGACAGCCTGCACGAACACAACCAGCGGCTCGTGCGCGATCTGGACCGCGCGCGCGCCCAGGCGCAGGACGGGCAGCGCGCAGCCGAGCGCGGGCTGCTGCTGGATCTGCTCGATCTGCGCGACCGGCTGCAGGCCGGCGTGGACATGGGCGCCCGGCGCCTGCCTTCGTTGCTGGCGCGGCTGCTGCCCGGCGAGGCGCAGTTTGCCCGCAGCCTGGGCGAGGGGATGGCGCTCACCCTGCAGCGTCTCGACGAAGTTCTGAGACGCCACCGGGTGCGCGCCATCGAAGCCGTGGGCCAGCCCCTCGATCCGGACGTGATGTGCGCCGTGGCCATCGAGGCCGCCGCCGGGCTGGCCGACGGGGTGGTGCTGCGCGAGGCACGGCGCGGCTACCTGCGCGACGGCGAGCTGCTGCGCCTGGCCGAGGTCATCGTCAACAAGAGGGAAACGAAATCATGAGCGAATTGATCGTCGGCATCGACCTGGGCACCACCAACTCGGAAATCGCCGTGGTGCGCGACGGCCGCGTGGAGGTCATGGCCGTGTCCGGCGGCGTGCGCCTGCTGCCGTCGGTGGTGGGCATTGCCGACGACGGGGCGCTGCTGGTGGGCGAACCGGCCAGGAACCAGTACGTGCTTCATCCCGAACGCACCGTGCGCTCCATCAAGCGGCGCATGGGGGAGGCCACGCGGGTGCCCATGGGCGAGCAGGACTACGCGCCGCAGGAAATCTCCGCCATGATCCTGTGCCGCCTCAAGCAGATCGCGGAGGCCCACCTGGGGCGGCCGGTGGTCAAGGCCGTGATCACCGTGCCGGCGTATTTCTCCGACGCCCAGCGCCAGGCCACGCGGGAAGCGGGCGAGATCGCCGGGCTGGAGGTGGTGCGCATCATCAACGAGCCCACCGCGGCGGCGCTCGCCTACGAAAGCAGCCACAAGGGCGCGCGCAAGGCCCTGGTCTATGACTTGGGCGGCGGCACCTTCGACGTCTCGGTGGTCAACCTGGAGGGCGACGTGGTGGAAGTGCTCGCCAGCCACGGCGACAACCACCTGGGCGGCGACGACTTCGACCACAAGATCGTCGAGCACGCCCTGGAGCATCTGCGGGTGCGCCACGGCGTCGATGCCGGCGCGCAGCCCATGGCCATGGCGCGGCTGCAGCGGGCTGCGGAAGCGGCCAAGATCGCCCTGTCGGACCAGCCCTACGCCATGTTGTCGGAGGAATACCTGCTGGAGCACGAGGGCACGCCGGTGCACCTGTCGCTGGAGTTGTCCCGCGACGACTTCGAGGCGCTCATCGAGCCCTACATCGACGAGACGCTGGCGGCGGTGCACGTGGCCCTGAGCGGCGCCGGCCTGACCGTGTCGGACATCGACGAGATCCTGCTCGTGGGCGGCGCCACGCGCACCCCCATGGTGGCGCGCCGCCTGGAGCAGGAACTGGGCATCCTGCCGCGCGGCGAAGTGGATCCCGACCTGTGCGTGGCCATGGGCGCCGCCATCCAGGCGGGCGTCATCGCCGGGGCGCAGACCCCCACCGTGCTCATCGACGTGACGCCCTACACCTTCGGTACCGGCGCCCTCGCGGAACTGAACGGCGAGACCTACCCCTACTGCTTCGTGCCGCTGATCCGCAAGAACACGCCCATCCCCGTTTCACGTAGCGAGGTCTTCTACACTGTCATCGACGGGCAGGAAAAGGTGGACGTGACCGTCTACCAGGGCGAAGACCCGGACGCGCTGAACGACATCGAGATCGGCCGCTTCACCATCGAGGGCCTGCGCGATGCGCCGGCGGGCAACCGCATCGTCACCACCTTCTCCCTCGACCTGAACGGCATCCTGCACGTGAGTTCGCGGGAGAAGGACACCGGCCTCGAGTACTCCATCACCATCGACAACGCCATCGCCCGCTTCCAGGCGGACGATCTGCTTCAGGCCCGCGAGCGCGTGCGGACGCTGTTCGGCGAAGATGCCGGCGCAAGCGCGGCGCAACCCCGGGACGAGGCGGGCGGGCGCCGCCTGCGGGTGGAAGCGGGCGCCCTGGTGGAAAAGGCCGAACGCCTGCTGGGCGGGGCCGGCGCCGAAGACGCGGAGGATCTGGTCAACGGCATCGAAGCGGTCCGGGATGCCATGGCCGGCGACGAGGCCGAACTTCAGACCGCCATGGACGCCCTGGCCGACCTGCTCTACTACCTGGAGTCCTGAACATGGACCGTTGCCCTGCCTGCCGCGGCCGTCTGGACGAAAACCAGGTCTGCGGGCGCTGCGGCTGCGACTTCAGCCTCGCCCGCCGCGCCGAGGAGCAGGCGCGGCGTATCGCCGGCCTGGCCGTGCGCGCCTGGGCCCGGGGCGAGCGCGCGCAGGCGCGGGCCTGGGCGCAACGGTCGCTCTCCCTGCACCGCAGCGGGCTGGCGCAAGCCGTGCTGATGCTGGTGGAAGACGATCCGCGAGCCTGCCGGCAATGTTGATCCCAATAAACCTCGTTTCACGCAGAGAACGCGGAGAAAAACGACGAGAACACAGAGCGTTACGAGGCAAGTCCCACTCACCCGACGGGTGGATGTCGTTCTTGCTCTGCGGCCTCTGTATCTCTGCGATCTCTGCGTTGAAAGAGGGCCGGCTGCGGTTTCAAGGTGTGCGCCGGTAGAGACCGGCAAGGAGTAGATGGTGCAAGTCCATTGCAATGAAGGAGTAGCGACCCACATTGGCCCCGAGCCGTGCGCGTGTATCCGCGAGGATGCAGGCGAAGCGTCGGCAGGGGAGTGTATAGCTGTCACATCCCGGACGAAAGCCAGACCCTCACGGCGAAGTGAAACCCGAGGTTTTTCGACGACGGATGGCCGACCAAATGACGAGATGGCCAGGAATGGCTTCAAGATCGACAAGAAACGACGTTTTTCTTTATCATGCCGTAGGTTGCGATGAAACGTTGCTTGTCAATTGACACGTCAGCTTGCCCTGTCCGCCGAAGAGGTTGCCAAGGCCATCCGGGATGCGGGCCCGGCAGGCGCGTCTCCTGACGCGCTTCAGGCGCTGTTTCCGGATGTCAGTCGGTCGACCCTGAACCGGCGTCTGAGCGGGTTGACGGCCGCCGGCCTCATCAGGCTGCTCGGGCAAGGCCGCGCCACGCGCTACGTGGTCGACTCGGCATGGTCACCGGAAGATGTTCGACGCTACTTCGAGGCGGACTGGCAGTCCCGCCCGGCGGTGGGATTCCGGGAAGAACTGTTGCTTTCCTCCCCGGGGCTCGACCCGGAAAAGGCGCAGCGCCTGTCCAACCTGCAGGCGCTGGCCCGTCCGCTGGACAGGAAATTCCTCTCCGACTTCCTGATCGACTTCTCCTGGGCCTCCTCGGTGCTGGAAGGCAGCACCTACTCCAACATCGACACCCAGGCGCTCATCGAATATGGGGAGCGCAATCCCGACAAGCCACTTGAAGATGCACTGCTGATCCTGAACCACAAGAACGCCATCCAGCACTTGTGGGCACATCGGGAGCTGTCCGCGGAAAACCTGTGCCGGATTCAGGCGTTCCTGACCGACCGCCACGGTCTTGCCGAGATTCAGGACTCCGACCACTTCCTGCCGGACGCCCAGCGCGGCGTGGCCCGCGAATTCGAGGATGTGAGACTGGGGCGCTCGGCCTACAGTCCGCCCTTTCGTCCGGCAACCGGCTACATCGCCCAGGCGTTTGCCCGGATCATCGAGACCGCCGCTACGCTGCCAGCGGCGCCGGCCGCCTTCTACCTGATGACCCGCATTGCGTACCTCCAGGTCTTTGCCAACGGCAACAAGCGCACCTCCCGCCTGGCGGCGAATCTGCCCCTGCTGCAGGCCGGCATGCTGCCGATTTCGTTTGTTGTCATTGACCGCCGTAATGGAGCCACCGATGATCGGCGTAATGGAGCCAGTTTGAAGAGGTAGAAACGGGCTATTTCGGGGTTCAAGAAGTGGGCGATTTTACCTGTTTTGGCAGGCCCGATTTCGGGGTGGTTGG
>JACQYB010000023.1 GCA_016208415.1 Betaproteobacteria bacterium | reverse complement strand
GAAGGCGCGGTGGAATGGGGCGACGATCATCCGCGCGATGCCATCCTTCAGGAGATCGAGGCCAAGGGCCGGCGCGCCTGGAAGGAGGAGTCCGGCTATTCAGCGTCGCTCCATCGCCGAGAACATGATGTACCGGCTCAAGCAACTGGGCGATCGCATGTTCTCGCGGGAGTTCTCCCTCCAGGTCACCGAAGGACATATCCGCGTGGCCATCCTCAACCAGTTCACCTACCTCGGCCTGCCGCGCAGCGTGCGCGGCGGGCTCATTGCGCCTGCCGCATGAGCAGGGCGGGGCAAAGGGGGAGGATTTGGCCGGGCGGGGATGGATAAGTAGTACGGCATATTAGCTTATGCGAACTGGGCGCCAACGCCGGTCAAAGCATAACATCAGGATTGCGTGGGACACTCTTCAAGTGTCGCACTTGGTACTTGAAACCGCCCCTTATTAATTGCACATTAGCACGAGAGGAGAACATATATGCCTGGTCCATCATTGGGTACGAACCTGATTAGCTTGTCCGATTGGTCGACGGAGTTCCCATTTCTCAACGATTTCTCGATGTCGCGGACATGGTTTACTCGGTCCGATACGGAGTGGGACACAAATCAGGCGAATCTGCTCGATCTGGATGCGGACGGCTGGGTACGCGGGTTCACCAAGGACGGGGCGCCTGCGCCCTTTAATCGCGTCGGGACCGTATTGTTTTCCGACGATCAGTACCGCCGGCCCGGCCGCTATATCGTGGACTATGAAGGCGAAGGCGAACTCAGCTTCGTCGGCGCCGTGAATGTCCTTACGGAGGAAAGCCGTCCCGGCCGTTATGTGCTTGACCTCCCGGCGGATACAGCGAGCACGCTTATTGTCGTCAATATCGAACGCACGGATCCGAACCGCACCGGCGATTACATACGTGAAATCCGACTTTACAAGGAAGAATACGCCGACCTGATCAACGCCGGCGAGATATTTCGACCGGAGTTCCTGGCCAAGATCGACGGCTTTCGAGTCCTTCGATTCATGGACTGGATGGACACCAACTTCTCCACGCAAAGCGACTGGGCATCCCGGCCCACGGCGACGGATGCACGTTGGACAGTCGACGGCGCTCCCGTGGAGGTCATGGTGGCACTCGCCAACCAGGTGCACGCGGACCCATGGTTCAACATCCCGCATCTGGCGACCGACGAGTACATCCGTCAGTTTGCCACCTATGTGCGTGATCACTTGGCGCCTGGCCTGGTCGCCCGGTTCGAATACTCCAATGAGGTGTGGAACTGGGGCTTTGGCCAGACACACTGGGCGGAGGCCCAGGCGCGAGCGCGCTGGGGGGAGAACGTCGAGGGCGGGTGGATGCAATACTACGGTGTGCGGGCGGCCGAGATGGCGCGCGTCGTGGCCGATGTCTTCGGCGCGGAGACCGGGACGCGTGCCCTCAACGTCTTCTCGACCCAGGCGGGGTGGCAAGGACTGGAGCAGTACGCGCTCAATACGCCCGCTCATGTCGCCCAGGGCGGCGCGGCGCCATCGACCGCTCCTTTCCATGTCTACGCCATTGCGCCCTATTTCGGTGGTACGACCGGTTCAAGCGAGATGTCCGCCACCGTCGATCAGTGGATCGCGACCGGTGAACAGGGCTTCCTAGATGCCATCGCCTTTCTGCGCAACGGCGGGGCCTTCGATTCGCTGGACCGGATCGGCAACATGATCGGCTACCATGCAACGGCGGCCCGGTCTCTCGGCTGGCAGCTCGAGGCCTATGAAGGCGGTCAGCACATCGTCGATCTTGACGGGCTGTTTGGCGGCGCCCAGGACGCAGCCCAAAGCCAGTTTTTCATTGATCTCGTGCGGCGGCCGGAATTCGCTCAACTTTATCAGGAGTACTTCCAGATCTGGCGCGATAGCGGCGGAGGCATGATGGCGCACTTCACTGATGTGTCTGTGCCGAGCCGGTATGGAAGTTTTGGCCTTTGGGACAGCATCTACAGCGCCGATACTGCGCGTGCCGAGGCCGTCATAGATTGGCGCGACACCGTTGCGCCCTGGTGGACTGACAACCGCCCGGCATCGACCTTTGCAAACGGCACGCTGAAGGCGGGGACCATGGGTGCGGACGTGATCACCGGGACCGCGCTTGACGACCGACTCTACGGTGTTGGGGGCGACGACACCCTGAATGGGGGGGCCGGAAATGACATCATGGCCGGCGGGCTTGGCAATGATGCTTACCTCTTCAACCTGGGCAGTGGGCACGACACCGTGCGCGAACTCGTGGGCGAAGGAACCGCCGACGAATTGCGCTTCGGCACCGGCATTGCCCCCGGCAGCATCACCGTCAGTTCGGTGGCAAACGGCGGCCGCACCGACGTGCTGCTCGCCCACAGCAACGGTACCGACCGCGTCACCCTGAGCAACTGGACCATCGGCGGTGCGAATGGCGTCGAGCGCGTCGTCTTCGCCGACGGCACCGTCTGGCTTGCCGCCGACCTGCTCGCTGTCCAGGACAAGACCCTCTACGGGACGGCGGCGGCCGAAACGCTCAATGGAGGCGCCGGCAATGACAAACTGTACGGGCTCGCTGGCAACGACACCTTGAACGGTGGGGCGGGCAACGACCTCCTGGACGGGGGCGCAGGGAACGACGGCATGGCGGGTGGTACCGGCAGCGATACCTACGTGGTCGACAGCTCCGCTGATGAGATCACCGAAGCCGTCGACGCCGGAACCGATTCGGTTCAGTCGAGCGTCAGCTTCACCCTCGCCGCCAACGTCGAGAACCTGAGCCTGACTGGGACCGCCGCAAGCAACGGCATTGGCAACGCGCTCAACAACGCCATCACCGGCAACGCCGCCAGCAATCTCCTCGATGGTGGTGCTGGCGCCGACACCCTGACTGGCGGGGGCGGCAACGACACCTATGTGGTGGACAACGTGGGCGACGTGGTGGTCGAGGCAGCCGACCAGGGCAGTGATAGTGTGCAGAGTTCGGTCACTCACACCCTGGCGGCCAATGTCGAGAATCTGACCCTCACCGGCACGGCCGCCGTCAACGCCACCGGCAATGCGCTCGCCAACCGCATCACCGGCAATGGCGCCAACAACGTGCTCGATGGCGCGGCCGGCAACGATTTCCTCGACGGTGGAGCCGGAGTGGATAGGATGCTCGGTGGGCTCGGAGACGACATCACTCACACCCTGGCGGCCAATGTCGAGAATCTGACCCTCACAGGCACGGCCGCCGTCAACGCCACCGGCAATGCGCTCGCCAACCGCATCACCGGCAATGGCGCCGGCAACGTGCTCAGTGGCGGGGCCGGCAACGACTTTCTCGACGGCGCGGCCGGAACGGACGGGATGCTCGGAGGACTCGGGGACGACACCTACGTCGTCGACAACGCCGCCGACGTGGTGGTCGAGGCCGCCGGCCAGGGAACCGACACCGTCCAGAGTTCCGTCACCCACACTTTGGGGGGCAACGTGGAGGATCTGCTTCTCACCGGCACGGCAGCCGTCAACGCCACCGGCAATGCGCTCGCCAACCGCATCACCGGCAACGGCGCCAACAACATCCTCAGTGGCGGTGCCGGAGCGGATACCTTGATCGGCGGGGGCGGCCTCGACACACTTACCGGGGGAACGGGCGCCGACAGGTTCAAGTTCGTCATCACGAGTGCGGGTGTGGACACCATCCGCGACTTCTCTTCCGCCGAGGGCGACAAGATCCAGGTCGTGGCGGCGAATTTCGGCCTGACAGCCGGTGCCGCAGTGACGTTGCGCTCCGGCCTCAGTCTGCCGGCCGCCAATGGACGACTCGCCCAGTTCCTCTACAACTCCTCGAACGGGCAGCTCTGGTTTGACCGTGACGGAACTGGCACCGCATTTTCCTCTGTTCAACTTGCCTCCCTGAGCACCCGGCCGCTGCTGTCGGCTACCGATATTCAGGTCGTCGCGGCCTGAGTCCTCCAACCTCCATCAGCCGCCAGGCTACGGACACCTGGCGGCCCCCGAATCTCGCACATGACCAATACCGGCTCGATTACCCACGCCCAACTCCCGCTTGGATTACAAAATGCTCCCGACAAAGAAACCCCCTTGGCCGACGCGGCACTGGACAGTGCCTTGGACTGCCTCGTTGCGATAGCACGCCATCACGGTATCGCGACCTCCCTGGAGCAGGTTCGACGTGCGCATGTGCCTACGACGAACGACGCGGCTCGGACGACCGAGGTCGTGCTCACCTCCGCCGCCTCGCTCGGCCTGAAGGCCCGCGTTGTTTCGGCCCTCGGTTGGGACGAACTGGCCGCCTTGCGCGAAGCGCTGCCAGCCATGGCGCAGCTCAAGAACGGCAACTTCGTGATCGTCGTGGGCTTCAAGGAAACCGAATCTGGATTGGCGATCGCTGTGATGGACCCGCAGGCTCGCCCACCCCATGCCATCCTGCTGCTGGAACGGGTCCGATTCGAGGAGTCCTGGGCAGGCGAGGTGATCCTGCTCAAGCGGGTCTATTCCCTGTTGGACGAGAAGCAGCCGTTCGGACTGCGCTGGTTCGTGCCGGAGATGTTCCGCCAACGGGAGTTCCTGCGCGATGTGACTGTCGCCGCCCTTGTCCTGCATCTGCTGGCGCTGGCCGTGCCGATCTTCATGCAGTTGGTGATCGACAAGGTGATCGTCCATCAGGGGTATTCGACCCTGTATGTCCTGAGTGGTGGGGTGTTGCTGGCCTTGTTGTTTGAGGCGGTGTTCTCGTACCTGCGCCAATACTATCTGTTGCACGCCACCAACCGTATCGACATCCGGCTGGCGCAAAAGACTTTTTCTCATCTGCTGCGCCTGCCCATCACTTTTTTCGATACCGGCACCGCCGGCGTCATTACCCGCCACATGCAGCAGGCCGAGAAGATTCGCCAGTTCCTCACCGGACGATTATTCACTACCCTCCTCGATGCCTCCGTCCTGGTGGTTTTCCTGCCGGTGCTTTTTTTCTATTCGGGGAAGCTGGCAACGATCGCTCTGGGCTTCACCGCGGTCATCGCGGCGGTGGTGTTTTCTCTCGTGCCCACGTTTCGCCGCCGCTTGCAGGCGCTCTACGGCGCCGAGGCGGATCGCCAGGCGATGCTGGTGGAGACCATCCAGGGCATGCGCACGGTAAAGTCGCTGGCCATGGAGCCGCAGCGTCGGCGCGATTGGGAGGATCGTTCGGCCAAGGCAGTGGATATGCATTTCCGCGTCGGCAAGATTTCGATGACGGCGCATACGGCCATGACCTTCCTGGAAAAGGCGATGCTCGTGACGGTGATCGCGGTGGGCGCCCATGCCGTGTTCGACCAGACCTTGACGGTGGGCGCCCTGATCGCTTTCCAGATGCTCTCTGGCCGTGTCGTGTCCCCGCTGGTGCAGATCGTTTCCCTGGTGCATGAGTATCAGGAGTCCGCCCTATCGGTGAAAATGCTGGGCGAGATCATGAACCGGCCGGCCGAGGGTCTGCGCGAATACGGCGGGCTGGAACCCAAGTTCAAGGGGCGCATCGAGTTTGAAGGCGTGACGTTTCGCTATGCTCCGAATTCGCCCCCCGCGATTGACAAGCTGACCTTCAACCTGCCGGCCGGAAAAGTCCTTGGCGTGGTGGGGCGCAGCGGTTCCGGCAAGACCACCCTGACCCGCCTAATCCAGGGCTTGTATTCAGTCCAGGAGGGGGTCATCCGCTTCGATGGCGTAGATGTCCGGGAAATCGATCTGGCGCATCTTCGCCAGCATATCGGTGTGGTTTTGCAGGACAACTTTCTGTTTCGCGGCACGGTGCGGGAAAACATCGCCGTTACGCTACCCACCGCGACGTTCGAGGCGATTGTTGAAGCCGCGCGTATCGCCGGGGCCGAAGAGTTCATCGAAAGGCTGCCGCAAGGTTACGACACCTTGCTGGAAGAGAATGGCGCCAATCTTTCGGGCGGGCAAAAACAGCGCTTGGCCATTGCTCGGGCCATGTTGCCGAAGCCGCGCATCCTGATCCTGGATGAAGCAGCCAGCGCCCTGGATCCGGAATCCGAGGCCATCTTTCTGAACAATTTGAGTGGTCTGGCCGCTGGCCGCACTGTGATTATCGTTTCCCACCGCTTGTCGACCCTTACGACTGCCGATGCCATCATGGTGATGGACCGCGGGGTGATCGTGGATGCGGGTCGCCATGACGAATTGATCCAACGTTGCCAGATTTACGCTCATCTTTGGCAACAGCAGACACGGCACCTCTGACATGGCGAGCACTCACCACATCCAGGCCCTGCGGGCCGAGTTCTTGCCCGATGCACAGGCCATTGAACTACGCGAACCGCCGCTCAGTCGTCGCCTTACCCTCTATGCGCTTCTGGTGTTGGTACTCGCCGCAGTGCTCTGGGCTACCTTCTCCGACATAGACAAGCTCGTCATCGCCCGCGGACGGTTGGTTACACCTCTGCCGAATTTGGTGGTGCAACCCCTGGAGCCCGGCATCCTCAAGGGCATCAACGTGCGCGTGGGCCAGGTCGTCGAGAAGGGTGCCGTACTGGCCACACTGGACCCCACCTTCGCCGCGGCGGATGCAAGCCAGCTCGGGTCGCGAAGCGATATCCTGTCCCTCCAGGCAAGGCGGCTGGAATCCGAACTCCAGGGCAAGTCCCAGCTCACGGGCGGCACCAACCACCCTCAACGGCAACTCCAGACCAGCCTGCAAGCTGAGCGTCAGGCGGCCTTTGCAGCCCGTATTCAGCAGTTTGCGGAGACCATCCAGCGCCTTCGCGCCATGCTGGAGTCCAACCGCCAGGACCAGCAAACCCTCGCCAGGCGCTTGAAATCGCTCACTGAGCTGGAGGCGATGCACTCTAAACTGGAAGCCGAGAAATTCGGTTCACGTGCCAAGCTCCTCGAAGCCCAGGAAAGACGCCTGGAAGTTGAACGCGATTACACCCAGGCAACCAACCGGGAGCGCGAAATCCTTCGCGAGATCGCCACGGTCGAGGCCGAGCGCACGAGCTTCAGCAAGACCTGGCGCCAGGACGCGATGGAAAAGCTCTCCAGCACCCTGCAACAACGTGACGAGGTCCACGAGCAACTCGCCAAAGCGCGGCTGCGTTCCACCCTGGTGACCCTTACCGCCCCGCAAGACGCCATCGTGCTGGAAATTGGCAAGAAGTCCGTCGGCTCCATAGTCAAAGACGCCGAACCGCTATTTGTGCTGGTGCCGCTCGACGCCACGCTGGAAGCCGAAGTAGAGGTGGACCCCGCAGACGTGGGCGAGATGCGCGTGAAGGATGATACCCGTATCAAGATAGATGCCTATCCGTTCCAGAAGCACGGCACCATACGGGGCAGGGTAGTCAGTGTCAGTGCCGACACCTTCAGCCGGCAGAATGCAATGGGCGGGCAGGGTTACTACTACCTTGCCCGGGTCAGTCTGGAGGATACGCGTCTGGAACACGTGCCCAATCCTACCCGCCTACTGCCTGGGATGACGTTAACGGGGGAAATCGTCACTGGCAAACGAAGCGTGATTTCGTATTTCCTGTATCCGGTGATTCGGGTCTTGGATGAGTCCCTAAGGGAACGCTGAACCCATCCGCCGATTCGGGGCGTAGGCACGAGGATTGCGAGCCAGAGACCGACCCAGTGGGCCGGTATGCAGAGCGAGCACGGCTCAACCCACTTCCGCCGGGCCGGCGGCGGACAGCACCCGTGCCAGCGCCTCGCGCCCGGACTGCAGGTGGCGGCGCATGAGTTCCTCGGCGTGCGCCGGCTCCCGCGCCAGCAGCGCGGCGAGGATCGCCCGGTGCTCCTGCAGCGAAGCCTCCGGCCGCCCCTCGTCGAACAGGGAATGGTGGCGGTTGAGCTTGAGCACCTTGCGCATGTCGTCGATGACCTGCTTCAGCCAGCGGTTGCCGGACAGCTCCTGCACGGCGGCGTGGAAGCGCTGGTTCACCTCGAAGAAGCCCTCGATGTCCCCCGCCGCGGCCGCCTCCTCCAGTTGCGCGTGGATGGCGCGCAGGCGGCGCAGGTCGGCGTCGCTGGCGCGGGTGGCGGCCTCGAAGGCGCAACGACCTTCCAGCAGCCCCATGACGGGGAAGATCTCGTCCAGGTCCTGTTCCGAAAGCTCCGTGACGTAGCAGCCGCGGCGCGGCTTCAGCGTCACCAGGCCCTCGGCGGCCAGCACCTTCAGGGCCTCGCGCAGCGGCGTGCGGGAGATGCCGTAGGTCTCCGCCAGGGCCTGTTCGTCGATCCAGGAGCCGGGGGGGAGCTCGTGGGCGAAGATGCGGCTGCGCAGGCGTTCGGCCACTTCCTGGTAGAGGGCGCGGGGGGCGATGGCGGTGGTCATGGGCGGGGCGTCCGGGTGGAAGCGCGCCGTCCGCGGGGTGGCGCCACCCGCGCAAGAGGCGCCCGGGGGCGACGCACCCGGTCGGGTGCTCGGGTGATTGCATTCATAATTATGGATAAAGTATTATTGCCGGGAAGGGATGTCAAGCGCGCCACATGAGGAACATCCCCGCCCACCCCATGCAGAGGTCACCGCCATGACGCAAGACTCCGCTCCGGCCGCCCCGGCCTTCCCCCCGGCCAGCCTGGAAGCCTGGGAGAAGGCCGCCTCCCGCTTCGCCCCCGGCGGCGACTTGCGGGCGCTGGACTGGATCACCTCCGAGGGCCTGCGCGTCAAGCCGCTGTACACCGCCGCCGACGTGGCTGGCCTGCCCTACGCCGACACCCTGCCGGGCTTCGAGCCCTTCGTGCGCGGCCCCCAGGCCACCATGTACGCGGTTAAGCCCTGGACCATCCGCCAGTACGCCGGCTTTTCCACCGCCGAGGAATCCAACGCCTTCTACCGCAAGGCCTTGGCGGCCGGCGGCCAGGGGGTGTCGGTGGCCTTCGACCTGGCCACCCACCGCGGTTACGACTCCGACAATCCGCGGGTGGTGGGCGACGTGGGCAAGGCCGGCGTGGCCATCGACTCGGTAGAGGACATGAAGGTCCTGTTCGACGGCATCCCGCTGGACAAGGTGTCGGTGTCCATGACCATGAACGGTGCGGTGCTGCCCATCCTGGCGGGCTACATCGTCGCCGCGGAAGAACAGGGCGTGAGCCCGGAGAAGCTCTCCGGGACCATCCAGAACGACATCCTCAAGGAGTTCATGGTCCGCAACACCTACATCTACCCGCCGGCGCCGTCGATGCGGATCATTGCCGACATCATCGGCTACACCGCGGCGCACATGCCGAAGTTCAACTCCATCTCCATCTCCGGCTACCACATCCAGGAGGCGGGGGCGAACCAGGCCATCGAGCTGGCCTTCACCCTGGCCGACGGCATGGAGTACGTGCGCACCGCCATCGCCGACGGCCTGGACGTGGACGCCTTCGCCGGGCGGCTGTCCTTCTTCTTCGCCATCGGCATGAACTTCTATCTGGAGGTGGCCAAGCTGCGCGCGGCGCGGCTGTTGTGGTGGCGCATCATGAAGGGCTTCGGCGCCAAAAGCCCCAAGTCCATGATGCTGCGCACCCACTGCCAGACCTCCGGCTGGTCGCTCACCGAGCAGGACCCGTACAACAACGTGGTGCGCACCGCCATCGAGGCCATGGCGGCCGTGTTCGGCGGCACCCAGAGCCTGCACACCAACGCCCTGGACGAGGCCATCGCCCTGCCCACCGAGTTTTCCGCGCGCATCGCCCGCAACACCCAGATCATCGTCCAGGAGGAGACCCACATCTGCAATGTGGTGGACCCCTGGGCCGGCTCCTACATGATGGAGAAGCTCACCCAGGAGCTGGCCGACAAGGCCTGGGCCATCATCCAGGAAGTGGAGGCCATGGGCGGCATGACCAAGGCCGTGGAATCCGGCTGGGCCAAGATGAAGGTGGAGGAATGCGCCGCGCAGAAGCAGGCGCGCATCGACGCGGGCCAGGACGTGATCGTCGGCGTCAACAAGTACCGGCCGCCGAAGGAAGAGCCCATCGAGATCCTCGACATCGACAACCACGCCGTGCGCGAGGCGCAGGTGGCGCGGCTGGCGCGCACCCGCGCCAGCCGCGACGCCGCCGCCGTCGCGGCCGCGCTGGAGGCGCTCACCGCCTGCGCCCGCGGCGGCGAGGGCAACCTCCTCGACCTGGCGCTGAAGGCGGTGCGCCTGCGCGCCACGGTGGGCGAGGTGTCCGACGCGCTGGAGAAGGTGTGGGGCCGCTACCGCGCCCAGCCCCAGGCGGTGTCCGGCGTCTATGCGGCGGTGGCCGAGCAGGGAGGAAAGATGAGCGACGACTGGCAGGCCCTCAAGGCCGACATCGAGGCCTTTGCCGCCGCCGAGGGCCGGCGCCCGCGGGTGATGATCGCCAAGCTCGGCCAGGACGGCCACGACCGCGGCGCCAAGGTGGTGGCCTCGGCCTTCGCCGACGCCGGTTTCGACATCGACATCGGCCCGCTCTTTCAGACACCCCAGGAAGCCGCGCGCCACGCCATGGAAAACGACGTCCACGCCGTGGGCGTGTCGACGCTGGCCGCCGGCCACAAGACCCTGGTGCCGGCGCTGATCGACGCGCTGAAGAAAGAGGGCGCCTCGGACATCGTGGTCTTCGTGGGCGGCGTCATCCCGGCGCAGGACTACGAGGCGCTCCACGCCGCCGGGGTGAAGGGGATTTTCGGGCCGGGCACGCCGATTCCGGCCTGCGCGAAGCAGGTGCTGGCGGCGATTCGCGTGGCCCGGGCGGCGTCCTGACACTCCCGGGTACGATCCGTAATGTCGCCGCGTGCTTGCCGGTCAGCAGCAAGTGCAATACTGTACTACCGTAATTCACTCATCCGCAGGAGACGGGCATGAGCCTTTCGGTTCGACTCGACCCGGTGCTGGAAGCCCGTCTGGAGCAGGAGGCGCGCCGCCTCGGGATCACCAAGTCCGAATTCGTCAAGGACGCGCTGGAGCGTGCATTGGGGGTCAAGAATCCGTATCAGTTGCTGCGGCAGGTCCGGCATGCGCCCGACTACGAGGTGGGCGAAGCCACGGGCACGCTTTCTGAAGATACAGGCGAAAAACTGAAGGCGCTTCTCCGTGCGAAACATTCTGGTTGACGCCGGCCCCATGGTCGCCTTCTTCTCACCGGAAGACCGTCACCGGGCGCGATTTGAAGGCGTGCTGGCGACCTGTGAGCAGGAAGGCGTGCGGCTGGTGACGACCTGGCCCTGCGTCACGGAGGCGGCCTATCTTCTCCGCGCCGTGCGCCGGTTCGAAATGCTGCAATGGGTCGCCATGGGCGGCGTGATCGTCTATCCCCTGGATGCGACTCATCTCGACGACCTGCTGGGCTGGATGCGCCGCTACACCGAGGACGGCAAACGCGAGATGGATCTGGCCGATGCCTCGCTCTACTGGCTGGCGGTGGAAACCGACATCACCGACATCATGACCGTGGACCGCCATGACTTCGAGCGCTACCGCCTGCCGGACGGGCGGGGATTTCACATCCTGTAGGCCAGGCCGCAATCCAAGCCGTCGATTTCCCCTGTGGAGGCAGTGACTGCCTCCCCGTCCGACCCCGCGACAACCCATTCACTGATCGGAGACAGCCGTGAAACGCCACCTCTTCATCCTCGCCCTCACTGCCCTGCTCGCTGCCGGCCCGCTCATGGCCGGCCCCATCGACCTGGGAGCCGACCCGGCCCGCAGCATCGTCAGCCAGTCCGCCGGCCAGGACACCGTTCCCGACAACGACCCGCGCCTGGCCCAGGCGCGCACCTGGCTGAAGAAGGCGTCCCAGGCCACCGGCGAAGGCGAGGATTTCGTCGCCGCCGCTTCCGTGAAGCTGGCGCGCTACCTCTTCGACACCGCCCGCGTGCGCGCCACCGCCCTGGAGACCCTGGAGGGCCTGGCCACCTACGCGCCATCGGGCAAGCCCATGGGCGAGACCACCAACGCCTATTTCCAGGCCCGGCGCACGGCGCCCAACAAGACCCACGCCGAGGCCATGGCGGCGCTGGCGGCGCGCAAGTGACCGACGCGGGACGCAATCGGCGCGGTGGAGCCAGGGGCCGGCAAGGCCCTGCTCCAGGGCGAAGGCCACCCGGCGGCGTGCCGCAAGGCGACAGCCGGGCCCTTCCCCGGTAGGCCCGGAACCACACCATGCCCGAGCTTCGCCCTGAGCACCCGCAGGGGTGCGTTTCGTCCGAGGAACGCCCGCAAGGGTGCGTTTCGTCGGAGCGGAGTGACACCCTCGCCGGCGACGTGCTGGCCGGCCGGCGGCGCGCGCTGGCCAAGGCCATCACCCTCGTCGAGTCACGCCGGGCAGACCACCGCGCCCAGGCGCAGCGACTGCTCGCCGCCATCCTGCCCCACAGCGGCCGCTCCCTGCGGGTGGGGATTTCGGGGGTGCCGGGGGTGGGCAAGTCCACCTTCATCGAGGCGCTGGGGATCTACCTCATCGAGCGCGGGCAGCGGGTGGCGGTGCTGGCGGTGGACCCGTCGTCGTCGCTGAGCGGGGGCTCCATCCTCGGCGACAAGACGCGCATGGAACGGCTGTCGCAGCGCCCGGAGGCCTTCATCCGCCCGTCGCCCTCGGCCGGTAGCCTGGGCGGCGTGGCGGACAGGACGCGCGAGTCCCTGCTGCTGTGCGAGGCGGCGGGCTTCGACGTGGTGATCGTGGAAACCGTGGGCGTGGGCCAGAGCGAGACCGCCGTGGCCGGCATGACCGACATCTTCTGCCTGCTGCAACTGCCCAACGCCGGCGACGACCTGCAGGCGCTGAAGAAGGGCATCGTCGAACTGGCCGACCTCATCGTCATCAACAAGGCCGACCTCGACGCCGCTGCCGCCACCCGCGCCCAGGCGCAGATGAAGAGCGCGCTGGCCATGTTCCGCCACCCCAGCCCGCACTGGACACCGCCGGTGCTCACGCTCTCCGCCCTGCTCAAGGAGGGCATGGACGCCTTCTGGCACGAGGTGGAGCGCTACCGCGCCACCCTGGGCGTCAGCGGCGAACTGGCGGCTCGACGCCGCCACCAGGCGCGGGCCTGGATGTGGGAGCTGATCGGCCAGGGCCTGCACGAGCGCTTCCGTTCCAACGCCGCCGTGGACCGCGAACTGCCGGCGCTGGAGGCGGCGGTGGAGGCGGGCACCACGACGCCCGCCGCTGCGGCGGCACAACTGCTGGACCACCTCGGGCACTGATCGGCCCGGCGGCCACCCACGAATCGCAAGAACGGGAGAAACCCCAATGCACGACATCATCCGCCAGCTCGAAGAAAAGCGCGAAATGGCGCGCCTGGGGGGAGGCCAGCGGCGCATCGACGCCCAGCACGCCCGCGGCAAGCTCACCGCCCGGGAACGCCTCGAACTGCTGCTGGACGACGGCAGCTTCGAGGAATGGGACATGTTCAAGGAGCACCGCTGCACCGACTTCGACATGCAGCAGCAGACGGTGCCCGGCGACGGCGTGGTCACCGGCTACGGCACCATCAACGGGCGCATGGTGTTCGTCTTCAGCCAGGACTTCACGGTGTTCGGCGGCTCGCTGTCCGAGTCCCACGCCGGGAAGCTCTGCAAGATCATGGACCACGCCATGAACGTGGGCGCCCCGGTCATCGGACTCAACGACTCCGGCGGCGCGCGCATCCAGGAGGGCGTGGATTCCCTGGGCGGCTACGCCGAGGTGTTCCAGCGCAACGTGCTGGCCAGCGGCGTCATCCCCCAGATCAGCCTGATCATGGGACCCTGCGCCGGCGGCGCGGTGTATTCGCCGGCCATGACCGACTTCATCTTCATGGTCAAGGACAGCTCCTACATGTTCGTCACCGGCCCGGAGGTGGTGAAGACGGTGACCCACGAGGAGGTGACGGCGGAGGAACTGGGCGGCGCCATCACCCACTCCACCCGCAGCGGCGTGTGCGACCTGGCCTTCGAGAACGACGTCGAGGCCCTGGCGCTGACCCGGAGGCTGTTCAACTACCTGCCCCTGTCCAACCGCGAGAAGCCGCCGGTGCGGCCCAACTTCGACCCCGCCGAGCGCACCGACGAGTCGCTGGACACCCTGGTGCCGGGCAATCCCAACCAGCCCTACGACATGAAGGAGCTGATCGCCAAGATCGTGGACGACGGCGACTTCTTCGAGCTGCAACCCGACCACGCCAGGAACATCGTCATCGGCTTCGCCCGCATGGAAGGCTCCACCGTGGGCATCGTGGCCAACCAGCCGCTGGTGCTGGCGGGCTGCCTGGACATCCGCAGTGCCATCAAGGCGGCGCGCTTCGTGCGCTTCTGCGACGCCTTCAACATTCCCATCCTCACCTTCGTGGACGTGCCCGGCTTCATGCCCGGCACCGCCCAGGAATACGGCGGCATCATCAGGCACGGGGCGAAGCTGCTCTACGCCTACGCCGAATGCACCGTGCCCAAGGTGACGGTGATCACCCGCAAGGCCTACGGCGGCGCCTACGACGTGATGAGCTCCAAGCACCTGCGCGGCGACGTGAATTTCGCCTGGCCCTCGGCCGAGATCGCGGTCATGGGCCCCAAGGGCGCGGTGGAGATCATCTTCCGCGAGGAGAAGGGCGATCCCGTCAAGCTGGCCGAGCGCGAGGCCGAGTACAAGGCCAAGTTCGCCAACCCTTTTGTGGCCGGCCACCGCGGTTTCATCGACGACGTCATCCAGCCCCACGAAACGCGCAAGCGCGTGTGCCGCTCGCTCGCCATGCTGCGCGCGAAGAAGCTGGAAAACCCGTGGCGCAAGCACGGCAACATTCCGCTTTGAGAGAACCCGAGCGCATTCGACGCAGAGGACGCAGAGACGCAGAGATGAAACATCCTTCGTTCTCGATTTTCTCCGTGTCCTCTGTGTCTCTGCGATCGCTGCGTTGAAAGAGGTTTCGAACCATGTTCAAGAAGATCCTGGTTGCCAATCGCGGGGAAATCGCCTGCCGCGTCATCAAGACCGCCCGCCGCATGGGCATCGCCACCGTGGCGGTGTATTCGGAGGCGGACGCCGACGCGCTGCATGTCGAGCTCGCCGACGAGGCGGTATGCATCGGTGCGGCGCCGTCGAAAGAGTCCTACCTGGTTATGAGCAAGATCATCGCCGCGTGCAGGCAGACCGGCGCCGAGGCGGTGCATCCGGGCTACGGCTTCCTGTCGGAGAACGAGGAGTTCTCGCGCCGCCTGGAGGAGGAAGGCATCGTCTTCATCGGCCCCAAGCACTACTCCGTGGCGGCCATGGGCGACAAGATCGCCTCCAAGAAGCTGGCGCTGGAGGCCAAGGTCAACACCATCCCGGGCTGGAACGACGCCATCGATACGCCCGAGCGCGCCGTGGAGATCGCCCGCGACGTGGGCTATCCGGTGATGATCAAGGCCAGCGCCGGCGGCGGCGGGAAGGGCCTGCGCGTGGCCTTCAACGACCGCGAGGCCCAGGAGGGCTTCGCCTCCTGCGTGCGCGAGGCGCGCAACGCCTTCGGCGACGATCGCGTCTTCATCGAGAAGTTCGTCGAGGAACCGCGCCACATCGAGATCCAGGTGCTGGGCGACGCCCACGGCAACTGCGTCTACCTGCACGAGCGCGAATGCTCCATCCAGCGCCGCCACCAGAAGGTGATCGAGGAGGCGCCCTCGCCCTTCCTCGACCCGGCCACCCGCCGCGCCATGGGCGAGCAGGCCGTGGCCCTGGCCAAGGCGGTGCGCTACCAGTCCGCCGGCACGGTGGAGTTCGTCGTCGGCAAGGACAAGTCGTTCTACTTCCTGGAGATGAACACCCGCCTGCAGGTGGAGCACCCGGTCACCGAGCTGATCACCGGCCTGGACCTGGTGGAGCAGATGATCCGCGTGGCCGCCGGCGAGCCGCTGGCCTTCCGCCAGGAGGACATCGCCCTCAACGGCTGGGCCATGGAGTGCCGCATCAACGCGGAAGACCCGTTCCGCGGCTTCCTGCCCTCCACCGGGCGGCTGGTCAAGTTCCGCCCGCCGCAGGAGGTGCCGGGACAGGTGCGGGTGGACACCGGCGTGTACGAGGGCGGCGAGATCTCCATGTACTACGACTCGATGATCGCCAAGCTCATCACCCACGGCGCCACCCGCGATGCCGCCATCGAGCGCATGCGCGAGGCGCTCAACGCCTTCGTCATCCGCGGCCCGGGCAGCAACATCCCCTTCCAGGCGGCGCTGATGCAGCATCCGCGCTTCGTCAGCGGCGACTTCAACACCGGATTCATCGCCGAGGAGTACCCGCGGGGCTTCAACGCCGCCGACGTGCCCCACGACGATCCGGCCCTGCTGGTGGCCGTGGCCGGCTCCATCCACTACCGCTACCAGAAGCGCGGTTCGGGCATTGTCGGCCAGTTGCCCGGCCACGAGTTCCGCATCCCCTCGGGCTACGTGGCGCTCATGGGCGAGGCGGCCTACCCCATCGAAGTGGCGGAGATTCCCGGCGGCCACCGGGTGCGCCATGATGGCGAGCACTACGACGTGCTGGCCGAATGGCGCTTCACCGAGCCCACCCTCCACGGCACCCTCAACGGCCGGCCCTTCACCATGCAGGCCGAGCGCGTGGGGCTGAAGTACCGCCTGTTCCACTGGGGCCTACAGGCCACGGTGGCGGTGGTGAGCCCACGCGCCGCCGAACTCATGCGGCTGATGCCGAAGAAGGCGCCGCCGGACCTGTCGCGCTTCCTGCTCTCGCCCATGCCCGGCCTGCTGCGGGAGGTGGCGGTGGCCGCGGGCCAGGAGGTGAAGGCCGGCGAGACGCTGGCGGTCATCGAGGCCATGAAGATGGAAAACGTCCTCAAGGCGGAGCAGGACGTGGTGGTGGCCGAAGTGCTCGCCAAGGCGGGCGAAAGCCTGGCCGTGGATCAACCCATCCTCAGGTTCAAGTGAAAGGCCGGCCCATGAACGAACCACGCCCCTTCCGCATCCTGGGCATCCAGCAGGTCGCCGTCGGCGCTCCGGACAAGCAGCGCCTGCGCCGCCTGTGGGTGGATCTGCTGGGCCTGGTGCCCACCGGGCGGTTCGTGAGCGAGCGCGAAAACGTGGACGAGGACATCACAGCCACGGGCACCCACCCCTTCGCCTGCGAGGTGGACCTGATGCAGCCCCTGGACCCGGCAAGCAAGCCGAAGGTGGATGAGCCGCCGCTCAACCACATCGGCCTGTGGGTGGATGACCTGCCCCGCGCCGTCGAGTGGCTCACCGCAAGCGGCCTGCGCTTCGCCCCCGGCGGCATCCGCAGGGGCGCCGCGGGGCACGACATCTGCTTCGTCCATCCCCGCGGCAATGACGAGTTCCCCGTCGGCGGCGAAGGCGTGCTCATCGAACTGGTGCAGGCGCCGGCGGCGGTGGTCGCGGCCTTCGGCGCGCTGGGCTGAACCCCCGGCACCGCGCCACCGCCCCCTCAAGGTCATTTGTCACCGGCGGGCGCCCGCGATAGCATGCACGCAAGAGACACCGTCATGCCCGGCGACGAGCCATGCATCCCCTGCCCGATTCCGCCGCCCAGGTGCGCCCCCAGGCGCTGAGAATCGCCCTCATCTACGGGATGTTCGGCGTGCTGTGGATCGCGCTCAGCGACGCCGCCCTCGAACTGTGGGTCGCCCCGGAGGACATCACCCGTTTTCAGACCTCGAAGGGTCTGGCCTTCGTCACGGTCACCGCAGCGTTGGTGTTCGGCCTGGTGTGGCGCCAGTTCGCCGCCAACGCCACGCTCACGGCACGGCTCGAGGCCAGCCGCGCGCAGCAGGAGCGCCTGCTGGACGTGATGGTCAACGCCTCCCCGGCCATGGTGTGGATGTCGGGCCCGGACCACGGCCGCAGCTTCTTCAACACCACCTGGCTGCGCTTCACCGGCCGCGAACTGGCGCAGGAGGTGGGCGCCGGCTGGATGGAGGGGGTGCATGCGGACGATCGCGCCCGTTGCGCCCGCATCCTCGGCGAAGCCCAGGAAGCCCGCGGCGTCCTCGCCCTGGAGTACCGTTTGCGTCGCCATGACGGCGAATACCGCTGGATCTTCGACGAAGGCACGCCGCGCTTCGATGCCGCCGGGCAGTTCTGCGGCTACGTCGGTTCCACCGCGGACATCACCGACCGGCGGCTGGCGGAAGACGCCCTGCGCGAGAGCGAAGAGCGTTTTCGTGCCACCTTCGAACAGGCGGCGGTGGGCATCGCCATGGTGTCTCCGGAGGGGCGCTGGCTGCGGGTCAACCAGCGCTTCTGCGACATCGCCGGCTACCCGCGCGAAGAACTGCTGGCCCTGGGCTTCCAGGACATCACCCACCCGGACGACCGGCGCCCGGACGCGGAGGCTGCGCGCCGCGTGCTGGCGGGCGAGATCGACCGCTACAGCCTGGAAAAGCGCTACCAGCGCCGCGACGGCGGCAGCGTGTGGGTCAACCTCACGGTTTCGCTGGTGCGCACGCACGACGGCCAACCCAAGTACTTCATCGCCGTGGCCGAAGACATCGGGGCACGCAGGCGCGCCGAGCAGGAACTGGCCGACAGCGAGGAGCGCTACCGCTACCTGTTCGAGCGCAATCCGCTGCCCATGTGGGTCTACGACAAGGAGACGCTGCGCTTCCTGGAGGTGAACGCCGCGGCGGTGGAGCACTACGGCTACCCGCGGGAGCGCTTCCTCGCCATGACGCTGCGCGACATCCGCCCGCCGCAGGACGTCCAGGCCATGGAGTTGGCGGCGCACCGGCGCGGCGACGAGGCCTACGGCGGCCAGTGGCGCCACCTGCGCCAGGACGGCAGCGTCGTCGATGTGAACATCTGGTCCAAGCGCATCGAGTTTGCCGGCCGTGCCGCCCGCCTGGTGCTGGCGGAGGACGTCACCCTCGGCAAGCGTGCCCAGGAGGCCCGCTCCGCCGCCGAGGCCCGCTACCGGGTGCTGATGGACCTGCTGCCCTACGGCGTGCAGGAGAACGACGCCGAAGGCCGCGTCGTGTATGCCAATCCTGCCCTGGAGCGCCTCCAGGGCAGCAGCCCGGGCGGCTCGGTGGGGCGCTACATCTGGGACTTCCTCGCCGACGCGGAGGAGCGCCCGAAGCTGCGCGCCTATCTCGCCCACCTGGTGGCCGACCAGCCGCCGCCGCAAACCTACTTTGGGCGCAACCGGCGGCCCGACGGCAGCACCGTCGATGTCCAGGTGGACTGGACCTACGACCGTGCCGACGACGGCCACGTGAAGGGCTTCGTGTCGGTCGTCTCCGACATCACCGGACACCGCCAGGCCGAGGCGCGGCTGCGCCACCTCTCCCAGCAGCTCATGCAGGTGCAGGAGGAAGAGCGACGCGCCCTGGCCCGGGAACTGCACGACGAGGTCGGCCAGGCGCTCACGGCGCTCAAGCTCAGCCTGCACGCGGTGCGTCGGCGGGTCTCCGAGACCGCGACGCTGGCCCGCCTGGCCGACTGCATCGAAATCACCGAAAACACCATCGGCCAGATCCGCGACCGCGCGCTCGACCTGCGCCCGTCGGTGCTGGACGACCTGGGCCTGACGGCGGCGCTGGAGTGGTTCCTGCGCCGGCAGGAGGAGCGCAGCGGCTGCCGCTTTGTGCTGCGCGCCGAGCCGCTGGTGCGCCGTCCGCGCGCCGGCGTGGAGATCGCCGCCTTCCGGCTGGTGCAGGAAGCGGTCACCAACGCGCTGCGCCATGGGCATGCGAGCCGGGTTGACGTTGCCTTGACCAGCGACGAAGCTATGCTTCAAATGACGGTGCGTGATGACGGATGCGGATTCCGCGTGGAACAGGCAATACGGCGTTCGCGTGAGGGCGGGGGCATTGGACTGCCAGGCATGCGCGAACGGGTGGAGGTCATGGGCGGGCGGTTCGAAGTGCGCTCCAGGCCCGGGAAGGGTGCCGAGGTGACGGCAACGTTCCCGCTGGAGACGGAGGAGGGCGACGGTGGTTAATTCGGTTCTGTTGGCGGATGACCATGCCCTGGTGCGGGCCGGAATCCGTGCGCTCATCGAGGGTTTCGGCGGCTTCGAAGTGGTGGCCGAATGCGGCGACGGCCGCGAGGCGCTGCGGCTGACGCGCCTGCATCACCCCGGCATCGTCGTGATGGACCTGTCCATGCCGGGCCTCAACGGGCTGGATGCCACCGCCCGCATCGCCAAGGACTTCCCCCACACCCGCGTGGTGGTGCTGTCCATGCACACGGCGGAGAACTACGTCCTGGAGGTGCTGCGCGCCGGCGCCCTGGGCTTCGTCGTCAAGGACGCGGCGGTGGAAGAGCTCGAATCGGCCCTGAAGAGCGTGGCGCGGGGCGAGCGCTACCTCTCGCCGGTCATCTCCCGGATGGTGCTGGAGGATTACATGCGTCGCCTGCGCGGCCAGGGCGGCGCCGAAGCCGGCGAACCCGAGGCGCTCACCCCGCGGCAACGCGAGATCCTCCAGCTCATCGCCGAGGGCGTGTCCACGCGCGAAATCGCCCGGCGCCTTTCCCTTTCCATCAAGACCGTCGAAAGCCATCGCGCCCAGATCCAGCGCCGCCTCAACATCCACGAGGTGGCGGGGCTCACCCGCTACGCCATCCGGATCGGGCTGGTGGGGCCCGACGTCTGAGCGCGCCATCCGCGCTCGCCATATCCCATCGGTGACGCCCCGAATATCAGGGGATTCCTGATGGATACCCTCCCGATGCACTCGTAGACTGGTATTCGGAAGGCTCGCAACGGTCGGAAGAACCGCCAGTACAAACGCCATCAAGGCCATCCGCGATCCCGCGTAACCGTGCCTTCCCGGGCCAGTACCTCGCCCCATAAGTTTGCGTACATGCCGAGAGGCGCATCCGCGCCTCAGCGGCGCGAAGCGAACCGCGGCAATAGCGTGGGCTATTGCGAGGATGAGCGCCAAAGCCGATGAGGATGCGGGGCGTCTCGAACATAGCGAAACTTATGGGGCGAGGTACTGGGTCGCCTCCCCCGGAGAGATCGGCGTCCGGCGCCGCGTGTGCCGGGGAACCTCTGGCCGCAAGGGAGGGGGAATGCGTCTCGGCGTGCTGCTGGCCGACGATCACAAGCTCGTGCGGGCGGGCCTGAAGGCGCTCGTTGGCGGCTTTTCCGGCTTTGCCGTCATTGGCGAGTGCGGTGACGGGCGCGAAGCGGTGCGCATGACGCGCGATCTGGACCCCGCCATCGTCCTCATGGACCTGTCCATGCCCGGGCTCAACGGCCTCGACGCCACGGCGCGCATCACCCGGGAATCGCCCCAGACGCGGGTCATCGTGCTGTCCATGCACACCGCCGAGAACTACGTGCGCGAGGCCTTTCGTGTCGGCGCGCTGGGCTACGTCATCAAGGACGACGCCGTCCACGACCTTGAAGATGCCTTGCGCCATGCCGCCCTCGGCCACCGCTTCCTCAGCCCGGCGCTGTCCGCCACCCTTGGTCCCGAAAGGCTGGCGCAGATTGCCGTCAACGACGGCAATGGGCGCGACGGCGAGCCCCTGACCTCCCGCCAGCGCGAAATCCTCCAGCTCATCGCCGAGGGTCGCTCCACCCGTGACATCGCCGAGCGCCTGTCCATCAGCGTCAAGACCGTGGAAACCCACCGCGCCCAGGTCATGGAGCGTCTGGGCATCCGCGACGTGGCCGGCCTGACGCGCTACGCCATGCGTCTGGGCCTGGTGGGTCCCGACTGCTGAAATCCCCCGGCGGCGCCGCAAGGCCGGACGAGCGCGGTTTTGCGGTTTTTGCAGCGCCGCGAATCGGGGCTTCCCCGATGTGCCGCCGCGCCCGCCACCCGTAGATTGCTTCGTGACCATCGCTGACGCAGGGGGAAGCGGGCCGCCCATGTCCCCCCGGAACCCATTCCTGCCTGATCGCCGCCGTCGCGCACCGGAGCGGGCCAGTGCGCGCATTCAATGGTCCGTCATGATCATGGCCAGGCGAAGCGAATTCCCGTCCGCTTCGTCGCCGGGCGCGGGGAGCGTTGCACCCCCCTTCTTCCCCCGCAACGTCCCGCGTCCGGCGGGCCACCCTTCCTGCGGCGCCCCCGGCGCCGGACCCCTGGCTACGACGTCCGGCACCGCCAGGCCCAGGCCATAAGGCCGGTCCCCGCCAGGATCATGGGCAGGCTCAGCCACTGGCCCATGGACAGGCCCAGCGCCAGCAGGCCGAGGAAATCGTCCGGTTCCCGGGCGAATTCCGCCACCAGGCGCAGTACCCCATAGCCCAGCAGGAACGCCCCCGACACCGCGCCCATGGGCCGCGGCCGGTTCGACCACAGCCACAGGATGGCAAAAAGCGCCAGCCCTTCCAGGGCGAACTGGTAGAGCTGGGAGGGATGGCGCGCCACCATGTCCACGTTCGGGAACACCATGGCCCAAGGCAGGTCGGTGGCGCGACCGGGCAACTCGGCGTTGATGAAGTTGCCCAGCCGCCCCGCCGCCAGCCCCAGCGGCACCAGCGGCGCGATGAAATCCGTCACCGCCAGCCAGCGCACGCCGCGGCGCCGGGCGAACAGCCACAGCGCCACCAGCACGCCCAGGAAGCCGCCGTGGAAGGACATGCCGCCGGTCCACACCGCCAGGATCTCCGCCGGGTGCGCAAGGTAGTAGGCCGGCTTGTAGAACAGCACGTAGCCCAGGCGCCCCCCCAGGATCACCCCCAGCACGCCGTAGAACAGCAGGTCGTCGAGGTCCTTCCCCGTCCATCCGGCCGGCCCCAGCCCGCGGCGCACCCGCACGCGCCCCAGCACCAGGAACAGCACGAAGCCGAGGAGGTACATCAACCCATACCAGCGCACCGCCAGCGGTCCGATGGAAATGGCGACGGGGTCGAACTGGGGGTGGATGAGCATTGCGGGAAATCCGGGATTCGGGATGGGAGGAAATCGTGGGCCGATTTTAGTGCCTACTTGCACAAGTCTTGCTACATTCGAGCGACCTGGCATCGCCGAGCGCAGCGTTGCAAATCCTCGCGATGCCACCGGGCATCGCTGCGGTTTGCGCCTTGCGCTCGGCGCCCCAGGCCGCTCTCGGTGCTGACGCAGACTTGTGCAAGTAGGCACTAGCCCAGACCGTGAACCGCTCCGTGACGGCGCGAGCCATGCGCGCGGGGCAACACGTTCGCGGGCAGGCCTCCGCCAG
>JACQYB010000022.1:29441-67119 GCA_016208415.1 Betaproteobacteria bacterium | reverse complement strand
GTAGCTCCCCGCCAGGCTCACGAAGCCGGTCTTGCCTGGTCGCCCGGCATTGCGCCAGTAGTGGAAGCTCATCTTGAGCGCGATCTCCACCGCCGAGGCGCCGTCGGAGCCGTAGAAGGCGTGGCCCAGCGTGCCGCCGGTCAGCGCCGACAGGCGCTCGGAAAGCTCCACCACCGGAGCGTGGGTGAAGCCCGCCAGCATCACGTGCTCCAGCCGGCCGAGCTGGTCCCGGAGCGCGGCGTTGATGGCCGGATGGCAGTGGCCGAAGAGATTCACCCACCAACTGCTCACCGCGTCCAGGTAGCGCCGACCGTCGAAGTCGATCAGCCACGGCCCCTCGCCGCGGGCCACCGGGATGAGCGGAAAGCGCTCATGGCGTTTCATCTGGGTGCAGGGATGCCACACCGCGGCGCGGGAGCGTGCCAGCCAGTCGGTGTTGCTCATGCTCCGGCGCTCCCTTCAAGGCAGGCCAGCAGCGGTTCCAACTCCAGCGCGGGCGCATCCGGGCCGGCACGCGGCCGGTACGGCACCACGCCCAGCAGCGGCGCGGCGATGCGGGCGCGCAGCGTCTGGATGTTCTCGTCCTGCAAGGCCATGCCCGGATCGATGACGTTGGCCACCCAGCCGGCCAGCGGCAGCCCGCTGGAAGACACGGCCGCGGCGCTAAGCAGGGCATGACTTAGGCAGCCCAGCCGCAGCCCCACCACCAGCACCACCGGCAGCCCCAGCGCCACCGCGAGGTCGGCCATGGTCGTGGTCTCGCCCAGGGGCGCCAGCCATCCGCCGGCGCCTTCCACCACCACCACGTCGGCCTGGGCACACAACTGCGCCAGGCTGGCGCGCACGCGCCCGAAATCCACGACCACACCCGCCCGCGCCGCCGCAAGATGCGGCGACACCGGCGGCTCGAAGGCGTAGGGATTCATCACCGCGCGTTCCACGGGAAAGCTCCCCGCCTCGCGCAGCGCTTCCACATCCTCGTTGCGCCACCGCCCGTGCGTACACTCGCAGCCGGCCGCCACGGGCTTCATGGCGAGGGCGCGCCGCCCCCGGGCCCGCAGCGCACGCAGCAGCAGCACGCTCACCATCGTCTTGCCCACGCCGGTGTCGGTGCCGGTAACGAAGAAGGCGGCGCCACTCATGGCGAATGCGCTTCGAGGTAGAGGATTTCGTAGGTAGCGGGCAGCACCTGGCCCTGGCGCCGCGCTTCGTAACGGCTCGCCACCTGTTGCCAGCGGCGGCGGCCGGTGAGCCCGGTCGGCCGGCCGACGGTGGCGTTGTGGGCGCCGACGGCCTTGAGTTCGCGCATGACGGCTTGCATGTCGGGATAGTGCAGCACGCGGCGGCGCGACGCCACGCCCACGGCGCACAGACCGGCGTCCGATGCAGCCTGCGCAAGCCCGTCCGCCGAGGCGAAGCGGTGCACATGGGTATGCCCGTCCACGTCGCGGAAGTCCTCGCGCAGCTCCATCAGCGTCGCGGCACCGAAGGTGGCCAGGCGCAGCGCCCCGCCCGGGGCAAGCACGCGGCGCAGTTCCGCCAGCCCGCGCTGCAGATCTTCGAGCCACTGCACCGCCAGGTTCGACCAGACAAGCTCGAAGGCGCCGGCTGCGAAGGGCAGGCGTTCGATGTCGCCGCACACCGCCGGCCCCGTCTCGCCCTTGTCGCGGGCCGCCAGGAGCATGCCGGCGGCGATGTCCAGGGCAACGATCCGAGCCGCGGGATAGCGCCGGTGCAGCGGCGCGGCGCCGAAACCCGTGCCGGAGCCGGCATCGAGGATGCGCCGCGGCGCCATGTCGGGCAAGGTCTGCGCCAGTTCCCCGCACACCTCCCGTTGCAGCACGGCGGCGCGGTCGTAATGACGGGCGGCGCGCTCGAAAGCGCGGCGCATGCGCGCCTTGTCCACCGCCGCGGGGTCAGCCACGGAGGAATTCCGCCGCCGCCTGCGCCGCGGCTTCCGGTTCGCTGAGAAAGGGGGCGTGGGCGCTGTGCCGGAACACGGTCAGGCGGGCGTTGGACAACATGGCGCCCATGCGCTCGGTCGCCTCCTGGGGCACCAGTGGATCGTGGGCGCCGGCGAGCAGCGCCACGGGCTGGCTTAGCGCCGCCAGGCACGGGCGCAGGTCGCTGCGCGCAAGAATGTCCAGGCCGGCGCGCAGGGCGTCGACTTGGGCCACGGGCCGCAGCGCCAGGCATTGCCGCACCCACGCCGCCTGGGCACGGGCATTCTCCGCCCCCATGGCCTGGAGGGCCACCAAGCGTTTCACCGTGCCGGCAACGTCGCGCTCCAGGCCGTCGGCGAATTCCGCCAGAACGTCCGGTGCCACCGCGCAGGGCCAGTCGTCGCGCTGCGTGAAGCACGCCGAAGTTGCCACCAGTGCCAGCCGCGACACGCGCTGCGGCGCCCTCAAGCCGGCCGTCAGCGCCACCATCCCGCCCAGGGACCAGCCCAGCCACGCCGCCCGCGGCGGCGCCTGGGCCAGCACGGCATCGGCCAGGGACTCCAGGCCGTCCGCACCGCCGCAGCGGCTCAGGCCATGGCCGGGCAGGTCGAAGACGTGCAAGCGGGCCATGCCCGCCAGCCGGTCGGCGAATTCGCCCCACACGCCGCCATGCATGGCCCAGCCGTGGAGCATCACCACGTCCGGCGCGCCGGACTCGCCGCGAACCTCCACGTGCAGGCCCATGCCTCAGGCTGCTCCTTCCGCCGCACGGACGAGCGCGGCCACCAGCCGATCCACATCGCCCTCGGCGTGGGCGGCGGACAGGGAGATGCGCAGCCGCGCCGAGCCCTCCGGCACCGTGGGCGGACGGATCGCCGGCACCCAGATCCCCTGCTCCCACAGCCGCGCCGCCAGGGCCATCGCCGCCTCGTTGCTCCCCACCCGCAGTGGCTGGATGGCCGTGTCCGAGGGCATCAGCCGCCACGGCAGGCCGGCGCAGCCCTGTCGCAGGCGCTTTGCCAGGGTCACCAGGCGGTCCCGTCGCCAAGGTTCTTCCGCCATGACCTGCAGCGCCGCCAGGGTGGCCGCCGCCACCAGGGGCGGCAGCGCCGTGGTGTAGATGTAGGTGCGGGCGGTGTTCATGAGCCATTCGATCACCGAGGCTTCCGCAAACACCGCCGCACCGGCGCTGCCCGCCGCCTTGCCGAAGGTGCACAGATGGACGATGCGCGCACTGGCCACGCCGAAATGTTCCAGCGTGCCGCGACCCTGTCCGCCCAGCACGCCGAAGCCATGGGCGTCATCCACATACAGCAGGGCGTCGAACTCCTCGGCCAGCCGGAGCAGGGCCGGCAGCGGTGCCAGGTCGCCGTCCATGCTGAAGACCCCGTCCACGACGATGAGGCGGCGGCGCGCCAGCGTGGCTTCGAGAAGCTGGCGCAGGTGGGCAACGTCGTTGTGGCGGAAGCGGCGCAGCGCGGCGCGCGAGAGCAACGCGCCGTCCACCAGCGAGGCGTGCACCAGGCGGTCGGCGAAGATGGCGTCCTCCCGCCCCGCCAGGGCCGGCAACACCCCGGTGTTGGCCATGTAGCCACCGGAGAACAGCAGGCAGGGCCGATCCATCCACTCCGACAACTGCGCTTCCAGCTCACCGTGCAGGGCATGATGGCCGCTCACCAAATGGGAGGCGCCGGCGCCCACGCCGTGGCGCGCCGCCGCTTCGGCCACGGCTGCGGCCAAGCGCGGGTGGGCGGCGAGGCCGAGGTAGTCGTTGCTGCAGAAGGAAAGGACCTGACGCCCGTCCGCGCTGGCCCGCGGGGCCTGGGCACCGTCCAGCGTGCGGCGCACGCGGCGCAGGCCGGCGGCGTCAAGCCGCGCCAGTTCGGCGGAGAAGTCCTGCGCCGGCACGGATTCAGTCGCCGTAGGCTACGGCGACCACCTCGATCTCCCGCAGCCCGGATGGGCTCTGGAAGCGGACGATGTCTCCCTCGCGCGCCTTCATCAGCGCGCGGGCCAGTGGCGAGATCCAGCTGATGCGCCCCCGGGAGGCATCCGCTTCATCCACGCCGACGATCTGGAATGTCTGTTCCTCGACGATCTCGCCGCCGGCGACGTCACAGAACGTGACGGTGGCGCCGAAGAACACCTGCTCGATGCCGCGCTGGTCCTCCGGGTCCACCACGGTGGCGTTTTCCAGGCGCTTGATGAGGAAGCGGATGCGCCGGTCAATCTCGCGCAGGCGCTTCTTGCCGTAGATGTAGTCGCCGTTTTCCGAACGGTCGCCGTTGCCGGCGGCCCAGGCCACCGTTTCCACCAGCGTCGGGCGTTCGCACTCCAGGAGCTGGCGCAGCTCCTCCTTGAGCACGAGGAAGCCGCGTCGCGTCATGTAGTAGCCGGCGCCCGGAGGCAGCGACGGACCGGCTTCGATCTCGTCGTCGTCCTCTTCGGATTCGCGGACGAAGGCCTTGCTCATGTCATGGACCCGCCGACCCGCGTCAGCCCACCGCCAGCGCCGCCAGGTCCACCGTGACCGCGTCGCGCCTGAGCGCCAGGGCGACGTTGCGGGCGAAGGTCTGTGCCACGGTGTCGGCGGAAGCGAAGGGGCGCTCACCCATTTCGCGGGCCACGCACAGGATGCGGTCGAGCACCAGGACCTTGCCCAGGGGGTTGAGCGGTTGGCATTCCAGGGCGTTGAACTGCTCCTCGAACCAGTGGCGCGCCGCTTCCGCGGTGCCATCGGCGAGATCGACGGCGGGAAACCTGAACTCGTAGTCCCTGCCCTGACCAAAGGTGACCTTGATGTGGACCTGCATGGCTGCTCCCCGGGATCGGTGTGGTGGATGGGCGGAACCTGCCCGGCCTCCGATTTTACCGCGACCACCGTTGTGACGCAGCCCTTGACGCGCGGGGCCCTTGCCGCCTGACACGGGGGCATCGCGGCATGGCGTGAGACGGCCCAATGAACGCCCGGGGTAGTTGCGCCCCTCCTTGGCCCTCAGTGATAGACCGCGGGCTGGGTAAGCAGCGCCTGGTAGCGTGTCAGGAAGTCATCGTAGGCCTCGCCCTCGCCGTCCGAATCCAGCAGCGAACGGAACTCCCGACGGAAGCGCCGTGCTGCCTCGTCCCGCAGCAGGGCGCCCAGGCCATGGCGCTTGTCGATCACCTCCACGGCGTCCTGCGCCGGGTAATCGACGATGTACAGAACCGGATCGTTGAACACAATCTGCATGGCTGACCTCTCGTGTGCGAATGCGCCGCCCTCAGTTCTTTCAACGGACGTGCGAGGCCCCTCTTGAGCCCGAAGCCGAGGTCTTTTCGTGTCATTTCAAGCTGCGGCGCAGCCGTCTCCCGCAAGGTTGTCTTTCAGTCCACGGACGCCTAACATAACTGCACGCGCGGGGCGGCGCGGCGCCGCTCCCACCGCTGCACTGTGCGCCGCGATGCGGCTCGCTCCCACGTCGCCATGCCATGCGCACCTCTGAGGAGATCGGGAACAGATGATGCTGGAGACCACGAATCCGGAAGAACTCCGCACCCGACTGCACACGTTGCAGATCGAGCATCGCGATCTGGACGATGTGATCGCGCGGCTCGCCGAGGCACCGCCCTCCGACGAGCTGCTGATGCGGCGCCTGAAAAAGCGCAAGCTGCTGATCAAGGATCGCATCTCGCTCATCGAGCGCATGCTCGAGCCGGACGAACCGGCCTGATCCGTTCGATCCGCGATCCGACCCGGCGGCTCGGTTCGCGACGCGAGCAAACGGCATGACCCGCGGTCAATCTCTCGGACAGTGCTCGTCCGCGGCCGCACAGGCAAAGCCGGGAACCCCGGAATGACACCCCCGAAGCCGCCCGGCTTCGATACCCTCGCCCTGCACGCCGGCCAGGTGCCCGACGAGCGGTTCGGCGCCCGCGCCACACCGATCTACTTCACCACCTCCTTCGTCTTCCCCGATGCCGACCGGGCGGCGGCGCTCTTCAACATGGAGCGTGCCGGCCACGTCTATTCGCGCATCTCCAATCCCACCAACGCCGTGCTGGAGGAACGCATCGCGGCGCTCGACGCCGGCGTGGGCGCCATCGCCACCGCCAGCGGCCAGGCGGCGCTGCATCTGGCCATCGCCACGCTCATGGGCGCGGGCGGGCACATCGTCGCCTCGCGGGCGCTCTATGGCGGCTCGCACAACCTCCTCGAATACACCCTGCCGCGCTTCGGGATCACCACCAGCTTCGTCGACCCGCGGGATATCGACGCCTGGCGCGCCGCCATCCGCCCCGAGACCCGCCTGCTGTTCGGCGAGACCCTGGGCAACCCGGGACTGGACGTGCTGGACGTGCCCCGCGTGGCTCAAATTGCCCACGACGCCGGACTGCCGCTGCTGGTGGACGGCACCTTCACCACGCCCTGGCTGATGCGTCCGCTGGAACTGGGTGCCGACCTGGTGTTCCACTCCGCCACCAAATTCCTGGGTGGCCACGGCGTGGCCATCGGCGGGTTGCTGGTGGATGGCGGCGGATTCGACTGGGAGAAGTCCGGCAAGTTTGCCGTCCTCACCGAGCCCTACGCCGGCTTCCACGGCATGGACTTCGTCGAGGAAAGCACCGTGGCAGCCTTCCTGCTGCGGACGCGGCGCGAGGGACTGCGCGATTTCGGCGCCTGCATGTCGCCCATGAACGCCTTCCAGATCCTGCAGGGGCTGGAGACCCTGCCGCTGCGCATGCAGCGCCACGTGGACAACAGCCGGCGCATCGTCGGCCATCTGGCAGGGCACCCGGCGGTGGAAAGGGTGGTGTACCCGGAACTGCCCGACCACCCCGACCACGATCTGGCCCGGCGCCTGCTGCCCCGCGGCTGCGGCGCGGTGTTCACTTGCGAGCTGAAGGGCGGTCGCGCCGCCGGACGCGCCTTCATCGAGGCGTTGCGGGTGTTCTCCCATCTCGCCAATGTCGGCGACGCCAAGTCCCTGATCATCCACCCCGCCAGCACCACCCATTTCCGCATGAGCCCGCAGGCCCTGCGCGAAGCCGGCATCGGCGAGGGAACGGTGCGTCTCTCGGTAGGACTGGAGGACGCCGACGACCTGCTGGAGGATATCGACCGCGGCCTTTACGCGGCGCAGAAGGCCGTGCAGGCATGATCTCGGAGCAGATGGTGGCCGGCCGCGCCGCATTCATCTACCGCGGCGGGCGCGAATCTGGACGAGTTGCGCCCACGGTGGTCTTTGTGCATGGCGCCGCCCATGACCACAGCGTCTGGACGCTGCAGAGCCGCTGGTTCGCCCACCACGGCTGGAACGTCCTGGCGCCCGACCTGCCCGGACACGGACGCAGCGCCGGGCCTGCGCTGGAGAGCATCGGCGCCCTGGCCGACTGGGTGATCGCCCTGCTGGACGCATCGAAGGTGGAAAGCGCGTGCCTGGTGGGGCACAGCATGGGCTCCCTCGCTGCGCTGGAGACCGCGGCGCGCGATCCCCAGCGGGTCACCGGCATCGCCCTGGTGGGCTGCAGCGCACCGATGCCGGTATCCGAAGCACTTCTCGAAGCCGCCCGGGAAGACGAACCTGCCGCCCGCGCCATGATCAATGCCTGGTCCTTCGGCCCCCGCGCCCGCCTCGGCGGGAACGCCGTGCCGGGGATGTGGATGGCCGGCGCCAACCTGCGGCTCATGGAACGCAGCACCTGTGGCGCGCTCCATACCGACCTCGCCGCCTGCAACCGCTACGCTGACGGCCTGGAGGCCGCCGCGCGGGTGCGCTGCCCGGCCCTGCTGGTGTGCGGCGAGCGCGACCAGATGACCCCGCCCCGTGCCACGCGCCCGCTGCTCGAAGCCCTGTCCGACGCGCGGCAGGTGTTGCTGCCCGGCTGCGGCCACGCCGTGATGGCCGAGCAGCCGGATGCGCTGCTCGACGCCCTGCGCGCCTTCATCCGGCTACAGGACTGACTCCGGCACGCACACCCGGCCCCCGGGGGAAACGCGGCCTGCACCGCCAAGTGAATGGCGGCGGCGCGGATCAGCGGTGACCGCGGTCAAATCCGTGGCCGTGGTGGTGGCGGTGATGACGGTCGTGATGGCGGCGGTCATCGTGGTCCCAGCCGCGGTCGCGATCCCGCCCGTCAAGCCAGTAGTGGTTGCCGACGTCGGCGCGGCGGTAGCCAGGACGGCCGTAACCGCCGTAACCTCCATAGCCGAAGGCGGGAGGCGTCACATAGGCCGGCTCGCGCACCTGCACACGGTCCCGACCGTACCCGCCCAAGTTCTGGGTCACCGCAACGCCGGCCGCGCCGCCCAGGGCCGCGCCCAGTACGGCCCCGCCAGGGCCGCCCACCTCGCGCCCCACCACCGCACCGGCCGCGCCGCCGATGGCGGCGCCAAGGATCGCGGTCCCACGGTCTGCCCACGCAGGCGCCGCAGCCAGCAAGACGCTCGTCGCCACCGCGGCCAATATCGTCCTTTTCATGATTCGTCCCTTTCCGAGGCTGGGTTGTGTGCCTGCCCGAAAAACGCCCGCCCCGAAGGGACCGATGACGACCATTACAAACTGTTACACACCCTGTCGCTCCTTCGCCTCGCCGCAGAACCCCTGTACGCGAGCCGCCAGGACCGGCCTCCGGGGTGCACCGACCCCCCTTTCAATCCGCCAGTTCCAGCAGCATCGGCTGATGATCCGAAGCATCGGGTTCGGCGTTCACCTCGACCCGCCGCAGCCTCGGCACCAGATCCTCCGTGACGAGGAAGAAGTCGCAGCAGAAGGGGTGATCCGGCCATTCCGCCCCGTGCAGGCCGACGGTGTCGGGGTGGGGCTGCTGCGGATGCAGCGCCTCCCAGGCGTCCACGAAGCGGGGGCGGCCGTGGTCGATGGCCGCGGTGAGACGGGCATGCTCGGGATCGTCGGGCTGGAAGTTGAGGTCCCCGCACAGCACGGCGCTGGCCGGGCGCGGCGTGGCGGCAAACGGCTGGTCGTGGCCACCTTCGGGACGCGGGCTGAGCGCATGGGCGCAGGCCTGGGCATGCAGCGCCCGCAGCGCATCCACCTGCGCCATGCGCTGCGCGGGGGAGTAGTACTCCAGATGGGTCGTCTGCACCCGCAGCGGCCCCCACGACGCTCGCACCACTGCCTCCACCATCACCCGCTGCATGCTGGGTACCGCCGGGTCCGGCGGCCAGGGCAGCAGGTGGCGGAACACCTGAAGCACGGGCAGGCGGCTCAGGACCAGGTTGCCGAACACGCTGCGTCCGCGGCGACTATGCGGAATATCGGCTCCGATGCCGTAATAGCCCTCGTAGCCCGGCAGCAACGCCTGCAGCATGGCCACCTGGTCCTCGCCGCAACTTCCGGCGAGGCCGGTGCAATGGATGGCCACCTCCTGCAGGCACAGGACGTCGAAATCGGCGGTGGCGCGCGCCACCCGCACGATGCGTTCGAGATCGACCCGGCCGTCCACACCGCGGCCCCATTGAATGTTCCAGGTAACGATGCGCATGACAGGACGCCTCCGAAGCCATCGACGCATGCTCTCCCGGCACGGCGCCGAGGTCAAGGTCGGGCTGCGTAGTGCGACGCCGCGCCCCGCCACCGGGCGGTTGCCCGGCGACGACGGCCCGGCCGTGACGCATGTCGCATCCTCCCCCTCGCGCGGGGGATGTCGCCTTCGGGGGCGTGACAAAAGCCTGCGGTGGCGGATGTCGGTCCCCGCTATAGTGGGTTCCGCGGCAATGCTCGGCCATGCAGACACATCGCGACCGGGCACTGGATTCGAGCTGGGCGGCAACCGGGAACCATGACAACGATGAACCACGCAACGAGTGCAGGCGGTTCGCATCGCGGCGGGGAACACAGCCCCCGCCCGCAGCGCCGCTCTCGTGGCGCATCCAACGATACGGCCGACGCCCATGCTCCTGTTTGATCTCCTTCCGCGCACCCGTGCCACGCCGCAGCCACGCCTGAGCGTCGCTGAACTGGCCGCGATGCTGCGCGCCCTGCCCCGCTCCGACACACCCCAGGCCCTGCGTCGCCTGATGAGCCATCTCGACCTGGTCGCGCGGGCCAAGCCCAGCCTGCGCAACCGGCTTGCCATGGTGGAACTGGTGCGGGAGGCGGCCGAACCCTTGCGACGCGAGGTTGAGGAAGAAATCGCCGACAGCGGGCTGCCCCTGCCCTCGCCCCTGCAGCGCAAGGCGTTCGCCCTGCGTCGCCTGATCAAGCGCCTGACCAACGAATACGAATCCATGGCGCGCCAGTTGTGCGGGCGCTGGATCGTGCTCGGACTGGAGGAGCAGCGTCACCTCGCCACCGTACGGGCCATGCAGTTGATCGCCCGCCGCACGCTGCTCAGCTACCGCCTCTACCGACGGCCATCGTCGGCGGTCTGGTCGTCGCTGCACGATCTCTACACCCTGGCGCGTCGCTGCGGCTTTTCCGCCCAGGCCCTGGCCGGAGAGACCGCCTCTCCCAAGCGCGTGTTCATCGACGCCCTGCTCCACGGCATGGCCGACCCGGCGCGCCTCGGCCCACGCCAGCTTGACTGGGCGAGCGGCTTCATCGCCCGCTACGGGCGCCTGGTGCGGCTCAAGCCCATCGAAAAGGGAGAGGTCCCCGCCGCCCTGGCTGGCAGTTTCCTGGTCCGGCGCCGCTCGGATCACCCCGGCCGGCCGGCCGTCGTGGCCAATGGCGGGGTCGCCGGCGAGGGAGATTTCCTGCTGGACTGCACCGACCTGTTGCGCAAGCTCGACGCCCAGATGCAGGGCCTGCGCCAGGGCATCGGCGCGCGCCAGCTCGGCCTGCCGCAACTGGCCGACCGCGCCGACTACGCCGGCCTGCTGCGCCGTCTCAACGAGATGTGGACCAGCCCGCCGCAGCGTCGCCATCGTCGCGCCCACTTCCACCCCCGGGTGGACCTGGTGGCGGGGCTGGAACGGATCTGGGATCTGCTCGTCCAGGCTCCGTCCCCCGGGCGCGCCCGACACACCGTCCAGCAGGAGGTCGTTCGCGGTCCAGGCTGGAGCGAATGGACCGTCATCAACGAGAGTCCCACGGGCTTTGCGCTGCGCAACGGCAGCGGCGACACCTCGCAGGTGCGCATCGGCGAAATTCTCGCCGTGCGCAACCGCGACCGCGCCGGACTGCACCTGGGCATCGGCCGGCGCGCCCTGCATCTGGGCGGTACCGACGTGGAACTGGGCCTGGAAACCCTTGGCCCCCAGGCCGTGGCCCTGCTGGTGCCGATGAGCGACAGGGCCCGCACCAAGGTCATCTTCGTGCCGCGGCTGGCCGCCTACGACAACGCCCCGGGGCTCATCGTCCCGCCGGACCGCCTGACGGTGGGCAAGGTGGTTCGGGCGCGCAAGGGCGGCGTGCAACTGAACCTCAAGGTCATCCGCCAGGTGGAACGCACCGACAGCTGCGAGATCTACCTGCTCAGCGCCTCGGCGAGCTGACCGGGAAGGGCGGCGCCACGCGCCGCCGCCCCGCTTTCCCCATCAGTCCATGCTAGGCTGGCAACATGGCAACGTTTGTCATGGAGCCAGCTCATGTCCCACATCGCCCTGCCACGCTGGTGGCACCTCGCCGCGGCATTCGCTGCCCTGCTTTGCGCCCTGCCCACGGCGGAGACCGCGCACGCCCAAGCAGCCGCCGCGCCGCCACCCGACTCTCCCGGACAGGATCTGCCGCTGCAATCCATCCGTCTGCCGCCGGGGTTCCGCATCGAACTGTGGGCACGGGTGGAAAACGCCCGGGCCATGGTGCTGGGCGCCCGAAACACGGTCTTTGTCGGCTCGCGCAGCGGCAAGGTCCATGCGGTGCCCTTCGACCCGGCCATGCGCGCCCGGCCGGTCAAGGTGATCGCCCGCGACCTGCGCATGCCCGTGGGCGTGAGTTTCCGCAACGGCGCCCTCTACGCCTCGGCGGTGGAGCGCATCCTGCGATGGGACGACATCGAAGCCCGCCTCGACCATCCTCCCGCGCCGCTGGTGGTGAGCGACGCCTTCCCCCGCGAGACCCACCACGGATGGAAGTTCATCGCCTTCGGTCCGGACGGCAAGCTCTACGTGCCCGTCGGCGCACCCTGCAACATTTGCGCGCCGGACCCCGATCGTTACGCCGTGATCATGCGCATGGACGCCGACGGGTCGAACCTGGAGGTGTTCGCCCGCGGCGTGCGCAACAGCGTCGGTTTCGACTGGCAGCCGGGTACGGGCGAACTGTGGTTCACCGACAACGGCCGCGACTGGATGGGGGACGACGCGCCGCCCTGCGAACTGAACCGGGCACCGCGTGCCGGCCTGCACTTCGGCTACCCCTACTGCCACGGCGGCACCCTCCCCGACCCGGAATACGGCCAGCGGCGCCGCTGCGATGAATTTGCCGCCCCGGCGCAGAATCTCGGCGCCCATGTGGCACCCCTGGGCATGCGCTTCTACACCGGCACCCTGTTCCCGCCCGAGTACCGCGGGCAGATCTTCATCGCCGAGCACGGCTCCTGGAACCGCAGCCGCAAGAGCGGCTACCGCATCACCCTGGTACGGGTGAAGGACGGCAGGGCGGTGAGCTACGAGCCCTTCGCCGTGGGCTGGCAACGCAACGAGAAGGAATGGGGCCGCCCGGCCGACGTGCTGGTCATGCCCGACGGCTCCCTGCTGGTGTCCGACGACTTCGCCGGCGCCATCTACCGCATCCGCTACGCCGCGGGGCGCTGACGGCACGCCGACAACGTACCCCGCCGCAGGCACTCAGCCGGTGGCGACGGAACACGGCGCCGGCTGCGGCGCGAGCACGTCCGCCAGGGCGCGCCGCTGGACCTCGCTCATGTGCAGGCCGCACTTGCTGCGGCGCCAAAGGACATCGTCGGCGCAGCAGACCCACTCGCGCCGGCGCAGGTACTCCAGTTCGATCTCGCGCAGTCCGCCACCGAAATCGCGGCCCAGGTCATCCGGCTGCCGCGCCGTGCCCAGCACCTCCAGCGCCAGGGTGCCGTGGCGCCGCGCCAGGGCGTCGAGCCAGGATGAATCGAGATCGGGCAGGCGCCGCCGCAGCTCGGCCTGGAAGGCGGCCAGCCCGCCGCGGGGCAGGTCGCCACCGGGCAGCGCCGCAGTGGCGGTCCATCGCCCGCCCTGCGCCGGAAACCATGGCCGCAGCCGCTCCAAGGCGTGCTCCGCGAGCTTGCGGTAGGTAGTGATCTTGCCGCCGTAGATGGACAGCAGCGGCAGCCCGTCGGTCTCGGACAATTCGAAGCGGTAGTCCCGCGTCACCGCGGAGGGGTCGTCCTCGCCATCATCCACCAGCGGACGCACGCCGCTGAAGCTCCACACCACGTCGGCGGCCACCAGCGGGCGCGCCAGATAGCGGTTGGCGGCACGCAGCAGGTAGTCGGTCTCGTCGGCGGTGATGGGCTCGCCGCAAAGCTGCGCCGCCACCGGAACATCGGTGGTGCCGATGAGCGAGTACCGGCCTTCGTAGGGAATGATGAACACCACGCGCCGGTCGTCGTTCTGCAGCAGCAGGGCATGGGGGTGGCCATGCACCCTGGGCACGACGATGTGGCTGCCCTTCACCAGCCGCACGCCCGGGGGTCGCGGCTCCGCCAGACCCGCCACCTCGGCCACCCAGGGCCCGGCGGCGTTGACCACGGCGCGCGCCATGACCTCCCGGCATTCGCCGCTCGCCCCATCCTGCAACGTGGCCCGCCAGTGCCCTTGCGCCCGCCGCAGGGACACGACGCGGGTGCGGGTGAGCACGGTGGCGCCGCGCGCGCGGGCGTCGATGGCGTTGAACACCACCAGCCGCGCGTCGTCCACCCAGCCATCGGCGTAATGGAAGCCGCGCGTCAGGTCGCCGCGCAATCCGGCGCCCATGGGGCTGCCGGACAGGCACACCGCGCCGGAACGGGGCAGCGTGACGCGCCGTCCGAGATGGTCGTAGAGCAGCAGGCCGAGGCGCATCATCCACGCCGGGCGCATCTCGGCTACGTGGGGAATGACGAACGTGAGCGGTGTGACGATGTGGGGCGCGGTGGCCAGCAGCGCCTCGCGCTCGCCGAGCGCCTCCGCCACCAGGCGGAACTCGCGGTGCTCCAGGTAGCGCAGGCCGCCGTGGATGAGCTTGGTGCTGGCGGACGAGGTCGCGCCGGCCAGGTCGCCCATCTCCGCCAGCATCACCCTGAGGCCCCGGCCGGCGGCGTCGCGGGCAATGCCGGCGCCGTTGATGCCGCCGCCGATGATCAGCAAATCATGCATGGCCGGGGCGTCGATGAAGGAAAATGTGCATCCGGCCATTATATCGGCGCAGCACCCATGACCCATCCCCACTCCGCCCGGCAGCGGCACGGCCATGCCCACAACACCGGCCACGGCCACGCGCACGAAGGCTCTACCTTGATGATGCCGCTGGCGCTGGCGCTGACCCTGGGCTTCGCCGCCGTGGAGGCGGTGGCCGGCTGGTGGGCAGGTTCCCTGGCGCTGCTGGGCGATGCCGGACACATGCTCACCGACAGCCTGGCGCTGGCGCTCGCGGCGGTCGCGGCATGGCTTTCGCGCCGTCCGCCCTCACCGCGGCATTCGTTCGGGCTGGCGCGGGTGGAGGTCCTGGCCGCACTGCTCAACGCCGGCTTCATGGGTGCCCTGGTGACGGCGCTGGCATGGAGCGCCATCGGTCGGCTGGCACAGCCACGGGCCGTGGCCGGGGAGGCGGTCACCCTGGTGGCGGCGGCAGGACTGGCGATCAACCTGCTGGTGGGGTGGCTGCTGTCCCGCGGCGAACAGACCCTCAACCGGCGCGCCGCGCTGCTGCACGTGGTGGGCGACCTGTTGGGTTCCCTGGCGGCGATGGTGGCGGGGGTGGTGATCAGCCTCACCGGCTGGACGCCCATCGACCCGCTGTTGTCGCTGTTCATCGGTGCGCTCATTCTCGCCTCCACCGTAGGGCTGGCGCGGGAGGCCATTCACACGCTGCTGGAGGGCGTGCCGCCGGGGATGTCCCTGGAGACGATCGGACTGCGCATGGCGGCCCTGGAGGGCGTGGACGCGGTACACGACCTGCACGTGTGGGCGGTGGGGTCGCGCCAGGTCGCCCTTTCCGCCCACGTGGTGGTGCGAGAGCTGTCCGGCTGGGAGACGCTGCGCAGGGCGCTGGCGCAGGCGATGGACGAGGAGTTCGGCATCGGCCACGTCACGCTGCAGCCGGAACTGGCGCCGGTGACGCGGGTGCCTGTTTCGACGCTCTCCCGAGGCGAACCACCGCAGCCCAGGGCATGAGCACGTAGCGGCCCGGCACGGGGGTCCCCCGGGCGTCCGGCTTGATGTTCATGCTTCAGCCTTCATCGGGACACATTGCCGCAGTCATTGTGCTTCGCCACAAACCAGAGCGGACTGACGGCTCGCAATGAAGATGACATACCCCCGGAGGCCCGAAACGGACCCACTACATCTTGTGCCTTAGCTCGTTGAATTCCCTAGCGTATTTTGTAAGTGACTGTTTTTTCGCACTAATAAAATCGTTGCCGCCCCTTCCATCCTGGCCATGAAGGGAGTATTCTGTGCCCGTCTGACCAACGAACAAGCCGAGGACGGAGATGACGATGCTCGACCCCAACACCTCAGACGAGACCACCGTGCGCAACCCCGCCACGCTTCCGGATCAGGAGATCTCAACGGAAGTGCTGGTCGAGAAGTACGCCAAGGGCACGGAACGCACCGTCGCCGAAGTACGCGCCCGGGTGGCGCGCGCCCTGGCCGCCGTGGAACCCGAGGACAAGCGCGCCCACTGGGAGCAGCAGTTCCTCGCCGTGCAGGAAGCCGGCTTCGTCCCCGCCGGGCGCATCAACTCCGCCGCCGGCACCACCCTGGCCGCCACGCTCATCAACTGCTTCGTTCAGCCCGTGGGCGATTCCATCTCAGAGGTGAGGGACGGGCGTCCCGGCATCTACAACGCCCTGCTCCAGGCGGCGGAAACCATGCGCCGCGGCGGCGGCGTGGGCTACGACTTCTCCTCCATCCGCCCGGTGGGCGCCGTGGTGCGCGGCACGCAATCGCGCGCCAGCGGGCCGGTGAGCTACATGCGGGTGTTCGACCGCTCCTGCGAGACGGTGGAATCCGCCGGCAGCCGCCGCGGCGCGCAGATGGGCGTGCTGCGCTGCGATCACCCGGACATCGAGGAGTTCATCCACGCCAAGGACCGGGGCGACCTCACCAACTTCAACATCTCCGTGGGGGTGACCGACGCCTTCATGAAGGCGGTGGAAGCCGACGCCGACGTGGAACTGGTGCACAAGGCCGAGCCCTCCGACGACATCAAGGAGGCCGGCGGCTACCAGCGCGAGGACGGCCTGTGGGTCTATCGCAAGCCGCGCGCCCGCGAGCTGTGGGAGCAGATCATGCGTTCCACCTACGACCACGCAGAACCGGGCATCCTGTTCCTGGACCGCATCAACCGCGACAACAACCTCTACTACTGCGAGACCATCGAGGCCACCAACCCCTGCGTCACCGCCGACACCTGGGTCATGACCAGCGAAGGCCCGTGCCAGGTGCGCGAGCTGATCGGCCACCCCTTCCAGGCGTTGGTCGACGGCAAGGCCCATGCCACCGAGTCCCAGGGCTTCTTTCCCACCGGCACCAAGCCGGTGCTCAGACTGCGCACACGTGAAGGCCACAGCGTGCGCCTCACCGCCGACCACCCGGTGCTGCGCGTCGCGCGCATGACCCGGTACCTGCGCGAGACCGAATGGACCAAGGCCGGTGGGCTCAGGGCCGGCGATGAGATCGTCCTCCACGACCACCGCGCCCTGACCGGCTGGACGGGCGCGCACACCGAATCCGAGGGTTACCTGATCGGGCTGCTGCTGGGCGACGGCACGCTCAAGAACGACAAGGCCGTGCTCAGCGTGTGGGACGCCGAGGCGCGACTTCAGGCCAACGGCGGCACCGTCGTCTCGGCGGGCGTGGCCGGCGTCATGGCGGCGGCCGAGCGGGCTGCGCGCACCCTGCCCCACCGCGCCGATTTCCGCGGCTGGCAGAAGACGGTCGAAGGCCGCGGGGAATACCGCCTGGCGCTGGGCGCCCTGCGCAGCCTGGCCCTGTCGCTGGGTCTCTCCCCGAGAGCCAAGCATCTCACCCCCGCCATCGAGAGGAGTTCGGCGGATTTCCATCGCGGCGTCCTGCGCGGCCTGTTCGACGCCGACGGTTCGGTGCAGGGCGGGCAGGACAAGGGCGTCAGCGTGCGCCTGACCCAGGTTTCCGAATCCGACCTCGAAGCGGTGCAGCGCATGCTCGCGCGCCTGGGCATCGCCTCCACCATTTACCGCCAGCGGCGTCCTGCCGGGCTGCGTCCGCTGCCCGACGGCCAGGGCGGCCGGCGCGACTATCCGACCCAGGCCACCCACGATCTCGTCATCGCCGGTGACAACCTGGCGCGCTTTGCCGAACGGGTCGGCTTCGAGGACGCCGACAAGGCGGCGCGGCTCGACGCCGCCCTCGGCGCCTATCGCCGTACGCTCAACCGCGAGCGCTTCGTCGCCACCGTGGCTGCACTGGAAGAGGACGGCGTGGAAGACGTCTACGACGTGACCGTCGCGGACGTCCATGCCTTCGACGCCAACGGGCTCTACGTACACAACTGCGCCGAGCAGCCGCTTCCGCCCTACGGCTGCTGCGACCTGGGCTCCATCAACCTAACACGCTTCGTGCGCGAGCCGTTCTCCGGCAAGGCGCAGTTCGACTACGCCGCCTTCGGGCATGCGGTGGACGTGTCCATCCGCATGCTGGACAACGTGCTGGACGTGACCCACTGGCCGCTGCCCCAGCAGCAGCAGGAGGCCGCCGCCAAGCGGCGCGTGGGCCTGGGCTTCACCGGCCTGGGCGACACCCTGATCATGCTTTGCCAGCGCTACGACACCCCCTCCGCCCGCGCCACCGCCACGCGCATCTCCGAGTACATGCGCGACCGCGCCTACGGCGCCTCGGTGGAACTGGCGAAGGAACGCGGCGCCTTCCCGCTGTTCAACGCCGACATGTATCTTTCGGGCGGCAATTTCGCCTCGCGCCTGCCCACGGAGCTGAAGGACAAGATCCGCCGCCACGGCATCCGCAACTCGCACCTGCTGTCCATCGCCCCCACCGGCACCATTTCCCTGGCCTTCGCCGACAACGCCAGCAACGGCATCGAGCCGCCCTTCTCCTGGATCTACACCCGCAAGAAGCGCGAGGCCGCCGGCACCTTCAAGGAATACACCGTCGAGGACCACGCCTGGCGGCTCTACAAGCATCTGGGCGGCGACGTGGCCAAGCTGCCGGACTACTTCGTCACGGCGCTGGAAATCTCCGCCCAGGCGCACAAGGACATGGTGGCGGCGGTGGCCCCGTACATCGACACCAGCATCTCCAAGACGGTGAACGTCCCGGAGGACTACCCCTACGCCGACTTCGAGGATCTCTACCTGGACGCCTGGAAGGCGGGCCTCAAGGGCCTGGCCACCTACCGCCCCAACTCGGTGCTGGGCGCGGTGCTGTCGGTGGAACCCAAGGCCGAGGAGCGCAAGCAGCCCCACGACGTGGACATGACGGATGCCGCCAACCTGCGCCTGTCCATCAAGAGCCTGCCCGCCCCGGTGCTCTCCAGCCTGCGCTGGCCGGGCCGCCCCGACCTGCCGGACGGCAACGCCGCCTGGACCTACATGCTGGAGACCCCCGGCGGCGAATTCGCCCTGTTCGTCGGCCAGATGGAGAACAACGGCCACGCCCCCCACCCCTTCGAGGTGTGGGTCAACGGCGCCGACCAGCCCCGCGGCCTGGGCGCCGTGGCCAAGACCCTGTCCATGGACATGCGCAGCCAGGACCGCGCCTGGCTCAAGCTCAAGCTGGACGTGCTGGCCCGCACCGTGGGCGAGCGGAGTTTCGACATGCGCTTCCCCCCCCACGGCGAGAAGAAGCTGGTGCCCGGGGTCGTCTCCGGCGTCGCCCAGGTCATCCGTTACCGCTGCGAAAAGCTCGGCGCCCTGGACGAGGAAGGCCCCACCCCGGTGCTGGACACCCTCTTCAGCCTGCAGGAGCCCAAGACCGGCAGCGACGGCACCCTGTCCTGGACGGTGGACATCAACAACCCGGCCACCGGCGAAGACTTCGTGCTGGGCCTGAAGGAGATCACCTTGCCCGGCGTGGACGGCTACACGGCCGGGGTGACGCGCCCCTACTCCATGTGGCTGTCGGGCAACTACCCGCGGGCGCTGGACGGACTCTCGCGCATCCTGTCCCTGGACATGCGCGTCATGGACCCGGCGTGGATCGGCATGAAGCTGCGCAAGCTGCTCAACTACCCCGAGCCCCTGGGCGACTTCATGGCCTTCGTGCCCGGCACGCGGCGCCAGCAGAACTACCCCAGCACCGTGGCCTACCTGGCGCGCCTCATCATCCATCGCTACGCCATGCTCGGCGTGCTGGACGAGAACGGCTACCCGACGCGCGAGATGGGCATCCTCGAAGCCCCGCGCAGCGCCGACGAGCCCCGGCTCATGCAGGGCGGCCTGTGCAGCGAATGCGGCAACAACTCCGTGATCCGCAAGGACGGCTGCGACTTCTGTACCGCCTGCGGGGCGGTGGGGAGTTGCGGGTGAGGAGGAGACCCCGGCACTGCCTCGCCGGCGCGCGGGAGTGCCCGCGCCACCGACCCTCCATCAACCACAGTTCGATGCCGGTCAAGCGCGAGCCGACTTCGTGAGCCGCGCAGTTCCGCCAAGCCCCCGGCTTCCACCCCGGGGGCTTGGCGCTTTCCGTCCCCGCCGGAAATATCCTGTTACAACCCGGCGTTAACCGCGGCCCACGCCGGGCGTTCTTCGGGGCGTATCCACCCGGAGCCCCGTCATGAAATCCCTCGCCCTGCTGCTTGCCGTTGCCGGTGGCCTGGCCGGCTGTGTGGTCTCGCCTGCCTATGGACCCTACGTGGAGCCGCCCGGAGTGTACGTGGCACCGCCCCCGGTGATGGTGATTCCGGGGCGGCCCCATTTCCGTCCACACCACCACCGCGGTTGGGGCCACCGTCGTTATCGCGGCTACGACGGCTGGCGGTAGGTGCCGGCGGGGCAATGGGTGTTGCAGTCGCCGCGCGGCGGGCAGTGGTCTGGCCTCCGTGCCTTCACGCTGGAGCCACAGTTCGTCGCAGGCCACAAGGTCGCCGACCACTATGCGGCCTTCGGCCTGCACATGCCTCCGGATACGCGGCCGGATGTGCCGAACGCCGCGCCTGATGCCGGCGCGTTCAGCTCCCCGGCTGGGTCTGCGGCGTCAACGGCGGGCCGACCTTGAGGAAATTGTTCACGCAGCTCACGCCGCTGGTTTCTGCGGCCACCTTGCCCGCCAGCCGGATCTGCTCGGCGGTGGACACGTTGCCGGACAGCGTCACCACCCCGCCACTGACCTTGACCTGGATGACCTCGTTGAACAACGCTTTCCGGAACTTGAGCTTCGACGACACCTTGACGTTGAGCCCTTCGTCGCGGAAGAAACTGGAGTCCGCGCTGCGGCATCCCCCCTTGCTCTGGGGCGCCCCTTCCATTCCCCCCTTCTGAGCGCTGGCCGAGGGCACCACGCCCAGCGGCAGCGCGAGCCACAGCAGGGCAAGAAGTCTGGCGGCAAACGGTTCCTTCATCGGATTTCCCATACTCTTGCTCTCCACTGAGCGCCCGGTTGGCGGGCTTGTCCAGGCGCCCCGACGGCGCGGTCTGACCATGGCAGGACACGTGCCCGCCCGGGAGATGCAGTCTACTCCGGAGTTGCGCGGCTGGCGCCGTCCCTGAATCCGCCCACCGCAGCGGTGGTTGCGGCCGTCCTATCCTGTACCATTCGGCGGCCAGCCGAGAATTTCCCCGCTCCCGCCGGATGACAGACCATTCCGCCCTCGCCCGCCGCCTGGCGGGCCACGCATGGCCCATGCTCGTCGGGCAACTCGCCTCCATGGGCATGATGGTGGCGGACACCGTGCTCGCCGGACGTTACGGCACCGAAGACCTGGCGGCGGTGGCGGTGGGATCGGGCGTCCACATCTCGGTGGTGTTCGCCTTCGTGGGCATCGTGCAGGCCGTGGCGCCGATCGCCGCGCATCAATATGGCGCCCGCGAATTCGCCCGACTGCCGGGCACGCTGCAGCAGGGGCTGTGGCTGGCGCTGCTGCTCGCCGTTCCCGGCATGGCGCTGCTGCTGTTCCCGGACCCGTTGCTGGCGCTGAGCGGCATGCCACCCGAGGTGGAGGCCAAGACGCGGCTCTACCTGAACACCAGCGCCTGGGCCATACCCGCGGCGCTGTGCTACCGCACCATGTACGGGTTCATCAACGCCCTGGGACGGCCACGGGTGCTCATGGCGATCCAGGTGGCGGGAGCTTGCCTGCACGTGCCGCTGACCTGGGCGCTCATCAACGGCCACCTCGGCACGCCGCCCCTCGGCGCCCAGGGCTGCGCCCTCTCCACGGTAGTGGTCGTTTGGGTGGCACTCGTCAACAGTTCGCTGTATCTCGCCTTCAGCGCCGGCCTGCGGCGTTTCCGGCTGTTTGCCGACTGGCAACGGCCGCGCCGGGCGGCGCTTGGGGAGATCCTGCGTCTGGGCCTGCCCATGGGTTTTTCCAACTTCGTGGAGATCACGTCGTTCACGCTCATCGCGCTGCTGGTGGCCACGCTGGGTCCGACGGTGGTGGCGGGCCACCGCATCGTGGCCAACATCGCGGCCGTCTGCTACATGCTGCCGCTGTCGCTGGGAATCGCCACGCTGGTGCTGGTGGGGCAGGCCGCGGGGGCGCGCAACTGGCGCCTGGCGCAAGCAAGCGCCCGGGTCGGGACGGTCATCGCCGCCACGGTCTCCACCTTGCTCGGAATCGGCCTGTGGGCTGGCGCCCGCCCTCTCGTGGCACTGGCGACGAAAGACGACGCGGTGCGCGACCTGGCCCTCGCCCTGGTGGGCTACATCGCCATCTACCAGTTCTTCGACGCCGTCCAGACCGTGGCGGCGCAGGCGCTGCGGGGATACAAGGTGACCTTCCTGCCCATGTTCGTCCACGTGTTGTGCTTCTGGGGGATTGGCCTGGCCGGAGGGTACCTCCTTGCCTACCACGGCCTGGCATTGCCGGGCTGGCAAGCCGCGCCAATGGGTGTCGCCGGGTTCTGGCTGGCGTCCGTGGTGGCCACGGTGCTGGTGGCCGGATTGCTGGGCTGGCTACTGCATCGCGTGGTGTCGGACCGTCTGTCGGAAACGCGGCCCTGAGACTCCTCGAGAAGCGACGCACGACACAACACCGCCGCAGGGGGTCATCTGCGTGTCCGCACGGAACCCGGCCAAGCTCGCTCATTGCGCGCTACGAGGGGTTTTCGGCAGCCTCTCGCCGGCGCTGCAGCCACAACACGGCGGTGGCAAACGCCGTCACGGCCACGAGAGGAATCGCCAACTGGTTGAGCATCCCCCAACCCGGCCCGGTGACGACGGCGCCAGAGGCGAGAGAACTGAGCATCTGCATCGCGAACACGACGAAATCGTTGCTTCCCTGCACCTTCGCCCGCTCGGACGGCACACAGCACTCGGTAAGCAGTGTGGTGCCACCGATGAAGAGGAAATTCCAGCCCACGCCGAGCAACACCAGTGCCCACCAGAAATGCATCAGCGACACGCCCGTCAGCACCACCCCCACACAGGCCAACATGAGCGCTGCTCCGCACAAGAGCACGTTCAGCACACCGTATCGCCGGATCAGGTGCCCGGTAACGAAGCCAGGGGCGAACATGGCGATGACGTGCCACTGCAGCACCAGCGCGGCATCGCTGAAGGGGTGGCCGCACACGTCCATGGCCAGCGGCGTGGCCGCCATCAGCAGGTTCATGACCCCGTAGCCGATGGCTGCCGCCAGGACGGCCACGATGAACGCCGGCTGGCGCGCGATCTGCGCCAGCGGACGCCCTGGCGCATGGGCCTCCGCCTGCGACAGCGGCGGGATGGCGAGCGTGCGCACGACCAGCAGGCTGACCAGGGCGAAGAGCGCCAGCGAAGCGTAGCTCGCGAGGAAGAACGGCTCCACCAGCCCACGGGTGAACTTGGCGGTTTCCGGGCCCACGACGCCACCGACGATTCCTCCGGCGAGCACCCACGAGATGGCCCGGGCGCGCAAATCCACCGGAGCGGCATCTGCCGCGGCAAAGCGGTAGTACTGGCCAAAGGCGTTGTACATCCCCGAGACCAGCGTCCCCGCGCACAACATCCAGAAGCTCGACAAGGCCACGGCAGCCGCCCCGACGAGCGCCCCGACGATGCCGAGGCACGACCCCAGCATGAAGCCCGCCCGCCGCCCATGGCGTTTCATGAAGAAACTCGCCGGCACGGTGGACAGCGCCGCGCCTACCACATAGGCTGTCACCGGCAGCGTCGCCATCCACCGCTGCGGCGCCAGCGCCAGGCCGACAAGGCCATTGACGGCAATGAGCATGACGCCGTTGGTGAGCAGCAGCGCCTGCCCGCAGGCCAGGCGAATGATGGTGCTGCGGATGCGATTCATGGGCGTGGAATGGCCGAAGGCCATGGACAGGGCCATGACGGGGTCGAGAGCGCCATCCCCGCAGGCACTGCGGTGAATGCAGCGAGCGCGGGAGCGCGCGCCGTGCGGGCATCGCCGCTGCTATCATTTCCATGCAACAGAGGGAACCTGATCATGACTGCCATCGCATGCCGCCTCGTCGTGGCCGTTACGCTGCTCGCGGTCGCGCCCCTTCCCGCCGCTGCCGCCAGCGTGACCCGGGGGAAGGCGCTGTATGAGAGCCGCTGCATCGGCTGCCATGAGCGCAGCGTGCACCGCCGTGATTCGCGCCACGCCAGGTCGTTCTCCACCCTGCAGCAGCAGGTGGCGCGCTGGGATCGCGAACTCGGAGGTGGCTGGTCTACCGAGGAGCGCGACGACGTGGCCCTCTACCTCAACGAACTCTATTACCGCTTCCCCTGCCCGGCACCGCTCTGTTCGGCGGAAAGGGCACAAGCCCCACGCCCGCGACCGTAACGGCACGGTGAGCTGGCCGCCTTTGCGCAGCTCACGGGCGTTGATCTCAGGACAGGTCGTGCAGGACTCGCTGCGCCCACAGCAGGGCCGACAGCGTCTTGGAATCGGTGATGGCGCCATCGAACACCGCGGACAGGGCATCCTTCATCGACAGTTCCAGGATGTCCAGGGGTTCCGCCTCGTCCGGTTCGCACCCGACGTGCTGCAACTCGCGGGCCAGGAAGATCTCGATGCGCTCGTCGGAATAGCCGATGCAGGGATGCATGACGCCGAGGTACTGCCAGTGACCAGCCTCGTATCCGGTCTCTTCCCGGAGTTCCCGGCGCGCGCAATCCAGGGGATCCTCCGGACCGTCCAGCTTGCCGGCGGGAAGTTCGATCATGACGCGACCCACCGCATGGCGGTACTGGCGCTCAAACAGCAGCCTGCCATTGTCGAGCACGCCGATGATCACCACGGCGCCCGGATGCCTGATGACTTCACGCAAGGCTGCACTGCCTGACGGCAGGCGCACCGTATCGCGAAACACCCGCAGCAACTTCCCCTCGAATACCGCTTCGGTGGCAAGGAGTTGTTCCACCAGATGGCTGTCGTCCTTGCTCATGTCGCTCCCGCGTCCCGCGTGCTCAGTTCGCGCGAGCGCGCCAAAGATACTTGTAGATGAACCCCGGGAACGCCAGGACCAGGAATAGACAGAAGGTGATGGCGTAGAACTCCCAGCCCTGCGGGTACGCGGCACCGAAAGCCCGGGTTTCCGCCGCCCTGGCCAGCAGGCCTGCAGCGAGGTAGAGAACCAGCAATTCCGCCAGGCGCCACCCCAGGGCCTTGCGCCCGCCGGCCGGGCGGCGCAGGAACAGGATGCGCTCGCTGAAAAACGGGAGACTTGCTGCGGTGAACGCGATCACCAGCAGGATCGCGACACCGACGCCACCGGTCACAACGAACGCAGCAGGGCGTAGGCGCAGAGGGACATGAGCTGCTGCGGCAGGATGCCCAGCACCGCCACCGCCAGACCGTTGATCGAGAGCACGGCCTTCATGTCGAGGCTGGCCTGGATGGGCGTTGTGTCTTCCGGCTCGTCGAAGTACATGAGCTTGACCACCCGCAGGTAATAGAAGGCTCCAATCAGCGACATCATCACCGCGAACACGGCCAGCCAGATCTTGCCCGCCGCCACCACCGCCTGCAGCACCGACAGCTTGGCGAAGAAGCCAATTCATCGAGGCGGTCGGCTTCAAAACCGGCCCGCGACAGCAGCAACACCATCCCGAAACCCACCAGGCTCATCAGCACATAGGCCACCGAGTAGAACATGGCGGAACTGTAGGCATTGAGCGCGTAATGCCGGTCCCCGGACACCACCCCGCTCACCAGCCCGAGCAACATGAAGCCCATGTGGGAGATGGTCGAGTAGGCCAGCATGCGCTTGATATTGGTCTGGGCAATGGCCGCCAGATTGCCCAGGGCGATGGACAGCACCGCCATGATCATGAGCATTTGCTGCCACGCGTCGACCAGTTCGAACAGACCGTTGACCAGCAGGCGCATCAGCATCGCGAACGCCGCGAGCTTGGGCGCCGTGCCGATGATAAGTGTCACCGCCGTGGGCGCGCCGTGGTAGACGTCGGGGATCCACATGTGGAACGGCACCACGCCCACCTTGAAGGCCATCCCCGCCACCAGGAACACCAGTCCGAACACCAGCACGGTGTTGTTGGCCACGCCGTGGGCAAGCGCCTGCGCCACCGCGGAGATTTCCAGCGAGCCGGTCGCGCCATAGACCATGGACATGCCGTAGAGCAGCAGGCCGGAGGCCAGCGCCCCCAGCACGAAGTACTTCATCGCCGCTTCGGTCGCCTGCACCGAGTCGCGCTGCATGGCCACCAGCGCGTAGAGCGAGAGCGACAGCAGTTCCAGGCCAAGGTAGAGGGTGAGGAAATGATTGGCCGAGACCATCACCATCATTCCCAGCGTTGCAAACAGCACCAGCAGATAGAACTCCCCGCTGTCCAGTTGGCGCGCCGCCAGATATCCCCGGCCGTAGACCAGTGCCGCCGCCACCGACACGTAGAGCAACAGCTTGAGGAAGTCGCCCATGAGGTCGTCGATGAACATGTTGCTGAAGGTCAGCACCACCTCGCCGTCGGACGTAAGCAGGGTGATGGCGCCGGCGGCAATCAGCGTCAGCTCGGTGACGAGGAACGCCATCCAGCGCTTGCGCGCGCCGGCGACGAGGTCCGCCAGCAGCAGCACGCAGGCCATCGTCAGGACGAAGATCTCGGCCGACGCGGGGTAGAAGTCGGGCATCACGAAGTTCATGGTCTTGTCGTCCGCTGCAGCCGCGACCTAGAGCTTGCTCACGGCTACGTGCCGCAACAGCTCGGATACGGAGGCGTGCATCACCTCGGTGAAGGGGAATGGATATACACCCATGGCCAGCACGCACAGCGCCAGCACCCCCAGGAAAAGGAACTCCCGCGCCGAAAGATCCTCCAGCTCGGCCACGTGGTCGTTGGCCACCGCACCGAACACGACGCGCTTGTACATCCACAGGGTATAGGCCGCGCCCAGGATCAGGGTGGTGGCAGCGGCAAAGGCGACCCAGAAGTTGAACTTCACGGCACCCAGCACCACCATGAACTCGCCCACAAAACCGCTGGTGGCCGGCAGGCCGGAGTTGGCCATGGCGAACAGCATGAACAGTGCGGCGAACTTCGGCATCGTATTGACCACGCCGCCGTAATCGGCGATCTGGCGGCTGTGCACCCGATCGTAGAGCACGCCCACGCAGAGGAACATGGCGCCCGATACGAAGCCGTGGGAGAGCATCTGCACCAGCGCGCCTTCTACGCCCAACTGGTTGAATATGAAGAAGCCCAGCGTCACGAAGCCCATGTGGGAGATGGACGAATAGGCGATGAGCTTCTTCATGTCCGTCTGCACCAGTGCCACGAAGCCGATGTACATCACGGCGATGATCGACAGCGTGATCATCAGCGGCGCCAGGGCATGGCTGGCATCGGGTGCGATGGGCAGGGAAAAGCGCACGAAACCGTAGGCGCCCAGCTTCAGCGCGATGGCCGCCAGGACGACGGAGCCGCCGGTGGGTGCTTCGACGTGGGCGTCAGGCAGCCAGGTATGCACCGGCCACATGGGCACCTTGACCGCAAAGGCCACCAGGAAGGCCAGGAACACGAGGATCTGCGCCTCCATGCCGAACTTCAGCGCATGCCAGTCCAGGATGTTGAAGCTGCCGCCCGACTCCATGAAAAGGTAGAGCAGCGCGACAAGCATCAGCAGCGAACCCGCCAGGGTGAAAAGGAAGAACTTCAGCGCCGCATAGACCCGGTTGGGACCGCCCCACACGCCGATGATGATGTACAGCGGGATGAGCGACGATTCGAAAAAGACGTAGAACAGCACCGCATCCAGCGCGCAGAAGATGCCGTTCATCAGCCCCGACATGATGAGGAAGGCCGCCATGTACTGCGCCACCTTCTCCCGGATCACCTTCCAGCCGGCAATGACGACAATGACGGTGATGAAGCTGTTCAGCAGGATGAACAGCACCGACAGGCCGTCCACGCCGAGGAAATAGGCGACGTTGAAGCGCGGAATCCACGGCGAGAGTTCCACGAACTGCATGGTGGCCGTGGAGGCGTCGAATCCGGTGTAGAGGGGAATGGTCACCGCGAAGCCCAGCATCGACGCCACCAGCGCCAGCATGCGCGCCAGCGGTGCGTTTCGATCGGAGCCGGTGGCCAACACCACCAGTCCCCCGATGATCGGTACCCAGACAGCCAGACTTAGCAATGGAATGCCGGACATCTCACAATCCCGTAGCGGGCGCCGTCACAAGGCGCTTCTCGAATTTGTCATGCCGAGGCTGAACCCTCAGCCCCGGTTGAACCACCAGGTGAGCAACGCAAAGACCCCAATGATCATTGCGAACGCATACTGGTAGATATAGCCGCTCTGCAGCAGACGCATCAACGATGCGAACCAGATCACCGTCTTCGCCGAGCCGTTCACCGCGACGCCGTCGATCAGCGCCATGTCTCCACCCCGCCACAACCCGCGGCCTATGAGGCGCGCCCCGCCAGCGAAGAACCACTGATTGAAGAGGTCAAAGTAGTACTTGTTGTCCAGCAGCACATACAGCGGGCGCACCGTGGCGGCCAGGCGCGCCGGCAGTTCCGGCCGGGCAAGGTACAGGAACCACGCCAGCGCCACCCCCGCCATCGCCAGCACGAAGGGCAGCGCGGTCAGGCCATGCAAGGCCATGGCTCCCGGGCCATGAAATTCCGCGGCCATGTGCGCCATGCCCGGATGGGCCTCGGACACGAAGATCGAACCCTTGAAGAAGTCGCCGAACAGCATCGGCTGGATGGTCACGAACCCGATCACGACGGAAGGGATGGCCAGCATCACCAGCGGTAGCCACACCACCCACGGCGACTCATGGGGCTTGCCGACGTGGTGGCCATGATCGTCGTGTCCGTGCCCGTGTTCCTCGTGAGGGTGCTCATCAAACCGCTCCCGGCCGTGGAACACCATGAAGTACATGCGGAAGGAATAGAACGCGGTGACGAACACGCCCGCGACCACGGCGAAATAGGCGAACCCGGAACCGGGGATGTTCGACAGATGCACCGCCTCGATGATCGAATCCTTGGAGTAGAAACCCGACAACAATGGAAAGCCGATGAGCGCCAGCGAGCCCACCAGCGAGGTGATCCAGGTGATGGGCATGTACTTGCGCAAACCGCCCATATAGCGCATGTCCTGCACGTGGTGCATGCCGATGATCACCGAGCCCGCGCCGAGGAACAGCAGCGCCTTGAAGAAGGCGTGGGTCATGAGGTGGAACACCGCGGCCGAGTAGGCCGACGCACCCAGGGCCACCGTCATGTAGCCGAGCTGGGACAGGGTGGAGTAGGCCACCACGCGCTTGATGTCGTTCTGCACGATGCCCAGGAAGCCCATGAACAGGGCGGTGATGGCACCGATCACCAGCACGAAGGACAGCGCCGCCTCCGAAAACTCGAACAGCGGCGACATGCGCGCCACCATGAAGATTCCGGCCGTCACCATGGTCGCCGCGTGGATCAGCGCCGAGATCGGGGTGGGGCCCTCCATGGAATCCGGCAGCCACACGTGCAGCGGCACCTGGGCGGACTTGCCCATGGCGCCGATGAACAGGCAGATGCAGATCACGCTGATCAGCAGCCACGGTCGCCCGGGCAGGATCTCGATGCTCTGGGACGCGAGTTCCTGGGCCTTGGCGAAGACCGGCGCGTAATCCAGGGTGCCGCACCAGGCGGCAATCAGCCCGATGCCCAGCAGGAAGCCGAAATCCCCCACGCGATTGACCAGGAACGCCTTGAGATTGGCGAAGATGGCCGTCGGCCGGGTGTACCAGAAACCGATGAGCAGATAGGAAACCAGGCCCACCGCCTCCCAGCCGAAGAACAGCTGGAGGAAGTTGTTCGCCATCACCAGCATCAGCATGGAGAAGGTGAACAGGGAGATGTAACTGAAGAAGCGCTGATAGCCGGGATCGTCGGCCATGTAGCCGATGGTGTAGATGTGCACCATCAGGGACACGAAGCTCACCACCAGCATCATCATCACCGTGAGCGGGTCGATGAGGAAGCCGATGGAAAGCGTCAGATCACCACTGGTGAGCCAGGTGTAGACCGGGCCATTGAATACATGACCCGCCATCACATCCTGGAAAACGACGCAGGACGCAACAAACGACACCGCCACGCCGAGGATGGTCACCCAGTGTGCGCCGGCACGCCCAATGGCCTTGCCGAACAGGCCGGCAATGATGGCGCCCGCCAGTGGTGCCAGCGGCACGAGAAGATAGAGCATCTGCATCTCGGTCATGAAGGCACCTTAACCCTTGAGGCTGTCCAGATCATCCACGTGGATGGTGCTGAGGTTGCGGAACAGCACCACCAGGATGGCCAGCCCGATGGCCGACTCCGCCGCCGCCACGGTGAGGATGAAGAACACGAACACCTGACCGGCCACGTCGCCCAGGTAGTGGGAGAAGGCGATGAAATTCATGTTCACCGCAAGCAGCATCAGCTCGATCGCCATCAGCAGCACGATCAGGTTCTTGCGGTTGAGGAAGATCCCCACCACGCTGATGGCGAACAGGATTGCACCGAGAATCAGGTAATGCGAAAGCGACAGCATGGGACTCCCCTTTGCGTTCCCTTGGCCTCGACGCCGTTATTCTTTTTCAACGGGCATGGACACGATCCGTACCCGATCCTTGCGCTTGACGGCGATCTGTCGAACCGGGTCGGGGCGGCGCGAGTCCTTGCGGCGACGCAGGGTCAGCACGACCGCGGCGATGATGCCCACCAGAAGGATGACCGAAGCCAGTTCGAAGGGATAGACGTAATCGGTGTAAAGCAGGCGCCCCACTTCCTTCGTGTTGCTATACCCCACTCCGGGCGACGGCGGAGGCGGCATGCCCTCGGCGCCGAAATATCGGCCGCCCAGCACCACCACCATTTCCGCAACCATGAGACCGCCGATGACCACCCCCACAGGCAGGTAGCTCCAGAACCCTTGTCGCAGGCGTTCGAGGTTGATGTCGAGCATCATCACCACGAACAGGAACAGCACCATCACTGCGCCAACATAGACAAGCACCAGCGCAATCGCCAGGAACTCCGCATGCAGCAACAGCCACAGCCCGCCGGCACTGAAAAACGCCAGGACCAGGAACAGCACGGCGTGCACCGGGTTGCGTGCGGTGACGACGCGCAAGGCCGCGATCAGCATGATCGCAGACAGAAAGTAGAAGACGAACTCTTTGAATTGCATGTGTTTTGCGCCGCCGGGTCGAGCCTGCGACGTCCTCCCTAGCGGAACAGGGCGTCGGCCGCCCGATCCCTGGCAATCTGCCCTTCGTACTTGTCGCCGACGGCCAGCAGCATCTGCTTGGTCATGTAGAGGTCACCGCGCTTCTCACCGTGGTACTCGAAAATGTTCGTCTCCACGATGGCATCCACCGGACAGGCTTCCTCACAGAAGCCGCAGAAGATGCACTTGGTCAGGTCTATGTCGTAACGGGTGGTGCGCCGGCTGCCGTCCTCGCGCTCGGCGGACTCGATGGTAATGGCGAGCGCCGGACACACGGCTTCGCACAGCTTGCACGCTATGCAGCGTTCCTCCCCGTTCGGGTAGCGGCGCAGCGCGTGCAGACCTCGGAAGCGGGGTGAAAGCGGCGTCTTCTCTTCCGGGTACTGGATGGTGATCTTGCGCGCAAACATGTGGCGGCCCGTGACCGCCATGCCCTTGAGCAGTTCCTTGAGGAACAGGCTGCCGATGAAATCCCTGGCTCCCATGTGCAGTTCCTCACTTCCAGATGTTGAGGGGCGACATCATCCAGATGCCTACCACCGGAATCCACAGAAGACAGAGCGGCACGAACACCTTCCACCCCAGGCGCATGATCTGGTCGTAGCGATAGCGGGGGAAGGTCGCGCGGAACCAGAGGAAGAAGAACAACACCACTGCCATCTTCACCGCCAGCCAATGGACCCCGTCCGGCAGGAATCCCACCGGCGACAACCAGCCGCCAAGGAAGAACGTGGACACCATTACCGACACCAGGATCATGTTGGCGTATTCGGCGAGGAAGAACAGCGCGAAGGCCATGCCGGAGTACTCGACCATATGGCCCGCAACGATTTCCGACTCTCCCTCCACCACGTCGAACGGCGCCCGGTTCGTCTCGGCCACGCCGGAAATCAGATAAACCACGAACATCGGCAGCAGCGGGATCCAGTTCCACGACAGGAAGCCCAGGCCCATGCCGGCGAACATCCCCTTGTTCTGCGCCTGGACGATGTGCGTCAGGTTCACGCTGTTGGACACCATCAGCACGCAGATCAGGGCCAGGCCCATGGCCACCTCGTAGGACACCATCTGCGCCGCCGATCGCATGGCGCCCAGGAAAGCATACTTCGAGTTCGACGCCCAGCCCGCAATGATGACTCCGTAGACGCCGACCGAGGTGATGGCCAAAAGGTAGAGCAGTCCGGCGTCGACATCGGCGAGCGCCCCACCGTCGAAGAAGGGAACAACCGCCCAGGCGGCCAGCGCCGAAGCCATGGCGAGGATCGGCGCCAGGATGAACAACTGGCCATCCGCCGCCTTCGGCACAAGGACTTCCTTGAAGAACAGCTTCATGCCATCGGCGATCGGCTGCAGCAAACCCCACGGACCGACGCGGTTGGGGCCGATGCGCACCTGCATCCAGCCGATGATCTTGCGTTCCCAGAAGGTGAGGTAGGCCACCCCCAGCAACAGCGGCGCGATGATCGCGATGATCCGGATCAGCGTCCAGATCAGCGGCCACACCGGCTCCAGCCAGGCCCACAGCGGCTGCCAGAGGGGCCCCCACAACCACTGGAAGAAGTTCAGCACCGAGGCTTCCATCAGATGCGCTCCACGGTGACGGATCCGAACAACGGGCCGAGGCCGGCCGTAGAGGGATGGCCCGCGGCAACGCGGACACAGCCGTCCGGCACACCGGGGTCGAGCACCGCCTGCACCACGGCCTCCCCCTCACCCTGGCGCACACGCACCCGCTCTCCCGCCGCCACGGCAAACCTGTCGAGCGTTGCCGCATTCATGCGCGCGGTGGGCGCCGCCGCGTCGCGGGTCGCCTGCAGGCCGGGCGCCCGGCGGACCAGCGGATCCGCGAAATGGATCGGCACCTCGGCAATCCGCTCGAGATCTTCGCCCGCCCCAAGCTGGACGGGCGTGCCGGGGGCCGAATTATCCAACCCGGAGGCGAACTCCGGCTGCCCCCCGAGGCATTCGGCGCGAACCGCCTCGCTGCTGTCGTGATCGAAACCCGATAGCGAAAGCAGGTTGCCAAGCACACGCAGCACCTTCCAGCCAGGACGGGACTCCCCGGCGGGTCTGACTACGGCATTGAAGCTCTGGACCCGCCCCTCGCAATTGACGAAGCTGCCGGAAGTCTCGGAAAAAGGGGAGATCGGCAACAGCACGTCGGCGAACTCCAGCATCCGGGGAGACTTGAACGCCGACAGCGCCACCACCGTATGAGCCTCCTCCAGCGCCGCCACAGTCCCACGCCCATCGGCGCAATCGAGTTCCGGATCCAGGCCAAGAAGAAGATAAGCGCGCCGCGGGTCCGCGATCATCCGTGCGGCATTCATGCCGTCGCCCGCGGGCAGCGCCCCGGCGACGTAGCCTCCGACACTGTTCGCGGCTTCGCCGAGGAAGCCGCAACGGGCCCCGAGCAGCTCCGCCAATTGGGAGGCCAAGGCGTGGAGGGTCGAAGCTGCGGGATGCTGCTGCGAGAAGTTGCCAAGCAGGATGGCCGTCTTGCCGGCGTCCTGCCCGGAGACCAGGCTGTCAGCGATCTTTCGCGCCTCATCCGAGATCTCGACCGCCAGGTCGCAGGACGCACCCTTGTGCTGCGCCACCGCCTTCACCACCTGGGCAAGCACAGCCGGCAATTGCGACGGCGCAGCGATGGCCTTCCCGTGGAGCTTGATCAGCGCGTCGTCTTCGCAGCAGTGAATCACCGACACCTGGGCACCGCACCTGGCCGCCTTGCGCAGGCGCTGGGCGATCAATGGCTGATCCTTGCGCAGGAACGCGCCCACCACCAGCACGCGATCAAGGCCACTGATCTCGGCCACCTTCAGCCCCAGCCATGGGGCTCCGCGTCGCTCGGCGTCGCGCGAAAAATCGCTGTGGCGCAGACGGAAATCGATGTTGTCACCGCCGAGGCCACGCACCAGCCTGCCTGCGAGGTACATCTCTTCAAGCGTCGCATGGGGGCTGACCAAGGCAGCGAGCGCACCGGCGCCGTACTCGCGAACCACCACCTGTAGGGAATGGGCGGCATGCTCCAGCGCGAAGGGCCACTCCACCTCCTGCCATTGGCCGTTCTGCTTGACCATGGGTTTGACGAGCCGATCGGCAGAACCAAGCGCCTCGTAGGAGAAGCGGTCCTTGTCCGACAGCCAGCACTCGTTGAGTTCCTCGTTATCCAAGGGCAGTACGCGCAGAACACGGTCCTGCTTCACCTGCACGATGAGGTTGCTGCCGAGGCTGTCATGCGGGCTGACCGACCTGCGCCGCGCCAACTCCCAGGTACGCGCGGCAAAGCGGAACGGCTTGGAGGTCAAGGCACCCACGGGGCAAAGGTCGATGATGTTGCCGGACAGTTCGGAGTCCACCGTCTGTTCGATGAACGGCATGATTTCCGCATGCTCGCCGCGGAATGCCTGGCCCAGTTCCATGACCCCGGCGATTTCCTGGGTAAACCGCACACAGCGCGTGCAGTGTATGCAGCGCGTCATGTCGGTGGCCACAAGCGGGCCGAGGTACTTGTTGACCACGACGCGCTTTTCTTCCTGGTAGCGCGCGGAGGAGGCGCCATAACCCACAGCGAGATCCTGAAGCTGGCACTCCCCCCCCTGGTCACAGATGGGACAGTCGAGGGGATGGTTGATGAGGAGGAACTCCATCACCCCCTTCTGCGCCTTGAGGGCCGCCTCTGAACGGGTGAACACCTTCATCCCTTTGGAGGCCGGCGTGGCGCATGCCGGCATCGGCTTCGGCGCCTTCTCGACCTGCACCAGGCACATGCGGCAGTTGGCGGCGATGGACAGCTTCCTGTGATAGCAGAAGTGGGGGATGTAGATACCCGCCCCGAGCGCAGCGTTCAGCACCGTGGTGCCGTCTTCCACCTCCAACGCCTTGCCGTCGATCTCAATCTCTAGCATGACGCAGCCACCATCAGACGCGTGTGAAACGTGCTTCCCGCCCGCTGGACGTCGGGGGGCACCAGACATGACTTATGCTCGATGTGATGCTCGAACTCGGCGCGGAAGTGCTTGATGAAGCCCCGCACCGGAAGGGAAGCCGCGTCCCCCAGGGCGCAGATGGTGCGGCCCATGATGTTGTCGGTGATGCTTTCGAGCAAGGCCAGATCCTCCGGCCGCCCCTGCCCGTGTTCGATGCGATGCACGACCCGGTAAAGCCATCCGGTACCCTCGCGACAAGGGGTGCACTGGCCACAGGACTCCTCGAAGTAGAAATAGGACAGGCGCTCCAAGGCCTTGACCATGCACACCGTCTCATCCATGACGATCACCGCACCTGAACCCAGCATGGAGCCGGCTTTGGCAATGGAGTCGTAATCCAGGGTGCACTCCATCATGACGTCGCCCGGGAGCACCGGCGCCGACGACCCGCCGGGAATCACCGCCTTGAGCTTGCGCCCGCCGCGCACACCCCCGGCCATCTGGAGCAGTTCGGCAAAGGGGGTTCCGAGGGGGACTTCGTAGTTGCCCGGCGTGTTCACGTGCCCCGACACCGAAAACAGCTTGGTGCCACCGTTGTTCGGCTTGCCCAGGGCGAGAAATGCCTCACCGCCCATGCGCAGAAGGAACGGAATGGCCGCCAGCGTCTCCGTATTGTTGATCGTGGTGGGCTTGCCGTAGAGACCAAAACTGGCCGGGAACGGAGGCTTGTAACGGGGCTGGCCCTTCTTTCCCTCCATGGATTCCAGGAGGCCCGTCTCCTCGCCACAGATGTATGCGCCATAGCCGTGATGGGCGTACAACTCGAACGAAAAACCAGACCCGAGGATGTCCTTCCCAAGAAACCCGGCGGCCCGCGCCTCGTCGAGCGCCTCCTCGAAACGCTGGTAGAGTTCGAAGATCTCGCCGTGGATGTAGTTGTAGCCACGCGACGCACCCATCGCATAGCCGGCGATGATCATGCCTTCGATCAGCGAATGCGGATCGTAGCGCAGGATGTCGCGGTCCTTGAACGTCCCGGGCTCACCTTCGTCGGTATTGCAGACGACGTACTTGTCGCCCGAAAAGCCGCGAGGCATGAAACTCCACTTGAGGCCGGCGGGAAAACCCGCACCGCCACGACCACGCAATCCCGAGGCCTTGACCTCACCGATGATCGCATCCGGCGGCGTCCTGTCCCGCAGCACCTTCTGCAGGGTCTCGTAGCCACCGCGGCCGACGTAGTCCTTGAGGCGCCAGCCGGCGTCGTCCGTCAAGCGGGAGTTTCCCTCGCCACGCGGCCAGGCAGCCGAAAGCAGGGGATTGATCGCGGAAATCAGGGCCATCCTATTCGCACTCCGCCAGCAGCTTCTCGATCTGCTCCGGCGTCATGAAGCAGCACATATGCCTGTTATTCACCAGCATGACCGGAGCGTCGCCGCAGGCACCCATGCACTCGCCTTCCTTCAGGGTGAACTTGCCGTCCGCGGTCGTCTCGCCGAAATCAATGCCGAGCTTTTCCTTCAGATAGTCGGCGGCATGAACGCCGCCGGACAACGCGCACGGCAGGTTCGTACACACCGTAAGCTTGTACCTGCCCACCGGCGCCAGATCGTACATGTTGTAAAACGTGGCGACTTCATACGCGGCAATTGCCGGCATTTCCAGGTAGCGCGCGACAAACTCGACGGCCTCCCGCGCCAGCCAGCCCAGTTCCTCCTGGGCGATGGCCAGCGCCGCCATGATCGCCGACTGCTTCTGGTCGACCGGATACTTGGCGATCTCGCGGTCTATCCTGCTGAGGGAATCCTGACTGAGCATGAATGTTCCTGGGCTTACCTGTCCGTATCGCCGAGCACGAGATCGATCGTGCCAATAATGGCCGTCACGTCGGCGAGCATGTGGCCCTTGGCCATCTCGTCGGTGGCGGCAAGATGGGGGAACCCCGGTGAACGCAGCTTGATGCGGTACGGCTTGTTGGCGCCGTCGGATACCGCCCACACACCGAATTCCCCCTTGGGATGTTCGATGGCCGCATACACCTCCCCCTCGGGAACGTGCATGCCTTCGGTGAAGAGCTTGAAATGGTGAATGAGTTCTTCCATGTTGTTCTTCATGCGTTCCCGCGGCGGCGGCGCGACCTTGTGATTCTCCGTGATCACGGGGCCGGGGTTCTTGCGCAGCCAGTCGATGCATTGCCGGACGATGCGGTTGGACTGGCGCATCTCCTCGATGCGCACCAGATAGCGGTCGTAGCTGTCGCCATTGACCCCCACCGGCACGTCGAACTCCATCCGGTCATAGACCTCATAGGGTTGTTTCTTGCGCAGATCCCACTCGATGCCAGAGCCGCGCAACATCGGCCCGGTAAAGCCGAGTTGCAGCGCCCGCTCCGGAGATACGACGCCGATGCCCACCGTGCGCTGCTTCCAGATGCGGTTGTCGGTGAGCAGGGTCTCGTAGTCGTCGACGTACTTGGGGAAGCGATCCGTGAAGTCCTCAAGGAAGTCGAGCACCGATCCCTGCCGGGCCTCATTCAGTTTCCGGACCGTCTCCACGTTCTTGTAACGATTGACCTGGTACTGCGGCATGCGATCGGGGAGGTCGCGATACACCCCGCCCGGGCGGTAATAAGCGGCGTGCAGGCGTGCCCCCGATACGGCCTCATACACATCCATGAGGTCCTCGCGCTCGCGGAACGTGTACAGCACCATCGTCATGGCGCCGATATCGAGCGCGTGCGTACCGATGTTCAGGAGGTGATTGAGGATGCGCGTCACCTCGTCGAACATGACCCGGATGTATTGGCCACGGATGGGCACCTCGACCCCGAGCAGGCGCTCCACCGCCAGGCAGTACGCATGCTCGTTGCACATCATGGACACGTAGTCCAGCCGGTCGAGGTAGG
>JACQYB010000022.1:13744-29393 GCA_016208415.1 Betaproteobacteria bacterium | reverse complement strand
CCAGTTTCTCGGTGCCGCGATGCAGCAGCCCGATATGGGGATCGGCACGAACCACCACCTCGCCATCCATTTCGAGAACAAGCCGGAGCACGCCGTGGGCAGCAGGATGTTGGGGGCCGAAATTGATGGTGTAATTCTTGATCTCAGCCACGGCCAAAGTTCTCCTCGCGCACGATGCGCGGCGTCACCTCCCGCGGCTCGATGCTCACCGGCTGGTAGATCACCCGCTGCTGATCCGGGTCATAACGCATCTCCACATGACCGGAGATGGGGAAATCCTTGCGGAACGGATTTCCCACGAAGCCGTAGTCGGTGAGGATACGCCGCAGATCCGGGTGGCCTTCGAACTGAATGCCGTACAAGTCGAATGCTTCACGCTCATACCAATTTGCGCAGTTCCACAATTCAACCAGTGACGGGACCACAGGAAACTCATCGTCCGGCGCAAAGACACGCAGGCGCAGACGCCAGTTGTGCGTCAGGGAAGTCAGGTGGTTGACCACCGCGAAACGCCGCGGAAAGCTCTCAGTGCGATCCGCACCGGAGAATGTCGAGTAGTCGATCCCCGAGAGATCAATCAACTGCTCGAAGCACAGCGCCGCATCGTCTCGCAAGGTTTGCGCAACAGACACATAGTGTTCGGCACTCGTTTCGATGGTGACCTCGCCGAGTCGCAACACCGGCCCCCGGATTCGTTCGCCGAAAACCTCCGTCAATTTTTGGCAAAGCCTTTCCAGTTTGGCACTCATGGGCTCAGGAATCCGGGTCAGCGAGCGATGGTACAGCTGCGTCTGATCTTGTTTTGCAGCTGGATGATGCCGTACAGAAGCGCTTCGGCAGTGGGCGGACAACCGGGCACATAGACATCCACCGGGACGATACGGTCGCACCCGCGCACCACGGAATACGAATAGTGATAATAGCCGCCACCGTTCGCGCAGGAACCCATGGAAATCACCCAGCGCGGCTCCGCCATCTGGTCATAGACCTTGCGCAGGGCCGGTGCCATCTTGTTCGTAAGCGTACCCGCCACGATCATCACGTCAGACTGGCGGGGACTCGGCCGGAAGACCACGCCGAAGCGGTCAAGATCGTAGCGAGAGCACCCGGCGTGGATCATCTCGACGGCGCAGCATGCCAATCCGAACGTCACGGGCCACATGGAGCCCGTGCGCGTCCAGTTGATGAGCTTGTCGAGCGTAGTGGTGACAAAGCCTTCCTGAAGGACGCCCTCGATGCTCATTCCCACTCCAGCGCACCCTTGGCCCAAGCGTAGACATAGCCTATGACCAGGATGCCGATAAAAACCATCATTTCGATGAAGCCGAACAGCTTGATTTCGGGCGTATTGACGATTTCACTGAAAATCGTGGCCCAGGGCAGGAGAAATGCAATCTCCAGATCGAAAAGGATGAAGATGATCGCGATGAGGTAATAGCGAACATCGAATTTCATCCGGGCGTCTTCGAAGGGCTCGAAGCCGCATTCAAACGCCGACAGCTTTTCCGCATCTGGACGACTGGGCCCCACCAGCCACCCAAGGAGCACCGGAACACATCCGAACGCCAGCCCGAAGAGGATGAAGACCAAGACGGGAAAATAGCCTTCCAACATAGTCCTGCAACTCTCGCCAATGCCGGCATTCAAGCCGGGCTGCTGTAAGTCTGGTGCCGACGGCGAGACTCGAACTCGCACGGCTCTCGCCACCGCCCCCTCAAGACGGCGTGTCTACCAATTTCACCACGTCGGCGGAAAACTGCTCAGGTCGCGAATTGTATCGTACTTGGAAGGGGCGGCGGAAACCGCCCACTGGTCACTTCGGGATCTCCGATGCCTTTCCTTCCTGTCGCAGGCCCACCGCGGCATCGCTTCCGGCCTGGCCGTCGGGCACTGTAGCGGGAGACTGCGGTGCCACGGGTTGCGCAGGTGCCACATCCATCACACTGCCGGTAGCTTGGTGGGGACGCGCCGTCGCCATGTAGCTCAACCCGAGGCTGGTAAGAAAGAACACGGTCGCCAACGCGGCGGTGGTACGACTGAGGAAGTTCGCCGAACCTGTGGCCCCGAACAGGCTGCCCGAAGCCCCACTGCCAAACGCCGCCCCCATGTCCGCACCCTTGCCGTGCTGAAGCAGCACCAGCCCGATCAAAGCCACTCCCACCAGGATGTGGACGGCCAGCACAAGTGGGAAAAGAACGCTATCCATTACCTCTCCAGTCCGGCTTCGCCGGATTCACAATTTCCCGCGATTCAGCCGGCCGCGCGCACAATGCCGAGGAAGTCGGCCGCTGCAAGCGACGCGCCACCGATCAGGCCACCATCGATATCCGGCATGGAAAAAAGCTCCGCCGCATTCTGAGGCTTGACGCTACCGCCGTAGAGAACCCGAATGCCCGCACCGATCGCCTCCGAACGGACAGAAACGCGGCCGCGCACCAGAGCATGCACCTCCTGCGCCTGCTCTGGACTTGCGGTACGGCCCGTGCCGATCGCCCACACCGGTTCATAGGCGACTACTGCATTCGCCAGCGCCTCGACGCCGGCCATGTCGAGCACGGCATCGAGTTGCCCGCCCACGACATCCGCCGTAACCCCTGATTCGCGTTGCTCAAGAGTCTCTCCGATGCACAGGATCGGCACCAGCCCCACGCGCTGGGCCGCCATGAACTTGGCGGCGACGACTGCATCCGTCTCGCCATAGAGCGCCCGACGCTCCGAATGACCGACGAGCACGTACCGACACCCGAACTCCGCCACCATGGCACCGCTGACTTCCCCTGTGTACGCCCCTTGAGCGTGCTCGGAGAGATTTTGCGCCCCCCAAGCAAGGGGCGTGCCGGCGAGATGATCCCGCGCCTGCGCGAGATACGGGAACGGCACGCACACAGCGCATTCCCCCTTCGCCTCCGAAGGAAGGCCATCCAGTACATCCAGCAACAGCGCACCGTTGGCAGCGAGCGATCCGTGCATTTTCCAGTTTCCGGCGACCAGACGACGTCTCATGGACTTCATTCCCCGAGGCAGATTTTGATATGAGCGCGCGATTCTAAGGCCGGCGCCGGATGCCGGTCAAACTTCAGCGGGGAAGAGCAATGCCACGTGCAACAGCGCCGGGCGCCCAACCGCTGCCCATGGGGCATTGCGTGCGTGGGAAGAGCGGGTCGCTACGGCACATGCGCGCCCTGCCTGGCATGCTCTCCGACACGAGGCCGTAGGCTCCGGACGGAAAACCGTCCCGCGGGAGCGACCCCGATAGGTGTGTCAGCCGAAGCGGCCCGTGATGTAGTCCTCGGTCTGCTTCTTCTGGGGCTTGATGAAGATCTGGTCGGTCACGCCGAATTCGATGAGTTCGCCCAGATACATGTACGCAGTGTAGTCCGAGACGCGCGCGGCCTGCTGCATGTTGTGGGTGACGATGAGAATGGTCACCCGCTCCTTCAGCTCCGACAGAAGCTCCTCGATGCTCGCCGTGGCGATGGGGTCGAGGGCCGAGGTGGGTTCGTCAAACAGGATGATCTCCGGGTCCGTAGCCAGCGCCCGGGCGATGCACAGGCGCTGCTGCTGACCGCCGGACAGGTTGGCCCCCAGGTCGTTGAGCCGATCCTTGACCTCGTCCCACAGCGCAGCACCACGCAGCGCCTGTTCGACCTTCTCGTCGAGGGTCGTCCGATTGCGCACGCCGCGCACACGCAATCCATAAGCCACGTTCTCGTAGACCGATTTCGGAAACGGATTCGGTTTCTGGAACACCATGCTGATCCGCATCCGCACTTCGATCGGATCCACTTCCGGCGACAGCAGGTTGGTGTTGTCCGGATGCAGCCGGATGCCATCGCCCTCGTAGCGATTGCCTGGATAAAGGTCGTGCATGCGGTTGAAGCAGCGCAGCAACGTCGATTTTCCGCAACCTGAAGGACCGATCAGCGCAGTGACCTTCTTCTCGTAGACCGGCATCGACACGCTCTTCAGCGCGTGGAAGCTACCGTAGTAGAAGTTGAGGTTCTGCACCTCCGCCTTGGGCCGCAAGGCCTCCGCCGCTTCCTGGAGCATTGGTTGGATGCTGTTCATGTCGTTATTCCTGTCGTTCCAAGACACCGTCACCACTTGATGTTTCGGCGCAGGCGGTAACGCAACACGATCGCCAGACCGTTCATGGCGAGCGTCATCAGCACCAGGACGAAACCCGCCGCCGCAGCGTTGACCTGGAAGGCTGCCTCGGGTCGCGACGTCCAGTTGAACATCTGGATCGGCATGACCGTGAAGGGCGCCATCAGCCACTCGAAGTTCAGGAAGGGAAATGATTCCTGAATCGGCGCCGGAGGAAGGAAAGCGATGAAGGTCAGCGCGCCGATGGTGATGATGGGCGCAGTTTCACCGATGGCACGCGCCATGCCGATGATCACACCGGTCAGAATGCCGGCGCTGGAATACGGCAGGATGTGGTCATGCACGGTCTGCCAGGTTGTCGCCCCGCAGGCGTAGGAGCCTTCCCGTATGTTCTGCGGTATGGACCGGATCGCCTCCCGCGTGGCAACGATCACCACGGGCAGTATCAGCAGCGCCAGCGTCAGGCCAGCCGAGAGAATGCTCTGGCCGAATCCGAACTGATAGACGAATAGCCCCAGCGCGAGCAGGCCATAGACGATGGATGGCACCCCGGCCAGATTGGTGACGTTGATCTCGATGATGTCCGTCACCCAGTTCTTGGGGGCGTACTCCTCGAGATAGACGCCGGCCGCCACGCCCAGCGGCACCGCAGTCACCGCAGTAACCAGCATGACCAGCGTCGTCCCGACCCATGCCGACAAGATCCCCGCCTGGGCAGGCCGCCGCGACGGGAACGAGGTAAAGAAATCCGCAGACAGGCGTGGCACCCCTTCGATGGCCATGTTCGCAAACAGCGCGGTGAAGGTGAGCACGCCCACCATCAGGGCCACCAGGCCCAGCACACCGAACAACATGTCCCAGCGCTTGTGGCGCGCAATCATCGCGCGGATGCCGACCAGGCTTCTCGGCTCCATGTCAGTAGACCTCGCGGAATTTCTTCCGCAGGAAATAGCCAATGAGATTGAACACGAGCGTGACCAACAGGAGGGAAAGGCCGGCGACGAAGATCGTCTGGTATCCGATCGAACCATGGGGCAGATCTCCCAGCGCCACCTGGACGATGTACGCGGTGATCGTGGCCGCCGGCTCCAGCGGATTGAATGTCAGGTTCGGCTGCATGCCCGCGGCGACCGCGAGGATCATCGTTTCGCCCACGGCGCGGGAGACACCCAGAATGTACGCCGAGGCGATCCCGGAGGTGGCCGCCGGCATCACCACCTTGATGGCCGTCTGCAGGCGCGTTGCGCCCATCGCGTAGGACCCTTCCCGCAACGTCATCGGCACGGCGCGCATGGCGTCTTCGGAGAGCGAGCTGACGTAGGGGATGATCATCACCCCCATCACGAGACCCGCCGAAAGCAGATTGAAACCGGGCAGATCCGGGTAGATCGCCTGCAGGATCGGGGTTACGAACACGAGCGCGAAATACCCGTAGACGATGGTCGGGACCCCCCCCAGCAGTTCCAGGAAGGGCTTGGATACCTCGCGGACCTTGTGGGGCGCGAACTCCGAGAGATAGATCGCGATGATCGTTCCCAGGGGGATGGCCACGAGCAGCGCCACAACCGAACTGGTGATCGTTCCCGACAGCAGCACCATGATACCGAAGTGCGCGTCGTCAAACAGCGGGGTCCATTGGGTATCGAACAGGAAATCCCAGACCGGAACCTGTTCGAAGAACACCACCGATTCCTTCACCAGAATATAAACAATGGCGACGGTGGTAAAAACGGACAGGAAGGCCGCCAGGAACAGCATCAACTCAATGATGCGTTCCTTGACATTACGCAGGGCGTTCCGCTTCAAGCGCGCGCTGGTGATCGGCGATGTCACGAGTTCTTGGCTTTCCGCGGACGCTACAACGCTCATGGAGGCTCGTAATGTTAAGGGAAAAGTTCGACCGAGGAACAGAAGATGGCCCCGGGGAGATCGCCGGGGCCATGGCGCCGAGAGCTTATTCCTTGGGATCGCGCTTGAGCAAATCCTCGACCTTGACGCCGACCTCGGCCTCGCCGCCGAAGGCGGTGCCGGTCTTGCGCTTGCCGAAGTTGTCGAGCGCGTGCCTGTAATCGCCATCGTTGAGGGGCACGTACTTTACCTCCCTGGCCAGCTTGCCGCCGTTCTTCAGGTAGAACTCGACAAATTCCCTGACTTCGGGCTTCTCGGCCGATTTGGCGCTGACGTAGATGAAGATCGGCCGTGAAAGCGGCTCGTAGGAGCCATTGATGACGTTCTCCATGGTCGGCTCCACCGCCTTGCCCGCCTTGTTGACGATGGGCACGGCCTTGAGCTTGTCCTTGTTCTCGATGTAGTACGCGAATCCAAAGTAGCCCAGCGCTCCCGCATCGCGCGCCACGCCCTGCACCAACACGTTATCGTCTTCGGAGGCGGTGAAGTCGCCACGGCTGGACTTGGACTTGCCCACCACCGCTTCGGTGAAGTAGTCGAACGTGCCCGAATCCGCACCGGGGCCATACAACTTCAACGCTTGCTCCGGCCATGCAGGATTCACCTGCTTCCAGTTGGTAACCTTACCCTGGGCTGCCGGCTCCCACATCGACTTGAGCTCGGCCAAGGTCAGGGCCTTGACGGCGTTGTTCTTCGGATTGACCACCACGGTCAGGGCGTCGAAAGCCACCGGCAGTTCAATGTACTTGATGCCAGCCGCACGGCATGCCTCCATCTCCTTCTTCAGGATGGGGCGGGAGGCATCCGAGATGTCAATCTCGCCGCGACAAAACTTCTTGAAGCCGCCGCCCGTTCCAGAGATGCCCACGGTGACCCTCACCTGGCCCTTCCTGGCCTTCTGGAAATCCTCGGCGACCGCCTCGGTGATGGGAAACACCGTGCTCGAACCATCGATCTTGACCAGTGAGTCCGCAATACCGGGGCCGGAAGCCAGCGCACCGGCGACACCCGCAGCAGCCGCTGCCAGCTTGAGGTATTTCATGTCCATCTCTCCTTGTCGAAGCGTTGCAGAAAGCACAGCAAGCGAAGTGTAGGAACCTCCTGTTACAGCTTCGTGACAAGTCTCCCCGCAGCCCAGGCCGGAACGAGAACAACAAAAAAGGCGCCCTGAGGCGCCTGCCTGTGTCCGTCGCCTCCATGATTCAGCCCATCGAGGCCCGCACCGCATCGGCAATACGCTCGGCGCAGCGCGACACCCGTTCTTGCCCGTTGCCCTCCACCATGACCCGCAGCAAGGGCTCCGTGCCAGACGGGCGCAGCAACACCCGGCCGCTGCCCGCCAGTTCGTGCTCCGCGTCGCGGCGCGCCTCCTCGATGCCGGGCTGCCGCGCCCAGTCGAAACCCCGCGGAAGGCGCACGTTGACCAGCACCTGCGGGTAAAGGGTGAGATCGTGGCACGCCTCCGCAAGCCCATGTCCTTGCTCCTGCAGCGCCGCCAGCACCTGCAGCGCAGAAATGATGCCGTCCCCGGTGGTATGGCGGTCCAGGCAGATGATGTGGCCGGAATTCTCCCCGCCCAGCCGCCAGCCCCTTTCATGCATCATTTCGAGCACGTAACGGTCTCCCACCTTGGCCCGGGTGAATCCGATCCCACGGCGCGCCAGGGCATGCTCCAGACCCAGATTGCTCATCTGGGTACCAACCACGCCTTCAAGACGCCCGCAACGCAACCGGTGTCCAGCAATCACGTACAACAACTGGTCACCGTCGTAGATCGCCCCGGCCGAGTCCACCATCACCAGGCGATCGCCATCACCATCCAGCGCGATCCCCAGGTCCGCCCCGGAGGCCAGGACTGTCTTGCGCAGGCACTCCGGCGCAGTCGCGCCGACGCCGTCATTGATGTTCAGTCCATTGGGCTCGGCCCCCACCACCACCACTTCCGCACCGAGTTCGTGGAACACCTTGGGCGCAATCTGGTATCCGGCGCCGTGGGCACAATCCACCGCGATCTTCAGCCCGCGCAGATCCAGTTCCTGCGGAAAGGTGCTCTTGCAGAATTCAATGTAACGCCCCGCTGCATCGCCGATGCGCCGTGCCTTGCCGAGCCGGTCGGGCTCCACGCAGCCCATCGGATGCTCCAGCCGCGCCTCGATTTCCTCCTCCACCGCATCAGGCAGCTTCGTCCCGCCCGCGGAGAAGAACTTGATGCCGTTGTCGGCGTAGGGATTGTGGGAAGCACTGATGACGATGCCCGCCTGCAGGCGCAGGGCCCGGGTCAGGTAGGCCACCCCGGGCGTGGGCATGGGCCCCGGGAGGATCACATCCACCCCTGCGGCGGAGAAACCCGCCTCCAGTGCCGCCTCCAGCATGTAGCCGGAAATCCGTGTGTCCTTGCCGATGAGCACCGCCGGATGCTCGCCCGGCGGAAGTTCCGCCCTGGCCACCAGCGTGGTTCCCGCCGCATAGCCCAACCGCATCACAAACTCGGCGGTGATCGGTGTCTCACCCACCCGCCCGCGCACACCATCGGTGCCGAAGTACTTTCTTGCCACTCTCGTTCCCCTTTGTCTATCCGGCAGCGTGCCCTTCGCTCACGGCGCGCCAAACCGCCAGCGCGTCGCGGGTCGCCCCCACGTCATGAACCCGGACCATTCTAGCGCCTCGCTCCACCGCCAGAAGGGCAGCCGTCACACTTGCCGGCATGCGCTCGCCTACTGCGCGCCCCGTAAGCTTGCCCAGCAGCGACTTGCGCGACAGCCCGGCCAGCACCGGATAGCCCAACGCCGCAATGCTGCCGAGCCCCCGCAGCAACGCCAGGTTGTGCTCGGCCGTCTTGCCGAATCCGAAGCCGGGATCGAGGATGATGCGCTCGGCCGCAATCCCGGCGCGCTGCGCAGCGCCGACGCGTTCCCGGAGAAAGGCGCCCACCTCCGCCACCACGTCATCGTAGTGCGGATCCCCCTGCATGGTCTGTGGATTCCCCTGCATGTGCATGAGGCAAACCGCGACATCGCTGCGCGCCACGACCTCTAGCGCGCGCGGGGCCCGCAGGCCATTGATGTCGTTGATCACGGACGCCCCTGCGGCGACGGCGGCTTCCATCACTTCCGGCTTCCATGTATCCACCGAAACGGGTATCCGCAGGCCGGACAGCGCCTCGATGACGGGGATGACCCGGTCCAGTTCTTCCTGCACCGGCACCGGCATCGCCCCGGGGCGGGTGGACTCACCGCCGACGTCGAGCAGGTCGGCACCTTCCCCGACGAACCGCTCCGCCTGCTCACAGGCACGTTCGATATCGCGGCCCAGGCCGTCTCCGGAAAACGAGTCCGGAGTAACGTTGACGATGCCCATGATCAGCGGACGATCGAGGGGCAGGCGGAATTGCCCGCAGACCAGTTCCCTTGCGCTCATCCCAGAGGGTGTATTCCAGGTTTCACAAGACGATTCCGCACCAAAAAACGGTGGGACGGCGCCCACCGTGCCCGCCGCGGGCTGCAAACAAACGAGGGCCGAGCGCAGCAGCCCCCGCCCGCTTTCAGGCCGGCGCCGCTGCGCTGGGGGCTGCCCCGGGCGGCCTGTCGGAGGCAAGCGTGGTGGATTGCTTGGCGGGCTTGGGCGGACGGGGTGGGCGCCCGCCCATGATGTCGTCGATCTGGTCGGCATCGAGGGTTTCCCACTCCAGCAGCGCCGCCGCCAGCGCCTCGACCTTGTCGCGGTTCTCTTCGATGAGCCGACGTGCCAAGGAATATTGGTCGTCGATGATGCGACGGATCTCGCCGTCCACCTTCTGCATGGTGGTCTCGGAGACGTTGCGGTGTGTCGTGATCGCGCGGCCGACAAAGACCTCGCCTTCCTCCTCGCCGTAGACCATGGGTCCCAGCGTATCCGACATGCCCCACTGCGTGACCATGCGCCGCGCGAGATCCGTGGCGCGCTGGAAATCGTTGGAGGCACCCGTGGTCATCTGCGCCATGAAGATCTCTTCGGCGATACGGCCGCCGAACAGCACCGAGATCATCTGCAGCAGGCGATCCCTATCCTGACTGTAACGGTCCTGCTCCGGCAGTTGCATCGTCACGCCCAGGGCACGCCCGCGAGGAATGATGGTGACCTTATGCACCGGGTCGGTCTTGGTCATCAGCTTCGCCACGACAGCGTGGCCGGCCTCGTGATAGGCGGTATTGCGCCGCTCTTCCTCCGGCATCACCACGGAGCGGCGCGCGGCGCCCATGATGATCTTGTCCTTGGCGCTCTCGAAATCCTCCATGTCCACCACGCGCTTGTTCTGCCGTGCCGCAAACAGCGCCGCCTCGTTGACAAGATTGGCCAGATCCGCGCCCGCGAAACCCGGTGTGCCGCGGGCGATGATCTCCGGTTTGACGTCGGGCGCAATGGGCACCTTGCGCATGTGCACCGTGAGGATCTGCTCTCGGCCACGGATGTCGGGCAACGGCACCACCACCTGGCGGTCAAACCGTCCGGGACGTAGTAGTGCCGGGTCAAGCACGTCCGGACGGTTGGTGGCGGCAATGACGATCACCCCCGCGGTACCCTCGAAACCGTCCATTTCCACCAACAACTGGTTCAGCGTCTGCTCGCGCTCGTCGTTGCCGCCGCCCAGACCGGCACCGCGCTGGCGGCCCACCGCATCGATTTCGTCGATGAAGATGATGCACGGCGCGTGTTTCTTGGCCTGCTCGAACATGTCGCGCACGCGGGCCGCGCCCACGCCCACGAACATCTCCACGAAGTCGGAACCCGAGATGGTGAAGAACGGTACTTTCGCCTCGCCGGCAATGGCCTTGGCTAGCAAGGTCTTGCCGGTGCCGGGGCTGCCCACCATGAGTACGCCCTTGGGGATGCGCCCGCCCAGTTTCTGGAACTTGGACGGATCGCGCAGAAAGTCCACCAGTTCGGAGACTTCCTCCTTCGCCTCGTCGCAGCCGGCCACATCCACAAACGTAATGGAGTTCTGCGATTCGTCGAGCATGCGTGCCCGCGACTTGCCGAAGGAGAAGGCTCCGCCCCGGCCGCCGCCCTGCATCTGGCGCATGAAGAAGATCCACACGCCGATGAGCAGCAGCATCGGGAACCAGGAAACGAAGATGTTCATGAGGAAGGACTGCTCTTCGTCCGGCCGCGCCACCACCTTGACGTTGTTCTTGAGCAGGTCGCTCACCATCCACAGGTCCGGCGGGGCGTAGGCAATCACCCGCTTGCCGTCGTTGGTGGTGGCCTCGAGCTGGCGCCCCTGGATCACGACCTTGGAGATCCGCCCCTGCTTCACCTCTTCCAGGAACTGCGAGTAGTCCACCGCGTTCTGGGACACCTGCCGGGTCTGGAACTGATTGAAGACGGTCATGAGCACGATGCCTATGACCAGCCAGATGGCGAGATTCTTGAATAGATTGTTCAACTGCCGCTCCTTTGGGCTACCACATGGTAACGCCCGGATTGACCCATTCTAAGGCCGAACGTTCCACCTAGCAATTATCATGGCCGGGGCGCGAATGCCCCTTCAGGGGCGAAATCCGCGCGCCAGCAAGTAGTGCTCGGCACTTCTCGACCGGGATGCATCGGGCTTGCGCACCACAACCTTGGTGAAGGATCGATTCATTTCGAGACGCAGATCCGCGGCTCCCCTGCCCTCGAAGACCTTCACCAGAAGGTCGCCGCCGGGGGAGAGGTGTTCCCGGGCGAAGTCCAGCGCAAGCTCCGCCAGATGTTCGGCCCGCGCCTGATCGCTCACCGCGATTCCGGAGATATTGGGGGCCATGTCCGACAAAACAAGGGCTACCCGGTGTCCCGCCAGAAGGCCCTGCAGTTGGCGCAGGACGACTTCCTCCCGGAAGTCGCCCTGCACGAAGTGCACCCCTGGGAGCGGCTCCATGGGCAGAAGATCGACGGCAACCACTACGCCGTGGGCTCCCACCGCCCGCGCGGCCACCTGACTCCACCCCCCCGGCGCCGATCCCAGGTCCACCACCCGCATTCCCGGGCGCAGAAGCTTGTCCTGGGCATCGATCTGCGTCAGCTTGAACGCCGCCCGCGAACGATAGCCTTCACTGCGTGCGCGCTGCACGAAGACGTCGGTGACGTGCTCGTGCATCCACGCCTTGCTGGAACGGTTACGTTTCATCGCGGTAGAATTCGTCCCCCTGTCACCTGCCGCCCTTCCATGGACCCCAAGGCCACCTCGTTGAACCCCGCCGAACGCCGCGCCCTGCGCGCCCGCGCGCACGCCCTCAAACCCGTGGTGCTGGTGGGCAATGACGGCCTTTCCGAGGCCGTGCTGAAGGAAGTGGACCGCAGCCTGACTGCCCACGAACTCATCAAGATCCGCGTCGCCGGGCAGGACCGCGACCAGCGCGAGGCCATGCTGGAAGCCGTATGCCGCGCCACGGGCGCAGCCGCGGTCCAGCACATCGGCAACATTCTGGTGCTCTATCGCCCCGCTCCCGAAGCGGTGCCCGCCGCGGTACCACGACGCCGTCCAACAGTGCCGGCGAAGGATCGCGCGGCCCCGGTCGCCGCGCCGAGCCGCCCCGCCAGCGCGCCCCGCCGACCGCGACGGCCGCCGGTGCGCGCCGTCGGCATCGCCACCGCGTTCAAGGCCAGATCCACGCGCCGCCGCACCGCGAAGGGCTGAACGAAAGCCGGCCAAGTTCCCGCACGCCGGCGAAGCCCAGCAAAGGCCCGGGGGCTTCAGACGTAGCGCACGTCCAGCAACTCGTACTCGCGCACGCCGCCCGGCGCCTGGACCTCCGCCACGTCGCCGGCGTACTTGCCGATCAGAGCCCGGGCGATGGGAGAGGCGATGGAGATCTTGCCGTCCTTGAGATCGGCCTCGTCCTCGCCGACGATCTGGTAGGTGCAGCGCTGCCCGCTTTCCAGATCCTCCAGGTCAACGGTGGCGCCGAACACGCAGCGCCCGTCGGCATCCAGAAGCCTCGGATCGATGATCTGGGCGTGGGAGAGCTTGCCTTCCACCTCCATGATGCGGCCTTCAATGAAACCCTGCCGCTCCTTGGCGGCATCGTACTCCGCGTTCTCGGACAGATCGCCATGGGCCCGCGCCTCGGCGATGGCGTTGATCACGTTGGGGCGATCCACCGTCTTGAGGCGATGGAGTTCGGTGCGCAGCTTCTCCGCGCCGGTTAGGGTGAGGGGTACCTTGCTCATCCTGGCGTCACGCAATACGTGCGTGTAGTTCCTGAAGGGGATAGACCACCATCTCGTCCATGTGCCGCATGCCGGCGCAGGCCGCCTTCGCCCCGGCGATGGTGGTATAGATGGTCACCCGGTTGGCCATGCCCGTGGTACGGATGGAACGTGAATCCACCACCGCCGAGCGCTTCTCTTCCACCGTGTTGATGATCATGACGATTTCGTTGTTCTTGATCATGTCCACCACGTGGGGCCGGCCCTCGGTCACCTTGTTTACCGGTGTCACCTTGAGGCCCTCGGCGGCGATGGCCGCCGCCGTGCCCCGCGTGGCCACCAACGCGAATCCCATGGCGGCGAGTTCCTTCGCCACCTCCACGGCGCGCCCCTTGTCGCCATCCTTGACGCTGATGAACACCTTGCCCGAGCGGGGCATGCGCGTTCCGGCGCCGATCTGGGATTTGATGAAGGCCTCGCCGAAGCTGCGACCCACCCCCATCACCTCGCCGGTGCTCTTCATCTCAGGACCCAGCAGCGAATCCACCCCAGGGAACTTGACGAAGGGGAACACCGCCTCCTTGACCGAGTAGTGTGGGGGAACGACTTCGCCGTCGATACCCTGCTCGTCCAGGGTGCGCCCAGCCATGCAGCGCGCCGCCACCTTGGCCAGCGGCACGCCGCAGGCCTTGGAGACAAAGGGCACGGTGCGCGAGGCGCGGGGGTTCACCTCCAGCACGTACACCGTGTCGCCCTGGATGGCGAACTGCACGTTCATCAGCCCCACGACGTTGAGCCGCCGGGCCATCTGTTCCGTCTGGTGGCGCAGTTCGTCCTGCACTTCGCGCGACAGCGAGTACGGCGGCAGCGAGCAGGCCGAATCCCCGGAATGCACCCCCGCCTGCTCGATGTGTTCCATGATGCCGCCGATGACCACCCGCTGGCCGTCGGCCAGGGCATCCACGTCCACTTCGACGGCGTCGTTGAGGAAGCGGTCCAGGAGTACCGGCGAGTCGTTGGAGACCTTGATCGCCTCGCGCATGTAGCGCTCCAGATCCTTCTGCTCATGGACGATCTCCATCGCCCGGCCGCCGAGCACGTAGGAGGGCCGCACCACAAGGGGATAGCCGATCTCCACGGCCATCGCCAGCGCCTGCTCCTCGGTGCGCGCGGTGCGGTTGGGCGGCTGCTTCAGGCCCAGGTCGTGCAGCAGTTGCTGGAAGCGCTCCCGGTCCTCCGCGGCGTCGATCATGTCCGGACTGGTGCCGATGATGGGTACCCCGTTGGCCTCCAGGTCGCGGGCACGCTTGAGCGGCGTCTGGCCGCCGAACTGCACGATCACGCCCACCGGTTTCTCCACCGCCACGACCTCCAGGATGTCCTCCAGCGTCAGGGGCTCGAAGTACAGCCGGTCGGAGGTGTCGTAGTCGGTGGACACGGTCTCCGGGTTGCAGTTGACCATGATGGTCTCGTAGCCGTCCTCCCGCAGCGCCAGCGCGGCATGCACGCAGCAGTAGTCGAATTCGATGCCCTGGCCGATGCGGTTGGGCCCGCCGCCCAGCACCATGATCTTCCTGCGGTCCGTGGGATCGGCCTCGCACTCCTCCTCGTAGGTGGAGTACATGTAGGCCGTGGAGGTGGCAAACTCGGCGGCGCAGGTATCCACCCGCTTGAATACCGGGCGGATGCCCAGTTCGTGGCGCCGCGCGCGCAGCGCGGTCTCGGTAGTGCCCAGCAACTGGGCCAGGCGCCGGTCGGAAAAGCCCTTGCGCTTGAGCCCGAACATCCGTGCGTGGTCCACGTCGGCCACCTCATGGCCCCGCACCTGCTCCTCCGTGTGCACCAGATCCTCGATCTGGGCGAGGAACCACGGGTCAATGCGGGTGAACTGGTGGACTTCCTCAGCGCTCATGCCGGCGCGGAAGGCCTGCGCCACGTACCAGATGCGGTTGGCCCCCGCGTCCGCCAGCTCGCGCTCCAGATCGTCACCGTCCGCGGCCACTTCTTCCAGCCCGTAGGCGCCGGTCTCAAGGCCGCGCAGCGCCTTCTGGAACGACTCCTGGAAAGTACGCCCGATGGCCATGACCTCGCCCACCGACTTCATCTGCGTGGTCAGGCGGTCATCCGCGGTGGGGAATTTCTCGAACGCGAAACGCGGGATCTTGGTCACCACGTAATCGATGGAGGGCTCGAAGGATGCCGGCGTGGCCCCGCCGGTGATCTCGTTGCGCAGTTCGTCCAGGGTGTAGCCCACCGCCAGCTTGGCGGCCACCTTGGCGATGGGGAAACCCGTGGCCTTGGACGCCAGCGCCGACGAGCGCGACACCCGCGGGTTCATCTCGATGACGATCATTCGCCCGTCGTCCGGGTTGATGGCGAACTGCACATTGTAGACGCCGGCATCGACACCAATCTCGCGCAGCACCGCGATGCTGGCGTAGCGCATGATCTGGTATTCCTTATCAGT
>JACQYB010000022.1:0-13683 GCA_016208415.1 Betaproteobacteria bacterium | reverse complement strand
TCTCGATGGAGCAGACGATGATGCAGTTGTCCTTGCGGTCGCGCACCACCTCCATCTCGAATTCCTTCCACCCGATGAGGCTTTCCTCGATGAGCAATTCGCGAGTGGGACTGGCTTCGAGCCCGCGTTTGCAGATCTCGACGAATTCCTCGGTGTTGTAGGCGATGCCCCCACCGGTGCCACCAAGGGTGAAGGACGGCCGGATGATGGCCGGGAAGCCCACCATGGCCTGCACCTGGTGCGCCTCCTCCATGCTGTGGGCGATGGCCGAGCGCGCCGAGCCCAGTCCGATGCGCGTCATGGCGGCCTTGAACTTCTCCCGGTCCTCGGCCTTGTCGATGGCGTCGCGGGAGGCGCCGATCATCTCCACGCCGTACCTCTCCAGCACGCCGTTGCGCGCCAGATCCAGGGCGCAGTTCAGCGCCGTCTGCCCGCCCATGGTGGGCAGCAGGGCATCGGGGCGCTCCTTGGCGATGATCTTCTCCACCACCTGCCAGGTGACGGGCTCGATGTAGGTCACATCGGCCGTCTCCGGGTCGGTCATGATGGTGGCGGGGTTGGAGTTGACCAGGACGATGCGATAGCCCTCCTGGCGCAGCGCCTTGCAGGCCTGGGCCCCGGAATAGTCGAACTCGCAGGCCTGGCCGATGATGATCGGGCCGGCGCCGATGACGAGGATGCTGTGGATGTCGGTGCGCTTGGGCATGCTTCAGTCTCTGCTTCGGCTACGCGGGTACGGAGTGCCGGCCTGGGCGCCCCGCCAACCGTGCGGGGTCACGCCCCCGCGCGAGCCATGAGGGCCGTAAACCGGTCGAACAGGTAGGACACGTCGTGGGGGCCCGGGCTCGCCTCCGGATGTCCCTGGAAGCAGAACGCCGGAACGTCGGTGCGCGCCAGCCCCTGCAGGCTGCCGTCGAACAGGGACACATGCGTGGGCCGCAGGTTTTCCGGCAGCGAATCCGCATCCACCGCGAAGCCGTGGTTCTGGCTGGTGATCAGCACCTGGCCGCTGTCCAGGTCCTTGACCGGATGGTTGGCGCCGTGATGGCCGAACTTCATCTTCACGGTCCTCGCCCCCGAAGCCAGCGCCATCAACTGGTGCCCCAGGCAGATGCCGAAGGTGGGAATGCCGCGGGCGAGGAACTCCCGGATCGCCTCGATGGCATAGTCGCACGGCTCCGGATCGCCGGGACCATTGGACAGGAACACGCCGTCCGGGGCCAGATCGAGCACCTGGGCGGCGGGCGTCTGGGCCGGCACCACCGTGAGCCGGCAGCCGCGCTCGGCCAGCATGTGGAGGATGTTGCGCTTGACGCCGAAGTCATAGGCCACGACATGGAACCTGGCCTCCCGCTGGGGGCGGTAGCCGTTGCCGAGACGCCACTCGCCCTCGGTCCAGGGGTAGCGCTCCGGCGTGCTGACCACCTTTGCCAGATCCATGCCCGCGAGCCCCGGAAAGCCGCGCGCCTCCCGCAACGCGTGCTCAGCGTCCACATGCCCGGACATCAGACAGCCGTTCTGCGCACCCTTCTCGCGCAGGATGCGCGTCAGTCGCCGGGTGTCGATGCCGGCGATGGCGGGTACGCCCTCGTCCCGGAGGTATTGATCGAGGGTTCGTGTCTGGCGCCAGTTCGATGCACGCAGCGGAAGATCACGGATGACCAGGCCGGCGGCATGGATGCGGGCGGCCTCGCAGTCTTCCGGATTCACGCCGGTATTGCCGATATGCGGGTAGGTGAGCGTAACGATCTGGCGGCAATAGGATGGATCGGTGAGGATCTCCTGGTAGCCGCTCATGGCGGTGTTGAAAACCACTTCCCCGACACGGATGCCGTCGGCGCCTGTTCCCAGACCTTGAAATACCGTGCCGTCGGCCAATGCCAGAATGGCAGGGGGGAATTGAGGCAAGACAGGACTCCTGAACCGGCTCTTGGGGGCACACGCGAAAAGCGGGACAGATCGCCGACCCATCCCGCCGCAAATCCCGCGAATTATAACCGCCCGCCCAAGCGCGAGGCAACGCGCCCCGTGGGCGCACGGGCGGTGGCGCGCCCCGTGGGCGCTCAGGCCGCCAGGGTCTGCAGCCCGGAGTAACGGGACAGTGCTGCCGCGAGGCGTTCCAGTTCAGCCTGGAGAAGGCTGGCCTCCGCCCGGGTTCTGGGGCCATCACCGGCGCGCATGGCCGCTTCGACCCGGGACACCGCCTGGAGCGCCGGGCCGGCATTGAACACACCCAGTGAACTCCGGATGCGGTGGGCCACCGCACCCAGGCGGCGCAGATCCGCATCGGAGGCGGCAGCGCCGATCTCGCAGCGGCTGGCCTCCATGTCGCGCAGGAAGCTTGCCACCAGTTGGCGCAGCGCGTCGCGGTCCCCGTCGATGGCCGTGAGGGTCTCGCGCAGGTCGAATAGGCCTACGGCATCCACCGCCCCGGGAGCACCGCCGGCGGAACCCTCTCCGGAAGCGGTGAGGGACGCCTCGCCCACCCGCTCCAGCGCCGCCGCCAGTTCGGCTGGCCGGATGGGCTTGGCGAGGTAATCGTCCATTCCCGCATCGAGGCAGCGTTCCCGGTCGCCTTCCAGGGCATGGGCGGTCATGGCGATGATGGGCGTCGGCCGCCAGCCCCCGCCACTGATCCAGGTGCGCTGATGTTCCATGGCGCGGATGGCCGCCGTGGCCTCGAAACCGTCCATCACGGGCATCTGCACGTCCATGAAGACGACGTCGAAATCGTCCTTGCGCATCGCGTCCACCGCTTCCTGGCCATTGCCGGCGACGGTGACGCGGTGCCCGCCCTTTTCGATCAGGCGTTTCGCCAGTGTCTGGTTGACAGGGTTGTCCTCCACCAGCAGCACGCGAAGAGACGTGGCGGCATGCGAGCCTGCCACATCGGGCGAGGAGTGCAGATGGGCGGGCAAGTCGATTTCCAGGGGCACATCAAGTACCAGCGTGATCGCATCCAGGAGGTCCGACGGGGAAATCGGCTTCACGAGCTGGGAATGCACCCCCAGCTTGCGGCAGCGATCGGAATCGGCGCGCTGGGTGTCCGCGGACAGCATCATGATCATGCGGGAGAGCAGGTCGCTGCCTGGTCCCAGCGACTTGACCAGGTCAAATCCGTCCGGCTTGGGCATCCTGGCATCGATGAGCAGCAGTTCGAACTCGGTACCCTGACGGTGCGCCTGCTGCAGAATCCGTGCCGCCTCTTGAGCCCCATGGGTCACCGTGGGCCGAATGCCCCAGCTACGCAACATGGCGGCGAGCAGGCCGGCACTGGCCGGATTGTCGTCGGCCACCAGCGCGTTCATGCCCTCCATGCGAACCGCCGATGCTGCGGCGGGCGCGGGGCAATGGGATTGCACTTCCTCGGGGCGTTCGAACCGGAGCGTGAAGCGGAACTCACTGCCGCAGCCCTCCTCGCTCGTCACCGAGATCTGGCCGCCCATCAGTTGCGTCAGGCGGGCGCAGATCGCCAGGCCCAATCCGGTGCCGCCAAAGCGGCTGTTCGTCGCCAGGTCGGCCTGGGAAAACGCGTCGAAGACGGTCTGCAACTTGTCCCGGGGGATACCGATCCCGGTGTCGCGCACGCGGATTTCGAGCAGCGGACGGTGATCGCTGGCGTCGCCCATGGCGACCGCGACCTCGATCTCCCCCTTTTGCGTAAACTTGACCGCATTGCCAATGAGGTTGATGAGGATCTGGCGCAGCCGGCCCGGATCGCCCCGCAGCAGGTCGGGCACATCCGGAGCAATGGAATAGAGCAGTTCCACACCCTTGCGGTGGGCACTGAGCGCCAATGCCTTGATGGTTTCCCCAACGGTGGCGCGCGGCGAGAAGTCGATGCTGTCGATGCGCAGCTTGCCGGCCTCGATCTTCGAAAAATCGAGGACGTCGTTGATGATGCCCAGCAAGGACTCCGCCGAGGATTTCACGGTGGTCAGATAGTCGCGTTGCTCGGGGGAGAGGTCCGTTTCGAGGGCAAGATCCGTCATGCCGATGATGCCGTTCATCGGTGTGCGGATCTCATGGCTCATGCTGGCAAGGAAGGCGCTCTTCGCATGGATGGACTGCCGGGCCTCCCCCATGGCATCGCGCAGTTCGCGCTCGCCCCGCTTCTGTTCCTCCGCCCAGCGGAGCATGCCCCGGCCCAGTTCCTCCGGCGTAGCCCTGTCGAGGTCCAGGCCGTTGGGCTGGCCCGCGCCGGGCAGGAGGCGACCCGCAAGCGTGCGCAGAACGATGCCGGCCTTCGCCTCCGCATCGGGCGCGGATACCGTGGCACATGACTGGGACGCCATACCGTCGCCCTTGACGCGCTGTCCGACCTCGTCGAGCAGCTTGTCGCAGACCTTGTCCATGCGGGCAAGAAATGCGTCGAAACGCCTTTCCCAGGCGGCAGCACCCTGCTCCCGCAGGACGGCCAGGGCGGTTCTGGACGACACTTCAGCGTCATCGCCAAAGGCGCGCTGGAAGTGATGGGCAAGCAGCCGGGAAGTCATGGTCGGTTCGTCGTCGCTCGAATCTTGAGTCCGTTCGCCGCCACATCGGCAACCCTGGCCACCGGGCGATCCGCCGCTTGATGGGCGACGTGCCGCAATCTCCGTGGCCGGTCAGACTTACGGCCATTAACGTCTCCCACCCGCCCGACTTGAGGCGGCCCGGCTGGACGCCCCATCGCGGCGGGAAGAGGGAATTGACATGCGTCCCGGGTAGCTCATGATGCGCTCCTGAGCCTGGCACGCACCTCCAGGCCCCCCCACACCAAGGAGAGGACCGTGATCGACACCGTCACGCGCTCCATAGCAATCCGGATCCTTCGTTGCGTGTTGTTCCTCGCCGTCGGCACCTGCCTTGGCACCACGGCGGCCATGGCAGGCGAGACGGGCAACTCGCCCTACCTGTCGCGGGTCATCAAGGGGCAGGAAGACTTCGTCCACGTCTGGACGCTTGGGGTGAAGGGGATCGGCGATGAGTCCGACAAGCTCGTCACGGTGGCGACGAATCCGCGATCCCAGAACTACGGCAAGGTGGTCAGCAGCGTATCGGTGGGCGGGCGCGGCGAGGCGCACCAACTGGGCTTCACCGACGACCGGCGCCTGCTCTGGGCAGGGCGCCTCGACGACAGCAGGATTTTCATCTTCGATGTGGCCGGCAATCCCGCCCGTCCGCGTCTCGTGCGAACCATCGAGGATCTGCCGGCGAAGACGGGGTTTGCCGGCCCGCGGACCTTCCTCGCGCTGCCCGGCCGGATGCTCGTGCAGTCGCTGTCAAATGCCCGCGATGGCGGCGGCGTCACCGGCATGGCCTTGTACAGCAGCAAGGGCGAGTTCCTTGCCCGCTACGACATGCCCACCGGGGAACTCGACGGCGTTCGCGGTGACGGCCACGGCGGCGACCTCGCCGTCAACCCGCAGAAGACGCTGCTGCTGACCTCCGGCTTCACCGGGCGCAACAACTACATGATGGACATCGGCAGGCTCGTCAAGGACGCCGAGGCAATGAAGCGCTTCGGCAACACGCTGGTGCTGTGGGATCTGAAGACCCTGGCACCCCTCAAGTTCTTCCGGGTGCCCGGTGGCCCGATGGATATCCGCTGGTCCCCCAACCCGGCGGACACCTGGGCTGTCGTCGTATCGACGCTCACCGCCCGCCTCACCCTCATCGGGAAGGACGCCAAAGGCGAATGGCAGGCGCGGGAGGTCGCCACCCTTGGCGACCCGGCGAAGTTCCCGCTGCCGGCGGGCATCAGCCTCACCACCAGCGGCCGGGGCCTGTGGGTCAATACCTTCATGGACGGGACGACGCGCTACTTCGACCTGTCCAACCCCGAGGCGCCGAAACAGACCTATGCAAAGCAGACCGGATCGCAGGTGGCCGGCATCGCCCAAAGCTGGGACGGGCGGCGGGTCTACGTCACCAGTTCACTGCTGTCCGGTTGGGACCGAACGGCCCCCGACGACCAGCAGTTCCTCAAGCTGTACCACTGGAACGGCAAGGAACTCGCCGAGGCGTGGTCCATAGATTTCTACCGGGAGAAGCTGGGACGCGCGCACCACATGAGGTTCTCCACCCGCGTGCCCCGCCCCGCGGTGGAGCGCTCGGGCCGGGGACCAGAGTAAAGAGTGGCATGCGCGCCGGCCAGGCGGGGAGAAACCCCGATTGCCGCGGCCGACAGCGGCGGCGCGACGAGCACGTGCGGACCGCTAGCGCAAGCCCAGCACGTCCTGCATGTCGAACAGCCCGTTTGTGCGCCCGGCCATGAAGCGTGCGGCGCGCAGGGCGCCCAGGGCGTAGGGCATGCGGCTGCCGGCCTTGTGGGTGATCTCCACGCGCTCGAATGGTGCGGGCGTCCCGCTCGCCGGTGTGCCCCTCGCGGCCGTAGAGCGCCACCTGCGCGAGATCGCGCCCGAGCGCTGCGGCGATGACCTCGCCCATGCGCAGGGCAGTTCCAGAAGGCGCATCAACCTTGTGGCGATGATGCGCCTCGATGATCTCGATGTCGTAGCCCTCGTCCAGCACCCTTGCCGCCACGTCCAGCAGCCGGAAGACGAGATTCACCCCCACACTCATGTTGGGGGCGAAGGTCACCGGGATGTCCCGCGCCGCAGCCTCGATCTGCTGTTTCTGGGCCGCCGAGCAACCCGTGGTGCCGATGACGATCGCCACCCCCAGTTGCCGGCACGACTCCATATGGGCGAGCGTGCCGTCCGGGCGAGTGAAGTCGATCAGGCAATGGCAGTTGCGCAGCGCCGACGCGACATCCGCGGAGATGGTCACGCCGCAGGCGCCTCCCGAGAACTCGCCTGCGTCCCGCCCCAGCGCCTCGTTACCCGGCTGCTCGAGGGCGGCGCCGAGTTCCATGTCCTGCGCCGCCGCCACCGCCTCGATCAAGGTGCGGCCCATGCGGCCCGTGGCGCCAGCCACGGCGATACGCAACTTGCTCATGCAGACAGTCTCCGGGGAATGCAGGAAAGTTCTTGCCGAAGCGGCCGATGCGCCGACCTCAACGCGTCCCGGCGGCAGGCGGTGTCGCCTCGCCCGGCAGCGACTTGGCGTCCCCACCCTTGCCGCCGCCCTCCGGCGCGCCGATCTCCACCACGCGGCTGCGTTGCTCCGCCGGCGGCTCTTCCGCAGCGCCAGCCCGGGTGCCCTCCCTCCCGGCCGCCACCACGTCCCCGGTCACCTGGACCAGCCGGTCATCCTGGAAAAACACGGTGAGCCGGCGCTCCTGCACCGGGCCACGGCCCGGCGCAAACCGATAGACGTAGTCCCAACGGTTGGCATGGAAGATGTCGGTCACCAGCGGCGTACCGAGGATGTAGCGCACCTGGTCCCGGCTCATGCCCTGCTTGAGCTGCGACACCATCTCCTGGGTGACGTAATTCCCCTGCCGGACATCCATGCGGTAAGGCGTAATGGCGGAACTCAGGTTGGGCATGCTGGAGCAGCCCGGGGTAGCCATGCCCAGGAACAACAGTGCGAGGACAGATGGCACGGACAGCGGAACTGACGGTTTCGGCAATTTCGGCAGGTTCATCAAGACACCGATCGGGGCGGATTTTTCTTCGCACAATGAAAGCGTTATTATACGTGCAATCGATGGCGTGTCCCCCGCGCCCCAGTCAGAACCCACTGCCTTGCCATGACCAGCGCGCAGAACCTCAAGAATATCGGCCTCAAGGCCACCTTTCCGCGGCTGAAAATCCTGGAGTTGTTCCAGACCACGGGTCTGCGCCACATGAGCGCCGAAGATGTCTACCGCCAGTTGATCGCCGAAGGAATGGACATCGGGCTGGCCACGGTCTATCGCGTACTGACCCAGTTCGAGCAGGCGGGCTTGCTGACGCGCCACTTTTTCGAGTCGGGCCGCGCCGTATTCGAACTCAACGAAGGCCGCCACCATGATCACCTGGTGTGCCTGCAATGCGGCAAGGTGGAGGAGTTCTACGACGCCGAGATCGAGCAGCGCCAGTTGCGCGTGGCGCGCGAGCGCGGTTTTGCCGTCCACGACCACGCCCTGTATCTCTACGCCGACTGCCTCAATCCGGACTGCCCCAACAAGAAGCAAGGCCAGCCCTGAGCACCCGTGAAGTCCGCGCTGCCTCCGACACGGCGCCGCGGCCCTTTCCCCGCCCTGATTCCGGTTTCCCCCATTGGAAGCTTTTCTGACCTCCGCGGCGCTCGTGGCCCTCGCCGAAGTGGGCGACAAGACCCAACTGCTGTCCTTCGTTCTGGCCGCGCGGCTGCGCAAACCCTGGCCCATCATCGCCGGCATCCTCGTGGCCACGCTGGCCAACCATCTGCTCGCCGGTTCGGTGGGCGTGTGGCTGGCGCAGTTGGCCCCGGGGGCGCTGCTGCCATGGATCACCGGCCTGGTTTTCGTCGGCTTCGGCCTGTGGGCCCTGCACCCGGATTCCCTGGATGACGAACCGGCGATGCATCGCGCCGGCGCCTTTGTCACCACCTGCATCGCTTTCTTCATCGCCGAGATGGGCGACAAGACGCAACTGGCCACCGTGGCATTGGGCGCGCGCTTCGACGCCCTGGCGGCGGTGGTCACGGGAACCACCCTCGGCATGATGATCGCCAACGTGCCGGCGGTACTGGTGGGCGAGGCTCTGGCACAGCGGCTACCGCTGAAGGCGATTCGCCTGGCGGCGGCTGCGGTGTTCATCGTGACCGGGATACTGACCCTGCTGGGGGCCCCCGGCGTCATCTCCGGAAGCGGCCCTTCTTCGTGACGCGGTAATCAGAGGCCCAGCATTTCCCGGGCGTGGCGGCGGCTGGTATCGGTGATTTGTGCGCCGCCCAGCATCCGCGCGATCTCTTCGATGCGCTGCTCGCGTCCCAGGACCGTGACCCGGCTCAATACCTCGCCGTCGCGCCCTTCCTTGGCGATGGACCACTGCCAGTCGGCCTGCGCCGCAACCTGGGGCAGATGGGTCACACATAACACCTGGCGCTCCCGCCCGAGGGTGTGGAGCATGCGCCCCACCACCTCCGCCACGCGCCCGCCGATACCCACGTCCACCTCGTCGAAGATCAACGTGGGGGTGGTGGTACTGCGGCTGGTGATGACCTGGATGGCCAGGCCGATGCGCGACAACTCGCCGCCGGATGCCACCCGCGCCAGGGAGCGCGGCGGCTGCCCGGCGTTGGCGGCGACACGGAATTCCACGCCCTCGAGCCCGTGGGCGCCGCCTTCATCCAGCGCGTCCAGTCCCACCTCGAAACGCGCGCCCGGCATGGCCAGGCCCTGCATGGCGTCTGTGACCGCCTTGCCCAGCGCCGCCGCTGCCTTGGCTCGACCGGCCGAGAGTTCCCGCGCCAGAATCAGATACGCCTCGCGGGCCTGGGTCATGCGCCCGGCCAGCGCCTGCGGATCCGCCAGTTCGGCCAGTTCGTCGCGTCGGGAGGCGAGGCGGCGCAGCAGTTCCCCGAGTTCTTCCGCAGGCACGCGGTGTTTGCGCGCCATCGCGTCCACCGCATCGACGCGGACTTCGAGTTCCTTCAGATGTGCGGGGTCGAGGTCGATTCGCTCGCTGTAGCGGCGCAAGGCATGTACCGCCTCGTCCAACTGGATCCGCGCGGCCTCCAGGAGTTGCTGCGGTTCCCGGAGCCGCTCGTCGTAGCCGCACAGATCCGCGAGCCGGCCGGCGATGCGCTCCACCATGGCTCCGGCAGCAAGTTCGCCCTCGTCCAGCGTCGCCAGCGCTTCCTGCGAGGCTTCGAGCAACATCGCTGCATGGCCGCAACGGCGATGTTCCGCCACGGTTTCCTGCCACTGGATCGGGTCGAAGGCCAATGCTTCGAGCTCCTGCACCTGCCAGTCGAGCATGTCCCGTTCGCGCTCGGTGGCGGCGGCGGAAGCCGTAGCCTGCTCCCAGGCCGCCCTGGCATCGCGCCAATGACGATGGGCCTGGACCACGCGCCGCGCCAGGTCGGAAAGGCCGGCGTGGGCATCCAGCATCGCGCGCTGCGTGTCCGGGCGCAGCAGCGCGTGATGGGCGTTCTGCCCGTGGATGTCTGCGAGGCATTCGCCCAGTTCCCGCAGTTGCGCGGCGGTGGCCGGCACGCCGTTGATGTAGCCGCGGGAGCGCCCCCCAGCCTCCACCACGCGGCGCAACAGGCAGCCTCCGGCTTCGCTTTCCAGGTCATTGGCCGTGAGCCAGGCGACGGCCTCGCCTGACGCGGCGACGTCAAACTCCGCGCCGATCTCCGCCCGCTCCCGTCCGTGACGCACCACGGCGGCGTCCGCCCGCTCGCCCAGGACCAGCGCCAAAGCATCGACGAGGATCGACTTGCCGGCGCCGGTCTCCCCGGTCAGCGCCCCAAAGCCGGCAGAGAAATCCAGATCAAGGCGATCGACGATGACGAAGTCGCGGATGTGCACACGTCGCAGCATGGGAATGGGTGGAGAAGGCGCCGTTGTACAGTCTATTGGTTGCTTGGCGCCTCGCTCCAGCGCAGCTTCTCACGCAGCATGGCGAAATAGCTGTAGCCCGGCGGGTGCAGGAGCACCAGCGCACCCGGCGCCCGGCTCACCCGCACGCAGTCCCCCGGGCGCAGGTCGAAATGCGTCTGGCCGTCACCGCGCACCCTCGCCTCATGGGGGTGGGCCAGGGTGATTTCGATGACACTGTCGTCACAGATGGTCACCGGCCGGGCGGACAAGGTGTGCGGGCACAAGGGCACGATGGCGATCCCGGCCACCGCCGGATGCAGGATCGGCCCGTTCGCCGACAGGGCGTAGGCCGTGGACCCGGTGGGTGTACTGACGATGAGTCCGTCGGAGCGCTGGTTGTAGACGAATTCGTCGTCAATGCGCAGTTCGAATTCGATCATCCGCCCGACCTCACCCTTGCTCACGACCACGTCGTTGAGGGCCGGCGTCTGGAACACGCATGCGCCATCGCGCAGAATCCGGGCCAGCATGAGGGAGCGGCGTTCGGGCCGGTAACGTCCCTCAAGCAGATCGTCAATGCGGCGCAGCATGTCCTGACGCGAGATGTCGGTCATGAATCCCAGCCGTCCCTGGTTGATTCCCACGAGCGGAACCCCATGTTCGGCAAGGTGGCGGGCAGCGTTGAGCATGCTGCCGTCGCCGCCGAGCACCACCGCCAGGTCGGCACGGCGACCGATTTCCGCGTAGCTCGCAGGACTTCCGCAGGCGCCTTCGAGCGCGGCGGCTGTGGCTTGCTCGACCAGGGTGGTGCATCCGCGCCGGTGAAGGAACGTTGAAAGCTCAACGATGGAATTGGCCACTTCCCGGCTCGGACACTTGCCATCCGCGCCGGTGAAGGAACGTTGAAAGCTCAACGATGGAATTGGCCACTTCCCGGCTCGGACACTTGCCGATGAGCGCCACTGTTGAAAAAGCCTGTGACATGGCGGAATTAAACCATAATTCCCGTGCGGCCAAGCGCGACGCCCGGAGTGAGTTGTACCTGCGCCGGCGCGGCGCATTTTGTAGAATCTTCGCGCACGAACCAAGCGCATCCCGGAAAGCCTCACCCTGCACATGCTCGACCAAAGATCGAAAGTTCTGCTCAAGACGCTGATCGAGCGCTACATCGCCGAAGGACAGCCGGTGGGCTCGCGCGCGCTCTCCAGGTATTCGGGGCTCGAGCTTTCGGCCGCCACGGTGCGCAACGTCATGGCGGACCTGGAGGAACTCGGATTCATCGCCAGCCCCCATACCTCCGCTGGCGCGCTTGGCCGCACGGGAATTATGGTTTAATTCCGCCATGTCACAGGCTTTTTCAACAGTGGCGCTCATCGGCAAGTGTCCGAGCCGGGAAGTGGCCAATTCCATCGTTGAGCTTTCAACGTTCCTTCACCGGCGCGGATCCGCCAGATCGAGTTCCTGGCGCTGGGCGAGCGGCGCATCCTGCTCATCATTGTCAACGCTGACGGTGACGTGCAGAACCGTATCCTGTTTACCCAGCGCGCCTACTCGGCGTCGGAACTGGTGGTGGCGGCGAACTACCTTAACCAGCATTTCGCGGGGATGAGCATGGAGGAAATTCGCCTGCGCCTCCAGGATGAACTCCTTCAACTGCGCACGGACATGACGGAACTGATGACCGCCGCCATCAGTGCCGGCACGGAGGCGGCCGAAACGGACGCCACACCCTACGTGATCCGCGGCGAGAAGAACTTGCTGGACCATGAGGATCTGGCATCCAACATGAAACGCCTGCGCGAACTGTTCTCGCTCTTCGAACAGCGCACCGGCCTGCTGCAACTGCTGGAAGTGGGACATCGCGCCCAGGGGGTGCAGATCTTCATCGGCGGGGAGTCGGGACTCGCGCCGCTGGACGAGTGCAGCGTCGTGGCGGCGCCCTACGAGGTGGACGGCCAGGTTGTAGGTTCGGTGGGCGTTATCGGGCCGACGCGCATGGCCTATGAGCGGGTCATCCCCATCGTCGACATCACCGCAAGGCTGCTTTCCAGCGCCTTGTCGTCCAGTTAGTCAAACGCCGTGGGGCCCCGGTCGGGGACCCGAGGAAAGCATGCACCGTTACTGGCCCGAACCCGGCTTCGCCCACGACACGCCCGAACGTACGGGGGTCCTGCTCGTCAACCTGGGCACTCCCGAGGCGCCCACCTCCCGGGCGCTACGGGCCTACCTGCGTGAGTTCCTCGCTGACCCCAGGGTCGTGGAACTGCCTCGCGCCCTGTGGCTGCCCCTCCTGCATGGGGTCATCCTCAATGTCCGCCCCCCGCGCTCGGCACGCAAGTACGCCGCCGTCTGGACCGACGCGGGCTCGCCGTTGCGTGTATACACGGAACGCCAGGCCACCCTGGTCGGCCAGCGCCTGGGAGACCGGGTAGAGGTTGCGTGGGCGATGCGCTATGGGCAGCCGTCCATGGCAGCCACCCTCGAAGCCCTGCGCGCGCGCAACTGCACGCGTATCCTCGTACTGCCGCTCTACCCGCAATATTGCGCCAGCACCACCGCCAGCACCTTCGATGAACTGGCCCGCTGCGTGCGCCACTGGCGAAACGTGCCCGAGTTGCGCCTGGTGCGCAGCTTTCATGACCATCCGCGATACATCGATTCGCTGGCCGCTGCGGTGCAGGAACATTGGAGCCGGCATGGCCATCCGGAACGGCTCGTCATGAGCTTCCACGGCATGCCGCGATCGAGCCTGACCCGCGGTGACCCCTATCATTGCCACTGCCACAAGACCGCGCGCTTGCTGGCGCAACACTTACAGCTCGCGGACCACCAGTGGCAACTCACCTTCCAGTCCCGCTTCGGCCGAACGGAATGGCTGCAGCCCTACACACAGCCGGCCGTGCAGGCCCTCGCCCGCTCCGGAGTGCGCAAGGTTGATGTGATCTGTCCCGGATTCGTCGCCGATTGTCTGGAGACACTGGAGGAAATCGCCATGGAATGCCGCCAAGCCTTTCTCGATGCCGGCGGCAGCGAATTCGGCTACATCCCGTGTCTCAATGATCGTGACGGCTGGATCGACACTCTGGTCGACATTGCCCGCCAGCACCTGTGCGGCTGGATCGACCCGCCCGGGCAAGTGCCTGCCGACCTGACCCGCCGGGTGGGGCGGGCCAGGGGGCTCGGCGCGCCGGCTTGAATACGCCGGATTCAGGCGTCGTGGGGCTGGGTGCCGCCGTTGGCGTTACGCACACGGCGGCGGTCGACCTTTCGGCGCGTTGCGC
>JACQYB010000003.1 GCA_016208415.1 Betaproteobacteria bacterium | reverse complement strand
TTGACATTTGCTCCGCCCGTCTTACAATCCCCATAACCACCGTCGTGCCGGCGGTTCAGTCCAACGAGGTTTATCCGCCGCCAGACCGCCGTGGCTGGATTCAACGTTTGCGAGGCGGCGGATAAACGCTATTCGTTAGCCTCCACTGAAAGTGAAACTTTTAGTTGCGGCCGCTGCGCTTAACGCCGATAAAGCCGGCGTTAGCCTCCACTGAAACTTCGTTTTCGGCGCCATTGGTCATGGGACTCTTCGACTGGCTGCGGCCCGCACCTCCCCTCGACGCCCAGACCCGCGACCTGGTCGAACGCACCGTGACGGCCATCGACCCGGCGCTCAAGACCGTGCCCGGCCATGCGCGTCGGCTGGCGCCGGCGGTGCGCCACGCGCTCGACTACTGTGCCGCGCTGGCGCAGCGCATTCCCGGGCCGTATGAAATCAGCCGCGCCGCCTTTGCCACCGATCCTCTCGTGCATGCCCTGTTCGGCAGCGCCGACGATATCGAGGCCATGCTCGCGCGCAGCCAGTGCGTGCGCGAGCATCTGGTGGGCGGGGCCGCGCCTCTTCCCGGCCAGTGCTGCGCCCTGCTGGGCATGCGCCGGCACGAAAAGGCCGACTTTGGTGCCCGCCTCAGCGGCGGCCTGGTGCTGGCGGACGCGCCCCGGCAGACGCTCTACTTCAGCGACCACACCCTGGCCGAGCCCGGCCCCGACCTGGAGCGTGCCCGGGCGCGCCTGCGCGAGGCCATGTTTGACGGGCTGCTCAAGAGCTTCGCGGCGCACCTGGCCGAAGCGCGCCGGGAGCATGCCGGCCTGGATCGGGAGCGCAGTCTGGAGAGCGCCCGGGCCCGCGGCGCCGGCTCCGGGGAGATGGCCTCGCAGGCCCTGCCGCACGCCGGCCCGCCCACCCGGCGCCTGGGCGAACTGCAGCAGCGGCTGCGCGCCAGCGCCGACGCCCTGTCTCCGGCGCAACTGCTGGAGACCCTCGTGCAATGCCTGGCGGCGCCCGAGCCATATCTGGCCCTCCAGCCGGTGCAGCTGCGGGTGGACCGCAGCGGCGTGCTGTGCAACGGCGGGGAGGCCGACGGTTGCGAGAGCCTGGAGTTCGTCGAACTCACCAGCCGCGACCCGCGCCGCTGGGTGGTGGTGCTGGCGCGCATCGAGCGCGAGGACGCACGCCGCGCCGTGGAGCGCCTGGAAGAGGCGCGGCGGCATATCGTCATCTGAACGGCGCCGGGCCCCGCATCAGCCACACCCGGGCGGAAAGGCCCTTCTCCGCCGCCGACCTGGCGCGCCACGTCGTGCACGCCGGCGTCCGGCTGGAATGGACGCAACATGAAGAAACTGCTGCTGGGATGCGCCCTGATGGCCGCCGCAATGCCGGCCCTGGCCGAGGAAATCACCTACCGCAAGCACATCCGGCCGCTGTGGGAAGACAAGTGCGAACGCTGCCATGGCAGCAACTCGCCCTACCTCGGCGCCTTCGAAGAAAACAAGAAGATGTACGTGGACGACGACAAGGGGCCGCGCATGGACAGCTACGCCGACCTGCTGTTCTTCGCCGCCTGGCCCGACACCGGCGCCCTGATGCGGCGCCTGGACGACGGCAAGAACACGAAGGACGGACAACCCGGCAACATGCACAAGCAGTTGGGCAAGAGCGAAGAAGAGCGCCAGGCCAATCTCAGGCTGTTCAGACTGTGGATCGGCGAAGAGGCCTGGACCTTGAAGCGGCCGAAGGAGATCACCAAGGAGGAGTTGCTGAAGTTCAAGGCGGCGTACTGACTCGCGCAAGTGCCGCCGCCGGCGCCGACTGTCCCTTGAAGCGATGGACCGACTCCGCCAGCACCTCCCCCGCCGAATACACCGGCTGCCCCAGCAGGTCATGGCTTCCGGAGAAGCGGCGCAGCGTGTGCGGCCCGATCTGGTCGAACGCCAGCAACGCGGAATGCTCCCGGCCGCGGAAGCTGAGCAGCACCACGTCGTCCCTGCGGAAGCCGGGGGTGGGGACGGCCATGGCGTGGCCGCGCCCGGTGAGGTCGATGGCGCGCACGTGGCGCCACAGGTCGCGCCCGTAAACGGCCAGCAGGTCGGCGCAGGCGATGTCGCGCAAGGCCTCGGTCCCGGCGCTTTCGAGCCGGCGGCGCGTGTCGGCGGGGTTACCGCCGGCAAAGGCGTGGTAGGCGGTGAAGACGGTGCGTGCGGGCGGCGCCTGGCGGATCTGCTGGTGGGTGGACACCACCTAGCCCAGGTGGGGGCTGCCCTGCACCACGTTGTCCCAGGACAGGGGCACGTCTCCGGCCTCCGGCGGGAAACCCTCCAGCAGGATGTTGGAGACCAGCCAGCAGGCCTGGCGGGGCAGGTCGCCTACACCGGCATCACCAACCTCGACCTGCGGCTGCGCTTCATGTGGCTGACGGGCGGGGCGGGCACGGAGTTTGGCGAGAAGCAGAACTCACGGCGGCTGGAATTGATGGCGCGGGTTTACTTCTGATCGCAGGCCTACGCCGCCGCCGCACGGGCCAAAGCAGACGATGGCGTGTTGCGGTCACAACCCACCGCGCCCTGGAAAAGAACGCCGACGCGGCGATCGCCCGCATCGAGGCGCTGCCGGTGGTGAAGGGCAAGGTGGCGCGGCTGCGGATGGAAGAGCTGGGCTGAGGCCGTCACTCCGGCGCAAGCCCGAGTCCAGCGGCGGCCGTAGCCGGAACGAGGGCACCAAGATAAGAACGGGCTTGCCCACCCCGGAAATCGAAAGTAGACTAACACCTAGCTAATATCTCGGTGGGAGACCGCCATGCATATCGTCAACATCCATGACGCCAAGACCCAGCTTTCCAAATTGCTCGAACAGGTGCAGTCTGGAGAGGACGTGGTGATCGCCAAGGCCGGCACGCCCATCGTTCGCCTGATCCCCTACGCTCCGGCGAAACGCAAGATTGCGCCGCCGGGTGCAATGGAGGGAGAAATCTGGATCGCGGACGATTTCGATGCACCGCTCGATGATTTGTTCGATTGCCTGAAAGACGAAGCTGCATGAGGTTGCTGCTCGATACCCATCTTGTTCTCTGGTGGGAAGCGGGCCATCCTCGTTTGCCCGGCATCGTCCAGGATCTGGTGCGCAAAGAGGCGGAAGCGGTGTTCGTCAGTCGGGTGTCACTGTGGGAAATCGCCATCAAGGTTTCCAACGGACGGTTGAAGGTGGACATCGCCAAGTTCGCCCGCAATGTCGAAAAAAATGGTTTCGAGTGGCTGGACATCAGGAACGAGCACATCCTAGCCGTCACCACGCTGCCGACCTTCGAGGACCATCGCGATCCCTTCGACCGCCTCCTCGTAGCCCAGAGCCAGACCGAGCCATTGGTCCTACTGACGGCCGATTCCGCTCTAGGACGCTACGGTCAAACGGTGCGTGTTGTCTGATGCGGTCAGAGGCACTATTCGACTCCGGTACCTTTGGTTTTGAGGCCGGCATGCGCGCCCGTGTCCATGGGGCTTCGTCGAAGTCTCCTCCTACGAGGCATGTATCGGTCGTTTTTGCCTGATCCGGGAAAGCCTGAGGATCAATAGGGGTCTGACCCCATCTATCGGCCCAGACTGGAAGACCTCGACGCGCGCACCTGCCTGCGGTGCCGCCCATCGAGACCTATCGCCCCAGCGCCCGCAGCGCCGCCCGATACCCCCACCACGCCGCCTCCTCGAACAGCGACATGCCCGACAGGTCGGCATGGGCGAACAGCAGCCGCTGCCAGGAAGCGGTTGCCGGAACGCGCATGAGGACAAACATGCCCACAAGAGCACCGGGCTTTCGGCAAGGGCATCTCCCGGACGGTTTTCACCCAATCGGGTAGTCGGTCGATGCCGTGCGGTCCAAGGTCGGTGCTGGCAAAGTGGAGGCCGGTGATTCGGCTATGCTCCAAGGATTTCAGGCGTGTCCCTCGCGCCGCCCCAGTCCTTCGGCGATGAAGGCGAGCACAAGCGTGTTCAGGCTCACGCCCTCCTGGCGGGCGCGGGCGGCCAGCTTGCCGTGCAGGCTTTTCGGCACCCGCTGGACGAAGCGCCCCGGCTCGCCTCCGCTGTGAGGCACCGGCACCGGCCGGCCGTCGGCGACATGCGCCGCCATCCAGCAGGCGAAAGCGTCGTGGCCTTCGCGCAGCGCTTCCTCGGGCGTTTCGCCGTCCGCCATGCAGCCCGGCAGGTCGGGAAAGCTGATCAGAAAACCGCCGCCATCCTCGGCGGGCAGGGGCGAAATCTCGAACGGGTAATCCTCGAAGCGGGGTTGTGTCATGGCGTGACCTCAAGCATCGACCAGGGCGAGAAAGTGCCCGATGCAGACCGGCTTGATGGGTTTGTGCGCCGGCACGCTGACTTCCAGCGGACAGCCGTCCTTCTGGAAAATTACATGACTGGCGCCCGGCTTGGGCACCTTGCGACCGCAATGCCGGGCCACGGTTTCCAATTGCCCGATCTGCCAGTTCAGTGGCTTGTGGCGCATCCGGGCCAGCAATTTTTCGGCGCTACTCATGGCGGCGATGATGTTGCATGCGACATCACCCGTCAACGGATTTCACCACAAGCACAAAGGCGTCTTCCCGTGGGTGGGGAGCAAGGAGGAGGTTGGGCACGTTCGTTGCGACGGCATGCATGGTGACACCGGGAAACCTTGCCCTCGTCGCCGGGAGCCCCGTGCCCGGCTTGCATGCCCACCGGGGGATGCGTGGCGTCAGAGTACCCGCAGCGCCGCCCGATAGCCCCACCACGCCGCTTCCTCGAACAGCGACATGCCCGACAGGTCGGAATGGGCGAACAGCAGCCGCTGGTCGGCCTCGCGCAGGGCCAGCGCGCCGGGGTGTCCGAGGAAGCCCGGCGTGGGCACGGCCATGGCGTGGCCGCGCACGGTGAGGTCGAGGGCACGCACGTGGCGCCACAGGTCGCGCCCGTAAACGGCAAGCAGGTCGGCGCAGGCGATGTCGCGCAAGGCCTCGGTCCCGGCGCTTTCGAGCCGGCGGCGCGTGTCGGCGGGGTTACCGCCGGCAAAGGCGTGGTAGGCGGTGAAGACGGAGTGGGCCGGGCGCGCCTGGCGGATCTGCTGGTGGGTGGACACCACGTAGCCCAGGTGGGGGCTGCCCTGCACCACGTTGTCCCAGGACAGGGGCACGTCTCCGGCCTCCGGCGGGAAACCCTCCAGCAGGATGTTGGACACCAGCCATGATGCCTGGCGGGGCAGGGCGGCTGCCACGTCCGGCCCGGCTGTGCCCGGCGGCCCCACCACCCGCGCCGCCACGTGCAGCGGCAGGGCGCAGATGACGCGGCGGCTGCGCAGGCGGAAGGCGTGGCGGCCGTCGGCGGCCAGGCACAGGGTCTCCATGCCGCGCGCGTCGCGGCGGGCGGCGCCCGTTTCCCGCACCCGCAGCGCCAGGCCGGCAAGTTCCCGGGGCTGCGCCGCCCCCGCGGGCGTACGCCCCGTGCCGGGCACGCGCGGCACGCGGCGCGCGGGGGTGGCGGACAGGCCGTGGTTCGCTGCGATTCCAGATGCCCCGGGGTGCGTTTCGGCGGGGGCCAGGGCGGCGTCCCGCAGCCGCGTCGCCAGGGCTTGCAGGCCATCGGGCCAGGTGAGCACGGCGCCGTCCCCGGCGTTGGCGGCGTGGCCGCCGCGGCTGGCGAAGTAGTGCAGGCCGGCCCAAGCGGAGACCGTGTCGGCCCTGGCGCCGTAGTCGTCGCGGCAGCAGTGGTCGAGATACCAGCGCAGGCCCGGCGCGGTGTAGCCCTCCTGCTCCAGCCAGCGGGCAAAGGTGAGGGTATCCAGGCGCGTCCAGCGCGGGTCGCGGGACGACAGCTCGAGCGGAATGCAGAACGCCTTGCGCCCGTCGGCGCCGCGGGCGCGGGCGCATTCTCCGGTCCAGGCGAGGAAGCGGGCGTGCTGCGCCGCTTCCAGCGCGTCGGCCGGCGGCGGCAGCAGGCCCTCGTGCCAGGCGCCGTCGTGGTACAGCCGCTCCTGGGGGGCGTGCACCAGCGCGGCCTCGTCGAAGCGCGGGGTGGGGGCGCCGGCGTCGCCCTCGATGACGCCGAAATCCGCCAGCATCTCCCGCACGTGGGTGGATTCGCGCAAGGGCAGGGGCAGGTAATGGGCGCCGCGGGGGAAGGCCAGCGCCCCGCCTGGCGCGTCGAAGCGCCCGCCGGCGGCGTTGCCCAGGGGCTCGGGGCCGGTGAGCAGGACGAAATCGTGAAAGCCCTCCTTCGCCAGCTTCCACGCCGCGGTGAGCCCGGCGATGCCGCTGCCGAGGATGGCCACCTCCGTGGTGATGTCCCCCGCGGGAGCAGGCCATCCGGCGCCGTCGCGCAGGCGATGGCCGGCCTCCATCCCGGGGCGATGCACCGCCACGGTCGGCCGCGCCCACGGCAGCGGCCCGCAGCCGGGGAGGGCCGCGCCGGCGCCGAGGAGGGCGAGGAAGTCGCGGCGTTTCATGGCCAAATGACGGAAAAGCGCTAGCGTTGCGAACTGCCAGGCGGGTCGGACCCGTTCGCCGCCGGCAGATGGCGCGGCAGGTCCATGCAGTCGTGAAGCAATCGCAGCACGTCGATCACCTGTTCCCCGCTGGAGGCGTTGGCTCGGAACACCACCAGGTGCCGCCCCTTGCGCCCTTCGCGAGCGACATGGAGGGTGTGGATGCCGGCGCCGACGTCTTCCCGGGGCCTGGCGCCCCTGATGGATGGCCCCAGCGCGAGATCACGCAGGGCATTCGATAGCGTTCTGGCGTAGGTGTTGGCCTGACGCCGACCGAAGGTCTCCGCCGTCCAGCGCAGAATTTCGCGATAGTCCCGTTCGGCGGCGGCGGAGAGACGAATCGTCCAACAAGGTTTCACGCGGCGCCGATGGCCTCGTCGGCCAGCGTCGAAAGGTGCCGATCAAGGGCGTCCGGCGCATCGAAGGCACGAAATCTTCCTGCCTCGATATCGGCGATGCCGATGCGCGCCGCTTCCCGAAGTGCGGCCAGGCGGGCCGCTTCCTCGGATTCGCGACGCTCGACCAGGCGCAGGCCCTCGCGGAGCACCTCGCTGGCATTCTGATAACGGCCCGAAGCCACAAGCCGTTCGACAAAGGTGGCCTGGTGATCGGTCAGCACGACATTGCGGGTGGGCATGGTTTACCTCGCTCCTGGAGATATTGGCATAGTATGCCATCGCGCGCTATCGAAAGGCAAAACCGCGCCGGCACCAAAAGGCCTTCGTCGCCGCCGGGTTCGACCGCCATCGCCTCAAGGCGGTCGGCGTCGAAGTCGGCAGTGATCGCCCGGATCACCCGTGGCCTCACCATCGGCGACTCGGCGCGGCGGGTGCCTCACCGCACCGCCCCCCGCCAGTCCTCCTCGAAATAGCGCACCAGGGCCTGGCTGTTGAGGTGGTTGGGTTCCACGGCGGGGCGCGGCATGTCGGCGGGGAAGCGGAACATGTCGGCGGTGGCCTCGCCATCCAGCCAGCGCGTCGGCACGCTGTAGCGCGCCGGCGGGGCGAAGCCATCGTGCTTCGCGGCGAGGATGAATCCCCACTCGCCGAACGAGGGCACGTAGGCATGGTAGGGCCGGGTGCGCAGGCCCGCCTCCCGCAGGGTGGCGTCGACGCACCAGAAGGCGCGCGGCGCGTACCAGGGCGAGGTGGATTGCACCACCAGCAGCCCGTGCTCGGCCAGGTGCCGGGCCATGAGTCGGAACATGGGTACAGAGTAGAGCTTGCCCAGCCCATAGCTGGAGGGGTCGGGCAGGTCGGCGATGATGGCGTCGAAGCTGTCGCCGTTGTCCTCCAGCCATTGTCCCGCGTCGGCATTGACCACCTTCACCCGCGGGTCGGAAAGCGCGCCGCGGTTGAGCGCCACCAAGGGTTCGGAGCGGGAAAACAGCCCGGTCATGGCCGGGTCCAGATCCACCAGCGTGACGCGTTCGATGTTGGCGTGCTTGAGGATCTCCCGCAGCGCCAGGCCGTCGCCGCCGCCCAGCACCAGCACCGAGCGCGCCCCGGGCAGGGACTGCAGCGCGGGATGGACCAGCGCCTCATGGTAGCGGTGCTCGTCGCGGCTCGAGAACTGGAGGTGGCCGTTGAGATGGAGACGCAGGTCGTCCTGCCAGCGGGTGACGACGATGCGCTGGTAGGGCGTGGTCCGGGCGTGGACGATCTCGTCGCCGAACAGCCCGCCCTCGGCCCACTGCGTGAGCCGGTCCGACAGCAGCAGGCCGCCGCCCAGCAGCCCCACCACCAGCCAGCCGCGCAGCAGCGTGGCCGGCAGCGGCACCCGCAGTTCGGTGCGGAACAGCCGCGCCGTGAGCAGCGCCACCCCGGCGTTGAGCAGGCCGAACAGCAGGGCGGTGCGCGCCAGCCCCAGGCGCGGCGCCAGCACCAGCGGGAACAGCAGCGACACCGCCAGCGCCCCCAGGTAGTCGAAGGTGAGCACGCGGCTGACCAGTTCGCGGAACTCCGCCCGACGGCGGTGCAGCACGCGCATCACCAGCGGGATCTCCATGCCCACCAGCACGCCGATGACGAACACCAGCGCGTAGAGCACGCTGCGAAACGGCGTCGCCGCCCAGGCGAAGACGACGAACAGCAGGCTGGCCGACACCCCGCCCAGCAGCCCCACCAGCAGTTCGATGTCGATGAAGCGCGCCAGCACGTCCTCGTCGGCCACGTACTTCGACAGGTGGGAGCCCACGCCCATGGCGAACAGGTAGCAGCCGATGATGGAGGAGAACTGCAGCACCGAGTCGCCCAGCAGGTAGCTGGCCAGCGCGCCGGCGATGAGTTCGTAGGCCAGGCCGCAGGAGGCGACGACGAACACCGACAGGATGAGGATGCGATCCGGCATGGCTCCAAGCCGCGTGACAAGGGCGCCCCGCCCTGGCCTACAATGGCGGGCGACGTTCGACATCCTTGCAACCCATCGCCACCGGGGGCAGGCGCCATGCTAACCCAACTGTACAACTACCTGATCTTCCTGCTCGCGGGCGTGGCCATGGTGGCGCTGTTCGTGGCCCTCTACCTGCGGGTGACGCCCTTCTCCGAGATCGCCCTGATCCGCAAGGGCTGCGTGGCGGCAAGCCTGTCCCTGGGCGGCGCCACGCTGGGCTTCTCGCTCACGGTGGCCTCCAGCATCCTGCACAACGACCGCATCGGCATGTTCCTGCTGTGGGGCGTGGCGGCCATGGCGGTGCAGGTGGCCGCCTATGCCCTGCTGGCGCGGGCCATCCCCAACATGAACGCGGCGCTCGAGGACAACAACGTCGCCATGGGCGCGCTGATGGGCTCCGCTTCGCTGGTGGTGGGCGTCATCAACGCCGCCTGCCTTTCCTGAACCCCGCCTGCCATCCGTCAGGAGAAATCATGAACTACCCCCACGCTCACGATGTTCGCGAAGGGCTCGCCTTGCACGGCTCGCCCGTTTCGGCGGCGCAAAGCGCTGCTTTGCGAAACCCCGCCTCAACCCCTCCGGGGGGGGCGCATGCCTCCCTTGGGACGGCCCGGCGGGAGGCATGACCATGAGCCTCGGCGACTTCATCAAGAAGCAGTTCATCGACATCCTGCAGTGGAACGAGGACGCCGACGGCGTGCTGGCGTGGCGCTTCCCGATGCAGGACTTCGAGATCCAGTACGGCGCCAGCCTGACGGTGCGCGAGTCGCAGACGGCGGTGTTCGTCAACGAGGGCAAGGTGGCCGACGTCTTCGCCCCCGGCATGTACAAGCTCACCACCCAGACCCTGCCGGTGCTCACCTACCTCCAGAACTGGGACAAGCTGTTCGAGTCGCCCTTCAAGTCCGACGTCTATTTCTTCAGCACGCGGCTGCAGCTCGGGCGCAAGTGGGGCACGGCCCAGCCCATCACCATCCGCGATGCCGACTTCGGCATGGTGCGCCTGCGCGCCTTCGGCATGTATTCCTACAAGCTGGCCGACCCGAAGCTGTTCTTCAGCCAGATCAGCGGCACGCGGGAGCGCTACACGGTGGATGAGCTGGAGCAGCAGTTGCGCAACCTGGTCATCGCCACCATGACCAGCACCCTGGGCGGGGCGGAGCTGCCCTTCCTCGACATGGCGGCCAACCAGGGGCTGCTGGCGGCGAAGATGAAGGAGGCCATGGGGCCGGTGTTCCAGCAGTACGGCCTGGCGCTGGACAACTTCGCCGTGGAGAACATCTCCCTGCCGGAGGAACTGCAGAAGGCCATCGACACCCGGATTTCCATGGGCATGGTGGGCGACATGGGCCGGTACACCCAGTACCAGGTGGCGACTTCCGTGCCGCTGGCGGCGCAGAACGAGGGCGGCCTGGCGGGGGTGGGCGCCGGGCTGGCGGCCGGGGTGTCCATGGGACAGGTGATGGCGGATGCCATGCGCGGTGCTGCGGCGCCGGCGGGCGCCGGGGGCGCGCCTGGCGCCACTTCGGCCGCGCCTGGCGCCGCGTCGCCGGCTGCGGCGGCCGCATCCCCGGCTGCGGCGGCCGTGGCTCCCGCCGCCCCGGCCGCTGCGCTTCCCCAGGCCGTACCCCCGGCCGCGGCCGACGATCCCGCCGCCCGCCTGGAAAAACTCAAGGCCCTGCTCGACAAGGGCCTCATCGCCCAGGCCGACTACGACGGCGCCAAGGCCGAGATCCTGAAGAAGCTCATCGGCTGACCGGCCCGGCCGCGCGCCCATGTACCGCGTCCCATGCCCCGGCTGCGGGGCCGAGGTGGTGTTCCGCTCGGCCGCCTCGGTCATGGCGGTGTGCCAGTACTGCCGCAGCACCGTGCTGCGGGAGGCCGGCACCGTCAAGGACATCGGCAAGATGTCCGAGGTGCTGGAAGACTACTCGCCGCTGCAGATCAACAGCTCCGGGCTGTGGCAGGGCAAGGCCTTCACCGTGGTGGGACGCATCCAGTTGCGCTTCGATGCCGGCTTCTGGAACGAGTGGTCCCTGCTGTGGGACGACGGCCAGGGCGGCTGGCTGGCGGATTTCTCCGGCCAGTACGTGATGGCCGCGCCGGGGGTGGCGGCGGTGGACGCGCCGGCCTTCGAATCCCTGGCGCCGGGGGCGCCCTACCTCTTCGACGGCGCGGATTTCCGCGTCGCCGACGTGCGCACCGCGCAATGCACTGGCGGCCAGGGCGAGCTGCCCTTCCGTGTCGGCCAGGGCTGGGAGGCCAAAGTGGCGGACCTGCGCCACGGCGCGCGCTTCCTCACCCTGGACTACTCCGACGGCACGCCGCCGCAGCGCTACCTGGGCCAGGCGGTGGCGCTGCCCGAACTGCGCATGCAGTTGCTGCGCAGCGACGACGACATCGCCCGCAGCGCCGGGCACCTGCGCGGCACCGCCAGCACGCTGGAATGCCCGTCCTGCGGCGGCCCGCTTTCCTACCAGGCGGGCGCCGCCGTGAACGTCGTCTGCCCCGCCTGCCACGCCGAGGTGGACTGCGCCGGCGACCAGGCCGTGGTGCTGGCCAAGCACACCGAACTGGCCGCCCTGCCCACCACCCTCGCCCCCGGCGACAGCGCCGACATCGACGGCGCGAAATGGAGCGTCATCGGCCTGCTGCGCGCCCGCGAGACGGGCAGCGACGAGACCTCGGAATGGACCGAGTACCTGCTCCACAACCCCGGCCGCGGCTTCTTCTGGCTGGTGGAATCCGACCAGGGCTGGGAGCGGGTGCGGGTGCTGGACGAATGGCCCCAGCCCGGGTCGGGCGAGCAGGCCGTGCTCCACGGCGAGGCGTTCGAGAAGCAATGGGACTACGGCTCCGAGGTGATCTACGCCGCCGGCGCCTTCAACTGGCGCGTGGCGGTGGGCGAGCGCACCGCCATCACCTCCTACGCCCGCGCCGAGCGCACCCTGACCGCCGAGCGCAACGCCCGCGAACTGGTGTGGAGCCTGGCCACGCCGGTGGCGCCGCAGGAGATCGCCCGCTGGTTCGGGCGCAGCGGCGCGGCGGCGAAGGCCCTTGCACCGTCGAAGGCGGCCGCGGCGGAGTTCGCCCCGCTGCGGCGCATCGCCAAGGTCTACACCTGGATGCTGATGATCTTCAACCTTCCGACCGTCTTCGGCAGCGGCTGGGCCGGGCTGCTCATCATCGCCCTGGCGCTGGCCTTCCTGTGGGTGCCGGTGCTGCGCGCCGCCGCGGGGGATGCGGAATGATGAACCCCCACGCTCACAATGTTCGCGAAGGACTCGCCTTGCACGGCTCGCCCGTTTCGGCGGCGCAAAGCGGTGCTTTGCGAAACCCCGCCTCAACCCCCACCGAGGGGGCGCCTGCCCTCCTTGAGGCGGCTCGGCGGAGGGCAGGATGAACCGCTTCATGTACCTCATCTACGGCCTGATCGTGGTCGTCGTCAGCACCCTCATCAACGTCGGCATGGCCTCGGACACCGGCTCGCGCGGCTGGAGTTCCGGCCGCTCCGGGCCGGGCGGCGGGTGGAGTTCGGGGGGCGGGCACAAGTGAGGGTTGGCGAAGCCGGCGCGGCCAAATATGGGATAGCATGGTTGTCTGCGGGCAATTAGTGACTTCCCCGGTCTGTTTGCGGATCAAGCCATGGCAGTCGAAGACGTTGGATACAGCCGCCTGATTGCAGCAAGGCGACTGCCGGCAACACGCCTGTCCCAGGTGGCGCGGATCGACAGTGCCGTCAAGGGTCGTCGCCTGATTCGGCAGGGCGACGTGGACGTCCTCTGAGGGTGAAGAAGCCCGCCAGCCGTCGCTAATCGTCTTCCGGCGTGGCAATGAACGCCCGTGCCAAGTGCCTGCGCACATCCTGGGCGGCATGACGGCGGATGTACTGGTCAAGAAATCGGGTGGCCGCAGTGTAACGCCGAGACGCCAGCTCTTGCATCCAGTGCCCGGATGCCGTAGCTGCTCACCACCGGACCGATTGCGCGTGGCGCTCGAATGCTCGCTCCAAGGCTGCATTGGGTGCTGCCGGTGCGTCGAGGGCCGCAAGGAAGGCAAGAAAGTCGTCCGGCTTCAGGGTGATTTCTCCTCGTCGCCGTCGTCCGGCGGCGCAGAGTTCTCGTGATTGCCGCGCAGCAGCGAGCACAGGTAGTTCGCCATATCCATCACGAGATGCCGTTCCGCCTCCGGCAACATGGCGATCTGGTGCAGCAGCGGTACGGCGTCCCCCCCCCCCCCCCCCCCCCCCCCCCCCCCCCCCCCCCCCCCCCC
>JACQYB010000002.1 GCA_016208415.1 Betaproteobacteria bacterium | reverse complement strand
GCAGGGAAGCCGGCTGCGCAACCGGCTGCCGAGCCCGCCGCCCCACCGGCGGAGATCGTCGCCCTCGCCGGCAGGCCCACGGCTCCCGAAGTGGCCAAGGCGACCCCCGCCGAGGCCGAAAAGGCCGTCGAAGCGGCCACGCCGGCCCCCGTCCCCGCCGGCAAGCCGGCGGACACCGGCACCAACCTGGTCTGGGTGGCCGGTGCCGCCCTGTTCCTGGCGGGCGGCGCGTGGCTGCTCTTGCGCCGCAGCAGCGGCGGCGCCCTGGCCACCGGCGGCGCGGCCGCCGAACCCACCGCGACCCGCCCCGCCCAGCCTGCCCCGCCCCAGCGGCGCATCACCGACCCGGAACTGGAAAACGACGCCGAGATTCGCCTGGACATCGCCCAGGCCTGCATGGACCTGGAGCGCTACGACGCCGCCCGCGCCGAACTGGAACGGGTCAGCCAGGACGGCAACGCGGAACAGCGCGACATGGCCCAGCAGATGCTGATGATGCTGCCCGCCCGGGCGGCCTGACGAACCGCTTGAGGAGCGGGCGCCGAGGAGTGGGAGCGGGCCTGCCCGCGAAATCGTCCGCGGCAATCGCGGGCAAGCCCGCTCCCACCGCTTAACCCGCCCCCTCGCGCCCCATCCGCGACGCCACCAGCGCCGCCCCCACCAGCGCCAGCACGATGGCCGCGCCTGAAGGCAGATCCAGCAGCGCCGAGGCCAGCAGGCCCAGACCATAACCGCTCGCCCCGATGGCCATGCCCCGCCCCGTCCGGCCGCCCGCCGCCAGCGCCGGCACGATGAGGCTGGCGAACACCAGATACACCCCCACCACCTGCACCGAGGCCGTCACCGTCACCGCGAACAGCAGGTAGAAACCCATCGATGACGCCTTGAGCCGCAGCGCGTGCCAGGCGAACAACACCCCGGCGCTCACCGCGCCCAGCGGCAGCAGGTCGCGCCAGGTGGTCCACAGGATCTGACCCACGAGCAGTTCCCTGAGCTGTTCCCCGCCATGGGGATCGTGACTCAGCAGCAGCACCGCGACGCAGGCGGCCACGGCGAAGGCCACGCCGATGATGGCCTCCTGCCGCTCCGGGGTGCGCCGCTCCGTCCAGCGCAGCAGCGAGGCACCGGCCAGCGCCGCCGTCACCGCCCCGGCCTGCGCCTGCCAGCCGGCCGCCTCGCCGACGAGGGCGTGGGTGATGATGATCCCCACGCCCGCGATCTGGGCGATGGCCAGGTCGAGGAACACGATCCCCCGGCGCAGCACCTCCGCCCCCAGCGGCACGTGGGTCAGCAGCACCAGCACGCCGGCGGCAAAGGCCGGCAGCAGGATGCCCGCCTGCAGCGCGTCGAGGTTCATGGCCTTCCTCCACCGGGCGAGGTCGTGGAAGGCGCCGCGCCTTCGGGCGATGGCGATCGGAGCGGCTTCACTTCGCCGCCTCCAGCAGCCGCGCCAGCGTGTCGTCGAACAGCCCGAACAGATCCTTCGCCGCCGCCGATCCGCCCACGGTGTAGGGCAGTTCCACCGCCCGCAGGCCGGCGCGGGCGGCGATCCACTCCGACGCCCGCGGCGACTGGTAGGCGGTGCGCAGCACCAGGCGCGCCGGCTGCGCCTTGAGCGTCTCCAGCACCTGCCCCAGCCAGGCGGCGGAGGGATCGATGCCCGGCTTGGGCTCCAGGTCCGCCACCACCTTCAGTCCCAGCCAGTCCACCAGATAGGACCAGCTCTTGTGCTGCACCACCACCGGCAGGCCCTTCAACGGCGCCGCCCGCTGCTCCCAGCGCGTGATGGCGGCACCCATGCGGGCGGCGAAGTCACGCTGGCGGTCGCGGTAGCGGGCGGCGTTGGCCGGGTCAAGTTCCGCCAGGCGCTGCGCCAGAGGCTCGGACACCCGCAGCAGGTTGCGCGGATCCAGGTGCAGGTGCGGATTGCCCGCCAGATGGAGGTCGCCCAGCGCCCGGTCCGCCACCGCCGCCCGTTCCAGCACCCGGGCATGCTGCGCCGCCTCGAAGTAGCCCGGCTGTCCGCTCTGGATGCGACCGTTGCCGGATTCGCGCTGCAGCAGCGGCAGCCAGCCCGCCTCCAGTTCGGCGCCGGCGCACACCACCAGGTCGGCGGTGCCGGCGCGGGCGATGAGACTGGGGCGCGCCTCGATGTGATGCGGGTCCTGGCGTGCCGTGGTGGCCACGGTCAGCCGCGCCTGGTCCCCGGCCAGCTCCGTCACCAGCGCGCCCCATTCGGGCTCGCAGGCCAGCACGTTGAGCGCCGCCTGCACCGGCCGGGCCAAGAGCGCCAGCAGCGCCAGCCAAAGCAATGTCGTCGGTCTGGTCATGGCCGTCCTCTCAGAAGCGGTGGGCGCCGTGGGACCCCAGGCTGTGGATGTACTGCAGCGTCACCCGGTTGTCGGGGCTGCCCTGCATCGACTTGTCCCGCGCCAGTTGCAGTCGGAAACGCGAGAACTCGCTGGGCGAGTAGTCCAGCATCAGGCTGGTGCGGCCGGGCCTGAAGGCGCTCGCGGGCAGGAACCCGGCATTGGCGCCGAGATCCACGCTGCCGGCATCGAGCCGGTCGAAGCGCAGGCCGGTGCGCCAGCGCGGCGCGAAGCCATACACGGCCTGGGCATACCAGCCGGACTGGCGTGCCCGGTAGGCATCGCGCACGTCGCCACAGGCGCCGCCGGAGGCCGAGTTGTCGGCGCAGGCCAGTTCGCCCGACTCGGAGCGCCGAAAGTACTCGGCCTGGAACTTGAAGCTGCGCTCCCGCGAATTGCCCTCCGGCGCCCATTTCCACACGAAGTCGGCGATCCAGGTGCGGCTGCGCCCGCTGAAGGCGGTGGCGGCCTCGACGTCGTTGAGGTCCTCGACGACCCCCGCCCTGTCCCGCGGCCGCGCCTGCACCCAGGACAGCCCGGCGCGCCAGCCATGGGAACTGCCGATGTCGTCGCCGACGTGGGCGAAGGCCGCCCAGGTGCCGGCACCGTTGCGATCGCCCCCCGCCGCCGAGCCGGGAAACGCCTGCCCCCGCGCCACTTCCACGCCCAGTTCAACGAAGCTCTGTGCCGGCACCAGCCACTTGAGCTGCAGACCGTCCTGGCGCAGGTTCTCACCGAACAGCACGCCGTACATGAGGTTGTTGTCGGCGAAGTCCCAGGCGTGGGGATGCTGCTCGTTCTGGTAGCCGACGCCCGAGAGGAAGCGCCCGCCCTTGAGCGTGACGCCACGCCCCAGGCCCAGCGTCTGGAACCATGCCTCCTCGACACTCGTTTCGTCGTCGGCGTAGGCCACATTCACCAGCCCGCGGAAGTAGGGGTCCACGTTGGCGGACAGCACCAGTTCGGTGTGATCGAGGTTGAAGCCGCGGGCGCCGTGCTCGTGTTCGCCCGCCGGCACGAAGCCGGTGATGTGGCGTTCGCCGCCCTTGCCGGACTGCCAGGCGCCCTGCAGGAAGCGCCTGGATGCGCTGCTCGTAGTCGGACTGGAGCTGGCGAAGCTGTGCCCGCAGTTCGCGGATGTCGTCCTCCGGCGCCGCCGCGGCGCCCCCCGGAAAGGCCGCGGCCATCGCCGCGGCGAGGGCGCCGATGCGCCCGATCGATGCTGTGTTCATGGTAGTCCCCGCAAGATGCCTGGTCGCTCGCGACGCACCGAGGCATCGCGACACACTGCCGATGCCGGTCAGGCGAGCGGGGGATCGCGGCTGCGGGGGACGATGGCCGCGACGCCCGCGGGCGTCGCGAGGTCTGCGGAAGAACGCAGCCGCAATGCGGCTGCGTGCGGCGGCGCGGCTCCCGGGTGAGGCGCCGGGTGATCCAGCGCGCCAAGCGCAATGCAGTCGAGACAGGGTGCGTGGGCGATGCGGCCGTCGCCGTCCACCGGCGCCGCCGCTGCCGGGGCGGCGCCGGTGGCGGCAGCCGACAGGTGCGACAGCGGATGCACCGCCGCCACCGCCTGCGCCAACAGCAACACCGGCAGCAGCAACAGGGCGACGGCGCGCCGCAGGCGGTGCATGATCAGCGCTCCACCGCCCGACCGTCGCCGATGCGGTAGTACATGCCGGTCTTGTCGTCCGTGAGCACCGCCAGCCGGCCGCTGACGAGGAGGGGCTCGAAGGTGAATTTCACCGGGTTGGAGATCTTCACCTCCACCATCGCCTCCGGCCCGCCCGGCAAGCAGAAGGAGCAGGTCTGGGGCAAGGCGGAGAGCAGGAAGTGGCCATGCCTCTCCGTGCTCTCCAGCGGCACCATGAAGCCCTGGAGCTTCACCGGCTTGCCGTTCAGGGCCGCCACCGCCGCGCTGAACTTCGGCCGGAAGCGCCCGGCTTCCTTCACCAGATCCACCTCGGCCAGGGTCTTCCAGGACAGCGTGCCCGGCATCTGCGGCAGCGGCTTGAAGGCCGGCAGCCCAGAGGGCGCCTGGTGCGCGCCGGGCGGGGCCCGGGACGCGCCAGCGGGGGGCTGGGACGCGCCAGCGGGGGGCTGGGACGCGCCAGCGGGCGCGGGCGCACGGCCCGGCTGCGGCGCCTGGGCCGCGACGCCCAGCGGCGCCAGAACCAGCAATCCCACGATCCACCACGCCTTCACGAATTCCCTCCCGAAAGCAGCACCGCCACATCGGTGCGCGCCGCCGACCACGCCGGCAGGCCGGCGGCGACCAGCCCGATGGCCCACGCCAGCACCAGCAGCCAGCCCTCGCCAGGCAGCAGGCGCAGGCCGGTGACGGCCGGCTGGTGCTCCCGCGCCAGCCACCCGCCCAGAACCTCCACCAGCCCGTGGCCCAACGCCAAACCCAGGAGCGCCCCGGCGGTGGCGAGCAGCAGCGCCTCCAGCAGCGTCACGGTGAAGATCTTCGCCCGCGACGCCCCGAGCAGGCGCATCACCGCGATATCGTAGCGGCGTCCGCGCAGCGCGGAAAGCAGCGCTACCCCCAGCGCCGCCGCGGCCCCCGCCACCAGCATGCCGGCGAAGGCGTGGAGCACGTCGCGCCCCACCCCCACCAGCCGCAGCAGGCGCGCCGTCTCGAACGCCGGTGAAGCCGCCTGCAGCGCGGTGGCCTGGTTGATCATGCGCGGCAGGCTCACCGCCGCCAGCGGGCTGGCGTACTGCAGCAGGACCACGGTGACTTCGCGGCCGGCGACATCCGCAACGGCGTCCGCGCCTTGTGGACCGTCGTGCCCGTCGTGCCCGTCGCGGACGGCAGCATGCGCCCCTGCGCCGGGGGTACCTGCGGTCGGCGCCGCGCCATGCCCCTCATGCACCCGCCACACGCTGTCCACCGGCGTCAGGATCAGACGGTCCAGCACCGTGCCGCCCGGCGCCAGCACCCCCACCACCTGGTAGGGCGCCTCGTCGTGGCCTGGGCCGCCCTCCGCCAGGCCGTGGGCACCGGCAAATGCATCGCCCGGCTTCATCCCCGTGCGCGCCGCCACCTCCGCGCCCAGCACCGCCTCCATGGGCGCGCCGGGCAGGCGTCCCGCGGACGGCCGCCCCTCGTAGTGCGCCACATATTCCGGCGGCGCGCCGACGATGCGAAAGCCGCCGAAGCTGTCGCCCAGGGCCAGCGGCATGGCCCGGCGCACCTGGGGCAGGGCCTGGAGTCGGCGCACCTCGGCCAGCGGGATGTTGCCGGTGGGGACATCCAGGTGGTAGATGCCCGAGAGGATGATCTGCATCGGGCTGCCCTTGGCCCCCACCACCAGGTCGATGCCCCGGGCATCGCGGCCGAAGCGATCCTCGAGTTGACCGACGAACAGCAGCAGCACGGTCAACGTGGCGATGCCCAGCGCCAGCAGCAGCACCGCCAGCCCGCTGCCCAGGGGGTTGGCGCGCAGTTCGCGGGTGGTCAGCCGCAGCAGGTTCATGGGGCGGGTGGCGCGCTGGCCACACCGCCCAGGGCCAGACGATGTGAGAAGCGCGCCTTGACGCGCCCGTCGTGGGTGGCGAGCACCAGTGCCGCGCCGTCCTCGCCAGCCTGGTGCAGCAGCAGATCCAGAGTCTCGGCGCAGGCGGCATCGTCGAGGTGGGCGGTGGGTTCGTCGGCCAGCAGCAGCGCCGGACGATTTACCAGCGCCCGGGCCACCGCCGCGCGCTGGGCCTCGCCGCGGGAGAGCTGGTGGGGACGGTGATCCGCCCGGCCGGCGAGCCCGAGCCGCGCCAGCACCGCCGCAACCCGAGCCGGGTCACGCGGCAGGCCGGCCAGGTATCTGGCCAGTTCCACGTTGTCGCGCAGCGTCAGGGTCGCCACGAGGTGGGGCTGCTGCGGTACGAAGCCGATGTGTCGGCCGCGGAAGCGGTCCAGCGCCGCCCCCGACAGCGCCGCCAGATCCTGCCCGCCGATGGCCACGCGCCCCGCCGAGGGTCGCCGCAACCCGGCCAGCAGCGCCAGCAGCGTGGACTTGCCGCTGCCCGAGGGGCCGATGACCAGCCACTGCTCCCGCAGCGACACGTGCCAGTCGGGGAATTCCAGCGCCAGTACGCCGAAGCGCTGGAGCAGAGCGCGCGCGTCCACGACCGGCGTCATGGCGGCCGCCTCGTCCCGGTCAGGCGCCATGGCTGGCGCCCTCGCCGGCACAGTCGCGGCAGCGCCCGCGCACGCTCACCTCCACGGCGCTGGCGCAAAATCCCGGCGGCAACGCCGGCATGAGCGCCTGCGCGTCTTCCAGGCAGAAGACCCGCCGGCAGGCGTCGCAATGGAAATGGGCGTGCAGGCGGTGCGCTGCCCGGTCGCCGGTGGCGGCGCTGAAGCGCGACACCCGTGTCTCGTCCACGGTGCGATGAGCCAGGCCGCTCGCCACTAGCCAGTCCAGCACGCGGTAGACGGTGACCCGGTCCAGCGCGCCGTCGCCCAGCCGTGCCTCGATGTCGTGGTGGGACAGCGCTCAGCACCGAGAGCGGCCTGGGGCGCCGAGCGCAAGGCGCAAACCGCAGCGATGCCCGGTGGCATCGCGAGGATTTGCAACGCTGCGCTCGGCGATGCCAGGCCGCTCGAATGTAGCAAGACTTGTGCAAGTAGGCACTAGCCTCTACGCCTTCCTCGCCAACATCCTCGATCAGCCCCACGGCAATCCGCTCCAGGTCCACGGCCGGCGGCTTGCCAACCTGGTGGGCTACTGCGCGCGCATGAAGGCGCTGTGCTGGCAGGGCTGGCCGGAACAGGCGACGACGGCGGCGCAGGGGGCAGGCACGCCGGCGCCCGGATCTCCATGACGAACGATCGCAAGGCACGTTGAGCAGGGATCGGGCCGGCCTCACCCCACCTGACAAACCAGCCCCTTGAGGTACTCCCCCTCGGGAAATGCCAGCGCCACCGGATGATCCGGCGCGGCGGCCAGCCGGTGCGTGACGCGCGCATCCACCCCCGCATCCACCGCGGCGCCGGCAACGATCTTGCGGAACAGCTCCGCGCCCACGCCGCCGGAGCAGGAGTAGGTCATGAGCAGGCCGCCGGGGTTGAGCAGGCGCAGGCCCAGCAGGTTGATGTCCTTGTAGGCGCGGGCGGCGCGGGAGGCCATGGCGCTAGAGGGCGCGAACTTCGGCGGGTCGAGGATCACCAGGTCGAAACGCTCGCCGGCGCTGCGCAGTTGCCGCAGCGCCTCGAACACGTCGGCCCCGCGCCAACTCGCGCGGCCAGCCGTCAGCTCCGGGTTGAGGGCGAGGTTGCGCCGCGCCGCCTCCAGCGCCGGAGCGGAGCTGTCGATGGAGATCACTTCCGTCGCCCCGCCCGCCAGGACGTTGAGGCTGAAGGCGCCGCTATAGCAGAAGCAGTTGAGCACCCGCCGGCCGGCCGCCAGGCTGCGGGCCAGCCAGCGGTTGTCGCGCTGGTCCAGGTAGAAGCCGGTCTTGTGGCCGGCCACCACGTCGGCTTCCAGGCGCAGGCCGTGCTCGTCGATGACCACTGGCCCCTCCGGCGCCTCGCCCAGCAGCGGGCCGGAGCGGGGCTCCAGCCCTTCCAGGGTGCGCACCTCGGAGTCGGAACGCTCATACACCCGGGCGCAGCCGGTGGCCAGGCGCAGCGCGCCGGTGATGGCCTCGCGCCACTTCTCGGCCCCGGCGCTGGTGAGCTGCAGCACCACGGTGTCGCCGTAGCGGTCCGCCACCACGCCGGGCAGGCCGTCGGACTCGGCGTGAATAAGCCGCAGCGCCCGCGCCCCGCGCAGCCCCGGCAAGGCCTCGCGGCGCGCCACCGCCTGGGCGACGCGGCGCTTGAAGAAGGCGTCGTCGATGCTCTCGTCGGCATCGAAGCTCCACATGCGGGCGCGGATCTGGGAGTGCGGACTCCAGGCGGCGCGGCCCAGCGGCTGCCCGCGGTCGGACACCACCTGCACCGTGTCGCCGGGGCGGGCGCGGCCCGACAGGCGCGCCACCGATCCGGCAAACAGCCAGGGATGGCGGTGCATCACCGAGCGCTCCCGGCCGGGTTCGAGGACGAGTTGTGCGGTCATACCGGAAACCTCTTCCCACGCCGAGAACACGGATAAAACCGATGAGAACACAAAGCGTTACGAGGCGAGGCCGATTCACCCGAAGGGTGAACGCCCGTTCCTGCTCCGCGGCCTCTGCCTCCCTGCGATCCCTGCGTTGAAAGCGGTCGAACTGCGATTTCCAGGTTCATTTCTTCTTCGCCCGCGGGTGGGCGGCGTCATACACCCTGGCCAGGTGCTGGAAGTCCAGGTGCGTGTAGACCTGGGTGGAGGAGATGTCGCTGTGGCCGAGCAGTTCCTGCACCGCCCGCAGGTCGCCGCTGGACTGCAGCAGGTGGGAGGCGAAGCTGTGGCGCAGCATGTGGGGATGCAGATGCACGCCCAGGCCGTGGCGCGCCGCCCATTGCGCCACCCGTCGCTGGATGGCGCGCGGCGCCAGCCGCGTGCCGCGGCGGCTGACGAACACCGCCGGTTCATCCGGCGCGGCGAATCGGACCCGCACCTCCAGCCAGTCGGCGAGCGCCTGCCGTGCCGCAGCGCCCACCGGCACCCGGCGCGTCTTGGCGCGCTTGCCGGTGACCGTCACCTCGCCCGCCGCCAGGTCCAGGCCGCCGCCGCAATCCAGGGCGGCGAGTTCGGCAAGGCGCAGGCCGGAAGAGTAGAACAGCTCCAGCATGGCCTTGTCACGCAGTTCCAGCGGGTCGGCGCACGCGGGGTCCAGCAGGCCCTGGGCCTGTTCCGGGGACAGCGCCGCGGGCAGCCGGCGCGGCGCCCTGGGGGCGCGCAGGCCCAGGCAGGGGTTGTGGCCGATGCGTCCCTGGCGTTCCAGCCAGCGGTAGAAGGCGCGCCAGGCCGACAGCCGGCGCGCCAGGGAGCGGGCGCCCAGGCCGCCGGCGTGCAGCGTGCCGAGGGCGCGGCGCAGGTCCGCCGTCTCCAGGTCCTGGGGCGCGCGGGCACCGGCAAGCCGGGCGAGGGATTCCAGATCCCGGCGGTAGGCCGCCACGGTGTGGACACTGGCGCGCCGCTGGTGGCGCAGCATGTCGAGGAAGGCGGCGACCGGGGTGCCGTCGGCGGCGGCGGCCGTACGGTCGTCCGCCGCTGCGGTGGGCCGGCCTGTGCCCGGTGCCTGAGCCGCTTCGTGCCGGTGCACAGAACTCACGATGCCGCCACGGCTTCCGGCGGCGCCGCCTCTTCGCGCCCCAGCACCGCCACGATCAGCTCGCCGATGCGCGCCAGATAGACGGTGCCCATCTCGGCGTAGAAGCGCTCCGCATCCTCGCTGCCCAGGGCCAGGACGCCCAGGCCGCGGCCGTCGCGCGCCAGCGGCACCACCGCCACGGAGCGCACGCGGCTGCCCGCCTCGCCGAACCAGGCGCCCGGGTCCAGGCCCGCCGGAGTGCCGCAGTGGGGGTGGGAGAGCGTCTCCACGAAAGCGCGGTTGGCGCCGGCCTCGGACCCCGCGCCGTCGTCCCACAGGCGCAGCGCCACATGCGGCACGGCGAAATCCTGCGCCAGATGGTCCTGCAGGGCCTGCACGGCCGCGGCCGCCGTGGGCGCCGCGGCAAAGGCCGTCGCCAGGCGATGGACCTTCTCGGCTATGGCGTCGTTGTCCTCGCCGAAGCGGATCAGTTCGGCCAGCTTGCCCTCGAACTTGCGGGCGCGCTCGCGCAGCGCCAGGATCTGCCGCTCGGTGATGGAGATCGCCCGCCCGCCGTGGGGATGGGGCACGTGCAGGTGGATGAGCAGATCGGAGTAGCGGTCGAAGAAATCGGGATGGCTCTGCAGGTAGCGCGCCACGTCGTCGGGTTTCATGCGGACTCCTTGTCGGTGCTCGGCGGCGGCGTCCGGGTCGCGCATGCGCCGCTCATGGAAGATCGATCTCGCCGTGGAACACGGTGAGCGCGGGGCCGGTCATGAACACCGGCCGGCCGGGGCCCGCCCAGGCGATGGCCAGTTCGCCGCCGCGGGTGGCCACGCGCACGGGAGAATCCAGCAGTCCGCGCGCGATGCCGGCCGCCACGGCGGCGCAGGCGCCGCTGCCGCAGGCCAGGGTCTCGCCGGCGCCGCGCTCGTAGACCCTCAGGCGGATGTGGCGGCGATCCACAACTGCCATGAATCCGGCATTGACCCGGGCGGGAAAGCGCGGGTGGCGCTCGATGAGCGGGCCCTGCCGGGCCACCGGCGCAGCATCCACGTCGGCCACCACCTGCACGGCGTGGGGGTTGCCCATGGAGATGGCGGTGACGTCCACCGTCGCGCCCGCCACCTCCAGCGGCTGCACCAGAGCGTCGCTGTCGGACACGAAGGGTACCCGCGCCGGCTCGAACACCGGCACGCCCATGTCCACTGTCACCTGGCCGTCGTCCTCCAGCCGCGGGGTGATGATGCCGCCGCGGGTTTCCACGCGGATCTCGCGCCGGGTGCTGAGCCCCTGCTCATGCACGAAGCGCACGAAGCAGCGCGCGCCGTTGCCGCATTGCTCCACCTCGCCGCCGTCGGCGTTGAAGATGCGGTAGCGGAAGTCGGTGTCGGGGCGGGCGGGCGGCTCCACCAGCAGGATCTGGTCGCAGCCCACGCCAAAGTGGCGGTCGGCCAGGAAGCGCGCCCGCTCCAGGGTCAGCTCCACGGCCTGGCGCACGGCGTCGATGACGACGAAGTCGTTGCCCAGGCCATGCATCTTGGTGAAACGCAGGCGCATGTTCGGTTGGCTCAAGGCGCACTCAAGGCGCGGACATGCCGGGGATCTCCGCGGCATCGGGATTGGCAAACATGGTCGAATTCTACCCGAAGCGCTTCGACGGGTTGCCCGTACGGTCTGGAGCGGGGCTGCATCGTCGGGAACGGGCATGAGGCATCCGGAGCAAGAAGCTCGTCGGTGCAGCGGGTCGGTGGGAGCGGGCTTGCCCGCGATTTCAGCCGCCGCGATCGCGGGCAAGCCCGCTCCCACAGGCCATGTCGCGTCCCGACCCCCGCTCTCAAGAAACACGCCGGGCCGCCCCAAGTGTTTCTTGCCCCCTCGGGGGGCCTGACGCGAAGCGGCAGGTTTGGGGGTGAGCCCCCACGCTGCGCTGCCCCCCGAGGGGGCTGCCTCCGCCTTGGGGCGGCCCGGCGGCGGAGGCGCTCAATACACCTTCGGCTCTCCCGGCGGGCGCGTCTTGAAGCGCTTGTGCACCCAGAAATACTGCTCGGGCATGCGGCGCACCTGCTCCTCGACGAATTCGTTCATGCGCCGCGTGTCGGCGTCGACGCTCTCGCCCGGGTAGTTCTCCCACGCGCGATGGAGTTCCACGCAATAGCCTTTTCCGCCGGGCAGCATGCGGGTAACGCAGGGCACCACCGCCGCGCCGGTGAGCCGCGCCAGCCTTGAAAGCGCCGTGACGGTGGCCGCGGGCACGCCGAAAAAGGGTGCGAACACGGCATCCCGAGGGCCGAAGTCGTGGTCGGGCAGGTAGTAGAAGGGGCAGCCGTCGCGCATGGCCCGCACCGCCGCGCGGATGCCGTCCTGGCGCGACAGCGCCACCGGATTGCCGAATCGCACCCGCCCGCGCCAGAACACCGCCTCGGCCGCCGGGTTCTTCTGGCGCGCGTAGAAGCCGGCCAGGCGCAGCGGTTCCAGGGTGAGGCGCGTCCAGCCCACGTCCATGCTCACGAAATGCAGCCCGAAGATCACCACCGGCCGCCCCTGCAGCGCCGTCAGGTGCTCCATGCCCGTCAGGCGCACCAGCCGGCGGATGCGTGCCGGCCGGCTCCACCACAGCAGGCCGCGCTCCAGCACGCTGCGGCCGAAGTGGCGGAAATGGCGGCGCACCATGCGCCGGCGGGCCGCTTCGTCCAGGTGGGGAAAGCACAGGCGCACATTGGTCGCCGCGATGTGCCGCCGCCCCCGCGCCAGAAGATGGAGCACCATGCCCAGCCCCTGGCCCAGCGGCGCCAGCAGCGGCAGGGGCAGCAGCCGCAACAGCCACACCAGGCCCAGCACTAGGCGCATCGGGCCTCCCGCCGGGCCGTCCCAAGGGAGGCCCGCGCCCCCCCGGGGGGCAGCGAAGCGTGGGGGCTGTGTATCTGCTCCCGCCGGGCCGTCCCAAGGGAGGCCAACGCCCCCCCGGGGGGCAGCGAAGCGCGGGACGCATTCATCCAAGAAACCTCTCTTGACGCAGAGAACGCGGAGAAAACCGATGAGAACACAGAGCGTTACGAGGCAAGGCCCACTCACCCGACGGGTGAATGTCCGTTCTTGCTCTGCGGCCTCGG
>JACQYB010000001.1 GCA_016208415.1 Betaproteobacteria bacterium | reverse complement strand
CAGTAGTCGTCCCACGTTTCAATCCCTTCTTAATCAGGTCTGTCTTGCAAGGGCTATCAGCTGCGAAGACGACAAGGGCTACATGGTTTCAATCCCTTCTTAATCAGGTCTGTCTTGCAAGGTGGGATGTTGCCAGCAGGCCACCACCCCCCAGCGTTTCAATCCCTTCTTAATCAGGTCTGTCTTGCAAGGGACCCGATGGCTCTGCCATTCGGTGTCCTGCGTTTCAATCCCTTCTTAATCAGGTCTGTCTTGCAAGAAGGCCGCCGACAACACCGAGTTCACGTCCAAGGTTTCAATCCCTTCTTAATCAGGTCTGTCTTGCAAGCGGCCGCCCAGGCCGCCCCCGCGGCGGTGGTTAGTTTCAATCCCTTCTTAATCAGGTCTGTCTTGCAAGCGCGCGATCTGCTTCGACACGCCGGTGGCACCGGGTTTCAATCCCTTCTTAATCAGGTCTGTCTTGCAAGGCACCGCTCGTCGGAAAGCGCTGGGGAAACAGTGGGTTGGAGAGAAAGTTATCCACAGGTTTTCCGTACATCCGAGTTAGCCTTGTAAGGGCAGTTTCAGCTCCAAGAAAGCGTCGGTGAAACAGTGACTTGCGATTCAGGCGCCGACAGGTGCGGGAGGGCGGGGAGAGTTAGCTTTTCCTGCCCGTCGGCGCGTGTCTCGCAGAATTGATTCTAGTCCCGGCAGAGGCATTTGTGTTCGCGGCGGGGGGTGGGGGCTTGGGCATGGGCTCGCCGAGAAAGCTCACGTGGGGGCCGCTGCGGGTGACGCGGGTCTTGTCGGGGTGGAGCGACAGGTCGAGTGCGCGTAACGTTTTGTCGGCGAAAACGAGCGCCCGTTCGGCGGCGGTGCGATCCGGCAGGAAGAGGAGGAGGTCGTCGGCGTAGCGCACGAAGGGGATGCCGCTGCGGGTGAGGGCGAGGTCGAATTCGTGGAGGTAGAGGTTGCATAGCAGCGGCGAAAGAATCGCCCCCTGGGGAATGCCCCGCGCCTTCGAGAACAGGCTGTGACGCGAGGGGCCGATGTCGATCCACAGGTCCAGCAGGTTGAGCAACTCGCGGTCGGGCACGAACTTGCGGACCTTGCGCTTGAGTTCGGCCAGGGGAATGGTGTCGAAGAAGGAGCGAATGTCGGCATCCACGAGCCAGTCCAGGCCGATGGCGACGCGCTCGCGCGCCTTGGTCAGCGCGCCTTCCACCCCACGCCCGCGGCGGTAGGCGTAGCTGTCGACGTGGAAGAGGGTTTCGGCCAGCGGGTCGAGCACGGTCAGCGCCGCGCGCTGCAGGAGCTTGTCGCGCAGGACGAGGGCGGAGAGCACGCGGATCTTGCCGTCGGCCTTGTTGACGGGAAACTGGCGCACGCCGGCGGGGCGGTATCGGCCATCGAGGACTTCCTCGCGTACGGTGAGCAGGTGCTGGAGGAAATGCGGTTCCATGTCGCGGCGCGACACGCCGGGCGCCCATACGGCGCGGTCGCCCCGCAGCAGGCGCCAGGCGTGGTCGAGCACCTCGGGGGAGAGCATGCGGTCGAACAGATCACCCATCGAAGTCTTCCAGCAGCGCGGGATCGCCGGCCGGCGCCGGCTCGCCCAGGCGCACCCTCAGCCACTGCACCTGGCGCCAGCAGGCGGACGCCAGGGAAACCGGCGCGGCGGCCGGCTGGGGCTGCCACCAGTCTTCCCGGGCTTCGGCGAAGGCGGCGTAGAACTGTCGGCGCCCGGTCTTGTTGAGCCGACAACCCTCGGTCTGGCTGTACGTGAAGTGGCGTGGGTCGAGCACCTCTTCCACCACCTGGATGGCCAGCGCGTCCACCGAGGGGCGCAGCGGTTCCATGAGGTCGAGCACGAGCGCGGCGCGGGCTGGGGCGATGTCGTGGAGGAAACCCAGGGCGGGGTCGAACCCCGCGGCCTGCACGGCGGCGCGCATCTCGGCTTCGAGCAGGGTGTAGCCCAGGGAGAGCAGGGCATTGACGGGGTCGCGAGGCGGGCGGCGGTTGCGGCCCTGGAAGCGCCAGCGGCTGGGCAGGGCGCCGCCCAGCCAGCGGAACCAGGCGGCGGCGCCAGCGCCTTCGAGCCCCATGACGGTGGAGACGTCGGCGGCAGAGGCCAGGTCGGCCCAGCGCCGGCCGATGGCGGCCTCGCAGTCTTCGTGCTCCACCAGCCAGCGCTCGGCGCTTTCTCGCAACAGGGCGCGTTGGGCACTGAGCTTGTCGGCCACCAGGGCGCGGGCGATGTCCACCCGCTGCGCGCCCAGGGCGGCGGCGTGCTGGCGCGCCCGCAGGGCCACGGAGGCGTTGAGTCCGGCGCCCAGATGGGCGGGCTCGCCCCGTCCGCGCCCGGGCAGCAGCGCGGCTGGCACGCCGGCCTCGGCCAGCGCCCGCCATACGTCGCAGGACACCAGCGGGCTGCCATGCACGATGACGCTGCCCAGTGGCCCGAGGGGCACCCGATGAGGCGGTCGGCCGGGGCGCTCGATGCGCAGCGCCTGGCCGTCGAGGGTGACGGTGGTGTCGCGGTGGTCGATGAGCAGCACCAGGTCACCGGGCATGGTCGGGCTTGCGGAAGGGGATGAGGTTCTTGAGCGCGGCCAGGACGCGGGAGCCGCCGGGCGCCTGCGGTGCTTCGCCGGCGACGACCAGGCGCCCGTCCATGACGAAATTGCCGGCGTACCACAAATCCCCGGGGTGGGAGATGGGCCACACGCGCAGGTCGTCGTGGCGTTTGTGCATGAATTCGTCCAGCTCCTTCAGCAGCCGGTCCAGGCCGCGCTCGGTGGTGCTGACGAAGTGCACGGATTTCTGCACCGGGGTGGCGTGCTTGCGCAGGTGCCGATGCACGCGGTAGAGGCGGCGCGGGCAGGTGATGTCGTAGGCCAGCAGGTACCAGGTGGGGCGGTCCATGGGCTCCTCGTGGGGGTAGGGGGTGCGGGATTCAGGCCACGGTGCGCAAGGTTTCCACCGCGCCAATGCGGCCCACGCCGCGGGCGCGGGCTTCGCGGCGGGTGTCCATCCAGGCCAGCAGGAGGCGGTCGGTCTTGCGGTCGATGAGTTCGCCGAGCTGGATCATCAGTTCTTCGGCGTCGGGCCGGCTGAGGCGGCATTCGATGACGGATTTCTGGCCGTCCAGGCGCCAGGCGTCCAGCACGCGGCGCACGCGGCGGCGGGTGCGATTGGCGGATACGTCGTAGGCGACGATGGCGGGGCGGGGGACGCTCATCGCTGCACCCCTTCGGAGACGATAGCTTCGAATTCGGCGACGCGCGAGTCCATCCATTGCACGAAGCGCTCGGCGTCGCGCTCCAGCCGGGTTTCTTCCAGCGCCTTGAGATGGGGGTGGGCGATGCGCCCGATGCCGACGAGCCGCTTGTCCAGCAGGGCGAGGAAGTCTTCCATGTGCCGGTCCAGCGCGCGCTGCAGGCGGATGCGCTCGGCGGTGATGAACTCCTGGCGCTCGCGCCGCAGGGTGCCCTTGCCCTTGACCAGGGCTTCGTTGAGGAACTCTTCCACCGCCTGGAGCCTGGCTTCCAGCAGCATGGACAGGGTGCGGCGGCGATAGTCGCAGGTGGTGCGGAACTGCTCCATCTCGTGCTCGCGCATGGCGCGGTCGAGCTGGGTGGGGAACAGCCGCGCCAGGGAAAGGCCGCGCTGGCGCCGGGCAACGTGCTCGGCATGCTGTTCGGCGTCTTCGCGGATCGGCTGGGCGCTCTGGGCTTCCTTGGAGAGGACGACGCCGGTGAGGACGTGGTCGGTGTCGGATTTGGGCATGGGGGGCTCCTCCTCGGGTTGCGGTGGATGGTGGCGCGGGGTGGGTAGGGGGCGTTGTTCAGGGGCCGCCGCCTCGGGCGGCCGCCTGGAGGTGGGCATCGCCCTCGGCTTCGACGCGATCGGCAAACGCGGTGGCTTTGCGCCGCGCCCGGCCCTGCTCGCGGCCGAAGGTTTCGAGTTCCGCATCGATCTCGTCGCCGCGCTGGCGCACCCGGTCGCCGAGCACGAACACGTGCCGGTAGGCCAGGGCGATGTGGTCGAAGCCGACGTAGATGCCCAGCTCGATGAGCGCGGCGACGAACAGGGCGAAGAAGAAGGCCAGTTGCAGGCTGTCGAAGCGCACGCTGGCCACGGTGGCGAGCATGCCGAGGAAGGCGCGAGCCATGGGGTGCTCGACGCGCTCGTCGTTGCCGTAGCGCGCCTGGCGCAGGGCGGCGAGGCGCTGTTCATGGTCGCGCTCGGCGGCGGCGACGCGCTGCGTGTGTTCGCCTTCGAGCCGGCCGAGGGTGCGGGAGAGTTCCTCCGCCTCGGCGCCGGCGGCGTCGGCCAGGGCCTGGCGGTGGGCCACGGAGGCGGTGGCGAGGCGCTCCTGAAGGGCGCGGTAGCGCCGGCCCTCGAAATTGCCCTGGGTGTCGCGGTTGCCCATCTCGGCGTTGAGCTGGCCCTGCAGCTCGGCAAGCGCCGCCCCCTGGCGCTCGTCCAGCAGGCGCGCCTGCCGGTCATGGCGCGTGCGCGCGGCCTCCCGCGCCTGGGCCAGCGCCTGCTGGTGGCTGGCCTGCAGGCGGGCGACGGTGTCGCCGAAGCGCGCCTTTTCCGCGGCCGCATCCTGTGCGCGCACCGCTTCGAGCTGCGGGCGGTCCAGCCCCTTGGCCAGATACATGCTGGCGCAAAGGCCGGAGAGCACGATGAGCCCGACGCGGAACACCACCGTGAGCACCGCCGTGGAGCGCGGCGCCGGGCCGCCTTCCAGGTGGTAGGCGCGGGCCAGCACGATGGTGAGCGCCTTGCTCACCTCCAGCGCCAGGGCCAGGGCGTAGGCCATGGCCGCTGACTCCATGTAGGCCGCCAGCACCTGCGCTTCCACCAGCAGGGAGATGACGAACAGCGCCACCGCGGCGCCGAGCTGGGCATTCCAGGAGAGTTTGTAGAACACGGCCGGCGCCTCGCGGATGGCCGGGAGCTGTTGCGAACTGGCAGGGCTGGGGCGCTGCTCTTGTTGTTGCGGGGTGACAGCAATATGTGGGCCAGGTATGACGCGGTGGGCGCGCGGGAGGAGTCACGCGACTTGCGGCCACCGTGGCGGGTGTCAGGCTGACGCCAATCGGCGACAGGGGAGCGCGCCGGTGCGACACCGCGGGCGGGAGCAATGCCCCTCGTGGCGGGAATCTCGGGCCGTGAAAGGCGATGTCGTTACGAAACGACAGGCTCCGCGGCAGCGCGGAGGGCGGATTGGCTCAACGAGGCGCGCGGGGGCGTGATCGCGGGCCTGCGCGGATGTCGGCCAGGGGAGTCACGGCAAACTCTTGGGTGTCGGGTCGATACCCGCGTGCGGACAGACGCTGCGCCGGCGTTCAGGCCGACAGGTTGGCGAGCCAGTCTGTCGCCTGGGTCACGTGGATGGGGCCGCGCTGGGCTTCCCCGCAGTTCGGCGACGATCTGGATGGCCCTGGCCTGGGAGAACGCCTGGGCGGTCCGGTGGAAATAGGCCGCCGGGGCGGAGTCGGCAAGTTTGACCTCGATCAGGTCGGTGAGCGTGTCGCCGTCGGCAAGCACGAAGTCGATTTCGTGCTGTTCCTTGTCGCGGATGGTGTGCAGCGACACGGGCCGGCCTTCGGCGTCCTGACGGAAGTGCACGTGCTTGAGCAGCATGGCGGCCACCGCGTTTTCCAGCCGTGCGCCGGCATCGCCCTCGACCAGGCCGGTGTCGAAAAAATACACCTTGGGCTGCTTGACGATGCTGCGGGCCACGTCCCGGTGCCAGGGCGTGACGCGGAAGACGACGTACAGCGCTTCCAGGATCTCCAGGTAGCGGCCGGCCGTGGTGGGGGAAATGTGCAGCGCCTGCGCCAGGCCGGCCAGGGAGACGGGCGAGCCGACGCGCCGGCGCAGCATGTCAACGAACAGTTGCAGGGTGCGGATCTCGTGCACGCGGGAGAACTCCAGCGCGTCCTCGCGAATGAGGTCGGTGGCGTACTGCCGGCGCCAGCGCTCGGCCTCGGCGGCGCTTTGCGCGAGACAGGGTTCGGGGAAGCCGCCGCGCTCGACGAGCCGGTCCAGCGCCTCCGCCGGACTGATGCCCAGCGCGAAGACCAGTTCCCGCACCGAAAAGGGGTGCAGCCGCCAGGCGAAGTACCGGCCGGCCAGGGATTCGCCGCCCTGGCGAAAGGTCTCCATGCGTGCGCTGCGGGTCACCAGGATGGCCTGCCCCCGCGCCGCGGCCGTCCCAGACCCCCTTCAGGAACGCCTTCCAGCCGCGCATTTTGTGGATCTCGTCGAACACCACCAGACCAGCGCGGGGCGACCAGCCGCCGGCGAGGATGAGTTCCCGGTCGCCGGGCACATCCCAGTTCAGATACTGGGCGCGCGCGTAGTCCGCCATGAACATGCGCGCGAGGGTGGTCTTTCCCGCCTGGCGCGGGCCGGTGAGGATGACCAGCTTGCGGGAGAGGTCGGCGCGGATGCGGGTGGCGAGGGCGCGGGCGGCGTCCATATGTTGAATGTTTGGAAGAAAGTCACGACTATCTTCCTGACCTCTAACAATTGGTCAAGCATTTCTCGTGGCGAATCGCTGCGCCGGGCGCGGTGCGAACGGCGGAGCCTCCGCAACGGCTGCAATGTCGGCCGGGGACTTCGGGGTTTGAAGTCGCGGCGGATGCCGAAATCGGGGCGGTGTAACACCGTTGCCCGGGCCATCGCGCAGGCCATTCCGCGTGCCGGGGAGGCCGTCGTCACTCGAAGGTGGCAAAGCCCTTGTCAAGCCGCCAGCGCGGAGTAATATGAAGGCTCCATCGGCATGGCCGATGTCACGACAATCATTCCGTCTCCGCGCCAAGATGCCCGCAGGTCGCGCAGGGGTGCTGGGCCGTCTGTCCTCGTCCAAGGCAGAAGACGACGAAGGGAAGAAGGCGAACAAGCGGCGCCGATCAAGCGTCGGCGACATGGGAGAGTTTTATGGCCAAAAGGGGGCTTAAGTACGCAAGGCGGGGTTTGCGATGCCTATGCGTTCATTCCATCCGGGGCGCGGACCTCAGTCCGCTATTTCTCCGCCCGAGAGCCCAGGGAGGCCCGCGAGCATGAATACGCTGGTTGCCAGCTTCCGGATCGTGACGCCCATGTTCCTCGGAGGCGTGTTTCCCGAGGGCCGCACAGAGTTGCGAGAGCCTTCGCTCAAGGGGGCGCTGCGGTTCTGGTGGCGGGCTCTCAGGTGGACGAAGGTGAAGCCCGGGTCGTCCGACGAGGCTGCGCTGCGGGAATTGCATAGCCAGGAATCCGGGTTGTTTGGGAGTGCGGAAGGCGGCCAGAGTAGCGTGTTGCTGCGCATCGGCAAGCACGCCGCCAAAGCGGGTCGCGAGTTGGACACGGGCGCGGGAGCGCGTTACCTCGGCTACGGGGTCATGGATGTCCATGGCAAGTTGAACCGCCCCTGCATCAATGCGGGAGAGAAGTTCACCTGCGAATTCCGCAGCCGTGGAGCCTTCGACACGGACTTCCTGAACGCGATCAAGCTCCTGGGGCTTCTTGGTGGCATGGGCGCCAAGGTGCGCAAGGGCTACGGCAGCTTGACGCTGGAATCCCTGACGGGCGACGTGAACTGGATCCGGCCGACGACCCCCGAGGCCTATGTCAACGAGGTCAGCGAGTTGCTGGCTGGGGCGCGGTCAGTTCCGGATCTGCCGCCCTTTTCCGCCTTCTTCGTGCGCACACGCGTCTGTCTGCTCTCCCACGGCGGTGACCCAGAGTACAAACACAACGGGACGCCGAACGGCAACATTGCCGATGACCCCATTGCGATCCTCGATCATTTCGGGCGGCAGATGCAGCGTTACCGGAGTTGGGGTTACGGATCGACTTACAGCACCCCAGGAAAGGTAAACGGGGAAGATTCCGAGCAGAACTTCCCTGACGATCATCGATGGTTTGTGAATCCAGCATCCAACCCAAGCTTCCACCCCGAGCGGATCGTATTCGGCCTGCCCCACAACTACTATTCGCCACAGACCCATGTAAAGAGGGACGTGAAACCTAACTCAAATGCTATGGACAGGCGGGCGAGTCCCCTGTGGTTTCACGTGCACGACTTTGGTGATGGCGCCTCGCCGCGTTATGCAGGCGTTGCTTCGGTTTTCAACTCCGTCTTTCTTCCCGGTGGAGTCAACATCAACGCGGGTGGCACACCCGTCGCGCAGAGCGCTGACTACGGAGTGATCGACCGTTTCATCGATGGCGGGATCGGCCCCGCCGGCGCCAAGGCGTCCGCCCCCTATTTCGCTGCGGCGTGCAAGGTGTTCCCATGAGCCGGCGCGTGCTTCACTTCACTCTGGGGCCGGTACAGGGGTTCGTCGCGCAGGCGAGGCGCACCCGCGACCTGTGGGGCGGATCGTTTCTGCTCTCTTGGTTGTCGGGCATCGCTATGGAGGCGGTCCTCAAGGGAGGAGGACGCATCGTTTTTCCAGTGGTGCACGACGCCGACGGGAAGCCGACGGACTCCCTGCTGGCGGCCATCATGCGTCAGGCCCTCGCGACGGATCTGGAGCCGGTGATCGGCTCCCTGCCCAACCGGTTCAAGGCTGTAGTGCCGTCCGGCTTCGATGCCGATGCGGTAGCGTCCAGTGTCCGAACGCGGTTTCGGACGGCCGCCGGCCGGGTAAGGGACTACTATCTGAAGGATGTCATCTCCTTCGGCAGTGGCACTCAAGATATCTGGGATCGCCAGATCGAAGGTTTCTGGGAACTGGCCTGGGTGTGCGGCGACGAACCCAGCGATGGCAGCGACGCCGCCTGGCTGGATGCCCGCAAGCACTGGCGGGTACCCGCAGGTCTGGCGCCGGAGGGTGGCGACCACTGCACGGTGATGCACGCCTGGCAGGAGTTGTCCGGCCACGTGCGGGCCACCCACAAGTCCAAACAGGAGGAATTCTGGCAAAGCGTTCGCGCCAACGTGGGCAAGCTCGACCTGCGTCCGGACGAGCGACTATGTGCCATTGCCTTCGTCAAGCGCATGCTTCCACGACTGGCACGGGAGGACACGAGTCTACTGGGCTGGAATGTAGACTCCCGCAACTGGCCCTCTACCGCTTACATGGCCGCCGTGCAGTGGATCCGCAAGGCTTGGGATGCTTGCCCGGACAAGGCCGGGGCACTGTCGGAGTTGGCGAAGGCATCTTTTTCGGAAGGGGCGTACGGATCACGCAACATTCGGGTCCGCTGCCTGGAAGGCGTGTTGGCGGATTTTTCTGGACTCGATGGCAACGCCTTCCACCGCTTCGCGCTTCAAAACGACAAGGTTACACCCCTGGTCGACGGGGCCGACCGTTCGGCGCTAGTCACGGCCCTGATAGACCTTCAGCATGAACAGGACGTCGGCTGCGCCAGTCCTTTCTACGCGCTGCTGCTGATGGACGGGGACCACTTGGGCATGCTGCTGCGCCAGCACCCGGCCGCGGAGGTCTCGGCGGCGCTGGCCGCCTTCACGCGGCGGGTGGAAGACGTGGTGGCTAGCCACAACGGCGTCACGGTGTATGCAGGCGGGGATGACGTGCTGGCACTGCTGCCCCTGGACGACGCCATAGACGCGGCCGCGGCGCTGGAACGGAATTTTCGCGCCGCTTTCGCTGGCAGCAAGATCAACGCCACGCTGTCGGGTGCCCTCGTTTTCGCCCACTTCAAGCAGCCCCTACAGTCCGTCATGGGCGAGGCGCACCACCTACTGGACGACATTGCCAAGCGCGAAAACGGCCGTTCCAGCCTAGCCGTGGCTGTGTTGCAGGGGGCGGGCAAGAACACCGAGTGGGTGTCCGCGTGGCATTCCGGGGGAAGTTCGCCGGTCCTGCAACTGCAGTCCCTCGCCCAGTCGTTTCGCGCAGGGGAGCGCCAGTTCTCCACGCGCTTCTTCCACGGGCTGGGAAATCTCTTCGGTCTGCTGCGCCGGGATGCCGCCGGCGGTATCGGCCAGGATCTGGATGAGGGACAAATGCGCTCCTGGCTGGTCGCCGAGTACCTGGATAATCGAGAGCAGCAGACTACACCCGAGGAGGCTGGGGCGCAGGTGGACGCCTTGCTGGCCGTGTGCCGGCGGCATCGGCGGTCCGCCGGCGGCTTCGAACTGCAGGCGTCGGGGGCGCGGCTGGTGAAGTTCCTCGTTAATCCGGGGGAAGACGCATGACCTTCCTCCGCTTCAAGCCGCTGGATACGCTGTTCTTCAGGGACGGCCGCCCGTACAACCGGGACGAGTCCAACGCCCAGGTGCAAAGCCAGTTCCCGCCCTTTTCGCCTACCCTTATCGGCGCTGCGCGGGCGGCCTATGCCCGCAGCCTGGGCTGGCCCGGCAAGCCTTGGGGCGATTGCGCCCGCGCCCACCTGGGCAGCGGCGACGTCCTTGAGCCGCTCTCCTTCACCGGGCCATATCTGCTGAGGGGCGAGGTGCCCCTGTTTCCACTGCCCGGGGTTCTTGTGGAGGACGACGCGGGGAACCCGATCCGGCTGGCGCCGGGTCCGGCGCTGCAAAGCGACTTGGGCCGGGTCCGGTTCCCGCAGCCCGCGGCGGCGGTGAGCAAGATCCGGCCGGTGGCGGGCTGGATCAATAGGGATGACATGGCGAAGGTGCTCGCCGGAGGGCTGCCCGGACGCATTTACGCGGACGCCGAACTGTTCGAGTTCGAGCGGCGGGTGGGCAACTGGCGCGACGGTCCCAGCCGGACGGTGCGCGAGGATAACGCTGTCTATTCGCCGGCCTACGTGCGCCTTGCATCGGACGTGGAATTGGTATTGGAGGTCAGGGGTCTCGAAGCGCCCGAGCCACCCGCCAACCCCGCCCCGGTGGGCGGAGAAAGTCGCCTGTGCTGGATCGTTCGGGACGACGGGCGGCTCGATCCGCCCGTGGCGCCGCAACTTGCTCCTGATGGCGAAACTTTGCGCTACTGCGCTGTCGTAGTCACGCCGCTGGATGTGGAAGACATGGGGCTGCCGCACCCGGATAAGCCATTCGGAACGCTCCCCGGCAAGGTGGTGAGCGCCATCCTGGGGCGTGCCTTGCGGGCCGGAGGCTGGCGCGGCACCAAGGCCGGCGCCGGCGAACCGGTGGCGCTGCGGGTGATGCTGCCGCCGGGCAGCGTGTTGTTCATGGAGGCGAGGTCAGCCGACCGTGATGCGGTCATGGAACTTCATGGCGGGAAGGTCGGCGCACGGCAGGAATGGGGATTCGGGCAGCTGTTCGTAGGTTGCTGGTAGGGGGAAAAGCATGGAGACCTTATTTTTGGGAATGTTGGCGGAGACCTTCGTCCATCCGGGCATGGGCAGCATCGGTGGTGCCATCGATCTGCCGGTTGCCCGGGAGGTGGCGACCGACTACCCCGTTATCGCCGGATCGAGCCTCAAGGGCGCATTCAAGGTCAAAGCCGAGGATGAAATTCCGGCTGGCGTGGACATCGGCAAGACCTTTGGCGCTCCGGACCAGGCAGGGGAAATCCTGGTGTCCGACGCTCGCCTGCTCCTGCTGCCGGTTCGCACCCTCAACGGCAGCTACAAGTGGGCCACCAGTCCCCACCTTCTGGAGCGGCTGGCCCGGGATCTGGCGCGGGCCGGCAAGGACTGCGCGGTGGCGGGGCAGGTTTCCGTGACTGCCCGGCGGTACCTTGGTGTGGGGGCGGAAGACAGCGTGCTCCATCTGGAAGAGCGGCAGTTCAGGCGCGGTGGGCCCCTGCCCGACGGGCTTGGCACGGCGCTCAAGAGGCTGATCCGCCACCAGCAGACGCGAGGTCGCATCGACGGGCAGGTGATCGTGCTAAGCGATGACGACTTCGCCTGGTTCGCCCGCTATGGCCTCGCGGTGGCAGCGCGCAACGAGCTCAAACCGAACAAGTCCAGTAACAACCTGTGGTTCGAGGAAACCCTCGCGCCTGATTCCCTGTTCTATTCTTTGATCATTGGGCGCCAAGCCCCGCCCATCCAGGCGATGCGCACCTGGCTGGAGGGCGAGCCCTACGTGCAGGCGGGCGGCAACGAAACCGTGGGCCAGGGATGGTTCGCCCTCCAGGCCGTGTAAGAAAGGGGCAGGCAAGTATGGTGAATTACAGCAAGCAGGCGCGCAAGCGGATGAAGGAACAGGAATGCCGAGGTCAAGGCAGCACCCCCCCGGCGACGCCGGCTGCGGCCCGGCCCGCAGGGGCCGAGGCGGCACAGGCACAGGATTGCGAGCCCCCACCGCCCCTCGATCTGCTGCGGGCTCGGCATGCCCTCGGCGTTATCGAGGCGCTGAAGACGCAGTCGTATGGCCACTACCGCAGCTACGTGGAGGCCTTCCCGGCGGCGATCCTTCAGACCGGCTTCGGGCAGGCACTCGCCACGCTCCTGGCCGGCGCCAGGATGGGGGAACAGGCCCGCAACGCCGACCACCTGGCCCGCGAGTCCCTCTATCGCCAGGTGGAAGTCTGGTTGTGCCGCGACGAGGATGATGCCCCCTACAGGACCCAGCCCGACTTGATGCGCGCCATCACTTCCGGAAGCGAAGACGCTTACCTGCGGGCACAGGCCGAGGCCTTGGCCTACTTGCGGTGGCTGAAAAAGTTCGCCTCGGCCTTTCTGTCCAAGCCGGCGGGAGCCGCATGATGAGACCCCTTCCTGACGGGTTGGAATATCCCAGTTCGCGGGGCGAAGGCAATGCCGGTCTCTGGTACGACAAGTTCTGCAACCAATGGTGTCGAGGAGGCGGGCAAGGGCTAGCCGCCTGGAGCCTCAAGTCCTTCGTCCAGGGACAGGGCTCCGACGCCGTCACGGTCAATCCTAAGCTGGACTGGATCCAGCAGATGAGCAGATCCCCCGTCGGCGAAGAGACGCTGATTCGGGAGGCCCGCAACCGCCATGCCAGGCTGCTCGAAGCACGCGGCTGCAAGCCTCTGTTCTTTCAGACGGACTGGCGCTTCGTCACGGGGCTGGGCCGCGAGCACCCCGTGGAAAACGGCTTCGCGTGGCACCACGGTCTGGGCGTGCCCTACCTTCCCGGCTCGTCGGTCAAGGGCATGGTGCGCGCATGGGCCGAGCAGTGGGAGCCCGCAGACCGAAGCATGGATGCTGATCGGATATTCGGTCCGCGGGGCAAGCCTGGAGAGTTGCCGCCGAGCACAGGCTCGGTCGTCTTCCTCGACGCCTTGCCGGTTAAGCGGGTCAAGCTCGATGCCGAGGTAATGACCCCGCACTATGCGCCCTGGTACCAGGACGGTTCCGGCTCGCAAGCCCCCGGGGACTGGCATTCGCCCACGCCCATTCCCTTTCTCGTGGTGGCGCCGGAAACGACGTTCCAGTTCGGGATGCTACCGCGCCGAACCTCCGATGTTGCGGACAAGAATCTTGCTGCAGGCTGGCTGGCCGACGCGCTCGCATTCATGGGTGCCGGTGCGAAGACCGCAGTGGGCTACGGGCGCATGTCGGCGGACACGACTGAGGCAGCCGCGTATCGCGACGAACGCGAGCAGAGGGAACGCAAACACCGTCAGGACGAGGCTGCTCGGCTCGTCGCTGCAATGACTCCGGGCCAGCAGATGATTCACGCCGTCGGCACCGCGTTCGAAGACCCGCGCGCCCGGTTTTTGCCCGATTTGAAGGCGAAGGTGCTCGGCGAAGCGGCGAGCCTGCTCAAGACCGCGTTGAAATGGACCGATCCCGGCGAGAAGTCCGAAGCGGCGGCCTTACTGGAAAAGGTATTCGAGGAACTCGGCTCGAAAAAGGTACAGAAGCGGGCAGAGTGGCAGCAAGCCATTGCCACCCTGCGGGGCGGATAGAACTTCCGCTGCAGTGGCGTTGGCGGATGGGCGCGGAGCGATCAGGAGGAGCGGCGCGATGTCTGATTTGTTTGGAGCAGCGAGAACAGTGCTGTCGGTGCTGGGGGATGTCGGGACGATCATCGCCGTCGCCGGGGCCGTTGCCTGCGTCTGGCTTTGGGCCAAGGGCATACTCCCCGTGGTTCTCCGGCTGGGAAAGGGACTGGCCAAGCGCAAGATCGCGCTCTTTGCAAAGGGCGACCACTTAGGAAGCCTGAGTGCCCTGCTCACGGACTCCGGGCTCATCGACGGCGCGAACATCATCGACATTGCCCTGTCTGGCGACATCGGCAAGTCCGAGAAGGCGAGCATTTACTTGGTGCATTGGGGCGACTGGGGGAGCGAGATCGAAGAGATCCTCCGAAGGAAGAAGGATTCCGATGCCCTCATCGTCTATGCCGCCCCCGGGGCGATCCCGGTTCCCATGATGGCCAAGGTGGATGGTGCGCGGAACGCCATCGTCGCAAACTTCCGCGGCCGGGCGCTCAACGATGTCATCATTGCCATGATGAGCACTTCGGGCGCCGGCAGATAAGGGCTCAAGCGTTTGTCCTCGCGGCAGATCCAGCCGGGTGATGTGAATCCGGGGCCTCATGGCCGCCAGCGGCGTTGGGCGCATTACCCGTTTCCACATCCTGGCCTGGCCTAGGACGCGCGTGTCCTGCGCATGACCACAAAGATTCTCCATGACCCCTGTGACCGAACGCATCCCCCTCCTCGTCTCCTCCGATGAAAAACTGGCGATCATGGAAAAAGCGAAGAGCGCCGGCGTGTCCACCAGCGAGTTCCTGCGGCGGGCCGCGGCCGCCTATCGGCAAGACGAAGACGACGAGTTCATCGACGGCCTGCTGGCGCAGGTGGCCAAGACCACGGCGCAGGCCGAGGCGGCCATCGATGATGCGCTCGCGTTCGTCGAGGCATCCAACCGGCGCATCGCCGACATGGAAGCCGCGCGGAGGGCAGGGTGATGGGCGTGGCGGACAAGATGTGGGACGCGCACGGCCCTGGACCCAGGAAACGAGTCGAACAACCATGGCCTGCCGCCTCGATCCAGGCGGCGACCCCCACGGGTGCTACTCCCCCGCGCGCAGCAACACCACCGAGACCAGCGCCTGAGACAACCGATAATCCGCCGCCAGGAGCAGCTCGATGACCGGGCGTAGCGCCGCGAGGTGACCGATGCGCTTCGCTTCGAGCAGCACGCCCAGCACACGAAGACCGGGATTCCGGGCCGCTGTGGCACGGAGCGTCCCCGGCGTTCGTCCATCAGTACGCCGCAGCCCAGTGCTCGCGCCAGGCTCAACGCCTGGGCTTCGCCCGTATCCAGCACCGGGCGCAGGTCGCGGAAGAACTCGTGGTCCCGGTCGGCGTGCACCTGCGCGGATTCCCGGACGTACGCCGCGACGGTTTGTGCACCGGGCCACAGGGCGTCCGCCATGGCCTCGCGCAGCACGGCTTTCGGGATGTGGACGGCATCGAACACGTGCCGCAGCAAATCCATGCGGTCGCATTTGGCCAGGGCGATAAGCGGCCCTGCATCGGCCACGACCACGGCCTTCATCGGGCGAAGTTGGCGAACTCCCCTTTCAGTTCCTCGGGCGGGTAATCCACCACGGGAATGCCCAGAGGGCTGACATAGGCGAGGAAGGCCGCTCTCGGCATGCGCGCCAGTTGCGCGGCCTTGCCCGAAGACAGATCGCCGGACTTGAACAGATTGACCGCCAGCGCCACGTGCACGCCGGTACGCAACAGCGTCTCGTCGAATGGCACGCTGACGAACAGCGGCTGACCGCGTGCCGGGTGACCAAGAACAGATGGCCCGCCTCGGCCTCGCGGGTCAGTTCGCCGGAACGTTCGCGAAGATCGTGGATACTGAAGGTTTGCATGGGCAGCCTTGCCGGAAATGTGCACACAAATTGTGGAGCACTTTGCATCAGGGCGGACGATGATGGGGCGAAGACGACGAGATCATCGACGGCCTGCCGGCGCAGGTGGCCAGGACCAGGTGCGGATCTGAAGCATTTCGGATCACAGGCTACCGTTCCAGGAGCGCGGGTTCCAGGGCTTCGAAGGGCGGGAGGTCGGGCTCGATGAGGGGGATGTGCTTGGGTGACCGGGCGCAGGTGCGCCGTTGCCCAGCGTTTCGCCTTAAAGTACCGCGCGGTATTTGCGGTCCGCACGCTCAACCTATTGGAGGGACGGTTGCCTGTGGCCGATTCTTGCTGGTCTAAGCATGATTTCCATGCACACGCGTACGTAACCAATACGGAATCGTTGTGCATGTCGATCGCGCGGCGTAAAATTGTTCCGTACAATTTACGGCGTCATTTCGAGACCACCCATGCCCACCACCGCCCCCGCCTACGAGCGTATCGACCTGCGTACTTCCCCAGAAGTGAAGGAACTGATCGTTCGCGCCGCCGCCTCAACGGGTGTCTCCCTGAGCGCCTTCCTGCTGGGCGCGGCCCAGGAACGGGCGAAGCAGGTTCTGTCCGAGAGCGAGACACTGACGCTGACTTCCCGCGACTGGGAGGCGTTCTTCACGGCCCTGGATGAAACCGACAAACCGCGCCCGAAACTGGAAGCGGCAGCCCAAGACTACCTGACCTGGCGTCAGCGCCAAGGTGGTTGATGGTGCCGTTCGAAGGAGCCATCGAGCCACTCGCACCCCATCACGACCGGCGTCGCTTCTCCTGCGGGGAGGCTGCTCTTGACGAGTATCTGCGGCGCTACGCGCGGCAGCACGCCGAGTCGAAGATCAGCCGTACTTACGTTGCCGCCGAGGGCGACAGGATTCGTGGCTATTACAGCCTCGCCATGTCGGCGATCAGCAAGGATCAGTTGCCCGTTCGATTTCAGAAGAGATTGCCGAATTTCCCGGTACCGGTCGCCCGGCTGGCGCGTCTGGCGGTCGATAGTCACAGCCAGGGCGGCGGGTTGGGGAAACTGCTCCTGCTGGACGCGCTCTACCGGGGTCTCCGGATGTCAGAGGCGATCGGCATGGCCGGGATGGTCGTCGACGCCAAGCATGAGCGTGAGCAGGCCTTTTGCCGCCAATTCGAGTTCGAGTCGTTCCCCGACAGGCCCCTCACGTTGTGGCTACCGACGGTTGCGATCGCGAGGCTGTTCGATTCCAGGAACGCTGTCCACGAGGCAAGTTGAAGCCCCCCCGTCATGCTGCACCAACTACGCGGCAGCCGTGGCGGTGTTGTCCATGATCAGCTCCGCTATCCATGTATCGGCGAATGCGCTCCATGGCTTCCAGCATGTGGCCCACGGTTCCGTTCGAAGGAACCATCGAGCCGCTCGGCGGGCCGGCCTCCCGTGCGTCAGCCCTGCGCCTTGCGCGCAAGCAGCACCGGGACGCCATAGGGCACGAACACCTCGTCATAGGTGACGATCTGCATGCCCTCGACGAATGCTTGCGCGATCAGCAGGCGATCGAAGGGATCCTTGTGCACGGCGGGTAGATGGAGGACATGCTCGGCGTGCGCCGGTGAGACGTACAGCCACTCGAAGCCCTGGGATTCAATGTCCGCGACGATGGAAGCCGACGCCGGCAGCGGCATCTTGCCCAAAGCATGCTTGATCGCCATTTCCCACACCGCCAGGGCGCTCGCCATGGCGCCCGTGGTCTGGATGAGGTCCGCCACCTTTTCGTCGGCGACGGTTCCCATGAGCCAGTCGTAGACGATGCACGTATCAAGCAGCAGACGCATCGTCGGCGAGAAGGAGCTTTTCGACTTCCTGGTTGGTTTCGGGGGAATCCCAGTCCGGAGCGAACTCGCACCTGCCTTTCCAGAGGCCGGGCGGCTGCACGCGCGGCGGCTCGTACTTGACGATCCTGGCGACCGCGACGCCATTGCGCGCCAGGATGACCGGCTCGCCCTTTTCGGCCGCCGCCACGAGGCTGGAGAGCCGGTTCTTGGCGTCCAGCATATTGACCTGCATGTCACCAACTCCCGTATGGCCTTGGTTAGCCAAGTGTAGCATCGGATGAATGGGAAGGAGAACGGCTCATTCCAGGAAATGCCGCTGCCGCAAAGCCGTGCACGTGTTGGCCAGGTACATCAAGCTTCGCCCTTGCCGGCGCGCAGGCTCTTGTAGTCGTAGTCCTCGAATGCCACCCATTCCCTTCAGTTCCCGCACGTCCAGCCGCTTGCGAAATGCCACGACTTCCCGCAGGGCCAGTTCCACAAGCTCCCGCTTGGTCTTGATATGACTGAGCGCCAGGGCTTCATGGATGAGTTCGTCATCGAGGACGATATTGGTGCGCATACTGATCCACCTCCTGAGGTGTATTGTGGCGCGCGAGGTTTGCCATGATCGACCGGCCCGCTGGAAGTGTGCCGGCGCTGCGCGATCACGGAGCCGGTGCCGCGCTGACTGCTTTGACCCGGTACCGCCCCAATCCCATCACCGCTCCCTTCCCCGCGTGGACCCACTGCCCGATCCACAGCAGCGGCCATAGTTCTCCCAGTTGCGCGGTCTCCAGCGCGATCTCGCCGACGAGTCCGCCCATCTGCATGGCCGTCTCCTGCCGATTGGAATAGCGCCTCAGATCCAGCCAGCGCAGGTTCTTTTCGGTGAGGGCCACGTCCCGGGCGCGCCGGGTGAGGGCGGCGAAATCGGTCTCGTAGGGCGTGTCGGTGTGGAAGTAGCTGAGCATGGAGACGCGCCGCAACAGGTTGCGCGCCAGGTCGTGGAAGGCGAAGGTATCTGGGGTGACGAGGTCTTCGTCGCGCTTGAGGCGCAGCGGCGTATCGAAATGCATGCGGATCGCCGCGGGTGGTGCCGGCACCACGGGGGTGGAGATGTCCGCCGGACGGGGCGTCTCGCCCTGGCGCCACAGGGTCGTCCAGCCGCCGGCGCCGTGTTGCTGCCACTCGCTGAGTTCGAAGCGGCCGTGACCGGGGCCGATGCCCAGGTCTCCGGCAATGTGGAAGGCATGGATGAACACCGGCAGGTGGCGATTCACCTCGCCCACCAGCACCAGTTCGACATCGATCGCCTCGCCCGGCCCGGTGAGGCGCGGTGCATCGGGCGCCGGCCGCAGCACGTAGGGATGCGGGACGCTGCGGTAGCGGCGCATCTTCGCGGCATGGGCGGGCGGTGCGGTCTCGAAGACGGTGGGGTAGAGGCAGGTGGCGTGGAGCAGGCAGCCGGCGCATTCGGCGCGGCGGGTGGTGCACACGCTGCGTTTCAGGGCATGGCCGAACAGGCCGCGCCAGGCGAATCCGCAGAACTCAGGCAGGGCGATGGGGGTGCGGGCGACGCCGACGGCGCGGTAGTGGCCGAGGGGCAGGACTGGGGCGGGATGTGTCATCGGCATCGCGTGAGGTCGACAACGCCCCTATGGTATGCTCGCCCGCGGAGGTACCCCATGGGCCACGCAATTCCCTTCGATACACACGAGAGCGTCAAGAAACTCAGGGCGGTGGGCTTCACCGAAGAGCAGGCCGAGGCGCAGACGCGCATGATCGCGGATCTGGTCGACGAGCAACTCGTCAGCCGGCGATACTTGGACGAGCGCCTGAAGGAACTGGAATACAGGCTTGTGATTCGCCTCGGCGGCATGATGGTGGTCGCCGTGGGCATCGTGGCCACTCTGGTCAAGCTCCTTTGAGGGGTGTCGAACGACCCGTTCGACCGCTCCCGATTCCGGTGAAAAGGTCCATCCACGGCGTGGGCCGCGCCGTGGAAGTGCTGCCGGTTGCGCCGGTCGTGCTGGATCGACCCGTCATTCGGCGTGCGGTTACTTCAGCCGCGCCTGCTGCCCCACCAGCTTCTCCAGCGTGGCAGTGAATCCGGTCAGCCGCGCGCGCTCCTGAGCTACCACGGCGGCGGGAGCACGCTCCACGAAGCCGGCATTGCCGAGCTTGGCCTGCGCGCGGCCGATCTCGGCCTCCAGCCGGGCGATTTCCTTGCCCAGGCGCTCCCGCTCGGCGGCCACGTCCACCTGGATGTGCAGCATGAGGCGGCAGTTGCCCGCCACCGCCACCGGGGCGTCGGCCGCGGGCAGGTGCTCCACCGCCTGCACGCTCTCCAGCCGCGCCAGGGCGCGCACGTAGGGCGCCACGGCGTTGACGCGCGCGGCGCTGCCTTCCACCAGCAGGGGTACGCGCTGGCCGGGCGGCAGGTTCATCTCGCCGCGCAGGCTGCGGCAGGCATTGGTGAGGTCCTTGAGGAAGCGCACCCAGCCTTCGGAGGCTTCATCGATCTTGTTGGGCTGGGAGGCCGGGTAGGGCCGCAGCATGATGGTGGGCGGGGCGTCCTTCGCCGGCGCCTCGCCGTCCTGCCGGAGCACGCCGGCCACCGGGGCCACCGCCTGCCACAATTCCTCGGTGATGAAGGGCATGAGCGGGTGGGCCAGGCGCAGGGTGGTCTCCAGCACGCGCACCAGGGTGCGGCGGGTGCCGCGGGCGTGGCGCGCCGCGGACTCAGGGTCGTCGCCGGCGCCGTCGGGGTGGGCGGTGCCGGACAACTGCACCTTGGCCAGTTCCAGGTACCAGTCGCAGAACTCGTCCCAGATGAATTCATAGACGGCGCGGGCCAGCAGGTCGAAGCGGTAGTCGGCGAAGTGCCGTTCCACCTCGGCTTCCACCCGCTGCCACTGGGAGACGATCCAGCGGTCGGCGGGCGAGAAGGCGAGCTGGTTCTGCGCGCAGGGATCGACGCCCGGCCGGGGCAGGCCGCAGTCCTGGCCTTCGCAGTTCATGAGCACGAAACGGGTGGCATTCCACAGCTTGTTGCAGAAGTTGCGGTAGCCCTCGCAGCGCTTGAGGTCGAACTTGATGTCGCGCCCGGGGCTGGCCAGGCTGGCGAAGGTGAAGCGCAGGGCGTCGGTGCCGAAGGCGGGGATGCCGTCGGGGAATTCGCGGCGGGTGCGCTTCTCGATCTGCTGCGCCTGCTTCGGGTTCATGAGCCCGAAGGTGCGCTTCTTCACCAGCTCGTCCAGGGCGATGCCGTCGATGAGGTCGATGGGGTCCAGCACGTTGCCCTTGGACTTGCTCATCTTCTGGCCTTCGGCGTCGCGGATCAGGCCGTGGACATAGACGTGCCGGAAGGGGATCTTGCCGGTGACGAGCCTCGTCATCATCACCATGCGCGCCACCCAGAAGAAGATGATGTCGAAGCCGGTGACCAGCACCGTGGAGGGCAGGTAGAGGTCCAGCGCGTCGTTGGACTGCTGCGGGTATTCGGGCGTCCAGTCCAGGGTGGAGAAGGGCCACAGGGCGGAGGAGTACCAGGTGTCCAGCACGTCCTCGTCGCGGCGCAGCGCGCCGGTGTAGCCGTCGGCGGCGGCCAGGGCGCGGGCCTCCGCCTCGTCGTGGGCCACCCACACCTGGCCAGCCTCGCCGTACCAGGCGGGGATCTGGTGGCCCCACCAGAGCTGGCGCGAGATGCACCAGTCCTGGATGTTGTTGAGCCACTGGTTGTAGGTGTTGACCCAGTTCTCGGGGTAGAAGCGGATTTCGCCGCCGGCCACGGCCTCCAGGGCCGGGGCGGTGATGGCGCTCCAGCCGCCGGGGCGCCCGTCGGGCTGTTCGCGGCGGGTGAGGTCCACGTACCACTGGTCGGTGAGCATGGGCTCGATGACCACGCCGGTGCGATCCCCCCGGGGAACCATGAGCTTGTGGGGCTTCACGGACTCCAGCAGGCCTTGCTCCTCCAGATCGTGCACCACCCGGTCGCGGGCTTCGAAGCGGTCCAGATTGCGGTAGTGGAGGGGGGCGTTGTGGTTGATGCGCCCGTCCAGGGTCAGGACGTTGATGGCTTCCAGCCCGTGGCGCAGGCCCACCTGCCAGTCGTTGAAGTCGTGGGCCGGGGTGATCTTGACGCAGCCGGTGCCGAAGGCCGGGTCCACGTAGTCGTCGGCGATGACGGGGATGAGGCGATCCGTGAGCGGCAGGCGCACCTGCCGGCCGATGAGGTGGCGGTAACGCTCGTCCTCGGGATGCACCGCCACGGCGGTGTCGCCGAGCATGGTCTCGGGCCGGGTGGTGGCCACCACCAGGTGGCCGCTGCCGTCGGCCAGGGGGTAGCGCAGGTGCCAGAGCCTGCCCTCTTCCTCCTCGCTCACCACTTCCAGGTCGGAAACGGCGGTCTGCAGCACCGGGTCCCAATTCACCAGGCGCTTGCCGCGGTCGATCAGGCCCTGGCGATAGAGGCGCACGAAGGTCTCGGTGACGGTCTTCGACAGCCCCCCGTCCATGGTGAAGCGCTCGCGCGACCAGTCCGGCGAGGTGCCCAGGCGGCGCATCTGGCGCGTGATGGTGCCGCCGGAGTATTCCTTCCACTCCCACACCTTCTCCAGGAACCTGTCGCGGCCCAGGTCGCGGCGCGAGATGCCCTGGGCGTCGAGCTGCCGCTCCACCACGATCTGGGTGGCGATGCCGGCGTGGTCGGTGCCGGGCTGCCACAGGGTGTTGGCGCCGCGCATGCGGTGGTAGCGGGTGAGGGCGTCCATGAGCGTCTGGTTGAAGCCATGGCCCATGTGCAGCGTGCCCGTGACGTTGGGCGGGGGCAGCAGGATGCAGAAGTTGTCCGACTTGGTGCGGTCGAGGCCGGCCCTGAAGTAGGCGCTGGATTCCCATTGCGGGTACCAGCGGCGCTCGATGTCGGCGGGTTCGAAACTCTTGGCAAGCTCCATGGGCACGGCTACGGCGCAAAAGCGCAGATTATACGGAAGCTCGCCGGGGGACGGGGCCGGCGCCGCGGCGCCAAGGGGTCCGCGCCTGGGCGCTCAGGAAGCGGGCGGGGCGGGGTCTTCGGCGGGTACGGCGGCGGGGTCGAAGCTGTCGAGTTGGCGCAGCAGGGACTCGCGCAGTTCGAGGGTGGCGCGCTGGACGATGCGGTCGGCGATGTCTTCGAGTTCGCGCGCCACGAGCTGGGGCAGTTCGCAGGCCACCCAGTCTTCCAGCGTCTGGGCGGCATGGTCCTTGAAGGCGTCGGAGACCAGGGCCACGCGCTCGGCGGCGGCGCGTCCGACGCGCTCGTCCATCTGTGCATCGAGTTGCGCGGTGCGCTCGGCGACGTCGCGTTCGACGACCTCGGCCACGCGGCGGGAGAAGTCGGCTTCCAGCGCAGCGGTGGTTTCCTCCGTCTTGCGGGCCGCTTCCGCGGCGAGGCGGGCGGAGATGTCCAGCGCTTCGAGTTCGGCCGCCTGCCGCACCCGCTCGGCCAGCCCGGCTTCCAGTTCCGCCAGGTGGACGTCGGTGCGCAGCGCCGCCTCGGTTTGCAGCCGGCGCGATTCCTCCTGCAGGCGCGCATCCACGGCGGCGCGAACCCGGTCGTCAAACCGGGCCTCGAGCGCGTCGGCCAGTTCCGCCATGTTCTCGGACACCCTTGTCGCCACCTGGTGCGGCAACTCGGCGGCAAGCCGCTCCTGCACAGCGGCTTCCAGGCGCGCCGCTACCGCCCGCTCGGCCCGTGCGCTCACCTCCGACTCGACGCGGGCTTCGAATTCGTTTTGCAGACGCGCGCTGATGGCCTCCTGGATGCGGCTGGAGATCATGAGGGCGTCGGCGCGGGAGAGAAGGTCTTCCTTGTCACTGCTCATGGCATCAGGTCCGCGACAGGTCGTGGGGGGTCACGGCGTAGCCACGGTCCCGGTAGAACCGGAAGCGCGCGCGCGCCGGAGCACGGTCGGCTTCGTCCTGGCCCACCACTTCGATGAGGCGGGCGAAGCGGGCGAATCCGGGGGGCAGGTCGCCGTCCAGGTTGACCAGCACGTCATCATGGGAGAGGTCATCCAGATTGCGCGCGATGACCACCGGTGTTTCTCCCGCCCACCGGGAGTCGGCGGCGCAGTGGGGGAGGAAGCCGGTGGCGGGCTGGATCCACATCATGCGGTCGATTCTCCGTGCCACCTCGTCAGACGTCGCGAACACCAGTATGCGCCGGCCGGCCTGGCATTGCGCCGCGATGATCTGCGCCGCCGCGGCCAGCTTGTCGCGTGCGTCGTGGTAGAAATCGACTTCGGTCATGCTCCCGGAACCTACAGGCGCTTGGCCCGCCCCAGCAGGAAATGGGTCAACAATGGCACCGGACGTCCCGTGGCGCCCTTCTCCTTGCCGGAACGCCAGGCCGTGCCGGCGATGTCCAGGTGGGCCCAGCGGTACTTGCCGGTGAAGCGCGACAGGAAGCAGGCCGCCGTCACGGTGCCGGCGGGGCGCCCGCCGATGTTGGCCATGTCTGCAAAGTTGCTCTTGAGCTGTTCCTGGTAGTCGTCCCACAGCGGCATGCGCCAGGCGCGGTCCCAGGCTTGCTGACCGCCGGCCGCCAGTTCCTCGGCCAGGGCGTCGTCATTGGCCAGCAGGCCGGTGGCCACGTGGCCCAGGGCGATGACGCAGGCGCCGGTGAGGGTGGCGATATCCACCACGCAGTCCGGGTTGAAGCGTTCGGCGTAGGTCAGCGCGTCGCACAGGATGAGGCGGCCTTCGGCATCGGTGTTGAGGATCTCGATGGTCTGGCCGGACATGGACGTGACGATGTCGCCGGGGCGGCTGGCCGAGCCGTCTGGCATGTTCTCGGTGGTGGGGCTGATGCCCACGACGTTGAGCGGCAGGCCCATCAGCGCACAAGCCTTGAACGTGCCCAGCACGCTGGCGGCGCCGGACATGTCGTATTTCATCTCGTCCATTTCGGCCGCCGGCTTGATGGAGATGCCGCCGGTATCGAAGGTGATGCCCTTGCCCACCAGCACCACGGGCTTGTCCTTGGCCTTGCCGCCCTTGTACTGCAGCACGATGAAGCGCGGCGGCTGGTGGGAACCGCGCGCCACGGAAAGCAGCGAACCCATGCCGAGCTTCTCCATGGCCTCGCGGTCGAGCACCTCGCACTTGAGCTTGTGGGCCCTGGCAAGCTGAAGCGCCTGTTCGCCCAGGTAGGTGGGAGTGCAGATGTTGGCCGGCAGGTTGGCCAGTTCCTTGGTGAGCGCCATGCCCGAGGCGATGGCCTGGCCCTGGGCCAGGGCGTCTTCGGCGGCGGGTGCGTCCCCGGCCACGTCGACGGCGAAGGCAATGCTCGCCAGCGCCGGCTGGCGCTCGTCCTTCTTGGACTTGAGCTGGTCGGCGCGGAACAGCGCATCCTGCGCCACCATGGCCGCCTGTCGCACGCGCCAGCGCAGGTCGCGCTTGCCCGCGGACAGGGCGGTAAGGGTGACCAGGGCATCGGCCGCGCCGGTGTCGCGCATGGCGCGCATGACATTGGCGACGGCTTCGCGGTAGGCCTTGTCGCCGAATTCCGCTTCCTTGCCCAGCCCCAGCAGCAGCACGCGCTCGGCCGGGGTGCCCGGGACGTCGAGCAGCAGCAGGGTGGAGCCGGCGCGCCCGTCCATGTCGCCGCGTTCCAGGATGCGGGTCAGCAGGCCGCCGGCGGCGCCGTCCAGGGCCGCGGCGGGTGCCGATAGTGTGCGGGGCTCGAATACGCCCACCACCAGGCAGGCACTGCGCTGTTTCTCGGGGGCGCCGGTTTTTATGCTAAATTGCACGAGCCTCTCCTCGGAAGATCTCAGGTATCTGTCTTGAACCGGCCGATTATCCGCAATCTGTTCGACGCAAGTCAAAAGCCCCGATGATCTTTCAGCGCGCGGTAAGGCGCGAGATAGCCAACCTTGCGTTCGCGGTGTTCGTGGCGCTGTTCGCCATTTTGCTGACCACGCAGCTCATCCGGCTACTGGGACAGGCGGCCGGCGGCAAGCTGGCCTCCGAGGCGGTGGTGGCGCTGCTGGGCTTCGGCGCGCTCAACTACCTTCCCATCCTGCTGTCGCTGACACTGTTCATCGCCATCCTGCTGACACTCGGGCGCAGCTACCGCGATTCCGAGATGGTGGTGTGGTTTTCCTCCGGCGTGCCGCTGACGGCCTGGGTGCGGCCGGTGATGCTGTTCGCGCTGCCGATGGTGACGGTGATCGCACTGCTGTCGCTGTTCCTCGGCCCCTGGGCCATGCAGAAGAGCGCCGACTACCGCCAGCGCATGAACACCCGTGACGATGTGTCCCAGGTGGTGCCGGGCACCTTCCGCGAGTCCAGCAACGCCGAGCGCGTGTTTTTCGTCGAGGCGGTGAAGGGCGAGGAGAAGCTGGTGCGCAACATCTTCGTCAGCTCCTCCCAGCATGGGCGCGTCGGCGTGATGGTGGCCAGCCAGGGGTTCCAGGAGTTCATGCCCAACGGCGACCGGTTTCTGGTGCTGGAGGAGGGCCGTCGCTACGAGGGCATGCCCGGGACGGCCGAATACCGCGTGATGGAATTCGACCGCTACGCCGTGCGCGTCGAGACGCGGGAATCCCGCGGTGTGGAGACCTCGCCCAAGTACCTGTCGATGTGGGATCTCATGGACGACCCGAGCAGTGCCGCCAAAGGCGAGTTGGTGTGGCGGCTGGGGATTCCGCTGTCGGCGCTGAACCTGGCGCTGCTGGCGATTCCGCTGTCCTTCGTCAATCCGCGCGCCGGGCGCACCAACAATCTCATCCTGGCGCTGCTGACCTACATGACCTACAGCAACCTCATCAGTATCTCCCAGGCGTGGGTGATCCAGGGGCGGATGCGCTTCGAGATCGGGGTGTGGCTGGTGCATGTGGTGATGTTTGCGCTGCTCATCCTGTTGTTCTACCGGCGCATCTTCGCCGTGTCGTGGTGGCGCCTGGGCGGCGCCGCGCGCCAGTCGGCCGGACGACAATGAAGGTCTTCCAGCGCTATCTCGCCCGCGAGGTCTATGCCGGCACCGTCCTGGTGCTGGTGGCCTTCCTCGCGCTGTTCGCCTTCTTCGATCTGGTGCATGAGCTGGAGGATCTGGGCAAGGGCGGCTACAAGCTCCAGCACGCGCTGCTGTTCGTGACCCTGACGCTGCCCGGGCGGGCCTACGAGTTGTTCCCGATTGCCGCGCTCATCGGCACGCTCTATGCGCTGACCACGCTGGCGCGCCATTCGGAGATCACCGTGCTGCGGGCCTCCGGCCTGTCCACCGCGGCGATGCTGGGCACGCTGGCGCGCATCGGGATTCCCTTCGTACTGCTCACCTTCGTCATCGGCGAGTTCGTCGCCCCGCCCGCCGAGCGCACGGCCCAGGGGTTGCGGCTGAAATCCATGAGCGCGGTGGTGGGGCAGGAGTTCCGGTCCGGCCTGTGGGTGAAGGATGAGCGCACCTTCCTCAACGTGCGCAACGTGCTGCCCGACGCGCGGCTGCAGGGCGTGCGCATCTACGAGTTCGACGACCGGTACGAATTGCGCGCCATCAGCGAAGCGGCCGAGGGTGTGTTCGAAGCGCCGGACCACTGGCGCCTCAAGGGTGTGGTACGCACGGGCTTTTCGGGCGATACGGCCAGGCTGGAGCAGATTCCGGAGTTGCGCTGGAAGTCCGCGCTCAATCCCGACATCGTCAGCGTGCTGCTGGTGGTGCCGGAGCGCATGTCGGTGACCAAGCTGTGGGCGTACATCCGGCATCTGAGCGACAACCGCCAGAAGACCGAACGCTACGAGATCGCCCTGTGGAAGAAGCTGATCTATCCCCTCGCGGCACTGGTGATGATGGCGCTGGCTCTGCCCTTCGCCTACCAGCAGGACCGCATGGGCGGGGTGAGCGTACGGGTATTCGCCGGCATCATGCTGGGCATTGCCTTCCACATGCTCAACGGCCTGTTTTCCAGCTTGGGTATCATCAACAGCTGGGTGCCGTTCTTCAGCGCCATCACGCCCAGTCTGTTGTTCCTGCTGGCGGCCGTGAGCATGATGTGGTGGGTGGAGCGACGCTAGTGTTTAATTGCGTAAATTAACAATAGTATTTCGAAGCTGCGACCCCCGAACCTCTCGTTTGCGCCAGACGAACGGTGCCGCCCTTTCGTTGTAGGCAGCGGTAAAGGCATGGATGGCCTCAATGAGTTGCTCGAT